>JABSRQ010000098.1 GCA_013215055.1 Pseudomonadales bacterium | reverse complement strand
GACGGTAGCTATAAGCTAATGGAGGTTAATTGTCGTCATAATCTTTCTACATTACTCGCCGTTCGCTGCGGTGTAAACTTCCCCTGGTTGCAATACGCACACCTTACTAACAACGAACTTCCTAGCATCAAAAAATACAAGATTGGAGTTTACTGGATAGATATAACCAGAGATATTGGCTATAGCCTTAGATATTTACAGCAAGAGCGTTACTCAATAATTCAATATATATCCCCGTATCTAAACTCTCCTGTATTTGCAATATTCGATAGGCACGACATAAAGCCGTTTATTCGACGTTGTGCCTATCTTTTTAGAGAAGCTGTCAATTACCTCAATCCATTAAGCAAGGAAGGTTCATAGCTCATGAAAGGTCGGGTATTTGATCGTGAATATCAACGTATAAGGTACAAGAGACTAATTACATCAATATAATTATGCTTTGAAAATAAAATCTCATTTATTATTGAATAGCCCTCGTAACTGTGAGTAAGTGGTTTTTTATTCGGGATAAAAATCACACAATGTACGGTATCTATTGTTGATGAAATTCCTCATGTTTTCTATAAAACTATTTAGCCAAGCTACATAAATTAACATCAATCAATTGCGTCTATTAATAAGTTCGATAGCGATACAGAACGGAAGATAAAATGTCATGTTATACAAGACTTTTTTTCCGCTTACAGAGAAGTTTTAAGTTTTAAGTTTTACCTTTAATACTTGTCTCTATCTTCATGGAAGAAAAAATGATTGTTTAATGGATTAATATAAAGCCTAGAGATCGCTTTCTTTGGGCCGTCAGGTAACTAAGTCAAATGACTAAAAATTTTAGTGTTATAGACAATATACTGATCACCGTAAAAGATAACCCGACAGCGTTAGCCATCGAATCACCTGCAAGAAAATACACCTACAAAGAGTATTATACTGCAGCAGCCATTATAAGTTTCAAACTTCAGTCTGAAGGAGTAGGCAGTAATGATAAGATAGCCGTTCTTATAACGGGCAGAGAATACATCCCTATCGCCTTGCTAGCTATATTAATGAGCGGGGCTACTTATGTGCCTATCGATCCTAATCTTCCCCAAAATCGATTAAAGACTATCATTAACGAGATCACACCGAAAGTCGTATTGACTGACTGCGATTATGAGCAGATTTCACTCTTAAGTAATGATTGTATCATTTGTAAAATGAATGATAGTTGCTTACACAATGAAGTTTCAGAGAGCTTCGTTATAAAGCGACCTGCGATGGAAAGTATTGCGTATATCTTCTACACCTCCGGATCAACAGGCACCCCAAAAGGGGTAGAGCTTAGTTATTCAAACCTTCAATTCTTTATGGATAGTGCCCAGAGGAAGTATGGTCTGTCGGCATCTGATACTCACTTGGGTATAGCTAAATATACCTTTAGCATCAGCCTTTTCGATCTTCTGTTACCTTTCTACTGCAGCGGTAGTCTCATTATTTGCTCACATGAAGATATAATGGATCCAAAGAAACTAGCGCAGCATATTGCAGAGGCCAGTTGTTTTCACGTGGGCCCATCATTACTAGGTCTAATTCTGCGCCATGCTGAAGATGAAGAACTTGTATTTAGCAATATTAGACACATTTCCTCAGGAGGAGACATGATTGCTCCTGTACTATTGGAGCAATGTAAGGCCGTATTTCCCGAGGCAGAAATATGGGTTATTTATGGCTGTACAGAAGTCGCATGTATGGCGTTTACCTGGCAAGTCGAGCGAGAGAGCAGCGTCAAAAAAACCTATATAGGACACCCATTCGAAGGTGTAAAAGTAAAGCTAATCAATGAGAGACAAGAAGACGTAGTTGACGGAGAATATGGAGAGATACTAATAGCGGGCAATGGAACTGCCAAGGGTTATATAAATCGTCAGAGATTGAATGAAGAAAAATTCTTATATATTGACGGATATCGTTATTACAAAACAGGTGACATAGCCGTTAAAGAAGCATCAGGTCAATTTCGCTTGCTCGGGCGTAAAGATTTTCAGATTCAGATCAATGGTGTGCGCATCGAAGAAGGTGAAATTGAACACTGGTTAAGAAAAATAAAAGGCATACAATCCGCTATCGTTGTCGGGGCGAAAGATAAACGAAAAAATTTAAAGCTAGTGGCTTTTGTTCAATTGAGCCTTGAGAGTGTATTCAATGCCAGCGTTATCAAGCAGATATTGGTAGCTGAGTTACCTAGTCATATGATACCGGCTTACATAGTTCCTCTAGAGAATATGTTAGTAAACTCTAATGGGAAAGTTGACAGAAAATCTTTAATTTCACTGGCTGAAGAAAAAATACTACCTGTAACGAGAAGTTATGCCGGGGATAATAAAACAGCTGATACCCTAGAGCGTTTATGGGATGAATTAGGTATTTCCGTCAATCAGCCTGAAACCAGCAATTTTTTTGAATCTGGAGGCGATAGCCTAAATGCTGCAGAGTTGGCGTATAAGATAAGCTCGATATATAATATACATTGCAATATTACTACTGTTTATGACTTTCCTGTATTTTCACAACAACTAGATTTTATCTTTGAACGTATTTCCGGGCATCACAGCGAATCATCAGAATCAACTTATATTTTACCGTTAGATGATGGGTCAATAACACAGGGACACCCGATCTTTATTCTTCCTGGTATGGGTGGGCACTCAGTTCAGTTTCATAACATAGGCCTTTACCTTTCAGGTAGATGGAAGGCTTACGGGTTGAACTATCCAGAGTTCAATGGTGAGAATTTTAAAACCTTCGAATCGGTAGCCAAGCGCTTACTGGAGATTGTAAAAGAACGCCAGCCTGTAGGGCCATATTACCTCTGTGGTCACTCTTTAGGTGGAGTCATTAGCTTCGAGATGGCTAGACTGTTAAAACAGCAAGAGGAAGAGGTCTTCGTAATTCTATTTGATGCCCGTATATGGAAACTGGCTAGATCTAAATCAATATTTACCTGGATAAAATTTTACTATACCGAGGAATCATTAAGCTTTCTTGTTAAATCAGCCTTTCTAAAGATGGGTAAATCTCTGCATGATAGATGGGGCAATAACAGTGCAAAAAAAAGCAATATTGAGCCGTTTAAATCCAAGGTTAACTGGGCAAATACCAATGCCAGAAATCAAGCCCGACTCTATGATCTCTCACCCTGTAACGTGCCAGCTGTGCTAATAAAGTGCGACAATGAGCCCTATGATCAACTACGGCACTGGCTAGAAGACTACGGTTGGAACCGCTATGCGGATCTTAAAGGGATTATTTACTCTAGGGGTAGTCACTACGGTATGCTGGATAAAGAAAATCGCCAAGAGTTGGCTAAAAATTTAGAAAGATCGATCGCAAGCTTAAAACCTGACTCTCTCTGCTTATAGATAAGACTGGAAAAGTAAGAGCTGACTATAGCTGCGGGCACTAGTACGTTATGGGAGATATTTTTATTAGCGGGCGCTTCAATACAGCAGCTGACTTTATCTGCAACATATAATTCCGACAATGTGGCATAGACTGCTAAAGACAGCAATCTATAGTGTAAGCCTGAAAGTAGCCCAATGGTTTACACTAAACCGTATAAAACTATCATAAATAATCGTAGTCGCCGGCAAGTTTGTTCAAGTAGACCTCTAAGCGTGTATAACCGCTATCATTTAGATTATTCCTGTCTTTCGGGTTATTCATATCCAGGCCATTCTGCTGCTCGTACTGGTCTGGCATACCATCATTATCTTTATCGCTAAGTGGGACTGAGCTGGTTAATACCGGGTGCTTCATAGCGGATAGATTTTTTGCACTTTTAAAGGATCCCGTCTTATTCAGAAGGTCGCTGATAGCACGATCATCCAATACATCTCGTTCGGGTTTTATTGCACCAACATTCATGACCAATGTATCGAGTAAATAGGAGGAACTTTGAATAGTTATTGGATTTGAACTGCCAGACCAGGGAGTTTTCTTTTGAAAATACTCTGGTGCTGGGTTGGTCCAATAGCCTGATTTATTGGGGTGGCTATCGATACCCATAATATCCCATTCTGGCTGGTTCTTGTTCATTCTGAAGACACCAATATTATCCTTTACATAAACTTGCGCCTTGTTGTTTTTGACAATCTCAAGCCCTACGGCGTAGCGGTTACCTGGGCTTTTCTTATACCAAATGTTTCCGATAACATTGATTCTCAATCCCTCAGCATGTATATGGCCTAGCTGGCTGCCAAAGCTGCCGTAGTTGTGGTTAAAGTTATTGACCAGCTCATAGACACCATAGCCCTTGATTAAGGGGCCTCTTTGGTCGTTATTGACAAATAAATTATGATGTATGCTTATGTTGTAGTTATGGCCTCCAACGTTTTTCATGCCAGATATAAAGCCTCCTTTGGCCTTTTCAGTAACCAATTTTCCATTTGTTGGTTTATCTCTGACTTGTGACATGCCTTCGGAGATATTCCACTGCAAGGTTATATTGTTAGCAAACTGAAAAATCATGAAATTTTCATCGGGACCCCAATAGAAGCTGCAGTGATCAATAATGAGGTTATAAATTTTGTTTGATACTGATGAGCCAATGGTACCAAAAGCGACCTTGCTCCAGTCTTTGGGCCCCGTATATCCTGGTCTAAAGTTGACATGCCTTATAATGATATCGTGAGCACCGCCACTAAATATAATGTCGAAGCCCTTGATTTGTACTCCCTTGCCACGGGCTGTTTGTCCAGCGATAGTGACATAGGAGTTGGCTTTTCCTAGAGTGAGACGACTCTTTAACGTGATAGTAGCGTCGGTTCCTCCAGGGAATTCAAATACTATCGTTCTTGGAACCTTTAATTGCAGGGCAGACCTTAAGCTTCCAGGGCCGCTGTCGTTGGTGTTTTTTACCTTGACAACAATGCCACCACGGCCTCCTTTTGAGTTGGCACCAAATCCTTCTGCGGTAGGGAATGCCTTTAACTTCCCGCCAATTTCTGGCTCAGGCGGCAGACCAGGATCGGGATCGGGTTTTGGATCAATGACGGGAATATCAATGACTTCATCCTTATCTTTATCAATGATGTCTTCGTTATCGACAGGAGTTTGTGTATCTTCCCCGGTAGCAGTACCATCAAGATATTTATCAAGGCAAGATGTTTGAAATGCTATTATAACTAACAGCAATAAACCTTTATATCTCATATTAACTTCCCCAAGATTGGATTCGAAGAATGGACATTGACGATACGGTAAAGTAATTACTGGGAAACTTTCTCTTTCAGACTATAAGGCTGCAGTTATTAGAGTAGTATATTTTTCGGTCATGTTGTATACACTTTTAACTTCTCTTGCTGAGCCAGATGTTACAGATTGCATAGATGCTGTATCGATTTCATCTCTATGTATTTATACTTTCAGGTTTATCTAGTGGGCTTGATATACGCCAAGGTCAATATGCCTAGTTGCAGTGACTTAAGGAAATTGTTTGCTTTTCCTCGATCATTATCATTGATGCATCGTAAGATTTTTAGCGCTGAAATGAAGACTCGAAAATCTACTTTTTTCATATGTCCTGATATCCACCAAAGACGTCATTTATCGATATTTCAGGATGCAAGCGAGAAAGTGCAATGAGAATAGCCTTTAAAATGAAGTTTAGTATTTATTAATTTATTCAGGAAATGAAATTATTCGAGGATAATGCCGCTTAGCTATCAATAGTCCTGTTACAGGAATAACAGGATTAATAGCAATAAAGAATATAAATTAGCGGGGAAATTAACAAATATTTTCATTTAGCTTATTTCTATAATATTCTAGTATTTCTTGCTGATAATACGTTCTATCGTACTTTTGATGAACATTTTTCTTGGCAGCTCTCTTAATTGTTTGAATCTCTACTTCTTCATAAGCTTTAAAATTTTCCATTGCATCCTTTAAAGCTAGAATATTTTTAGGTTCCACTAACCATCCATTTTCCCCCTGAGTAATAATCTCATTGCAACCAGAGATATCCGTAACAATTGCAGGTAATGACATCGCTCCAGCTTGAAGAACTACATTTGGAAAGCCTTCTCTATAGCTAGGAAGTATCAAACAATCTGCAACTGACATAACAGTTCTCACATCATCAACATGGCCTAACGAGAATATATTCGCATGGAGTGTAACTTCATCTAAGATTTCTTTTTCTGGTGGTCTTGCTTCATCTATATCACCTGCCAGTAGCAACACAGAATCATCTTTTAAGAGTAGAAAGGCCTTAACAAGTTCTTTTATTCCCTTGTCTTTATTTAACCTACCTACAAATAAGAAACATGTACTTTCTTCTTTGGAAACACGCTGTGAAAATTTTTCCGAATTTATATTCGTAGAGTACTCAGAACAAAAATAATTCAAATCGACCCCCGCGATGTTTCCGTTGCCAATTATTTCAAACTTGGCATCATCAAACCCATCATCAATCAATTGATTCCAGACTCCCTGACCTTCTGGAACAATATGAGTGTTTAACGCAACAATTAACTTATCCATCATCTTGACGGCTGTTTTCTTTACCCCATTTAACGAAGGAAATATCAAGCCGGTAAAGGTATGAACGCGTACAGGTACACGGCATAAAAATCCTGCTATGGCTGAAACTAGACCCGCCTTTGGAGTAAATGAATGTATGACGTCAGGCTTTTCATAGAAAATAACCTTTACTAAACGATAAATAGACAGCAAGTCTTTGAGCGGTGAAATTCCCCTGTGCATCTCAACAACAAAGCTGGGCACGCCTTCACGCTCGGCACTCTTATCCACGCCTGAAGAACTCACTAAGACAACTGTAAAAAATCCATTTAAAAACTTTGGCTGACCAATCAATATCCGATCAAGAGTACATGGGACTGTTGTAACAATGAGTAGCTTATTCATTCAATGTACCGGCATCAAACGGACGCGTAAACTTTCTGCCAATGCTCAACAACGCTGTCGAGATTAAACTTTTCCTTAGCATGAATTATCGCCTTACATGACATATATTTATAGGATGAAGCATCAACCTTTGCCGTTCTTTCGAGTGCATCGGCAAAAGCAACCATATCTCCTTCTTTCACTAAAAATCCTGTATCTCCATCTATAACAATTTCTGCTATGCCCCCCACGTCAGTGCTGACAATTAAAGTGCCAACTGCAGCGGCCTCAATTAACACCATAGGCAAGCCTTCATAGTGAGAAGATAGCACCACAGCATCAGCCTTTTTCATTAATTCTCTAATATCACTTCTCAAACCAATAAGCTTAATTTCGTTGGCAACATCAGATTTAGCTCTGTATTGATCTATTTCATCAAACAGCTCGCCATCACCGGCAATTTCAAGAGAAAAATTAATGCCTTTATTCTTCAAGAGTGAACAGGCATCAATCAAGCCCGTTAAGTTCTTTTGTGGACGATACTTTGCAACACAAAGTAGTTTGAGGCATCGATTATTTCCTCGTCTAGGCAGCGAATCTAAACTAACAAAAAACGTTGACTCGACGCCGTTATACAGCAAAATATCTTCAGTGGAAAAAAGACCTTCTTTTTTATATGCATCTAAACCAGCCTGACTTACTTGTGTATTAATATTAGATAAACGCTTGGTATAGCGATATATAGAAGACATGAAACCTTGGCATTCGACAACATTATGCGCAGTGGAAATCAACTTATAGCAAAGAAATGGTTTTAGTAATCTAGCCAGGATGTTGGCATGTACCATATGGGAATGAACAACATCAGGAGAAATTAGTCTCAATAACTTATAGGCTAGAAATAAGTCGTATAAACCGGCTTTACCCTTCTGCATTCCAAGAAAGTGTATTGTTATATTCTTACCTTCCAATTCAGGGTGTTCTAATTCATCACCTGGCATACCTACCATGGAAACTACATGTACATCTATTTCATTAGACAACGCTGCAGCCAGCTTGGCTACTTGAGCTTCCGCTCCGCCACGAATGAACGAAGTAATTAAGTAAACAATGGTCTTCATTATCAAGCCTCGTAATTTACTCGATACGTTTACCTTCGTGAATTTGATAGCGTTTAAGTAGCTATTCAAAAACCGACGTAATTCAATGATGTACTACTGATAAATATTCCAAAATTTAAAAAATAATGCTGTTAGAGCGAACCTTTTGAACATTCTAGTTTAATCTTGAAGTTTCCGCATTGCTGACTGCAAGATGAGAATATATTGATATATAAGAGAGATGATTCATTTATACGTTTTTATTTGATGAAGCACGCATACAGATGATTTTTTGAGTTATGCAAAAGGTTAAAATACTTCTTCATGCCTTATGAAAATCATGCTGATTTTTTACATACACAAGGCACAGAATTTGGTGCCATTGATCCATTTTTAATGGTCGCTATAACGGCTATTTTTCCTGCTAATAACGTCTCTCTACCGTTTAACTTAAATAGTATTAAATGAGCTAATTTTCCAAGAAACTGAAGTCAGCTTGCTAATTCGTCAATCACGTCGTTTCAGTAAGAAAGGGTCTTTTTTCAAGCCACAGCTGAAACATTAAAACAGTCCATAAACGAAAGCTATGGTCCTTCTCTCCATCTTGATGTTCATTCCAGGCGGATTTAACGAGTTTTACATTAATATATCCCTGCTGCTCAAGCTTCTTCTGGTCCAGTAAATGTATAGCCCAATCCTTAAGCTCGCCTTTTAACCAGGCACTCAATGGAATACCAAATCCCATCTTAGGCCTATCGACAATATCTTTTGGTACATAGCGATATAACACTTGCCTTAAAACCCACTTTCCATTTAAACCATTCCACTTAAAGTCTATGGGTAACGAAAATGCAAATTCAGCAATCTTATGGTCCAGTAATGGAATTCGACTCTCTAAACTGACGGACATCGCCGCTCTATCGACTTTGGTCAAGATGTCCCCAGCCATATAGCTGTTGATATCGTCATAAGCCATTTTCTCGACGCGATTTGAAAAATCTGGTGAGGCTGGCTTCCATACACTGGAATCAACAGCTCCTATGACAAGATCATTAGGGTTTCTCCACTGCGTCATAAAGATTTTATAAATATCCTCAAATGACCTTGCCTCTAGCCAATGACTGAGTGATTTAATCTTAAATCCTATTTTTCCTGGCTGAATATTTAACATCGACCATCGCGCTAACGGCGCGCAAACTACGTTCAACATTGAGACGGGAATGTGATTGACAATATAAGCCAGTATTCTGCGTAGGCCATAAGGGTATCGACTAATCTTTCTCCATATTTCCTGAGCATCTTGATAACGGCTATAGCCTGCAAATAATTCGTCACCACCATCACCACTCAGTGACACGGTGACCTGCTCCTTTGCCAGTTGACTGACCAGAAAAGTCGGTATTTGTGAAGGATCTGCAAACGGTTCATCATAAATATCGGCTAAGTCAGGAACAACTGAAAGTGCGTCATCACCGCTCATGTATTTCTCGGTGTGATTGGTTCCAATATGATCTGATACCTGCTTGGCAAATTTGGCCTCATTAAACTCCTGTTCTTGGAACCCTATAGTGAATGTATTTATCATTCTGTTTGCTAATTTTTGCATCACTCCTACAACAACAGAAGAATCAATTCCACCAGACAAAAAGGCTCCTAAGGGTACATCGGCATGCATACGTTTTTTTACCGACTCAGTAAGAAGAGTATCAAGACAATCGATGGCCTCTTGTTTACTTCCTTGAAATTGATTTTTTCGTCCATACTCGGCTTTTTCATAAATATCCCAATAACATATTTTATCCAGCACCTTACCTTCTTGCCAAATAAGATAGTGTGCGGGCTCAAGTTTTTTTACCTCGTTGTAGATGGAAAGTGGTGCAGGAAAATAGGAATATTGAAAGTACTTACACAAAGCGCCTCTGTCGATGGAGAGATTAACGCTGGGATAAGCCTCGATAGAGGTCAGTTCAGAAGCAAAGACAAAACTCTCGCCTTGCTGACTATAGTAGACGGGCTTCTCTCCGAAGCGGTCCCTGGCGATATACATTATTTCTTGTTCTGAGTCCCACAGGGAAAAACTGAACATGCCATCAAACTCATCCAATGCTTTATCTATGCCTTCTAGGGCGATGAGTTCTAGCATCACCTCTGTATCCGACGTTCCTCGCCACTGCGTAGCATACTCTTCAGTTAGCCTCTTACGTATTTGTAGGTGGTTATATATCTCACCATTAAAGGCGATAATATATCTTCCACAAGCGGATAGCATGGGCTGAGACCCTGCCTTTGATAAATCGACTACAGACAATCGTCTATGGCCAAGCCACACAGTATTGTCGTGCCAGATACCTTGAGAATCTGGTCCACGATGTTTAATCTTCGACAGCATCACTTCCATCGAAGACTCAGTAAACTGATTTGAATTAACTATTACTCCTGCGAAACCACACATATCAATTTACCTGTTAAAGTTAGCTAAGCAGAGACTCGTTGATAATTATTTACAATCAAACTTCTACTGAATTTATATTTCTTCAATAATTCCGTTAAGGAAATGTTCGAGCAATGATATGCGAGTGCCTATAATTAACGCCATGATAGAAAAGTAGGAAATAGACTTAATTTTTCCCTGTGTGGATATATTTTCTATCTCTTAACATCAGTACAGCCCATCGATAAAACCGCTTGAAGACATAGCAGTTGATCGCACTTATCCACTGCTAACGAAACTTGTGTTAGCCATACGATATTATTCCAAGCTTTTAATGCCAGAATATTTCCAGCTATGCCTTTTTGCGTAATAGTAGCTGTAGAACAATAGAAAGGCTGTAAAATAATGCCAGCTTCTTTGGTAGAAAAGATCATTTGACGTAAATAGCATGACAGAAATCATTAAACAGATGAATATTGAACTGATCAATGAAACTTTCAAAACGAAATAAGATAGAACCAATACCATGGCAATAAATATCCCTCCTGCAAGCCATCCAAACTCTGCAGTAATATTCAAAACACTATTATGCGCATCTAGGTGTCGGCTTGCATTTACGGCTCTTCCTATACCCCAAAAGTTTGTTAGGATAATATCTACATAATCGTACAATAAATCTATACGCGAACTATCGTGGTTAAGTTGTTCTTGCTGTTCATCTATTGCAATACGATTTAGCAATCTTTCATCTAGCTCTAACTGTGTAATAATGAACGGTACTGATATCAGCATAAGACAGACTACTAATATGGATTTTTTATTACAGTATATGTATTTAAATAGCAGGCTTATAATCAGCAATAGATAACACAGTAATCCTCCTCTTGAACCTGTAGTTACGACACCGACCAGACCTGCTAAAAGGCAGATACCAGAAACTGTTGAAATTTTATTGTATGCATTAGAAAAAACCATGATCCCAAAAACAATAATGACTATCGTCGTCGCTGCTGCATTTGGATTCCTGGCAAAACCACCCGCTCTATGAGTCAAGGTAGAAAACGTGCCTGGATTGAGTACATCGATAAAAACTCCGCACAAGCTCACCGCCAGCGCTATAAAAAGCATAATTTTTACTTTCTTGCGTTCTAATCGTAACCATTGCAATAGGTAGTACATGAGTGCAAGGTGTAAAAATGGCATAGCAGGATCAGAGAAGGATGATGGCGAGTGAAGGATAAAGGAAAATAATGACAGCAATGCTAATAGCAAGAATAGGGAGAAGTATATGAGCTCACCGCCATATAGTTTAGGAAATCCCATTTTCAAATATCCAATCACTACGATGGACAGTAAAAGAATGAGCATTAGGTAAGGAAAACCGGAAATATACGATATCAGATAGACATCAAGATCAGATAAAAATATTACCCCTATGAATATTGTAATAATATCCAGGATCCCAGTATATAACTTAGACATTAGATAGGATAAATCACCTCTCATTACGGTGTTAGACATGAATGTTGTAATTGAAGAAATGTGGGCAGTGTGAGAAAAAGCAATGCCTATGAGTTGCCTTTATTCTGCTGTGAATAACTATAGTAGAAAAAACTATTTTTTCGTTTTATTAAAATTCTTAGTTCAGATGATAAAGCGTAACGAACTCACAAAGGTCATGTAACAACAGTACCAACCAGCGATGACAGCTCGGTAGACTGGCCATTAACATCGATGGCCTTAATAGCGAAAGAATACTCACCTTTCGCCAAATTGGCAGACCATTTATTATTACTGCCAGACACGGTAATAATGTCCATATCGCCAGTACTCTCATTCAAGAAATAAATTTCATACTTTTGTACACTATTTGCAGCACTACTGTCATCGCCATCTCCAGGTGTATCCCAAGACAAAATAACCCTGGTCGATATCACTACGCTATCCTGAGTTTGATGCTCTTCGATTTCGGTCTCTACGCTTAAGTCAGGGGGCGCCAGCTCTTCGTCTTTGTCTTCAAGAGGCTGGCTGGTTCCGGATTCATTTAATGGCGCAATAGTTATTAATCCGTCATAGTCAACTTGGTTGAGCTCATCACTAAACTGAGGGGGGGCATTTATCTGATCCAAATGACTAGCAGTATCGGCTCGTTCTCCCATACTTTGACTGCTTTCAACCTTGCCTGCTGTCTTTGCTACCCGGGGTCCGGCTAATGCACCGGTACTAAATGCTGCCAAGCTGGTACTGATTGCCACCGCACAGGCAATTTTTTTCAGCCAGCCTTGATAGGTAAGTGCATATTTTAGCTGCAGTGCACTTATAAACTTCTGCTCTACAAGTATTTCACCCAGGGCCTTGCCTGGAGATTGACGTTGTATATTTAGTGCTTCTGTGAGTTGTTCGTGGGATATGTGCTTCTTTTCGACCAGCAAATCACCTAATCGATAATGATGCGGAGTCATTCGATAAGACATAGAGCTATACCTTTTACGAAATGGGTCAAATAATTACTGAACACGCTTGCTGCCTGCTAAAAGAATAATCGCCCTCATTAAATAATGGCTGCATGAAAACACGCAGCCCGCAAGGAAAGTATTATTCATTCTAGCCCAGATGAAATTATTCTGCCTGAGTATTAATGTGGAAAATCCTTAGGAATTCACCTTCCTTGGAATAATAGTGAAGCTGGTAGAATTAATTAATAAAGTCATAACTATTAGTTTAATCTGCGTTATATTGCTTTCCGGCTTATAAAAATTTCTGGAATCGTGTGCCCTCAAGTTGTTTATTGAGCTCTCGATAGTTCACCACTATGTCACTTATGCTTTTTGTACGTACTTTTTTCTGAGAGGAACTCAACTCCATACAATCAACATCAAGGAACGAGAAAACCCTATCCAGACAGCTCTTATGGTTTTCTATAAGATTATGATAATGGATAATTTCAACATCACTATATTTTGAATAACTAACAAGCTCAAAATTCTCGCTCTCGTATTTACTTAGCTTTCTAATGATATCTCTAGGATTAAGAATTAACTGCCCCCTATTGTTTTGTCTGGCAAAACGATAAGCATGTATAAAACGCTTAAGCTTATTAGTGACACTAATCTTATTTTTATCTTTTCTGGTTGAAAACATTGCATGTGATATAAGTCGATCAACCAGGTTCAGTCTTAACAGAAGAATAACTTTTATATCCCTTTCTCGAAGGTAGTCGATAACCTCAGGGAAGTTATTGATATGATTAAGCATTAGCTTAAATCCTGAAGCTGAATTACCTGTCATTGAATCAAATAACCAATCGAGATACTCAAAAATTATCTGTCGTCGATGATGCTTAATCTGTTTGTTTTTTTCTGGATGCCGCCTTAAATAATAACCTAATGACAATTCTTTATGATAGCTGATATCTTCACATTGATCATAGCTTGCATGTAACATCTCTCCGGCACAGAGTATATGCTCGTGGCTATCGAGAAGAGATACCATCCAGGTTGTTCCAGATCGCATTGTTGATAAGACGACAAATTTTTTCATCGGTAGCACCTTTAACAGGTGAGTATATTAAGTGTTTTATTGCCCCATATTTTATTCTGTGACAGGGCATATCTATACAAAGAAACTGTGCTTAACACCTTATGTTAAATTATTTCATCACCTTCGGTATGCGTTTATTAGTCTGAAGGATAGAGTAATATCGGAATAAGGAAATTACTGCTTAGCTTAAAATATCAGATCATTTGATGATATTGAAATAAATATATTGAGCATAGGGAGAGTTACCTGGATAAAATTAAGCTACCTATCAGTATTAGTGACTTTCATAACACTTATATCAGTCAACTTTTTTGGTAAGACAAAAGCCATAAATATGCTAGATAAAACGCTTTGACCCTGCCCAAACTCAGGCTAGATAGTTTGTAATATGCTTTTAAGTTGAGCAGCATGATTATGGACTTTTGCGTATACAGGGGGCTTATTTTAGTCTAACACCGATGGGGGCGGCTTATCATCGTATGATATTTAGTTTCATTGTGGTGCTTCCTTGAGTCTAGTGATTATCTGTTTAATGTACCTGACTATTTTTTTGGGGTTATTGGGTCGGGCTGCTAGAATCAATTCTGTTCTTTAATATTGGTTATGTACCTATGTCTACAATAGATTTCAGAACACCAAATTTTATCGTGATAGGTGCCCCCAAGTGTGCCTCTACATCACTGTATCAGTATCTTATACAGCACCCGGATCTTTACCTGCCGAAAAAGTTACCCGGTTTTTTTTCACATGATTCAAAGTTTCGTAAAGTGGAAACGATGGATGAATACTTAAATCTTTTTAACGATTGTCAGCCGCATCAACTTCCTGGCGAAGTATCTGAAGTCTACTATTCCTCACCGGGTGCCGCACAGAGAATTAGAAATAGTCTTCCCGATGTGAAGATTATCTGCTGTATTCGTAATCCTGCTGATAGGGCATATTCAGGTTATCTAAATAATCTTAGACATGGAGGAACATCTTTGCCTATCGAAAAGGCTTTCGAAGGTGACTATCCATGGGTAAGGGTAGGAAGATACGCGGAGTTTTTAAAACCCTATTTTGATTGTTTTCCGCAAGAGCAAATTAAGATTGTGTTGTTTGAAGATTTGAAGACCTCACCAGATAACTTTTTGCGAGATATTTTTCAATTTCTGGGAGTGAATGATGAAATGGTTGATATTGATACGAAGGTACATAACCCCGCTCTTGTGCCTAGGTTTCGACGTCTGAACAACATTTTACGTGCTCCTGAAGGCTGGAAAATCAGAAGATATGTACCTCGTGTATTCAAAAAGTCATTGTTTGTGCTACAGAAATTAAATTCAACTGTAAAACCGAATTTTAGTCAGCAAGCCAGGGATGAGTTGATAGACTACTACTTGCCAGACATCGTAAAACTTGAAGGCATGACAGGTATTTGCCTGAAACGCTGGAAGGCCTAACGATAGTTTAATATGCCTGAAGAAACACATTTCTGAGAATGAATGTCATGGATATTGCATAAACAATGTTTTCAATTCTACTTAACAGAGTAATAGACGTTCACTCTATTGCCAAAACTTTACCATTTCTGCTACAAGGTGAATTCTTTATCTATTAAAGATTAGTACTGACCAACTCTATTATCTAACATATTTATTTTTTGGGTTTGTGAGTGCCTCTTTTTTCTATGAGAAAAAACATGAAAAAAAAAGTTATTGTCGTTACTTCCTGCCTTAGTGATGGTGGTGCTGAACGTGTAGCCGTATCCGTTGCTAATGGGTTTTCAAGTGTCGGTGATGAGGTGAAAATATATTGTTTTGAAAATGGTCATTATGCAGAAGAGCTTTTAGATAGTGTTGAAATAGTTATAGCCAGCCATCAGAGAACCAGGAAAAATATCATATGTTTTTCTAATCTGTTAAAAACTTTTAGACCCGATATCATTTTTTGTTCACAGACACACATCGGATTCATGGTGATTTTAGCGAAAGTCATAGCACGCTTAAAAGGCGTTAAAATTATCGTAAGGGAGGCCAATACACCGTCTGAAAATCGCAAGAGTCATGCATCATTAATAAAACAGTTTATTTTTAAAGGTATTTCTCGTTTTGTTTTTACTGAATCTGATATTGCTGTGGCAACCTGTCACTTCGTCAAAGAAGACATGAGGGCTTACTACCGATTAACGAGCCCTATACATGTGCTTTATAACCCGATTGACGCAAACGAAATCATTGAAAAGTCCAAATCAACTTGCGCTGAAACTTTCTTTAACGAAAACCTCCCCGTAGTATTGGCTATAGGCAGGCTTACTCACGCTAAAAACTATCCCTTCTTAATCAATGCTTTTTCAATACTCAACGAAAAGCTTCCCTGTAGATTACTTATTCTAGGCGAAGGTAATAAAAGACAAGAGCTAGAAGACTATATAGTAGAAAAAAATCTTGAAGGAAAAGTTAAGCTGCTAGGTTTCAAAAAGAATCCCTTTCCCTATATTGCTAAAGCAGACCTGCTTGCATTAACTTCACGGTATGAAGGTTATCCCAACGTGCTTATACAGGCCAATGTACTAGGGAAAAAAGCCGTCGCACTTGATACCTGTGGTGGTGTAATGGAATTATTATCGAAATCCTGTATATCTCCTGCAGGAGATGTCGCTGCCTTTGCCAATCTGATGCATAAACAAATGTCCACGCTTACCAGCCCAGAACTGAACTTGGAGAATTATCAATCCAATACAGCTTTTGTTAATACCTTAAAGCAGCTGCTGGAATAAATCAGACAATCTAGCGATTGGCCCAGAGTTACGTCAACCCCGCTAACCATGATAATACTGCGTTCAGAATTGAGAGTTGTGCCTAATAAGGGGCTCATTTGCGGGGAAAAATAACCGAGTTTTTAGCCATAGGGATAAACATAATAATGAGTAACTACGACGCGTAGAAATACAGGGTTTAGTGACTATTTCAGTAGAGAGTTAGTGTATTTTACGAGTTTTTAACTGCATCGCTTCATTCGTAGTTTTAGCGCTGCTCTAAACAATCGAATACTTTGGACAGCATCGCCCACGAGCTTGCAAATGCAGTGATGGAGAAATAGTAGGGGCTATCGGGCAGCCCCCGCTGTGGGTATTAGCCCATGTAAACGATTGCTTCTATTTCCACCGGCACACCTTTTGGCAACGCGGCTACTTGTACACAGGCACGAGCAGGATAAGGTTGATCGAAGTACTGTTTCATCACTTCATTAACGGCATTGAAGTCATTTAAATCAGTTAGCGAGATATTGATCTTGGCGGCGTTTTTCAGATTACCACCGGCTGCTGCAGCGATGGCTTTAAGGTTTTCGAACACTTGAGTCGTTTGCGCGGTGATATCGCCGTCTACCAACGCCATGCTCTCGGCAATCAGTGGGATCTGGCCGGAAATATACAGCGTATCGCCTGCCTGTACAGCCTGTGAGTATGGGCCGATTGCGGATGGGGCGTTCTCGGTTTGTATGGCTTTCAGGCTCATCTTTTATTCCTTTTATAGGAGGAGGCGCGAACACGCTGTATCCGCGTGACGGATTTAATATTACGAATATGGCGCATGATGCGGGCTAGATGTATGCGGTCATGCACGGTGATTTCAATATCCACCTGATTGCTATAGGCATCTACATCTTTGGCGTTAATGCTCTCTATATTGGCATCCAGGCTATTAATCTTGGTGGCCAGAGTGGCGATCATGCCGCGCTGATGCTTGATAGCGATGCTGATGGCAACGAGGAATTCACCGTCTACCTTTTCATCCCAGCGCAACTCGATGGTCTCGCCCTTATCTTCACGAATCCTGCCGATGTTAACGCAATCATGGGTGTGTACAACCACGCCTTTACCAGCCGATAGATGGCCGACAATATTATCGCCAGGTATGGGGTGACAGCATTTGGCGTAGCTTACGACCATGCCTTCGGTGCCACTAATCGTCAGGGCTCTGCTTTTGCTCTCGGCAGAACCTTGTGCGGCACCATCGTTGGAGATCGTTTCGGGCTGCTGATTCTCTTCAGGCACCAGCTGCCTGGCCGTTAAGTACGCGACTCTATTACCAATACCAATGTCTTCGAGTATGTAATCGAAGTTCTGATGGCCGGTGGTGGCCAGCAAGGCTTGCATGGCCTCATCGGAAATATCTTCCAGCTTGCTGTCCAGGCTGATCAGCGCCTTGTTCAGCAGGCGTTCACCCAGCGCCACCGACTCATTATGGCGATGGCTCTTCAATACATGGCGTATATTACTGCGCGCCTTGCCGGTGACGACAAAATCCAGCCACACCGGGTTAGGTTGGGCATTGGCCGAGGTGATGATTCTTACCGTTTCACCACTTTGCAGCGGCTCACTCAATGACGACAGGCGTCTATTGATATAACAACCCACACATTTATTACCGAGATCGGTATGCACAGCATAGGCAAAGTCTACCGCCGTGGCGCCCTGAGGCAGTTCCAGTATCTTGCCCTTGGGCGTGAATACATACACTTCATCGGGGAACAGGTCGATCTTGACGTTTTCGATAAACTCCAGACTGTTACCGGTGCGTTCCTGAATCTCCAGCAGCCCCTGTACCCATTGTCTGGCGCGTTGGTGACTGCCCGACATCGCGCCATCACTGCTGTTTTTATAGACCCAGTGTGCGGCTATGCCGTTGCTGGACATCTCATCCATCTCGGTGGTGCGAATCTGTACTTCTATAGGCACGCCGTGTCTACCGATAAGAATGGTATGCAGGGATTGATAGCCGTTGGACTTGGGGATGGCGATATAGTCCTTGAACTGTCCGGGTACCGGCTTGAACAGCGCATGCATGGCGCCCATTACGCGATAACAGGTATCGACAGAATCGACGACGATGCGAAAGCCGAACACATCCATGATATTGGAGAAAGACTTCTGTGAGTGGCGCATCTTCTGATAGATGCTAAACAGATGCTTCTCCCTACCAAACACGCGGGCGTTTAGCCCTTCAATATCCAGATGCTCGGCAATCAGATGGCGGGTCTCTTCGACTAATTCTTCGCGTTTGCCGCGGATATTTTTAACCGCGGCTTCAATACGCGTGGCACGCATGGGGTAGGTGCCATAGAAACACAGGTCTTCCAGCTCCATACGCACGGTATTCATGCCTAATCGATTGGCAATGGGCGCGTAGATTTCCAGCGTTTCCTTGGCGATGCGGCGGCGTTTCTCAGGCTTCAACGCGCCTATGGTACGCATATTGTGCAGGCGGTCGGCCAGTTTGACGATGATGCCGCGTATATCTTTGGCCATGGCCATGGCCATCTTCTGAAAGTTTTCGGCCTGGGCCTCGGCCTTGGAGCGGAATTCCATGGCGGTCAGTTTGCTGACACCATCGACCAGGTCGGCGACGGTAGTGCCAAATTGTTCGGCCAGTGCGTGCTTTTCTACGCCTGTGTCTTCTATTACATCGTGCAGCATGG
>JABSRQ010000097.1 GCA_013215055.1 Pseudomonadales bacterium | reverse complement strand
TTACCAACGATGAATTGTGATAAGTAGCTGCTTGCCCCGTGTCCTACGACTCAGGAGCTGCGCATTATAGAGATGCGAACGTTCAATACAAGGGTTTATTTCAAAAAGATGTCATTATTTGTCTAACGTATGATATTCAATCAAACCCTTCGCACTTTGTTTATTTATCATACAAAAAAGCCCGCTGTCGCGGGCTTTGAGCTTTATTCAATTTTTATCGCTAGGATTTTTTTAAAGAGATCACAAATCCAGAAAGTGTATACAGGGTAATCAGCAATAAAATAACCTTAGGTGGATCAATACCTACCACGGCAAAAATGGCGATAACAGCCAAAATTGCAACAAATGGCACCCTACCGGAAAAATTGATGCCTTTAAAACTCGGATAACGTAAATTCGACACCATCAATACACCGGCAGCAACCGTCAAAATAGCGACCATAATCGAAATCCACATCGGCAATTCATCACCGACTAGACCTAAATCACTGCAGACCCACATCACTGCAGCTAATAGTGCTGCTGCTGCCGGGCTGGCTAAACCGATAAAAAACCGTTTATCGGTAGATTCTGGCTGGGTATTAAATCTTGCCAATCTTAAAGCTGCTCCCGCTACATAGATAAACGAGCAGACCCAACCCACTTTACCCAGCGGGGCCAAAGCCCAACAGAACATTGCCAATGCAGGTGATAAACCAAAAGATACCATATCCGATAAACTGTCGTATTCAGCACCAAATTTACTCTGCGCATTCATCATTCTGGCAACACGCCCATCGGCGATATCCAGAATCATCGCCACAAAAATTGCAATGGCAGCCGCTTCAAAACGTCCCTGCATGCCAGCAATAACTGCATAAAACCCAGCAAACAGAGCAGCTGTTGTAAATAAATTAGGTAATAGGTAAATACCTTTCTTGGTAACCTTTTTACCATTTTCAGAAATCACCTCTTCATAGTCATCAACAGGCAAGAGCTTATCTAACTGACTGATGGCAATCTCTTCTGGCGAGGGCTTCTTTTTCTCATTACTTTCCATGACGGTCATTACTCTCTTCTATTTCTATTCTATTAATACTTTCTATGACTTTTTCTATATTCAAAATTCTATATCACTGGCCAAATCCCAAAAGGCCTTTACTACGGGTAAGGCCAGACGCTGCTTTAATACACAGACACCAATTTGAAAGGCCTGTAATTCAGGCATATCTTCCATAACACAAATCTTATCTTGTAAAGGGCTGTGATGAATAACGATCTCAGGTACCAAACCAATACCAAAACCCAAGGCCACCATACTTATTATTGCCTCATGGCCGGAAACAGAAGCATAAATATTCAATTTTAAACCATGCTCTTTCATATAGGCATCGAGTCGATTTCTCGCCAATCCCTGCTCAGCAACAATCATTGGTAGCAATGAAGGATTTAATGCCTGCCGGGTTTGCTCTAAATGTTCAATTTTCTCTACGATAGGCCCAGGCTCAGCAGGCATAATAAAGCGTAGCGGTGAAAATGTTAATGTTTTAAATGCAATGCTGTCAGTTAAATGCTCAGGCATTGCAGCAATCGCCATATCATCCTGCCCAGACAACACCCTTTCTACCGCATTCGCCTGATCACCGGTATGCAACATTATTTCCACATCTGAGTAAGCCTGGCGAAATGAGGGTAAAATCTTTGATAACACACTGTAGCTGGCTGTTACCGAACCATACACTTTAAGGCGTCCAGAGACCGTATCAGCTTCAAGTGCCATTTCGGCCTGCAATAAACGCCATTTTTCAAGACAATCTCTGGCATATTCGGCAAAACTTATACCCGCCTGTGTCAACTCAACACTGCGATTGCTTCTCAGTAACAGTTGGCGCCCCACCTCTCCCTCTAATCGCTGAATAGAACGAGTAACAGCCGATGCCGTCATATGGCAACGTTTGGCTGTACGCGCAAAATGCAACTCTTCCACCAAAACGGCAAAGATTTCTAACTGCTTAAAATCCATATTGTCCAAATCGCAATAATAAATTAACAAACCTTCAATTTACGCAACTATATTCTTTAACTACAATAGCGCCAACTTTTATCTTCCCCTTATAAATATACCGAGGTACACATGGCTAATTATTTTAATACCCTGCCTTTACGTACTCAGCTTGAAGAGCTGGGCAAATGTCGTTTCATGGATGCATCTGAATTCAGTGAAGGTGTTGATTACATCAAAGACAAAAAAATTGTCATTATCGGCTGTGGCGCTCAAGGCTTAAACCAAGGTTTAAACCTACGCGATTCTGGCCTTGATGTATCCTACACTCTGCGTGCAGCAGCTATTGCTGAAAAACGTCAATCCTTCTTAAACGCCACTGAAAACGGCTTCACCGTTGGCACTTATGAAGAGCTGATCCCTACTGCCGACATCGTCATGAACTTAACCCCTGACAAACAACACACAGCGGTTGTTGAAGCGGTTATGCCTATAATGAAAGAAGGTGCCACTTTAGATTACGCTCATGGCTTCAACCTGGTTGAAGAAGGCATGCAAATCCGTAAAGATTTAACCGTTGTTTTGATGTGCCCTAAATGCCCCGGCTCTGAAGTACGTGCCGAATATGTACGTGGTTTTGGCGTACCTACTTTGATCGCGGTTCACCGTGAGAATGATCCAAATGGTGACGGCATGGCTATCGCCAAGGCATTAGCAGCAGGTACCGGCGGCCATAAAGCCGGTGTTCTTGAGTCTTCTCCTATCGCCGAAGTTAAGTCTGACCTCATGGGTGAGCAAACCATTCTTTGTGGCATGCTGCAAACGGGTGCAATTTTGTCTTTCGACAAAATGGTTGAAGAAGGTATTGACGCTGGCTACGCAGCCAAGTTAATTCAGTTCGGTTGGGAAACGGTCACCGAAGGTCTAAAATACGGCGGCATCACTAATATGATGGACAGACTGGACAACCCTTCAAAAATCAAAGCCTTTGATTTATCTGAAGAGTTAAAAGCCATCTTGCGTCCTTTATTCCAAAAACATCAAGACGACATCATCTCGGGTGAATTCTCTAGCGGCATGATGACTGACTGGGCTAACGATGACGTTAACCTGCACAAATGGCGCGCAGAAACGGCCGAGACCAACTTCGAGAAGCAAGCATTAACGGATCAAGACATCACTGAGCAAGAATTCTACGACAACGGTATCTTGTTAGTTGCCATGGTACGTGCCGGTGTTGAACTGGCTTTTGAAACCATGGTTGAAGCTGGCATCGTTGAGGAATCTGCTTATTATGAATCTCTGCATGAAACGCCATTAATTGCTAACACCATCGCACGTAAGAAGTTGTACGAGATGAACGTAGTTATCTCTGATACTGCAGAATATGGTTGCTACTTGTTTGATCAAGCTGCACGACCTATGTTAGCTGACTTTATGAAAGGCATTAAAACCGACGTTATCGGTAAGGGCCTGGATAATAAAGACAACGGCGTTGATAACGCACGTTTAATCGAAGTTAATTCTGCGATTCGTAACCATCCAGTTGAATGGGTTGGTGAAGAGCTGCGTGAAAGCATGACGGCGATGAAGAAAATCATTTCATAGTCTATAGTTCACATTAAGTTCAAAAAGGGCGATTAATTCGCCCTTTTTTTACGTCAAAAGAACTCAAAATACACGGACGAACACATGAAACCCTCACTCAAGATCCTCACCCTGGCATTTGCTATATTCACCATCATTCCAGCCTGCACTAACACCCAGGTTGCAGACAGCTCCATGATGGAGTTGCAAGCGATGAAAAAAGCTAACAGCAGCAACACATCTCCCGAGGAAGCTATTCTTGATGCTGCACAGCTTTACTCTAAAGCTATTGAAGACGAACTCACATTCTACGCACCTTTACATTTAGAACGCGCAAAAGACAAATTAAACGAAGCACAAAAATTGCAAAAAAAAATTCAAACTCAGCAGGATAAAATTGCCACTATTGGCGCAGCGTTCGAAGTACAAACACTGATTCAAAAAGCTTATGAAAATCGCGATACGGTCAAAAAACATCTAGCTAAATCCCTGGCCCACAGAGATGTCTTGCTAGAAATTAATGCTGATAACATCAAACCCAAAGACTTTAATAAAGGCACCAAACTACTCAGCAATCTCATTAAAGAAATGGAAGGTGGTTTCTTAACTAAAGCTGCAGAAGATGAAATCAAGGTACTGGATTTTTTTGCCAAACTTGAAGCCAAAACCCTAAAAACGATTTATTTAACCAATGCAGAAAAGCAACTGGATGCCGCAGAATCTGTTGACGCAGAAACATTTGCCCCAGCCACCTATGAAAAAGCTGAAGCGTCGATTAAATACGCGAAAAACTTTATCAATGAACATTACCGCGATAGAGAAGGGATTAAAAAAGCCTCTACCGATGCACTCAACAAAGCACTTCACGCTTACCATATTTCCATCGAATCACAGAAAATATTAGAGCTTAATGAAGAAGATGCCGAGCAACGTACACTCTATGTTGAGACACTTCTTGAGCGTATCAATCAAGCAGCCAAGGTCGAAAACTTAACCAGTCTTTCTCTTAAAAATCAGGCTATCGCCATTGCTGAAAAGCTAGAAAAACAAGAGCTGACTCGTAAACGTAAAGAAAGAAGTCTGCGGGAAAATGAGGCGATAGCAGAAGTCGACAAAAAAGAACCTGCAAGTCTGCCGGAAAAAAACATCGAGCCTGTAGCGCAAACACAGCAAACAATCGCGCCCAAAAAACCAAAACACAACAGCGATACGACAGAAAAAGCACTGACAGAAATTCAAGCCACACCTGGAAATGAAGAACTTGAAGCTACAACAGCTGTAACTACAGCAACTAAAAATGAAAATGAAAATGAAAATGAAAATGAAAATGAAAATGAAAATGAAAATGAAAAACTTAAAGCTTCGGCACCTGAAGCTACAGCACTATCTACCGTCGCCACCGCTGAAAAAACGATAGAACAGGCTACAGATAAATCTCAATAATCCATTCCACAATAATGGTCGTACCAGATTATGGTTGCGACCACCCCATAAGCCAGAAACAAAAAAAGCCCACTCACTGAGCAGGCCTTTGATCATTCGTTAAAGCTATAAATTCACGATAATTAAAGGCTCAACACCTTCTCACCACGTGACAAACCGCATACACCCGTGCGCACCACCTCAAGAATCGAAGCATCACCAATGGAGGCAATAAATGCATCCAATTTATCACTGGTACCTGAAATTTGAATCGTATAAACCGTAGGGCCTACATCAACAATTTGACCACGAAAAATATCACAGCAACGTTTAATTTCTGCTCGCTGTGCGCCTGAAGCCTTAACCTTCACCAGCATCAATTCACGCTCAATATGGCTACCTTCGGTTAAATCCACCAACTTAATCACGTCAATAAGCTTGTTCAGGTGTTTGGTTACCTGCTCAATTTTATCATCGTCACAATCCGTGGTCAGCGTTAAACGCGAAAGGCTGGCATCTTCGGTAGGCGCCACGGTTAAACTTTCAATATTATAACCACGCTGAGAAAACAAACCTACCACGCGCGATAAAGCGCCTGGTTCATTTTCCATTAAAACGGAAACAATATGTCTCATTATGTACGCTCCGTTTTATTTAACAGCATATCGCGCATAGAACCACCTGGGGCTATATGCATAGGATAAACATGCTCATGTCTATCGACATAGATATCCAGGAATACCAACTTGTCTTTCATCGCAAACGCTTTTTCTAACGCAGGTTCTAAATCTTCCAGTTTCTCAACTTTAATACCCACATGACCATAGGCTTCAGCCAGCTTGATAAAGTCAGGCAGAGAATCCTCATAAACCGATTGAGAATAGCGGCTATCATATTGCATATCCTGCCACTGCTTAACCATGCCTAAGAAACCATTATTCAAATTAATGATTTTTACCGGCAATTTATACTGAGTACAGGTTGAAAGCTCTTGAATATTCATTTGAATAGAGCCTTCACCGGTTACCACAGCGACATCAGCATCCGGGTGTGCAAGCTTAACCCCCATCGCAGCAGGCAAACCAAAACCCATCGTGCCCAGGCCGCCGGAATTAATCCAGCGACGAGGCTTATTAAACTGATAATATTGCGCCGCAAACATCTGATGCTGCCCCACATCAGAACAAACAAAAGCCTCGCCTTTGGTCACTCTGCAGAGAGCTTCGATAACCTGCTGCGGTTTAATCTTGCCTGAGTCCAACTCATAACGTGGCTTAACCCACAAACCCTGCGCTTCTCTCCACTGAGAAATCTGTTGCATCCAGGTATCCAGCGCAACTTGATCCCGAGTTACCTCACCTTTATCCTGCATTTCAGCTAATTGCTGTAACATATCTTCCAGAACCGATTTTACCGGACCTACAATCGGCACATCGGCCCTAACCGTTTTAGAAATCGAAGCCGGATCAATATCGACATGAATAATCTTGGCACCGGGGCAGAATTTAGCCGGCGTATTGGTCACTCGGTCATCAAAACGTGCACCCAGAGCTAAAATCACATCTGAATGATGCATCGCATTATTGGCTTCATAGGTACCATGCATACCCAACATACCTAAATAGGCATCATCGGAAGCAGGATATGCACCCAAGCCCATCAACGTGCTAGTTACCGGCATACCCAACTTATGCGCCAAGGTAATCAACTCTTTCGAGGCTTCACCCTGAACCACACCGCCACCGTAATAAATAACCGGCTTTTTAGCCGCTAACAGCATCTGCAAAGCTTTTTTGATTTGCCCTGTATGACCACGTACTGCTGGCGAATAAGAACGCATCTTTACTTCAGCGGGATAAACGTAAGGAAATTTATCCACCGGATTAGTAAGATCTTTAGGCAAATCGATAACAACCGGACCAGGCCTACCCGAAGCTGCCAGATAAAAAGCCTTCTTGATCGTCTCAGGAATATCTTCTTGTTTTTTAACCAAAAAGCTATGTTTAACGATAGGTCTAGAAATACCGATCATATCGGTTTCCTGGAATGCATCTTCACCAATTAAATGGCTTTGCACCTGCCCCGATAACACCACCATGGGAATAGAATCCATATAGGCCGTCGCAATACCGGTAATCGCATTGGTTGCCCCCGGACCGGAGGTGACCAAGACGACACCGGTCTTTCCGGTTGAACGTGTATATGCATCTGCAGCATGAGTAGCTGCCTGCTCATGACGGACCAGAATATGCGGAATTTCGCTGGTTCTGGCCAAGGCATCATATATATGTAGTACTGCACCACCCGGATAGCCGAAGATAAACTCTACACCTTCGTCTTTGAGTGCGCGGGCGATCATCTCGCCACCCGATAACAACTCCACGGTTCAACCCTCTAATAAAAACAATGAATAGGCCACGCCTAATTTGACCGGCAATTGTTGTCGTTTGCCCCATTAATGTCAACCAGTTACGGGTATTCGTGGATTTTTATGCTATTCTCGACGTGAATAAATACGACTCGTTTCAGGGACATAATCCAAAGGATTTAACAATCATGAAAGTTTTGCACTTATCTGCACTATTATTGGCCATTGCCTGCATCTACTCCAGCTCTTCAATAGCCAGTGCATTTTATAAGTGGGTTGATGAAAAAGGTGTTACCCATTACAGCCAGAACAAACCGATTAATCAACAAAGCGAAGCCCTCTCTACCAAAACACAGGGTAAAAAATCCCCTAACTATATTCCATTTTCCGATGAAGCCAAGGCTGCTGAATTAGCTCAGCAACAAGAAGAAAACAAACCTGCTAAAAAACAAGCCACAAAAAAGCCTGAACAAACTGTCGCTATAAAAGAAAGCAAGCCAGTAAAACAAGAAATTAAACGTGATAAAGGCACCTGCGAACGCGCCAAGAAGAATGAAATTGCGCTACGCAATACACCGATCGTACGCCAAGGTGGGAAAATCCTGACTCTGGAAGAGAAAAATCAACAGCTAGCCGACATCATGGAAATCAAGAAAATCCACTGCAAATAATCGTAACCGCAATGGCATTACATCCCTCTAATTTCAGAGGGATAACTGCTGATCCAGCGCCAGTAGAACCCGGCTCAGCACCTTAACATTCCCGCCACATTCTCGCCCCCAACCCTCAATCATAGGCTGCATACCGCAGACATTCGGAAGCGCCAAATCTTTATCCAACAAATACAACATCTTGGGAATAAAAATCCACTGCAACCACTGATTAAAACGTAAGGCATCCACCGCAAAGGGCTGCAGACTTTTTAATGCCGATTCAGATGGCGGTTTATCTTCCCAGGCATCTAGCTTCAACAACTCGGCGTGTAAGTCGGCTAATAAGCCGCGAACAATCTCCTTTTTCACCCTAAGGAGCCTCTAAAATCTGCCGGAACGGTGGCAAAGAATCTAATATCAGCCGCCCATAACGCTTGGTGAGTATACGCTTATCCATTAGCGTCACCTGGCCCTGATCGGTTTCCGTTCGAATCAGACGACCACAGGCCTGTATCAGGCGCTGTGATGCATCCGGCAGGCTGATTTCCATAAACGGATTACGCCCTTGCGTCTCAAACCACTCGGCTAATCCCGCCTCTACCGGATCATTGGGTACCGAAAAAGGCAGCTTGGCGATAATCACATGGCCACAATATTTACCCGGTAAATCCACACCCTCGGCTAAACTTGCCAAACCAAATAACACCGACAAACCTGTGTCATCCACCTGATCTATATGCTGCTGCAGCAATTTCTGCTTAGACATCTGATTTTGCTTCAGCACCTTGGCCTGCCACTTGTCATCTAGCAAGTCATAAACATCATTCATCTGCCTGCGAGAGGCAAACAACACCAGAATGCCTTCATAACCTTCACATAGCGCCGGTAATTTCTCGGCAATTTCGGCGCTATGGGCAAAATGGTCAGTAGGCTCGGAATACATTGCAGGCACAAAAAAACGTGCATTTTTCTGATAATCAAACGGGCTGGGGACTACAGCGGTTTGCGTATATTTGGGTAAACCGGCATGCATAGAAAGCCTGCCAAACTGCCCCAAGGCCGTTAACGTGGCCGATGTCAAAACAGCCGCATAACAACGTTTCCATAAATACTGACGCAGGGTTCTGGCGGCCATTAACGGGCTGGCCGATAATTCAAAATCTAATAGGCCGCCAGATTCCACCACCTGAATCCAGCGGGAATCAGGCATATCGTCATCGTCTCTAGCATAGGCCTTCCATAATGCCCACTGGCGCTCCGCTGCATTTAACATCACTCCCACATCTGAAAACAGATTCTCTAATTGCGGTAACGATATGCTGGTATCGTTTTCATCCAATGCGCCAGAGATAATCTCGTGTGCCGCTGAAAGCTCATCCACCAAAATGTCAAAACGTTTACTCAGCACTTTAGATAATTCTTTTAAGACCGGTGGAATCACGCCCTGCTCAAAACGGTAATGCGGTAATTGGTATTGCTCGGCAATATCCACCAATAAAGGTTCT
The DNA here is from genome assembly GCA_013215055.1 of Pseudomonadales bacterium. Classification (GTDB taxonomy): domain Bacteria; phylum Pseudomonadota; class Gammaproteobacteria; order Pseudomonadales; family DT-91; genus CAKMZU01. The sequence continues at coordinate 10,382 of JABSRQ010000097.1, read as the reverse complement.
ACCAAATCATCAACAATGGGCTTCACTTCCCCATAGATCTGTTTCAATTCCAATAACAAACCCGGCACCAAATCTAACTTATCCAATAGCTTGATGAAGGAGCCATTTTGACTACCGATGTCTCGAATCGCCTTAATGCTTTGATCAAACCAATGCATCGCACCATTTATACGTAACGCGCCGGAAAAATGCCGCAGAGCTATATCGGGTAAATGATGGGCTTCATCAAAAATATAAATCGTATCCGCAGGGTCGGTTAAAATAGCGCCGCCACCCAAGGCCAAATCGGCCATGACTAAATCATGATTAGCCACCACACAATCAACCGCGGATAAGTTATCCCGCGCTTTGATAAAGCTGCACTGCGCCACATGCTGGCAACGCCTGCCTGCACATTCATTTCTATCGGCGGTTAATGGCTTCCAAATGTCATCATCCAGCTCACCTTTCCAGCTGTCTTTATCGCCATCCCATTGCGACGTTAATAATGCCTTGGCCATAGATTCATAAATCTGCACCGTTTCTTCATCGGTAGATTGCGCCGGTGCGGGGGAATCCATAGAAAACAACGTATCTTGGTTCACATCACTGTTGAGATGTAAATCGAGCTTACTTAAACACAAATAACGCCCGCGGCCTTTAGCCAAAGCAAAACGAAAATGAATGCCGCTGTGTTTTAAAATATCGGGTAAATCTCTATGCAAAATCTGCTCTTGCAATGCAATGGTTGCGGTAGATATCACCACTTTTTTGCCTAAAGCTTTCGCCAACGGCAAAACCGCCAAAATATAAGCCACGGTTTTACCCGTACCTGTACCAGCTTCTATGGCACAAACACCTGCCTCGTTGATGCGCTTACCTTCTGCATCGGCTTCCACAGAGGTGATAGTGCGGGCAATTTCGGCAATCATCTGCTTCTGACCGGCACGCGGATTTAAGCCTTTATTCTTTAATAAGGTGCTATAAGCCGTTTGTATCGATTTTTTATGCGCTTGTGTCAGCATATACAGTGCGTCATCTTCACGTCTAGTTTAAAATGGGCACATATTATAAGCTGCAAGGCTTAATAAACACGACAATAAAACGACAATAAAACGATTAAAGCCATGTTAAAAAAACTTATCCGCTCTTTTACTCAAGCTAAATGGCAACATGAAGATGCTGGAATTCGCCTGCAAGCCATAGAACAGATCACTGACAGCCAACACGACATTCTCGAAAAAATAGCCAGAGAAGATGTAGATGCGCAGGTACGCGCAAAGGCTATCGAGAAAATTAACGATAAAAACGCCCTGCTCACATTAAGTGAAAACAGCAAAATCGCAGCCCAGGCATTAAAACGCTGGGTAGAAGTGCTTAACGACAGCCAGCACACCAGTGCCTATGATGCCGAGCAAATCATTGCCCACTGCAGCGATGCCAAACACCTTGGCGCTATTATTACCTATAGCCACAATAACAGCTTCCCGGAATTAGCCTTGGCGGGCATCACCGATGAATCGGCTATAATCAAGCTGATTGAAGACAGTAAATCCAGCCGTTTATGGCAGCAGGCCATTGGGAAAATCAACAGCGAAGCCAACCTTAAAAAGGCCGCAACCCTTGTTAAAGGCCGAGACAAAGGCGCCTCTCAGCAAATCAAACAAAAACTGGCCGCGCTGCAACAACAATCCGACCGGTTAAAAAACATCAATACCGAACAGCAACGCCTGCAAAATAAAGCCGAACAACTGCTTAACAGCCATACCCCTCTGCATTTAGAAGGTGAAATCCTTAACCTGCAACAGCAATGGCAAACACTGCTGAACAGCGATACTGAAAACGCCATAAACGCAGAAACCCAGCAGCAATTTACGTCATCCGTTGAACAACTCAGCAATCAATTGCAGCAGCAGCAACAGACAATCGCCGAGACAAAAGAACAAGCTGCGCTTCAACAGGCAGAAAAAGCAGATTTCAACGCCGCCAGCAACATTAAAACCCAGCTGCAACAAAACCCATTAGATAACGAGGTTTTGCAACAAAGCCAAGATGTCATCAGCAAACTGAATATTCAAAACCATAAAAAACTGAGCGCTCAAATAAACCAGCATTTCACGTTAAATGCCAGTTTGCAGGCATTTAAGCTATTAACACAGCAGGATAAAACGCCAATAGAAAAGCTCGGCGCACAAGCGCTGGAAAATAGCCTGAAGCGCTGTGAAGAGTTATTACCCCAAACAAGAAAACTCGACATAGAGAGCAGCGTCGTCACAAGACTTGAAAACCTGCAGAGCCAACTCAAACAACAGCAGCAAAGCCAAATCAAAACCAGCCAGGCGATTGAGACGCAATTAAGCCAATTACTTGAGGCTACAGAAAACAATCTGGATGACAATGAAATTGATCAAGCCAGAAAAAACCTCAAACAACTTAAACGCTATAGCGAAAAATTAAATAAAAAACAGTTACACAAATATCAGCCCGCAATAAGCCGTATTCATAAGCGCTTGGAAGCATTAGACGATTGGAAAACCTATTCCACCGAGCCCAAACGTGAAGCGCTGCTACAAGCCATGCAAGGTTTAGTTGCAGCGCAACTTACTGCAGAATTACGTTTAAATAAAATCAAAGATCTACAACAGCAATGGAAAGCCCTGGGGTATTGCCAAAATCAAGACTTATGGAAAACCTTTCAAAAAGCCTCTGATGAAGCTTATGCGCCCTGTAAAGAAAATTTTGATCAACAAAAAAATCTGCGTGAATTTAACGCCCAGCAACGCACTACCATCTGTGAGCAATTAGAACAGTTTGTAGCACAGCAAGATTTAAACAGCCAAGAGCTGGACTGGCGCAGCATAGAAAAATTAAACCGCAGCATCATTCAGGAATGGAAGAAATTCAGCCCTGTAGATCCCAAAAAAAATAAAGCCCTGCAAAAGCGCTTCTCTACCAGTTTTGATGCCATTAATCACGCGATACATCAGCAGCAATTAAATGCCGAACAAGCATTACAAAGCTTATGTGATGAAGCACAAGAGCTAAACAGTGCTGAAGACAAGCAACAGGCGATCAACAACTTCCAACAGCTATTACAGCAATGGAAAACCGTAAGTAGCCAAGGCACCAGCCGCCACAAACAGCAGCAAAACCTGTGGGCACTATTTAAACAAGCCGGAGATGCCTTATACGAAGGGCGTCAATCACAATTCCAGGCCGCCGAACAAGAAAGCCTGGATAACGGCAAAAAAGCCACCGACATCATCAAGCAGATTCAAGACTTAGCTACCGCTATCAAGCAAAAAACTCAAAGCGAAATTGGTGTTGATCAACAAGCTTTTCAGCAAGCACAAAAAGATTTTTATGCGTTAGGCGCATTACCGAAAAATAAATTTAAAAGCTTAAAACAAGGTTTCGAAAGCGCCAGTGAAAGCATCAACGATGCCATTACGCAGGCCGCCAACAATAGCTGGCAGCAGCAGTTACAAGCTTTAGTTAGTTTTGGTGAAACCTGTAGCGCACTTGAAATTGAAAACGCTGGAAATATCGACAGCAGCATCCCCGAAAACTTCTCCGCCAAATGGCGTGATGCGGTTCAAACCCGCTTTAGTAATAGCTTATCTGCAGATGAGTTAACCCAAGCAGCCAGAACGCTATGTATAGAAATGGAGAAACTCAACGGGCTTGATACACCCGAAGCAGACAGCACGTTAAAGATGCAATTACAAATGCAACAACTGGCTAACAACTTTGGTCAGCAACAAAACCAGACATATAATGAACAACTTGAAGAACTTTATCTAAGATGGTTTGCTTTGCCGTGTTGGAATAAAGCATTACATGATCAACTGCAACAGCGTTTTTTAAATGCATTAAAATCTGCATAAATAAAAAGGCAAACCTTACGGTTTGCCTTTTTTTAATTCTATTCCGTTTTAATTACATCAAGCCAAATTTCTGTTTATTCACAATAGGATTGGCATAAGCATTTAACACATAAGGTTTATGCTGATCTTCTACTGCGGCCATATGTATATCAAAAGCTTGTTTATCTTTACTTAAGGCACCTACCGAAAAATCTAAGTGTTTTTCTGAATAAACACCCTTTGGGTATTCACCATTTAAAGCATGATAAGCAAAGTAATTAGTCGGCTGCAGCACATAGGCTGAGATAATATCTTTATCGATGTGCGCGGCAACTTCATCGGCGCTCTCAAAGTCCTGTGTAAGCACTTCACCAAAATGAAGATGTACACGCCCTTTAAAGCCTGAAATACCCTTAGCGATGCTCTGTACGTCTTCTTGCTCGCCTTTTTCATAGCTTCCGTTTTTTGCTATGGCTAATAACTCACGCGCCTTCATTTGATCACAGGGATCATATTCATAGGAGATGGACACGGGCACTATTTTTAATCCCTTAACGGCCTCTGCCATGCCCAGCTTTCGGGTAGACAGCGTCATCATCTTGATGATCGCGGCCTCGGTTTTATCCATGCCATTTTTAGCACGACCTTCACGCTGAGCGATCCAGATAGAATGCTGATCTTCTTTAATAGAAAAATTAATGTATTCCGATAAGTTCTTCAGTATCGCCATCAACTGACGTGGACCTTTAGCAGAGCGGCGCACAATAAAACTTTTATTGATGCGCATTAAATTACTGACAAATTCTTTGGTTAATAAATTATCCCCAATCGCAATACGCACGGTTTGGGCCCCATTGATATGCAACGCATAATTCACCATCGCAGGGTCCATCGCAATATCGCGATGGTTGGATACAAAGGTATAGGCCTGAGTTATATCCAGATTATCCAAACCCGACACGGTGAAATCCGTCATCGTGGTTTCAATCATACGTCGGCAATAGGTTTCGATCCGCACCTGAAAATCAGCCACCGTGGCAACACCTTTAACCTCGCGTTTTATACCCCAGCGCACCACGGGATGCATCATCAACTTGATGACTCGCGGCCAGTTGGGAAATTTCAACGCCAATAGTGAATCGATAAATTCACTATCATTGATAATGCTCTCGATAACCGGGCGGGTCTCATCATCATTATAAGGGCGGATATCGGAGAACTTATCCATCAAAACTTACCTGTAAAAAGCCTAGCGGCGGATTAATCATTTATAGCGCGCTAGTGTACCGTAAGAAAAAGTTTTGAAAAGCAGTATTTTACAGTTGACATACATCTGCCCATGCCTATAATACGCCTCTCTTTGATGCGGGGTGGAGCAGTCTGGTAGCTCGTCGGGCTCATAACCCGAAGGTCGTAAGTTCAAATCTTGCCCCCGCTACCATTTCCTTTCTAGTTTTATATCTCCAAATGATTAAAATTTTATACTTCATAAAATTGTGCTTTTCAGTCAATTTTGTGCATTTCAATTTTCACCTATTCCACATACAATAAGCCTCTTTTAGTACTAGAGAATACTATGTTTGTTTTAGGTATTACCGGTGGTATCGGTAGCGGGAAAACTGCGGTATCTGACCGTTTTCAAGATTTAGGTATCACCATCGTAGATGCGGATCTTTGCTCACGGGTTGTGGTTGAAAAAGGCCGCCCTGCACTTAATCAAATTGCCGAACATTTTGGAAATGAGATTCTTAGCGCTGACGGTGAATTGGATAGAGCCACCCTACGAACAAAAATATTCTCCAACCCCGATGATAAAAAATGGCTGGAATCTTTATTACATCCATTAATTGGTGAAGAAGTTTTTGCGCAACTGGCTGCCGCACAAAGTGATTACGTTATTCTGGCATCCCCTTTATTAGTGGAATCTCAGCAGAATCTGATTTGTGACAAGACCTTAGTGGTTGATGTGCCGGTGGAGGTTCAAATTGAACGCACCTGCGCCAGAGACAATAACGATGCAGCGCAGGTTCAAAACATCATCAACTCTCAAGCCAACAGAGAAACCCGTTTAGCGGCAGCCTCTGATGTGATTGAAAACTCCCAGGGCTTTGACCATTTAGATATGGAAGTCACGCGTCTGCATAAACACTATACCGAGCTGGCCTTGGAGAAAAATCGTAATGAAATATAAATGCCCAAAATGCCAAACAGAACTTGAATGGGATAGTAAAAACCCAAATAAACCGTTTTGCTCTGAACGCTGCAAGAATCACGATCTGGTCGCCTGGGCCAACGAAGAAAATAAGTTTGCAGGCAGCCCGGAATGGGATGACGTGATGTCAGGGGAGATTGAAGCCGAGGTAGGCAGACAGCAGGATAAACTGTTTTAAGCAGCGCGCTTACCGGCTAACAAAGCCTTTACAACTGGCTCATTAGCCTCAGGAAAGGTATATTCGGTTAACTCCGCAACCTTTACCCAACGCCATTCCTGCCCCTCATTGGCTACGATTTTTTCACCGACACCATAGACATGGTAGAAGTTTAGATCGACGGTTTTTTCAGGATATTCAAAATGAATATTCTGAAAAAAATCACTCTCGGTAAATATTACAGAAAGCTCCTCCTGCAACTCCCTGCGTAAAGCTTCAACCTCCTGTTCGGCAGCCTCTACCTTGCCACCAGGAAATTCCCAGAAGCCGCCTTTATGTAAATGATCCGGGCGCTTTGAAATCAGAATCTCGGTTTTATCCTGACTCCAAATAATACCTGCAACAACCTGTATCGCCTTCATCACATCTAACTCCAATCAGGTACGGTATTCAGCATTGATACGCACATATTCAATTGACAGATCAGACGTCCACACGGTTGCCTGCTCGACACCTCTGGCTAAATCGATGGTAATAATAATCTCTTCCTTGGCAAACTCTCTGACACCAGCCTCTTCGGTATAAGAGAGCGCTCTGCCACCGTTTTCAGCAATCAAAACATCGTTAATCAAAAGATTGATTTTATTTACCTGCAAAGCTTTAACACCCGCTCTACCCACGGCGGCCAAAATACGCCCCCAGTTAGGGTCCGAGGCATACAGTGCGGTTTTCACCAGCGGCGATTCTGCCACGGTATAAGCCACTGATTCGGCTTCTTTTTCGCTTTCAGCATTTATCACTTTTACATGCACAAATTTATTGGCACCTTCACCATCCCTAATAATCAGCTGGGCTAATTCAATATATACGCCCTGCAAAGCGGCCTTTACTTTTTCCAAATCGGCGGCCTGCAAGCTATCGACATCCAAGTCACTGGCAGCTGTGGCGATTAACATCGCCGAATCATTGGTTGAGGTATCACCATCGACGGTGATGCGATTAAACGATTTAGCATTCACCTCCGACAACAGTTGCTGCAATAAACTTTGGGAGACTTTTGCATCTAGCGCCACATACGACAACATCGTCGCCATATTGGGCTTGATCATGCCTGCACCTTTGGAGATACCGGAGATATTCAACGTGGAACCTGCCACCTTGATACTTGCCGTCACGCCTTTAGGGCGGGTATCCGTAGTCATAATCGCAGAGGCGGCAGCTGGCCAATGATCTTCGGATAAATCGGCCAAGGCTGCATCTAAGCTGTCGATAATTTTACTAGCGGGTAATGGCTCACCAATAACACCAGTAGAATAAGGTAAAACCTGACTCGCCTGCACAGCCGTTTTTTGTGCCAGTGCATCAACACATTCCTGCGCGGTTGCAAAACCGGCTTCACCGGTTCCGGCATTAGCATTACCCGTGTTTACCAATAAATAACGTGTAGAAGCCTCTGCAGTGTGCTTTTTACAAATATGTACCGGCGCGGCACAAAAAGCATTGGTGGTATAAACACCGGCTATTGTGGCATTTTCAGCCAATTCAAATATCGTGACATCCGGGCGCTGGCTTTGTTTAATGCCCGCATTAGCAACACCTATTTTCAGGCCTTTAATGACAGCAAAATCGGGTAAGGGTTTATGACCTACAGCCATGATAAAACTCCTCTAAAAAAATCTAAAAAAAATGCTGCAGAAGCAGCATTTTAAAATAACTACCAAGCTAAAACGTTATGCCAATGCACCGTGGCACTGCTTGTATTTTTTACCTGAACCACAGGGGCAGGGCTCATTACGACCCACTTTTTTACCTGCACGCTTAAACGGCTCATGCTTTTCTTTGACCACTTCATTGTCCGGCGTTTCTGTACCTTCGTGTAACGCAGAGGCCTCGGCATGCTGAGCATGAAGCTCGGTTTTTTCTTCGCTCAAACGTCGCTGCTCTTCGGCTTGATCAATCTCTTCTTCGGTTTGAATTTGCACTCTTGATAAGAAACGCACCACTTCAAACTTCATGTTATCCAGCATTTCGGTGAATAACTCAAAAGACTCTTTTTTGTATTCTTGCTTGGGATTTTTACCGGCATAACCCCGTAAATGAATACCCTGGCGTAAATGATCCATGGTTGCTAAATGCTCTTTCCACAAACCATCTAGCACTTGCAACATAATGTGTTTTTCGAAGCGGCGCATTTCATCACCCACCACATCAGCCTTATCTTGATAAGCTTTTTCTGCTGCCTCAACAATGCGTTTACGTAAACCGGTCTCATTTAAATTATCATCATCATCCAACCACTGTTGAAGAGGTAATTTTAAACCAAATTCAGATTCCAGGCTGGATTGTAAACCTGCAATATCCCACATTTCCTCAACACTTTGAGGAGGAATAAAGCCCGAGATAGAGCTATCAACCACATCCGCACGGATATTGTGAATCACATCCGAAAGATTCGGCTTTTGCAAAATATCATCACGTTGCTTATACACCACTTGGCGCTGATCATTGGCAACATCATCGTATTCCAATAAGGATTTACGAATATCAAAGTTACGCCCTTCCACTTTACGCTGCGCTTTTTCAATCGCATTGCTGACCATGCGATGCTCAATCGCCTCGCCCTTCTCCATCCCCAGGGCTTGCATGATATTACGCACGCGGTCCGAGGCGAATATACGCATTAACTCATCTTCTAACGACAGATAAAAACGGGTTAAACCCGGATCACCTTGACGCCCGGCACGACCACGAAGCTGATTATCGATACGTCGGCTTTCGTGACGCTCGGTGCCCAAAATATGTAATCCGCCAGCATCCAAGACCTGTTGATGACGTTTTTTCCATTCGGCGGTATGCTCGGCTATTTTGGCCTCGCTAGGATCATCTAAAGCAGCCAGTTCAACTTCTAAATTACCACCAAGAACAATATCCGTACCACGACCCGCCATATTGGTGGCGATAGTCACGACACCGGGGCTACCAGCTTGCGCGATAATTTCGGCTTCTTGTTGATGGAACTTGGCGTTTAACACTTTATGGGTGATATTCTGTTTATTCAATGCATCAGATAAACGCTCAGACGTTTCTATCGAAGCCGTACCCACAAGAATGGGCGCGCCGGTTTTCTGAAATTCGATAATATCATCGGCAATCGCCTGGAATTTTTCTTCGATAGTCAGATAGACCAGATCATTTAAATCTACTCGCTGAATATCCACATTGGTTGGAACCACTGCAACTTCCAAACCATAAATTTGATGAAATTCCGGTGCTTCGGTATCGGCTGTACCGGTCATACCGGCTAATTTATCAAATAGCCGGAAATAATTCTGAAAGGTGGTGGAGGCTAAGGTTTGGCTTTCATTTTGAATATTTACCGCTTCTTTGGCTTCAATTGCCTGATGTAAGCCTTCGGATAAACGACGCCCTGGCATGGTACGGCCGGTGTGTTCATCAACCAGGACAACCTGCGAATTCTCTACGATATAATCAACATCACGCTTAAACAAAACATGCGCACGCAACGCGGTTTGCACATGGTGTAATAACTTCAGATTCGCCGCCGAATAAAGGCTATCACCCTCTTTCAGCAAACCTTCTTTTAACAGGAACTGCTCAACAAAATCATGCCCTTCTTCGGTCAAATCTACATGGCGGGCTTTTTCATCCAAGGTATAATGCCCTGGGCCCACTTCCTTTTCACCCATGGTTTCTTCGGTAACTTCCGCTTCGGTTAACTGCGGTGCAACCAGATTAATACGTCGGTAAAGCTCTGAACTGTCTTCTGCAGCACCGGAGATGATTAATGGCGTACGCGCCTCATCAATCAGAATGGAATCAACTTCATCGATAATGGCAAAATATTTCTCGCGCTGTACACGCTCATCCAGCGTAAAGGCCATATTATCGCGTAGATAATCAAAACCAAATTCGTTATTGGTGCCGTAGGTAATATCAGAAGCATAGGCTTCTTTTTTAACGGTTTGATCCATATTAGGCACAACAATGCCTACGGATAAACCCAAGAATTCATACAATGGGCGCATCCAGTTAGCATCACGGCTGGCCAGATAATCATTAACGGTGATAACGTAGACACCCTTACCTGTTAACGCATTCAGGTAGACCGGTAATGTTGCCACCAGGGTTTTACCTTCACCGGTTCGCA
>JABSRQ010000096.1 GCA_013215055.1 Pseudomonadales bacterium | reverse complement strand
AATTAAGCTGGTTGTCGAAGGTGAAACCACCGAGCTGGATAAAATCGTGATGGAAAAAATTGGTGACCCGCTGGTGCATCTGGTGCGGAACTCCATTGACCATGGTATTGAAATTCCGGAAGTACGTAAGGCAGCCGGTAAAGCCGAAGTCGGCATATTAAAGTTAGTGGCCTATCAGGAAGCTAGAAATATTGTTATTCAGGTGATAGATGATGGTGCCGGCTTAAATAAAAAACGTATTCTTGAAAAAGCCATTGAAAATGGCCTGGTTAGCCAGGATGACCACCTCAGCGATGAACAAATTAATCATCTGATTTTTGCGCCGGGCTTTTCAACCGCCGATGTGGTCTCCGATATTTCTGGCCGTGGTGTCGGCATGGATGTGGTTAAACGTAATATTCAGGATATTGGTGGTCGGGTAGAGGTGATATCCGAAGAAGGAAAGGGCTCTATATTTACCATTCGCTTGCCACTTACTTTGGCTATTCTTGATGGGCAATTGGTTAAATCGGGTAAAGAAATTTATGTGATTCCGGTGTTAACGATTATCGAATCGGTTTTGGTGGATTTAAAAAACTTCAGCCTGATTGCCAACGACCAATTGGTTTATCACTTTAGAGATGAATATATATCTATTTCAGATTTAGGTAAGTATGGCTCGTTTAATGGTCGATGCATGGTGAAGGATCTGTCCTTGTTGGAAAGTCATATTATTGTGGTTTGTGAATGTGACGGGAGAAAATTTGGCATCATTGTTGATGAACTCAGTGATCAGCAGCAGGTGGTGATTAAATCTCTGGATGTGAATTATAAAGAAATTCGAGGCCTCTCTGGAGGCACCATTCTGGGTGATGGTCGTGTGGCACTCATATTAGATCCTATCGAGCTGATGAACTCCTGTATGGAAGATGTTGGCGGTGATAACAAATTGCTGGAATCGGCCTAAAAGCCCTTAAAGAGGAGATATGAAATGACAAATACATTATCAGATTCCTATGACCCCGATCATAATGTCAAAGCACATAATGAACAATATTTGACGTTTTATTTGGCGAATCAGGAATATGGTGTAGAAATATTAAAGGTACAGGGTATCCAGGGTTGGGGCAAGGTTACCAGCATGCCAAATACACCGGATTATTTATTGGGCGTGATTAATTTGCGCGGTACCATCGTACCGATTATTGATGTAAGGAAAATGTTTCATTTGGCGAAAGCTGAATATAATGCGGTGACGGTGGTGATTGTGGTGAAGGTTAATTACGGCAGTGAAGAAAGGATTGTGGGTTTGGTGGTTGATGCGGTGTCGGAGGTTTATAACATCAGTAGCGCCGATTTAAATCCTTCTCCTGATTTTGGCGGTGATGTAGATATAAAATATGTTAAAGGCTTGGCCACGCTGGAAGAGAAGATGGTTATATTGTTAGATGTTGATCACTTAGTGGGTGAAGGTGTATTGGATATGGTTAATGAAGAGACTGACCCGAAAACACATTAATCACGTGTTAAATGGATATAAGGTGCATAGATGAAACTGTTAAAACTACTTGGCATGGAGCCTGAAATAGACTTGAGTTTTGTGCATAAATCTCAAGAATTACAATGTGAGTTAGATGCGATCAATCGTTCTCAGGCGGTTATTGAATTTGATCCTAATGGAAATATTTTATCAGCCAATGAAAATTTCTTGCAGTTAATGGGGTATTCACTTAACGAGATAAAATCCCAGCATCATAGAATATTTATGGATGATGCTTCAAAAAATAACCCCGACTATCAAAGCTTTTGGAATAGCTTAAAGTTGGGACAATTTAAAACCGGCCAGTTTAAACGTAAAGCAAAGTCAGGCAATGAAATTTGGTTGCAAGCCTCTTATAACCCGGTTGTTGATGACCAGGGGCATACACTTAAAGTGGTGCAGTACGCCGTGGATATTACCGATCAAAAGCTGGAACAATTAGCTTCTTCAGGGCAAGTTTCTGCAATTGATAAATCGCAGGCCGTCATCGAATTTAATATGGATGGCTCCATCATCACCGCCAATAATAATTTTTTACAGACTATGGGTTATAGCCTGGCAGAAGTGAAGGGGAAAAATCATAGTCTTTTTGTCAGTGATAGTTATAAAAATAGCAGCGAATATCAGCAATTTTGGCAGCGTTTAAGAGAGGGTGAATATCAAAGTGGCGAGTTTAAGCGGCAGGGCAAGGGTGGCAAATCCATATGGTTACAAGCTTCTTATAATCCTATTTTCGATGTAAGCGGTAGACCTTATAAAGTCATAAAATATGCCACGGATATTAGCCATTCCAAGGAAGAGAAAAATGACCTTACCAGTCAGATTTCCGCCATCGATAAATCTCAGGCGGTCATTGAGTTTAATATGGACGGCAGCATTATAACTGCAAATAATAATTTCTTAAGCACCATTGGCTATAAGCTGGATGAAGTGCAGGGAAAAAATCACAGTCTGTTTGTGTCCGACAGTTATAAATCCAGTAGTGAATATCAGCAGTTTTGGCAGCGTTTGCGTAACGGGGAATTTCAAACCGGGGAATTTCATAGGCTGGGAAAAAATGGGCGTAACTTATGGTTACAGGCATCTTATAACCCGATTTTTGACTTAGAAGGCAGGCCTTATAAAGTGCTTAAATTTGCTACGGACATTACCGTGCAAAAAAATGAAGCCATTCAAAATTTATTGATCAGACAATCGCTGGATAAATCCGGTGCCAATATGATGGTTGCAGATGTGAATAATGTGATCACTTATATCAATGACTCTGCACTGAAATTATTTTCAGAGTCACAGTCTAGCATTCGAAAAGCGTATGCATCTTTTGATCTGCAAGGCATCATTGGTACAGATATCAATACACTTGTTGCAGGCATCAGTAAAAAAACGTTGGCCTTAGATAAGCTTTCTTCTTCCCATCATGACAGCTTTAAGGTGGCAGATTTAAGCTTTGAAATTTCAGTGGTCCCCATTTTTGATAATCAAGGTAAACGTTTAGGTTTAATCACCGAATGGCAGGATAAGTCTCAGGAAGTGGATATGGCGGAGCAATTGCAATCGGTTGTGGCCTCAGCTGTTGCTGGCGATTTACAAGCCCGAGTCAGCACCAATGATAAAAGTGGTTTTTTCCTGGCGATGTCACAAAGCATGAATAATCTGATAGAACTGATAGAAGAGGTGATAGGCGAAACGATTCAGGTTTTTAGTGCCATGGCTGATGGCAATTTAACCCAAAAAATATCCAAAGATTATCAAGGGGCATTTGCTGAGTTGAAAGATGATGCTAACGCCTCTATTTCAAACTTGGTTGGGGTGTTAGGTGAGATAAAGTTGAGTTCACAGAAGGTCAATCAGGCGGCAACGGAGATATCATCGGGTAATCTGGATTTATCTCGACGTACCGAGCAGCAGGCGGCAAGCTTGGAGGAGACGGCGTCGAGTATGGAGCAGATGACCGCAACGATTATACAAAATACTGAAAGTTCTAAAAACGCATCGTCCTTGGCGAGTAAAACCCGAGATGTGGCAGAGCAGGGCGGTAAGGTTGTTGAAGAGGCTATAAGTGCGATGGGATCCATCTCGGATGCGAGTAATAAAATCGCCGATATTATCTCGGTGATCGATGAAATCGCATTCCAAACCAATTTACTGGCGTTAAATGCGTCGGTGGAAGCGGCCAGGGCCGGAGAGCAAGGCCGGGGATTTGCGGTGGTGGCCGGAGAGGTGCGTAACCTGGCCGGGCGTTCGGCAACGGCGGCCAAGGAGATCAAAGATTTAATCGAAGATTCGGTTAAAAAGGTCGAAGAGGGTAAGCAGTTAGTGAATAAATCCGGTGAATCGCTGACTCATATTGTTGGCAGTGTTAAGGAGGTATCAGATTTGGTAGCGGCGATTGCCACGGCCAGTGAAGAACAGTCTCAGGGTATTGCCGAGGTGAACCGTGCAGTAACAAAAATGGATGAGATGACCCAGCAGAATGCGGCCTTGGTAGAAGAGGTCGCCTCCACCTCCGATGCGATGGGCAGCCAGGCCAGAGAATTGCAGGAGCAGGTTGAGTTCTTTAAAACCGGCGAGTCAGCTCAGATAAGTTCAGCACCAAGGCCTGCTATGGCAGCGTCTAGTGCTGCTCCTGCGTTTGAGTCAGCAGCAGCGAAGACAGCGGCTCCTGCACCTGCAACTGCAACTGCACCTGCACCTGCCGATGAAGATTGGGCAGAATTTTAATAAGGAAATAGATATGAGTGATTTAGCAATAGGGCTGGATACATTGGAGCGAAGCGGTGATCACCTTTCGATTAAATTAGCGCCCCAGGTGACGATTAATAATATTACTGGTTTTTTTGATGCGATCAAAACCGAGATGGATAAACCGGGTATCACCACCATAGGCTTAGATGGCAGTATTTGTAATCAAATTGATACCAGCGGGTTTCAGGTGCTTGTGGCGCTGATTACCTTGGCTAAAGAAAAAAAAATATCCTTTAATTGGCTAGGGTTCTCCGAAACAATGTTAGAAACTTCCAGGTTGCTAGGTTTACAGAAAACAATTGGCATAGCCTAAAAAATTATACGTTTGCTTTGAAAAATGGTCATCAGATGACAATAGAGAAAAACAAACAAAATCTTGCAATCATCTCGGCAGGGGATTCCCTGGAGAGAACGATTGATATGAATGATATGCATAATCTGCTGCGTATATTAGGCCAGCAGTTGGAAATCTCTGTGACAGAAAGCAATATGGATTATGAAATGATTTATTACGCTTGTCTGCATTTAATAGAACATAGAGATAAAATTGATGTCTCTGAAGACGGGGATAAAGAAAATTCCAACTGTGTTTCCAGTACCCAGTTATTACAGGCATTACAATTTCATGACCGGGCCACACAGCGCATATTACATGTTCAGAATACCTTGTTAAATTTAGCGGATAGATTTAAAGATGAAAGCATGTCATCCATTACTGTCGACTTAGCTAATGAAATTACCAAGGTGCAATCTTTTTTCAGCAGCAAACAGGCCCAGGCCATGTGTGATGCGGTGATGCTTGATTCACCCATAAAAATTGATATATCGGAGCATGACACCAAGAATAGCCCAGATATTGATTTTTTTTAAAGCGCAGTATTTTTTAAGAATGGATAATTAAAATGAGAAACGTGAATGGATATTGGCGTTGATTTAAACCCTAAAAACTTTAACTTTATTGCAACCCGTGTCTATGACAGCTGTGGTGTCAATCTGGATGAATCTAAAGTTGAAATGCTGCGTAGCCGTTTAATTCCCAGATTACGTGAACTGGGTTTTATGACGTTTAAAGAATATATCTGTTTTCTTGAAAATAATTATGACGATGAAGAATTTAAGTTAGTTAATTCCATCACCACCAACTTCACGTCTTTTTTCAGGGAAAAACATCACTTTGATTATATGCAAGAGGTGTTGATTCCCCAATGGTTAAAAGAAAAGAAAGACAGCAAAACAATTAAGATATGGTCGGCGGGTTGCTCCAGTGGAGAAGAGCCTTACACCATCGCGATGAGCTTATTAAATGCGATGCCGCAGCTTGAATACTGGGATGTAAAAATACTTGCCACCGATATCGATACCAATATTCTTAATATGGCCAAAAAAGGCGAATATAATAAAGAAAAAGTTGAGGACTTGGATAAAGCGCTGGTCAAACATTGGTTTAAACCCTCCGAGACTAAGCCGGATACCCATATTCAAGTCTCGCCTAAGATTCAGAAAATGGTGCATTTCAGGCATCTTAATTTTATGCATGATTGGCCTATGAAAGGGCAGTTTGATCTAATCTTTTGCCGGAATGTGATTATCTATTTTGATAAAGAAACGCAGGCCAGAATTATGAAGCGATTTTCTGAATATCAGTCCTCGGGTGCACATCTATTTATCGGGCATTCAGAAAGCCTGCATCAAATGTCAGAGACGTATAAATTGATAGGTAAGGCGATGTATCAATGTGTAGGGGGGACTCATGCTAAGCACTAATGCGCCCAAACTGCCCCGGTGCATGCCGGGATTTAATCATATTAATCGATTTTTTGATAAACGTTGCGGCTGCCCGATGGTGACGATAAAACCGGGTGAATATTATATTACTCAACATGATGAAATTATCAGTACCGTGTTAGGTTCCTGTATTTCAGTGTGTATATTTGATGAACATGTGAAAATTGGAGGTATGAATCATTTTATGTTGCCTAGTCAGGGGGATAGGGGCAGTAGCTGGGAGATGACCACTGTTAACAGCACAACACGTTTTGGGAATTTTGCGATGGAGCAATTAATCAATAAATTATTGGCCAGAGGCTGCCAGCATGACAATTTAAAATTTAAAGTTTTTGGTGGGGGCAATATTATTCCTGGCGATTCTATCAATGTAGGCGATAATAATATTCACTTTATAAAAACATTTATGGCGGATGAGGGCTATAAAGTCATCGCCCATGATGTAGGGGATATATTTCCCCGCAAGGTGCAATTTTTTCCATTAACAGGAAAGGTCAATGTTAAAAAGCTGCCAACCGTTAATCGTGATGAAATCAGCAAAGCTGAAAAATCTTACGATGATAAGTTGGTAAACGATACTCCGAAGTCTGGATCTGTAGAGTTGTTTTGATGATGTAAAACCCAAGAAAGGCATATCAGCTGCCAGGATGCAATGCGATGAAAAAGGTTACTGTACTCGTTGTCGATGACTCGCCATTAATGCGACATCTTATTACTCAAATGTTGGAAGCTACCCCTGAGATTGAGGTGATTGGTGATGCCGAGGATGCCAAAGTAGCCAGGGATAAAATCAAGGCTTTAAATCCGGATGTTATTACTCTGGATATTGAAATGCCGGGTATGGACGGCCTGTCTTTTTTGGAAAAATTGATGCAGTTACGTCCTACGCCGGTGGTGATGGTTTCGTCCCTAACCACAAAAAATGCCCGGCATACGGTTAGAGCCTTGGAAATTGGCGCGGTAGAGGTGGTGTGTAAACCGAATGTAGAAAGCAGCACCGCACTGGAAGATTATGCTGTGATGTTGGGCGAGAAAGTGATTACCGCATCCAAAGCCAAATTTACTCATATTGAAACCATTCGGCCTACCGTAGCGGCTAAACCGGTTATTGATCATGAAATTTCAAAATCCACGAAAAAACTGATTGCTATCGGCTCTTCTACCGGCGGCACGGTAGCGGTGGAATCGGTGTTGGTAAAAATGCCCAGCAATTGCCCGCCTATTGTGATTACTCAACATATTCCACCGGGTTTCAGTAAAGCCTTTGCCGATAGGGTGAATGAAATAGCCGCGATCAATGTCAGAGAAGCGCAAGATGGGGATGAGCTGAAAGCGGGCACGGCATTGGTAGCCCCAGGGGATAGGCATTTATTGATTCATGAGAAAGATGGCCGTTATTTCTGTACTCTAAAAGACAGTGAGCCGGTTAGCCGCCATAAACCTTCTGTGGATGTGTTATTTGATTCGGTTGCTAAAAGCTCTAACGGCAAGGCCCTAGGTATTATATTGACAGGCATGGGCAGTGATGGCGCATCAGGTATGAAACATTTGCATGATAGTGGTAATCAAACCCTGGCTCAGGATGAAGCCAGTAGTATGGTCTGGGGTATGCCGAAAAAAGCCATTGATGCCGGTGGTGTTGATAGGGTTGTGGGGATCACCGATGTGCCCAGTGAAATCCTGACGTATGCACGTTCCAAACGATGAGTGATAAGAATTTAAGACGTTAATTTTTGTGTAGAGATAAATGACTCAAGGAGTTTTGTATGAAAGTTTTATTGGTAGATGATAGTCGTGCTATGCGCTTATTAGTCACTAGAATGATTAAAAAGCTGGGGGTCGCCGGGGGTGATATTTCCGAAGCCGATGATGGTGATGTGGCGTTGGATATGATTAAGCAGTCAGTGCCCGATCTGGTTTTATCGGATTGGAATATGCCGAAGATGAATGGCATGGATTTACTGATTGCGCTTAACGATGAAGGACTTACTCCTGTGTTTGGTTTTATTACCACAGAGGCCACGGATGAAATGCGTGAAAAAGCTATGGGCGCGGGGGCTAAATTTTTAATCACCAAACCTTTCACTCAAGACTCTATGGAAGAAGCTTTAGACCCTTATCTTTAAAGTGATAAGTGTGGCTAAGGCGCAACGCTAACGAGATGTATCCCTAATGCAGTAATAGAAAAAGGAAACAATATGCCTGCTTTTAATCTCTCTAAAGCTTCAGACTTTAAAGCCCTCTATATCGATATGTTTGATGGAATGAGTACCTCTGACGTAGCCACCGTATCAGACATTGAAGACAGTGCCTATGTAGGCACCTTTGTCGATGATAGCGCCACACTGGTTGCGTTATGTGTGTTGGATTTACCTTTGGCGGCTAAAATGGCCGCAGCGATTACCATGTTCCCTCCTGGGGCTGCCGAAGATGCGGTGGATGATGGCCATGTGGATGAAGGTCTGCAGGATAATTTACATGAAATTATGAATATATGTTCACGTCTGTATTTAAATAATAACACCCCCCACCTTAAACATGCCAAGGTAGTTCAGGTAAAAGATGCCGCTGATGAGGTTAAAGCCTTCTTAGAGAAACGTGGCGATTTGGCGATGAACAGCATTGAGGTATCACTGAAAAAATATGGCCAAGGTACTGCCACACTGATTACGACCTGATTGGGCCACATCATACGGCGGGGTTAAAAGGGGTGACCTATCATAACCCAGCCACTCATTCCTTCTTCGGAATAAGCCATATCCAAACGCACAATTGAGCCTGCCATTAATGCCCGAATACCGATGCCAACATCTGTTTTCATGGCGCTAAATAGTTGGCTATCCATCTGCGGTGCAACTCTGCCTGCCTCGGCAAAAAAGGCCAACTGTGCCCAATCCATTTTTAAAAACCGTAACCAGTTAACCTCTTCAATGGGGTTGTATTCCAGTGTATAGCGGTATTCTGCGCTGGTATAAAAGGCGGCCTTATCACTGAAGCGGTTTTGGTCGTAGCCGCGCATGCGGTAAAACCCACCCAGGGTTGCGCCTTCATTATAAGGCGGATTATTGATGATAGATGCCTGTCCTTGTCCCTTATTCACTTGTTGCCAGCTGGGTGAATAAGCTAACCAGGTATTTAACGCCAAGATACGTTGTCTGGCCCAGTTACTGCTGCCCAGAGAGATATATTTACTGACTTCCAGCTCGGCAAATTGCCAGGCCATCTGATTGCTATTACCGGGATTGTGGTGAATCGCAATATATTGCTTGCTGCCATGCTCGGGGTTAATAGGGAAGTCGGTATTATCGTATAAGAAACCCAGAGAGATGGCATTAACTTTACCACTGACAAAAAGATCATCTTCGGTGGTAAAACTCTGATGACGATTGTACTGTCGCAGTATCACAACGGATGCGCCGGATGTCAGCGGATTCCAGGTTTCGCCTCCACTGGCTTTAGACGTTAATAGTCCACGTTTTAGCTGATATTCAACCATGCCACTGGATGACGTCGCACCTATGGGAAGGGCATATTCCAGGCGAAAATCGCTCCAGTCACTGTAACCTGAACCTTGAATAAATTGTTGATTGCTGGAGTCATTAGCACCAGGTCTGGCCATGTGTGTATCAAAGGCGTGATGGCCACTGGTATACGCTTTATTACGTGGGTAGTCTCCATTCATGCCTATAACACTCAGGTAGAGTCGTTGAGTGTAAGGTATTCTAAAATTCCAGACACCCACTGCCGCACCATTGGATTCCGGGCCAGCAAAGATCGTCGCCCCGCTGATCATCTGCGGCTGTAAAAAACCTTTACGCATCGCACCTAAGCCAACTACCGTACCCATGCCCTCGGTTGAAAAAATATAGGGCAGGTAAAGCGTTTCAGCCGCCTGACCTTCGGTCCGTAATACCGAGGTTTTCACCGATGCAGCCGGTTGGGCTAAAACAAGATTTGAAAGCAGCAGCACCAACCCACACAAACAGGTCAATTTTGGTTTTATCCTGATGGTCATACAGGGCGTTTTTAGCGTAGCGAAGCTAAAGCATCGTGTGCTTGGCGAATAAGCGTCTGGTCCTGGCTTCGCTCGGCATACTCTACGGCTATATCGGTGGCGGCAATAGCGGCTTCTTTATTATCTGTTTCGGCATATAAACCTGCCAGCGATAATTGGCTGCCTGTTAACAGGGCGAAATCCTGTATTTCATCGGCAAAACTTAGGGCTTTTTTATAATAGATAATGGCCTCTTCAGTATCTTCAGTGAAGTCAGCTAAAATCTCCCATTGCAGTGGATGATTGCTCTTTTCGTCTTGATGATCAAAACACAGCTGCAACAGCGCCGCATAATGTTTGCCATAGGCGCTTGCATCTTCTGTATCGGCAGCTTGCAACAAGGCATCGGTCAGTTTTTCAAGGTCTTTGAGTATCGGGGAATGCATTTTTATATCCAGCTAAAATAATCCAAACATTGTACAAGATGTGAATAAAAACGTCAGTGTGTAATTAGGCATTGGTATTTATGTAAAGGCTATGGGATAGTGTCAGGCTGCGTATTGAATTTTGGTCTATAGTTAGGCTTATAGACTTTATCGATGCAGTGGCTGTCAAAGGGTTTGACGGCGAATGATAATAAAAAAAATATAAAACAAGGAATGGTCATGTTAAAAACTTCATTGCATGAGAGTGCTACGGTTGTGGTATTAGAACCCAGCGCAAAAGTCAGCAAAGCGAATATCACAAAATCCCATAAAGCGATTCAACCCTGGTTGGCTGATGGGGCGGATACCCTATTGATTATCAGCAATGTGTATGACGATTGGGATACGCTGGCAGCATTGTTTGAGCCGTTAATGGATGAAGAGTCTAGAGACAAGATTCAATCGATTGCCGTGGTCACGGATAAACCCACCGGTGTGTTAAGCGCCACACTTAAAGGCCTGTATAGCAACGCTAAGTTATTCATTTATTGTTACGCTGAATTAGATGCGGCAATGCAGTGGCTGATTCCGGTACAAGAAGACAGCGCTGCCTGATCGGCTTATTAATACACCGCTTTATTCTGAAAGCTGACGACATTTATTTATTCTCAACTAAACTTAACAATGAGTATTTTGTCAGCGCAAGCCTATGTTTACTGGCAAATGATAAACCTTTAATGGATGTATTCATCAATCAGAAATTTTTTATTTCTTGTTGATGATGATATTACACATGGCCTCCATGATGGCCCGTGCAATATGACAGGAGTTGCTTATGTCTGTATGGTTTTTATTTGATCAACGTTTGATGCGGTTACGTAAAAAATTCTTGTTGACGTTTGATGTTAATGAGAAACAGACTGAGCATATCGGCTATAAGTGGCCTATGCAATTTCAGGAAGTCATTAATCCCGTCGTTTTACCGGTGTGGGGATTATTATTACTTGCTGTCGTTTTGCATTGCCTGCAGCTTTATTCAATCTAGACATTGATAGCTAAGTTATAGCGTATTGCTACTAAAGATGAGTACTGGAACAGGTACTAACAGCAGCATGATGATATATACAAAAAATTATCTTTTGAAAAATGCCTACACCTATCGGAATCATCGTTATTCAGCTTTAATTTTGTTGACGATGACGTTTTTTTTATGCCTGAATATTGTCTTCTTAAGCGTAAATACCCATGCACAAAATTTAGAATTATATGCCGAGGATTTAGATTCGCCTATCAGACTTTCTGCTTTTATGTCTTATCAAACTTATGCATCTGATGATTTTGAGGTAATCAGAGACTATGACACCCGACGCTGGAATTCTCTGCAGGGTAATGTCAATTTAGGTTATCAACTAAATCCTTATTGGTTTAATGTACCGATAAAAGCGATGCACGATATCGATGTGGTCTTTGATATTGTCGACATCTATATCTTGCAAGATAACAAGCTTGTAAAAACGTTTAAATTAGGTGATTTACAACGATTTAGTGATAAACCGATAAAGTCGAATAATCTGCAAGTTCCGCTGAGACTTCTAGCGGGTAAACAGTATCAGATTTACTGGTATATTGAAGGCAAAGGCACACCTTTACAGTTTAGGGCTCAGCTACTCTCGCCATCCGATGCGAGTCAAAACCATTTAACTATTGCGATATTTTATGCGGCTTTTCTGGGTGCTACGTTAATTATTGCACTTTATAATCTGTTTTTATTTGTCTCTACCCGTCAATTCAGCTTTTTGATTTATAGCTTTTTGGTTTCATCTTTGTGTTTTAGCATGTTGGGTTTACAAGGTTATCTGGAACAATTTTTATGGCCGAATACCGTGGTGAACTCAGCCCATTTTTTAATGGTGAATGCCAGTATTTATCGTATTTTAAGCAGTTTATTTGTCTTGAGTTTTTTACAAATCAACCGTAAAAATACACGTTTTTCCTATGGGTTTTATGCTTTCTTATTAATGGATAGCGCTTTATTAATACAGAGCCTGTTTTTTAGTGAGATGAGTTTATTCGCATTAAGTGTTATCAGTTCTGCGTTGATTGCCCCGTTCTCCTTGTTTGTCTCACTTTGGATGTGGTTTAAGGGGCACAGAAATGCACGTTTTATGGCGCTGGCCTGGGCCGTATATACACCAACGATGGTGTATTATTTTGTATCCTCCTTTGGCTTTGGCCAATACCAACCTCAGTTGATACATGTCGTGACGTTCTCGATTGCTTCACAAATGATTTTATTAGCGGTGGCTTTGGCTGATCGGCTAAATTTGGCTAGACATAATGAGAAGAAGGTTAATGATTTAAAACAGCGTATCACCGTGGATAAACAAAAACTCTTGGCGGTGGAAAATGATTTATTGGCCAGTCAATTACGTGAGCTGGAAGTTGAAGAAAAAAACAAAGCTAAAAGCCAGTTTCTTTCTACCATGAGCCATGAAATTAGAACCCCGATGAACGGTGTTTTAGGCATGGCGGAATTATTAGGTGAGACCGATCTGAATGATAAACAGCAACGTCTGGTGAAAATTATTCAGCAATCGGGTAATGCCTTATTATTGGTAATTAATGATATTTTGGATTATAGCAAGATCGAATCGGGCACCATGACGTTAGAGAGTGTCGATTTTAATCTGGAAGAATTATTGGATAGCTGCATTGAAATTTTCACCCTGCAGACGCAGGAAAAACACCTGCTGCTGATGTCTTGTATCGAGTCCGATGTGCCATTGATGCAATATGCCGATGCGACGCGGTTGCGACAAATATTGATTAATCTGATTGGTAATGCAGTTAAATTCACCTCCGAAGGTGAAGTTTGTATAAAAGTCTCCGCCTGTTATGAAAATGAAGATAAAGCCAAGGGTGGCCTGCCGCCCGATACGATACAGTTTGCGATCAGTGATACCGGCATAGGCATTAATACCGAACAAAAGCAAAAACTGTTTGAGGCGTTTACCCAAATGGATACCACCACCACTAGACGTTTTGGTGGCACCGGACTGGGGCTTTCTATTTGTAAACGTCTACTGGATTTAATGGGTGGCAGTATTGATATAAGCAGTGAGGCGAGTGTAGGCACCACATTAATCTGCCGTATTCCTTTTCATGCCAGTACGCAGAAGGTTATCTCTCAAGAGCCGGAAAACACCGAGGTATTGCTCGCTAAACGTTTATTAATTATTGATGATAATCGACATTTTTCCGAGTTCTGCCAGATCAGCTGTCAGAACTGGGGTTTGCAAGTTGATATTGCTGAAGATGGTGCGACCGGCATGCATAAACTTAAAACCCAAGCGGCCTATGATTTGGTGCTGATTGATATCATGTTGCCTGATACCGATGGTTACCGCTTAAGCAAAAGCATAGAAGAAGAAAGCCAAATTGTGCACAAACCGGCGGCTATTTTTATTTCTGCTCAGCAGTTACATCATACCGATATGACCGAGATGATCCGTGCCCAATTACATCAACATGTGTATTTAGAAAAACCGCTGGCCTCACATACACTACGTGAGGCGTTAGTGAAAGTATTGGAATATGCCGACAATCCCAATCAGCATTTAGAAAAAACGCAGCTAAGTGCCAATGTTATTCAGTTGCGTAGACAGAAGGCTTTACCCGATTTATCTTTTTTACGGGTCTTGGTGACCGATGATAATGCGGTTAATCGCATGGTTGTTGCCGGGCAATTAAAAAAAATGCATATTAAGGCCATATTTGCCGAAGACGGTGAAGAGGCCTTATCGTTGGTTCAAGCCCATAGCCATTTTGATCTGATCTTAATGGATCTGGAAATGCCGAATATGGACGGTTATCAATGCAGCCTGGCGATACGAAAACTGGAAGAAACACGTCATGGCAGCGATGCCAGTTTGATTATTGCGTTGTCGGCCATGCTTAATGAGGATGTTGAAAATAAAGTGATGGCGGCCGGAATGAATGGTTTTATGGGTAAACCTATAGGTTTACATGATTTAGCCGATCATATTCTGGCTTATCTACATTCCTCGGGGCGTTATCAGGATAAGGTACAGGAATAAAAAACGGATTTTATGGTCCCGATTCTGACACAATACGAAAACCTATATAGGCTCTTTTTTTATTGGGTTTTTCACTGCTGCGGCTATGTAATTGAATGTTTTTAAGTGTACTTTTATAGGAACCACCTCGAATTACCCGTTTTTTACAGCGAGTGTTTTGGCTTTGTTTAGAGCTGATAAAAGATGCTTTATCTTGATGACAATCTAATACCCACTCGGCCGCATTTCCAGCCATATTATAGAGCCCCCAGGCATTGGGTGAATAACTGTCTATCGGTGCTGTGCTGGCGCTAAAAACCCCTACCCAGGTGCTATCACAACCGCGTTTACAATTAGCTTGGCCCGAACTGATTTTTTCATCCTGCCAGGGGAAGTGTTTATGCTGACCTGCCTTGGCTGCATATTCCCATTGCGCTTCGGAGGCTAAGCGATAGATTTCCCCGGTCTCTTGACTCAGCCACTGGCTATAATCCACTGCATCTTGCCAGCTGATATTAACCACCGGGTGAAGGTTTCTATCGCGTTTGTTATTGTTTGCCAATGGCCTTTGTTGGGCTCTGGAAAAACGATCAAATTCGGCAACGCTGATTTCAAACTGGCTGATAGAAAACCCAGGCATTATCCTGCTGGGTCTATTTTTTTTAGAGCCAAAACTGAGAGGGCCAGATTTAAGTCTACGCATCATTGGCCCTAAACTATTATCCGACAGTGGGTCTTGAAAGAAGGCCGATTTTTTCTTTTTTGGCAGTAGGAGAATGTTTTTTTTAAATGCCCTATTTTTTATAGTCAGGGTATGAGTTTGAGGAATAAATTCGTTGGCAGAAATTTGCACAATATATTTCCCGCTAGGTAATTTTATGCCTTGATGATATTGGGGTTTGATATTCATCAGCCTGATTTTTGCATGTTGAGGTGAGGTGTTAATGATAAAAGGAAACAGTTTTTTCGTTTTTTTAGGCTCGATGTCCTTATCGGTGTTTTCATTTTTAAGGGATTGGTATTGCTTAATTAATAGTGGGTTTTCAGTTTTTACGTCGTCATCTATGCCCATGGGCGCTTCTTTTGTGTGGGTATTTTCTTTACCCGTAACCACAATTTCAGGTGTTGGAATAGGTGATGGGATCACTTGATTTGCAGGGGTTATTTTAGCTGTGGGTTTTGGATGCATGTCATCGTATGGCCATAATATAAGGGTCATAGCCGAGAATAATAGCAATACCACAATACCTATACAGTGGGGTGTTTTAAGCAGCTGTTTAAACTGCCCCTCTGACATGCCTTTTTGCAGCTCCTGGCTCGTTAAGGTCTGATGTACATCGATGGCGGCGTTATTGATTGAGGCATAACCTTTGAGTGGTAGATAAACCAGCCCGGTCGACAATGAAAAACGCAGATGTTTAAGTTCATTGAACCTGTCGCTCATCGCGCTGAATAAATGTTGCGTGAAGGTGTTATTGCCAACCTGAAAAACCGAATTTTTTTTATCGGTTTTTTTAATGTTTTTGGGGGCAAGGGAGTTTTTATTTAAAGGCGCTAATTGTTGAAAAAGCGCCTTATCATCCTGGCAACGCTCATGTGGTTTTTTGGCGAGTAAGGTATTTAATAAGGTCTGGCAGGTTTGGTATTTAGTGGGCAGGGTGGGAATGGCATCATGTAGATGTTTCACTGCGATATTAACCGTATCCCTGCCTGAAAACGGGGGTTTTAACAGCAATATATAATAAAAAATAATCCCTAGTGAATAGAAGTCTGAGCGAATATCAACCATCTTACCTTGAGATTGTTCAGGCGAAAGATAATAGGCATTGTTGTTTTTTTGGCTTTTATTCAGCTTGTGATTAACGGTTTGTCGCAGGGTGTTATTTTGTCCGGCTATTTGAATACCTGGGGCGTGACGTAACATCAAACCCTGTTGAGCATGCATGCAAAAATAGTCACTTTGCAGTTCAATCAGCACATAACCTTGTTCATGTGCTGCGTGTATAATTTGGGTGATTTGATCGAATAAGACGATCTTTTCGTCCAGCTCTAAGTTGTTTTTTTTGAGGTAGCTCAGCAGAGGCTCACCCGGTAAATATTGCATGGCGATAAAATAAAGATTTTTATAGTGGCCAAAGTCAAAGATACGCACAATTTGAGGGTGAGATAAACTGCCCATCTTTTCGGCTTGTTGATGAAAACTTTGGCGAATGTCGGGGTTTTGCACCGTATGGCTATCAATAATTTTCAGGCATACCTGTCGGCCCACACTCAGTTGTATGGCTAGATAGACATCGGCAAACTCTTCTTGGCCAATGTGTCTGGTGATTTTATAGCCGGGTAAATCCATTTATTTGCCAGTGATAGAGGCGCAGATTAATGGTTCACTACAGCGACAAGATTAGTTCAAAAAACGGTGGATTGCATAATGTTTTGAATGAAGACTTGGGGTATTTATTCCTAAGCAATCTATCTGATGACGTAGGTTTAGCAGGTAGATGATCTACACTAAAAACACCGTTGTTGGCATTCAATAGCTGTTGAAGAGGTGTTTATGCATCTACAGAAATACCGTTTGTGGGTAGGTAATTTATGCATCGTTTGTTAAACCAGCAATTAAAAGAGTTTATACCCGAAGATGTAAAACTTTCGTTGCATGAATTTTTTGCTGCCATCGATGCCAGCTACACCGAGGCCGATGAAGCCCAAGCCTTATTGCAGCATTCACTGGATACGACGTCAAAAAATCTGGAGGCCAGAAATCGGGATTTAAAGGCGCAATTAGATAAACAGCACAAAACCCAGATTGAATTAAATCAAACCCTGGATTTAATGCGCTCAACCCTGGAAGCGTCGATGGAGGCGGTTCTGGTGATAGATTCCATAGGGAAACCTATTGTTTTTAATGATAATTTTTTACGTTTATGGAATTTAAGTCGGCATGAATTAGAAATCAGTGATGCCGAAAAAATCTATCAGGCGGTAGAGTTTCACCTGGTCAATAATGATCATTTTTGTATGCAGGTTCAGCGACTTCAGCGTGGCAGTTATAACCATGGGCATAAAACTTCTGAAACCTATGAGTTGCTTGATGGCCGAGTGGTTGAATGTGACGGTATTATTGATGAGCATGTTGGCACGGTGTGGAGTTTCAGGGAGATTACCGAAAAATACCGCCAGGAAGAACGTATATTACATCAGGCTCACCACGATGGTTTAACCGGCTTGCCAAACCGGGTTCTTCTAAACGACCGGGTGGCGCATGCGATAGGGAAATCACAGCGCAAAAACGGGTCTATGGCGTTGTTTTATTTAGACCTGGATGGTTTTAAAAATATCAATGACAGCCTGGGGCATGATGCCGGTGATTATTTATTAATTTCGGTGGCGCAGCGCCTTAAAGATGCCACTCGTATTGAAGATACCGTAGCCAGAGTAGGTGGAGATGAATTTGTTATTTTACTGGAGGAAACTGCAGGCCAGCAAAATATCATCTGCATTGCCGAGAGAGTGCTGGAGGCCTTACAAGAACCGGTGGTGTATAGGCAACATGAGCTTTATACCTCAACCAGCATTGGCGTGGCACTGTTTCCTGGTGATGGGCAGACGACGGCCGAGCTGTCTAAAAATGCCGATATAGCGTTATATCAGGCCAAGAAAGAGGGTAAAAACCGCTTTCATTTTTTTACTGCCTCATTGGAGCGTATGGCGAAACACCGCCTGTCGATAGAAACACAATTGCGGGCAGCGGTTAAAAAAGGCGATTTTGAACTGTATTATCAACCCGAATATGACCTGAATGATGGTCGATTACTGGGGGTGGAGGCGTTGATTCGCTGGTCACATCAGGGCCGGTTTATTCCCCCTGATACCTTTATTCCTATTGCCGAAAGTACCGGCCTGATTTTAGCAATAGGTGAATGGGTGATGGAGCATGCCTGTAGGCAAAGCCTTAAATGGCGTAAGGCCGGCTTCACGGATTTTTATATTGCGATTAATCTATCCCCCAAACAATTTCAGCAAGGTGATATCTTTCAGCAAACGATGGCTTGCTTACATAAACATAAGCTGCCTCCGCAGGCGCTGGCGATTGAAATTACCGAAGGCATGGCCATCGATAATTTACAGCAGGTCTCAACGTTGTTAAATAAATTTCGCCAGGCAGGTATCAAGGTCTGTATGGATGATTTTGGTACCGGGTATTCATCACTTAACTATTTGAAAATGTTGCCGATTGATATTTTAAAAATCGATAGGTCGTTTGTGCAGGATTTAACCGAGTCCAGCCAAAATATTGCCATCGCCACCTCGATTATTGCGTTAGGGCATAACCTTGGCCATAGCGTATTAGCCGAAGGCATAGAGACGGTAGAGCAGCTTAATATTTTAAAACGCGCGGGCTGTGATATAGGTCAGGGGTATTTATTTGCCAAACCTATGCCGGCCAAGGAAATTTTATTTAATCATCCCACCGTGAATGTCGCTCAGGAACTTGAGCACAGAGGTGCCTTATAGTTACGGTGAAGGGTTTACCAATAGCTGCGTAATGCCCGTGTTAGGCTCCAGCCTTCATAAGCACCCTCGTCGCCAGCCTTATCTTGCATCTGCGTATATTGGCCAGCCAGATGAAGCTTAAATTTATCGCCATAAAGCTTGGTATTGATACCGGCGTAAAGTTCTTGATATTGATCACCACGCCCCTCACCTATTTTATTTTCATAACGCCCCAAACGTAAGCCGCGGTCTTTATCGCTGTTGATAAAGGTGTAGCGCATCAGCCATTGCACTTGTTGACTGTGTTGATAAATCGGCATCAATACAAAACCCTGAATATCACTCTGGCCCAAATATTCGTGGCCATAAGCTATATCGGACCACAGACGGATGCGATCAAACTGCATCTTTGCCGATAGGCTGATCACATCAACAAAGTCTCTGGTGTTACTGTCAATAGTTAAATCATTGTGAACCTAATCCAGTTGCAAGCTGGCAGCCGACTATTATTTTCCTAAACTGAATAACGTGAAATGACGGGCTTCACTAAAGCCAATTTTGTCACTGCCATCGGTGAAATACTTGGCCGTGAACCAAAGGTTGTTAGTGAGATTATTGCGTTGCGGGGTCTAGAGCTTTTTGGACGAGGTTCGGCCATCCAAGGTAAAACCCGCAGATTGCTTCAGTAGGGAAATCTGCAGTGCAGAATCCATTTCCCAACTGACTTTGGCATCGGTGATGCGGTTATATATCTCACCGACGTCATTGTTCAGGTTGAAATCGGCTTCTAACACCGATGCAATATCGCCATATTTGCCAGTGAATCCAAACCGTAGACGACGCCAGATTAAGTCAGAGTAGCTGCCATCATCGGCATCAAACCAGGCTGAATCCATATGCAGGCGGCAGGA
>JABSRQ010000095.1 GCA_013215055.1 Pseudomonadales bacterium | reverse complement strand
TGCGTAGCAATCGCATCCGAGACAAAATCCAGCAAAGACTGGTCACGGTAACTGTAACCGTCTCTCGCATCCCCCGGAAGCCCTGCTTTAGCCCACAGCTGGGCTTGTTTAGCGCGTGATAAAAACGACACATGCCGCAGTTGTTTACTATCCCCCACCACTACCGCACGCTTGGCGCGCTGCAATGCAGGCAGGGAACTTGCAATATCACACTGGGTAGATTCATCCACAATAAGCACATCAAACAAGCCCTGTGTAAAAGGCAATACGCGGTTTATTTCATCCACCGATACCAGCCAAATAGGTAACGCCTTTAACACCACATCAAAATCGGTTGCTGCAAAACGCTGCGCTTGCTGCTTGGAACTACGGGCCCGTAAACCTTGATGAAAGCTCACCAGCACATCCCGGTGCTTATTCAATACCGCTTTTAACTGCGCAGACCGGCAGGCATTAATATAATTAATCGCATCCGCTTCAAAATCATCCTGTACCTGGCCAATCTCACGCTGGCTAGACCACAGCACATCATCATCCTTCACCGCCCTATACACGGTTCCCAACTGGCGTTTATACCAGGGTGCCGATGCATTACCAGCCTGTTTAACCGCCCATAAAGAACGCGTAAAGGTCTTCTCTAACGATGATAAGTTAGAGTGTGTATTTTTGAGCTTGGCGGCTAAATCCCCTACCGCGCCCTTCTCGCTCACGCCCTCTTTTAACAAGGCGTCAAGATAGACCTTCATGGTTTTTAAAAAGCTTTGATTACTGGCATGCACATAACCGGTAGACAGACCAAATTCGCTTTTCAGCTTCTCACCAATCACATCGATGGCCTGATCGGTTTTTGACACTATCAGTACCGATTCCCCCTGTAACATTCTATCGATAGCAATGGCAGCAATAGTAAAACTCTTACCCGTGCCCGGTGGCCCAGAAATCAAACTCAGAGGATACTTAGCCGCATTTTCCAACGATGACTTTTGCGCCGCGCTTAACAGCCCCGGTAATAACTCAGGCTGCGATCTTCCATTAACAGCAGCACCGCCCTCAGCCCCAAGAATGCCTTGTAATGGCGCCGATAAAGACGGGCTTGCTAATAACGCATTCAACTCATGCAATACCCCGCGTGAACCTCTGGAACGCTCTGCCAACAAGACACAACACGAGGCCCTTATCCGCAGTGGCGCATCGCCATCTGTCTTTACACCGCTGTGCTCACCCAAACTAAGGCTTGGCCAACGTGCCAGCTCTTCAATATCCGCAACCAAGGTATATTCTCGTAACCAGCGGCTGATAAGCGTCATCTGCTTGTGATTAACCGGCCATTCCAGCGCCGGAAAACTATCCGTAACCGCCGTATCCACATCCGCTTTCAGCAGCAGACGTAACAACGGTGTATTAACCCGAATATCGGAGTTATCAATCTCTACATACAGATCTTCATCGGTGACCAGCGTGGCCGGGAAATAAAACAGTGGCGAATGAATTTTTCTTTGCTTGGCAAAACCCGAGGCGATCTCCAGCTCGCCCTTTACCATCAGGCAGGCATAAATTAAACGCCGCTCTTTCCTATAGGTATCAGCTTGCTCCTGCATAGAAGCCGCCGGCGCTTTAACAACAGGCAGCCTAGGCAATTCACCACAGGCTAATACATCCTCATCATCAATGAATAAGCGCCTATCATTACGGATTTTATCAATATTAGAGAGAGACAGATCATAACTATCGGCCCTATAACAGCGGCGGAAATAATCTATCGTCTGTTGTTGATGCAGCTGCACAAATGGCCCTTTGCTTAAGAGGAGGTTAACAATGCAACTATCTTATCATCTAAAAGCAAAGCTGCTCACTACTTAAGCTGTGCTAACGGTATTTTATAATGGGCTTTAATCGCACGCTTGCAGGTAACAGCTCGCCACAGCAGTAGTAGCTAGCGAGCGCTGTTCATATCGTTTTCAAAATCACCCAACCGTTGCGGCTATTCGGCTACGAGTGGTCGAACAAATCAGGCATTGCCAGGGGTAGCCACGCCTGTTTAAAGGCTTATGTTATAAAATATGAGCGGCTTCAGGCAGGCTATATGTCAGAAAACTGAAATAGTGCTTAATAATTTCATCCATATTTCAGCTTCCTGACATATGGCATTCGTATTTGTGGCTTATGTAAAAAAAAGCCCTGAGGGTTTCAGGGCTTTTTCCATCAATGTTAAAAAGTAAAATAACGTTACAACATTAAAGCAAAATATCTAAGCCTTGTTTTTGAACCATATTTAACAGTTTAAGAGAAATCCCATTAGGCTTCTTAAGCCCCTGCTCCCATTGCTGCACAGTAGACTTGCTGGTATTCAAACATAAAGCAAAAATCCCTTGGCTAACTTCAGTGCAAACGTAGCTGTTTAATATCTTCAGCAGTAAAAATTTGTACCTCAGGCAAACACATTGCATCAAACTCTCGCAACGTCGTAACATCTATTAAGCCAGCTTTACGTAGATCTTTTGCCCCTTCATGCACCACCTCTAAAATGGATTTATCCACGGGTATTTACCTCGACATTATGAATATAGTCTGTCATCTACAAAGCAAATAGGGGAGATACTTTTTTCAAATGTCGCCTCACTTTTGGCCACTGATCAAAATCATAGCCGAATCTTCCATAAACGATTTGCGGGCTGATATTTAATAACTTCGCTAAAGCAGTTAATTCACTGAGCTCAGCCCCAGAATAAAGATTCCAAGAAGAAGCCGGGATTAACACATCTCTAGCCATAGCATTAGCTTCATCTTCTCGCACATCTCCCGACTTAGCGTCGAAATCATCAAGCATCCAGTCACAACTACCATCGAAGTGCAGGGCTATATGAGCAAGCTCATGCATTAAACTAAACCAAAAGCTATCGACCCGGTCATGACGCAATGTTAGGGCAATAACAGGGTTTCCATTGGACTTGAAGCAAACCGCACCATCTAAATAGGTTTTAGGCAGGTGAGATTCAATGACAAGATCAATACCATGTTTAGCTAAGTATTCTTTGGCTATTAAGGGGCCATTGTCAGACCAAGACTCTTGTACTAAACGTCTCATAAAGTCTTCGGTAACGGTTCCTTGCTGATACTTATCGGTTTTATCTTGCTCACTGGCAACCTTCAACACTTTGCCCTGCCATGCTTGTATGGCCAGTGGGTCGACCTGTTTATCATTGTCTACAAAATGCGCTGTTGACCTCATCATCATCGGTTCAGGATGGAACTCAACAGGGCAAGCTTTAAAGAATCCACGCACTAAATCTTCTGCGTATAATTTCAATTCTTTGAGCGGTTTTTTGCTATCACCAAAATAGCCTTTAGACTGCATTTCTTTAAGTGGAAAAGCATCCCATTGTATATCTGCTTCCGGGTTGTAGCACACTTCAGCCGCAAATTCTGGCTCCTGTATCAACACATCGGCTGGAATAGCTAAACCTTTATGCAATTTACGAATCATGCTCAGGCTCAACGATCGCTTACCATTAAGCACTTCTGACACTTTTGGAGCAGAGCCAATGAAGGGAATCAAATCTTTACGTGTTAATCCCTGCTGGTCCATACGAAACTGTATAGCTTCTATAGGGCTAGGTTTATCCATCGGAAATTTTTTAATTTCATATTGCTCGATAAGCAACGCTAACACATCGAGTTCATTTTCTTCCTCAGAACCTGACTTAGGCTCTGCATCCATCAATACCATCAAGTGCTCAATGGCTTGAGCATGATCATCAGCCGTCTTAATAATTTTTATAAATGAGATCATCCTCTCCTTAAAATTTCTTCTTACTATATTCAGCGTGAGTGCCAACCCATTCAACAACCACAATGCCATTTTGGTATCGAACTTTAACGACTAATCGATAATGGTTGCCTTTAATGTTAAAGATCACCCGATTATCAGCAAGAAAGTCAGCACTTCTGTAACGATTGCGAATATCTTGCGGCGTCTTCCAGTTAGCATTCTCAGCTTCCGAAAACCAGCCATCTAATACTGATTTCACATTTGAGTGTGATTGCGAGAATTGTAATAACTTGTCTCGCCCTATGACCTTCATGCGGCCTTCCAAAGTTCCCTTTTAGGAAATTATAGTCATTATTACCAAAATGGGAATAATTATTATGTAATATGCTTAGCATTAAATGAAATGACACAAAATGTGACAGTACTTAAATATCAGCCTGCAACGTATATTATCGTAACCAGCACCTGATAAGACTCATCAGCTTCTGCCGCTCAACCTCCCGTACTCCCTAGCTTTGACCTGTTGCATATTTTGCAACAGTTGCCTCGCGCGGCAATTCGCCCTCTTCAAATATGGCTTTCAAGTGCTTGTAGATCACTGACTTATCACGCCCAAACAGCTAGGCCATTGGGTTCAGGCTTAGCCACAAAATTCCCCCAACAAAACGACACTCAAGCCGCAGCTCCTAATCATATGCTTTTGTGAAACACAACTCATTTGACGTACAGGGGCTTTAATGGATAACGCTTGAATCAGGGCAGGCCATCCAACAAGCCTAGTATCTGCCGGTATTTGTTCATTTTAGAAATATGTTGGAGTATCTATCTCAGCTCTCATTATATTGAAAACCTTTCACGGATATCGAAAATAACATTAAATGTATCATTAACATCGAATAACCATCCCCAAGATGCATCGAAAAAACATGTAGTAATGGCGAAGAATGACCTTTTTCGGGGGGCTGGAATGGTATTGCTGCTTTATTCAACCGTTCTGATAGTCGAAGACAATTATTGGCTGAGCGTGAGATGTAGAACCTAATGTTTAATTACATTAAACGTTGCTTTAACTGGGATTCATCATAGCTGGCACGATTTTCACCGTCATGCTCAACCGCACCATGAATAGTCTCTGTAAGAATAACAATCGATGGTTTTCCATCCTATTGATGAGCATAGGATTGAAGTGGTCTAATTACCCCGGACACTTCGTTAAGAGTTAAAATAACTCAACGAGGTGATACATGACAACTGAAAATAAACGTAGAAAATTCGATACTGTATTTAAGAAAGAAGCCGTAGCTCTGGTTACTGAGCAAGGTTATAGCATTAGCAAAGCAGCTAAAGCTGTGGATGTCAGTGAAAACAATTTACGTCGCTGGAAGAAAGATTTTGAGGGAATTGCCAGCGGTGAAAAGTTAGATACTGATGAGCGGGCTGAATTAGCCAAATTGCGTAAAGAAAATAAAGAGTTACGCATGGAGAAAGAAATCTTAAAAAAGGCCAGCGCCTTCTTTGCGAAAGAAATGAAGTAAAGTTCTGTTTCATCAAAGGACAATCCCATAAATATACGGTTGTCATGTTATGCCGTGTGATGGGCGTCAGCCGTAGTGCTTACTACGATTGGGAGCCGAAATCTGATGAGATTGATTCTGAAAAGTGGCATCTTACACAGAAAATGAAGGCGCTTTTCGATGAATCAAATGATAGCTTGGGAAGCCGTCAAATGATGAAACAATTACGCAAAGAAGGCTTTACCATCGGGCGTTACCGTACGCGGACGCTGATGCGAGAGGGAGGCTTAGTTGTTAGGCGAAAGAAACGATTTGTAGTCACTACAGACAGTAATCATGCTGATCCGATAGCAGATAATCTGCTAGATCGTCAGTTCATTCAGACCGAGAAAAACAAGGTTTGGACAACTGACATCACCTACTTGTGGACAATGCAGGGCTGGGTGTATTTAGCGGTAGTGTTAGATCTGTATTCACGCAGAATAGTAGGTTGGAGCATGGATGAGCATATGGAAACGTCCCTGATAAAACGTGCCCTGAACATGGCTATTAACCTTAGGCAGCCAGGCGAAGGCTTGTTGCATCATTCAGATCGAGGCAGCCAGTATGCGAGCAAGGCCTATCGGAGGCTATTGGCTGATAACGGCATGGTTTGCTCCATGAGCCGTAAAGGGAATTGTTGGGATAATGCACCTACGGAGCGTTTTTTCAGTAGCCTTAAGCGCGAATGGGTAACGGGTAAGATTTATCCGACGAAGGAATCCGTGGTGGATGATGTGAATGCATACATTGCTTATTACAACAGCCGTAGGCTGCATACGACCATCGGCGATATGACTCCAATGGAATTTGAAAAATGTGCTTAACAAGGTGTCCGATTTAAGTTGACCAGAACAGCCTACGCCCAATTTGATCAAGCCAGAGAAACTATGGGGGCAGCCGAGCGTAGCATCACCCAACAGATTCGTGCTGCACATATTTCCGTGTTAACGTCGATTCAGGAAGTGGCTGCCAGAAAGCAATCCATCACCTCGGCACAATCTGCCGTGGATGCGATTCAGGCGGGTTATAACTACGGTACACGTAATATTGTCGATGTGTTAAACGCGCAGCGTAACCTGTTCTCGTCTCAGCGTGATCATGCCAATGCCCGTTATGACTATATCATTCGTCTATTGGAATTAAAGCAGGCTGCAGGCGTATTAACGCCTGCCGATATTCAGGCACTGAACCAATGGATTAGTGCCACTATGGATGCCAAGAACAACCCGGCTCTGCTCTATTAGCAACTCTTAAACATCAGTTACAGCTGCTGGGCAATCACGTCCAGCAGCCTGTCCAACGCTCCCTGATTCTCCTCTAACATCGTCTTGGCTACCCGCCCCTTCTGTACAAATGACGCTGCAACTGCCTGCCAAACTGGTAGGCACACCCACAATGCACAGGCCAATTCACACATGAAAAAACATTTCCCCCCTACCCGGCAGACGCTAGAAAACCACTCCTCCATACTCCTCCGTAAAATAGGCGTTTTTTAATCGAGTGAAATGGTAACCGGCACATAAGCTATAGGCCGCATGAGCTTAGCAAGAACGTCAGTATTCTCAGAGTGAAAAAAACTGAATACATTTGAAGTTACATTGCACTATGGAAACAGCCTGAAACTCAGCAATGACGGGACAAACATCGCTACAATGGAATTTATTTTTTAATAATAAATAAGTGTCCATTGTGTCCAAGAAAAGGATCAGTGAAACCTCAATGCCACGCAGCTGGTGGTTTTACTGGTATACCCTGATATCGTTTCGTAAGACTAAAGGATTGGGGGTTAATCTCCCTTATACACCCGCTTATTCGTCATATGAAAAATGCAGCTACTTGAAGACATATCTGCGATGAAGATTTCTTTCATAAGAATGAAAAGTGACAGGAAAAATATAGTAAAGAAATATTACTGAAATATTAATGTCATAAAAACTTCATCTTGTGAGGATAAGATAGTTATCTGAATCAAAGTTGAAAAAGCGTCATAGGTTTATTTATTAAGTACCCGAAGTTCAAACTTTCCCTAGCAATATCATGGATTGGAAAAGGCAGCAAATAACCGCCTTAACTTATAAGGAATAAATAATGAAACGTAGTCTTATATACAGCGCCATTATATTGAGCGCATATAGCAGCATGGCCTTTAGTCTCGATAATAGGCCAATGCTAAAGATTGTAAATGAAAAAGAATTTACGGATCCAACAAGTGACCGAACATGCTGGCAATGGGCGTACGGTACTGCAAACATATTGCAGTCAGGTGTCAATCCATTTAGCGGAAAAGCTCATTACGAACAAAATACCTCAAGTATATTCGATCTAAAACCAACAAATTGCCAAAATATAGGTGGCACTGATTACAAGATTTCAAAGATATATGATGGAAAACCTCTTAACAAATACTCAGACGTTGCAATTAATGAAAAAATATCGACTAACTATCTAACCGTAATAGAAAGTCAAAAAAGCCTTCATATCAGCGGCAATGCAACTACGCCCATGCTCAGTGTAGCGCAATCCATAGACGATACCTTAACGGATGACAGTGCCACAGCAGACGCGGAAGCGAGCGAAGGGAATACGGATGGCGCATTATCTTTCGGCCTCTCCAGGGCCAGCTCCAACTACAAGAGTAAGCAACAACAAAAGTTAACCAAAACAGCCAGCGTACATAAGTATGAACTCTTGTGGCAAACAAAAATGACTGACGAAAACAATCGTCAGCATTTAATTACAGATGATAACTTTAATGCAAGTTTCAAACGTTCAGTACGCTCTCTACTTGACGAAATAGAATCTGATTCTGCTCTACAGAATTATGCCTACAATCTGGTCTCTGACAGTTACACCCCACAAGAAAGTGATAAACGTCTAAACCAAAACATATACGAGTTCATTTCTAATTATGGCGCCTATGTTCTCGATGAAGCAGACATTGGATGGATGATGGACAGAAGTTATTTTTTTGAATCAACAATCGAAGACAAGATTATTAAAAAAATGGTTAATCGCGGAATTGAGGCAGGTGCAGCACTTCCCCAAGGTGGTGGTGAAATATCATCAGCTGATGAAGATATGTTCAGGGATGAATCAACAAAAGATGTCTATTTTGAATCTTCATCAACGATTTGCATAGGCACTACAGAAAAGTGCGATAGCGAATCATCCAATGATAATAATAGAGTAGCAATTCATTACAACCTATTACCAATATGGGATCTACCGCTAGAAAACATACTGCAAAAGGATAACTCTGAAAAAATTGGGGAAGCCAAAGCAAAGAAATTAAAAATGGCTTTTTGGTCCTATACGTCTCATGCAATGAACGATGCCAGAAATATGCAGGCATATTGTGGTGACGGTGGCTATGTTAAACATTCAGATGACAATCTGAATGAAAATAAACTACCCATATGGCAATGCAATTACGCCGACCAATACAGTACAAACCCAGCCCCCTACGAGCCTCTCGACAGTAAGCTCCCTGCCGCCCCAAAGTATGACAAGGATGGGGTTCATGCCACTGATTACGGATCCGAAAACCAAAACTGCAACAGCAATAGCGACGGCATCAAGAGCTATATGAAAGGGTTAGAATATAATCGCTATATTGAAAGTTGGGGAGATTATGATTTCTACACCCTGAAGTTGAAGTGCTCCGCTGAAGGCAAGGATGGTAGTTCATCGAAGACTCTATCCTATAAAACAAATGGGTTCCAGAGTACGCCCGAGTCAGTACATATGAATAAACAAGTCTCATATTGTGAAGGGCCAGGTAACTTCGTTGTCGCTCTACAAGCTTATCGTTTGGAAACTGATGATAGTACACAGCGCGATGCGGAGCACTACTTATTCAGGGCTTACTGCTCGCTTGACGAGGGCCCTCTGAACGATAGAGCCACAAAGGACATTCCTTATGAAACAGACCTTGTTCGAGAAAATAATTTTGAACCCAACCCTACGAATTATGGCTCTGACGATGATTGGGACGAAACCTACGCAGGTGAAATCGTCAGTTGCACTGATCCAGACCTTGGCAAAGCTAACGGAGTGATTACTGGCATCACGTTTTCTAAGAAAAGACTTGAATGGGGCGATGAAGAGTTCTTAACCTTTAAGGTCGATTGCTCCCCAGTGCCGTTGCCGTTTAATCAATAAACACTTCGAACACTACAAACGCATAGATAGTCGCTCTTATAAGGCGGCTATCTATGCTCGTTTAATTTAAGCAACAAGTGTAACACTCGCACCATGTCAAATTTGAGTGGTCGGGCAATAGATAAGAAACCTATTTTAGACACATATAATGACTTTAGAATAGAACTTAATAGGCATTAAGTTTGATTGCAATCACTGAGGGCATTGGCTTGTTTCTCATTGATAAATAAACACCACAGGGTAGTGGTTACTCATCACTACCTTAATACTAGCCCTAAAATCAGATGTTAAAAGTGGCCACATATTGGCCACATAACAGAGCATTAGTGAGATTTAAAGGAGGATGTAAAAAGAATTGTGTAACTGCTCATTATCTATAACCTACAAAAAGGTAAAATAATGAGCATAATGATGGATCACAAAAAACTACAAGCTATGGCTGAAGAGCTGGCCAAAGATGTTAAAACGCCTGACGACCTTAATCAGCTGAGCGCTTTCCTCACCAAATTGACCGTTGAAGCCGCGTTAAAAGGCGAGATGAGTCATCACCTAGGGTACGACAAAAGCGAGCCAGAAGGCCATCACAGCGGCAATAGCCGTAATGGTTATTCAACCAAAAAGCTTAAAGGCGATCATGGAGAAATTGACCTTCAAACGCCTCGTGATCGTAACTCCACCTTTGAACCCCAGTTGATTAAGAAAGGCCAATCCCGCATCACCGGCATGGATGAACAGATCCTGAGCCTGTATGCCAAGGGCATGAGCACACGTGATATCGTGGCTACTTTCCAGGAAATGTACGGTGCTGAAATATCCGCAGGGCTGGTTTCTCAAGTGACCAACTCAGTTATGGAAAAGGTTGTTGAATGGCAAAGCAGGCCCTTGGATGCGGTCTACCCGATCGTTTATCTAGACTGCATTGTGTTGAAAATACGCCAGGATAAGCGCGTCATCAATAAGGCTATTTACCTTGTTTTAGGCATTAATATTGAGGGCCACAAAGAATTATTAGGCATTTGGGTTTCCGAAAACGAAGGCGCCAAGTTCTGGCTGTCTGTGCTTACAGATCTTCAGAATAGAGGTGTTCAGCACATGCTAATCGCCTGCGTAGACGGCCTAAAAGGCTTCCCGGATGCGATTAATAGCACGTTCCCTGATGCTAAGATTCAGCTCTGTATCGTCCACATGGTGCGTAATTCACTGAAGCTTGTGCCCTGGAAAGACTACAAGGCAGTGACCAGTGATTTGAAGAGTATTTACCAATCAATCACGGAGCAGGAAGCGAGCTTGGAGCTGGATCGCTTTGCCGAGAAATGGGATGAGAAATACCCACAGATCAGTAAATCCTGGCGTGCAAACTGGGAAAACCTGATTACTATTTTTGATTACCCAGCAGATATCCGGAAGGTTATTTACACGACCAATGCGATTGAATCTTTGAACAGCGTGATTCGTAAATCGGTGAAGACACGCAAGGTCTTCCCAAGCGACGATGCAGCGTTTAAATTTATTTATTTGGCAATTAAAGCGGTTTCCAAGAAATGCCCCCCCTATTATTCTAACACTATCCATAAGAATCCAGAGAGCAATGAATCATAATCAAAGTTAAGGAACCACAGAACAAGCCTATGATACTTCAGAGGTTCCTTAAGAACATAGATTACCGCTAAGCGGATATTCGTGTCACTTTCAACTTTATTTTCCCACTATTGTTACCGTAACGTTTCTTCACATCATTCGCAAAGGGCAGGAACTCTCCCGACTTTTGCACAACATGTCTAACGGTATCATTGCCAATAGGAAACGCAAAATCATCATTCTTAGTTACACATCCACACAAGGTAAACCAATCACAATCTACACGTCGAAAGGGTTGCAGCGGGCGAATTATCAACTCTACTAGACCCAAATGCTGATTATCCAAATTCCAACCATCAGGTCCGCACTTAATCGAATCATCTTGCCATTGCTGATTTGGTTCTGCTTCAAATTGATACTCGACTCCTTTTTCCAACATCAAACCGGTGAAATTATGGAATTCACTGGCAAATACGGTAACGACTTCCTCATCATCCTTATTTTCCAAAAATCGCATAGCGCGTCTTGGATTCTCTATATGTTCCTTTATTCCCTCACACTCAACAGTTCTTTTATCGGAAAAAATCAAAGTATGATCAGTACCCCTCAACGATTCAGGGCGATAATCCTTGTCTTTGTATATTCTGGCCGCAACTGCCGAATGAACCAACGGTTTGCGCTTGGAAATTTTATCATCTTCGACAACGCAACACTCTCTATCCATAAGTGTTATCAACGATCTCAGAAATGACCTTTCCTGTTGATGGTTCTTACCGAAAGGGTTTGGGTTGCGTTTAATATCATCCAGGCCAAGCTTGTATTTTACCTTGCTGGGCAACACGCTCTCCAGCATGTCTTTCGTCGGCATGTTGAAATAAGCATCAGCAACGAAATCCTCGATCCAATTTAGAAAGTAATCGAGCGACGTGTCGCTCAAACCATCCCGATTGTACCCACCCCCAACATCTGAGTGAGCGCCGGCAAACCAGACTTCGTGTACAACACCTTCTTGATAGTTCATTAACGTAGGTTGAAATGCATCTCGCTTGTCGTCCAACGACACACAGTGCAGTGCTTTTATTACGTTCTTAGGAAGAGAATGTCCATTTTCAAACAACACTTCAGATTCTGGGCGGCTGGATTTAGACATATTTGGCAAGCCAAAACTCGCAACGGTATCGTACAACGCCTCATAGACATAGGCAGGCATATTCTGGTATGCAGCGTTCGTTAGGGCAGCGGCTTCATGCTTTTCCTCTATTTTCGCGACAAACCTTCTTGCAAGTGCGGCACCGCGACTAAAACCTGTGACTAACAAAATATCGCCCGGTGTAAACACAGCGACAAAATCTTCAAGTGCATTATTAAGAATAGTGGCGACGTCTGATTTTTTTGATGCAACTGCAATATTAAATATGCGTTTTAATTTCGATCCATAGGTCCCAATACCATGATAATAAAAAACCTTCTGGTTCACTCCTTGCCAGGAACATTTAGCATAATCATCGTGACCTTTTTCTTGTAGGTTGCCACCGCACATCAAATGAAATTTAAGAACATTACTAATGCTGTTGTCTTCTACTTCACCTTCTTTTCCGACATCCTGCTCTGCATCACGGGGCTCATTGCCCGTACCATCAAAGTTGAAAATGAGTAATTGAGGCATAATTTTGTCCTATTGGGTTATAGTGACATTTAAGATATTCAATATGATATTATCGCCAGTTGCTGGGCCTATCTGTAACGAACACCACACGATTTAAACAGCAACTGTTTCAAGATTGTGCCTACGATTTTCGAGGCTGGCTTGCAGGCCATTCGGGACGCCTACACCTTAACGACTTATAGGTGAGCTATTAAGTTTCACTGAATAGATCCTTGCAACGCACCGGCTCAGTTTCGCACTGGTCAGTTATCGCCGGGGACGTTGCCACATCTTAGGTTCCAACAAGCCAATTTATCCATTAAGGTGCAGGCGCCCCCTATTACTTTTACATATATATGATAGTAGTAGAGGAAGACTTGAGAGAGAATGCTTGCTAAAAAATCATGATCAGCATCATTAAAAATTCCACCTGCCCCGCCATATCACATGTAGAGCATTCCTTAACGGCGGCCTGATCAGTGACTCTTTCCAGCACAATCGTAGCTGTGTGAAATTTTCGCAGTATGATTTTCATCGGTTTAAATTTACTAAAATAAATCGGATGTGTAAGGCCTATTAAGCCCCCTTTCGATTAACACTTGATGGTGAAATTGCGATGTGGATTAACGATATTCCTGAAATGAACAGAGTAGAATGCTAATAAGTCTAACAAAAAATTCTGTTATTCAAGTAGGGTCTAATGGGTAAATACCATCGAAAGTATTCCCTACAGAGTTTGATCCGTACTGTTACATCATTGGTTTGAGTTAGACAAAATATCAGGTCGTGGCGCTTGGGCCTAAGGCAGCTGAAAGCTCTACTGAATCCCGTCTTATGACTAAACAACATCAACATTTTGCACTTAAAGGTCTATGAGAGTTGGAAGGTAATCCTTCTTTATAGTCAGAACTAATCATCAGCCGTAAAAGTGAATGGGTTTTCCTTGCATGCTGGTGTGGTCTGCAAGGCTAAATATCGCAGCGGGTCTTGATACGAAGATGTACTTCGCTTTCCTATTCATCTTGGGAGCTAGGAACGAATGAAAATACGAACGCTTTAATCCGTCAGTATTCCCAAAAGAAACGAATTTTACGCAGGTGACAGATGCTGAAGTCGAGTTTGTAATGCAGCGGTTAAATAAGCGGTCAAGGCAAACGCGAGTAGGTGAATCATCAAACAAAATATTTATGGGGCTGCGAGTGGATTTACTCGCTGCATAAAAAATTGCACTTATTAGTAGAAACCAAGGAGCTTATATTATCGAGGCAGGAAGATTATAAAGAGTGATGTGTTCAAT
Source organism: Pseudomonadales bacterium (assembly GCA_013215055.1). Classification (GTDB taxonomy): domain Bacteria; phylum Pseudomonadota; class Gammaproteobacteria; order Pseudomonadales; family DT-91; genus CAKMZU01. The sequence goes on along the minus strand of JABSRQ010000095.1, from coordinate 6,057 downwards.
CAAGGGAATTATATTTGTGCGGACTTAGGAGATGGGGCATGATGTGTTCTTCAATACTGCATTGATGTTAACGAAACTATCTGGATTTATTCAGGTGAATAATAGTTAATGCGACAGCATGGTGTACCTGGAAGTCCCCGCCGAATTAAATATCTTGTTTTTTTACATAACATTAATATTTATGCTCAAAAACTCATACTAAAGTGCAATTTTAGAACGCAATTTCTAATTCTCATGGTTAGATTATCATGTGATTGATTTAACTTAAAAGGTGAACATAATGTCTGAGAAAAATGTATTGAATGATAACGTTGAAATGTTAAACGCAAATCTGCAAAACATATGGCATGCCAGCCTGGGTGTTTTTGGAAAAGTTGGCGAGCAAGGCCAAAAACAATTTGAGCAGCTGAGTCAAAGCTATCAGGAAAAAATTGAAGCGCTGGAGAAAAAGGTCGATAAAGAAAACCTGTTTGACAATCTCGTAGAGAAAGGCCTAGAAGTTGAAGTGGATACTCAGAAGAGCTATACAAGCACCAAGGAAAAGGCACAAAAGCAATGGCAGGAAAAACTTAAGCAGCTGAAGGCTGTATTAAGCATGGATGAAAAAAAGGCATTTAATACTGAGGAAATGTCGAAAAAAATGGATGATATTATCAACATGCTGGGCTTAAAATCGTCCAATGCTCTTGTCTCGATAGAGAAAACGACTCGCGCCTGATATTTATCTGTATAGGCGCATAACGATTTTGTTATGCGCATTTTCATACCAAATTAAACTACGCATAGCTACAAGCTGTCAGTTTTCCTAGCATGCGGCTTATGACTGCAGAACGAATGACTAGCCTATGATTAAAAAGGGTGGTTGATCAACACTCTGAAGTGACTACCTTCTTCACTGGCGGCATAATCCAGGCGCAGAATGATGCCTTCAACTTTTAAACGAATGCCTGCTCCTACCGAAAATTTCATGTCCCTGTGCAGCTCGCGCAGATCATAACGGTCATGTACATTACCCGCATCAAGAAAAAACACCCATTGCCACCACGGAATCTCATAGCTGCTAATGAGTGGTAATTCTTGCAGCGGCTGCCAGGACGGAAGTACACGATATTCGGCACTATAAGATATAGCGGAACGATCTGAATAACGGCCACTATCAAAGCCTCGCAGTCTGTCCCAGCCACCTAGAGTAACACCGGCATAATCCGGTGGTCTTTGGTAGTAGCTCTCGCCGGCAAGGGTCTGGGTTTTATTCCAGCTGGGTGTATCTGCAGTCCAGACACTTAAGCCCAGTACCTGTTGCTTAAACAGGTCGTTGGCGCCAATATCGAAAAACACGCCGCTCTCAAATTCCCAGGTGGTCCACTGGGGCCTGTGACTATTACCTGGATCATGGTTTGCTTTAAAGGAAATACGCCCGCCATCACTGGGGATTTGCGTCGAGTTACGATTATCATAGGCCAACTCAACAGACAGGCTGGTCACCTCATCGGTGGATTGTAGATCATTATATTCACCCAGATCCCGACGCTGCCAGGCCCCCTCGAATTCCAGGCTGGTGGTTCCACTGATCAACGGGTTCCAGGATTCTATTGGCTTCAACTCCGACAAGTTACGTGGGCCAGTCAGACTGTTAATAGCCCCACCACTGCCTTTGCCCCACGGAAAAATATATTTTGCCTGGGTTTTAAAGAAGGATTCCTGAGCTGCGGTAATCAAAGGCTCAGCGCTAGCCTGATCCTCGCTGAGATAATATCTACCTTCGGTAAATTTTCCATCAAACGCATAGACACTGAACAACCACTGATGCCATTGCGGCACCTGAAAGTTAAGGGCTGCCAGATAATAGATCCAAGAATCATTGCTGCTATATAAACCCAGGCCAAATAAGCTAGCTTGAGGCTGTATTGTGCCGGTTGATACCCCGCCAACTCCCATCGCCACTCCCATGCTGTCACTGGTAAAAGCAAATGGCAAAAGCTTGTTGTTCACCCCGGATTCAGTTTCGTTGTCAGGCTCTTGCAATGCATCGGCCTGAACAAGGTTTATCAGCGCCATTGCAAATACAGGCAAGAGCAGGTTTTTTGATAATTTCAGGGCTGAGGTGAAGTAAAGAGTCACTAATAGGTCAATGAGATATCAAGGATTGCAGTCAAATAGAAAGGTTTCTTTGCACCATGATGATGAATGCCTGACAAACATGCGCTCATAAATAGCAGATAAAAAAACCGATGAGCTTAGAAAACATCACCGCTACAATTGTGTTGTTCCACAACTGGTAGAACAGACTAGAGATCTGGCTGTTCTAACCACTATCGAAGCATAAGAACGGCAGTCTTTAAAAAGGTTCAATAAAATATAATCTTCCCAGCAGGCTTAAAGAAGTTCATTAACCCTGCTCTAGAGCATTGCATTGCATTGCACGGTTATAAATATCTCATATTGACTAAATTACAAGTAAACACGCCGCTACTGATGTCACAAAACAGTAAACACTGTCCTCTACTGTTAGAGAAGAGATGACAGCGAAAGCGAAAGCGATTTTCTTGGCACTATTTGATCTACAAAATAAATCAGCATGAAAATTGATTAATTACGATAATAATGGAAATAGGATTAACTCGGCTGAATCTAGATATAGGACGGGAAATATAAAAACGTTGTGCCGATACCTACCGTGATATGCACTCGCTTGCAATAACTATCATGTCTCGTTGAACGATGTAGATAGGCTTTTTCCAGCTCGCACTTCTTAAATCCGAGTAATGCCACACGTTTGCCTTCGCGATCCGCTCCCAATGCCTACAAAGATGGATAGACAATGCCGAGAATATAAATGTCCTGATTGCCGACTGCCTTTAATCATTGGATAAACAGAGTATCCCCCTTGCTGTGTTCACCCAATAATTGTTGAAGACTGCCCTAAACGTATTGGGCCTGATGTCTTGTGATTTTCTGGTGCAACTCGTCACTAGCGTGATTTTTATTTTCCCCATTGCTCTCAACTTTGCCTATCCCCAACAGTTAGTCTGTATTTGAGCAGAAAAATCGATGATAAATCGATCAGGACAGCCATCATATAGCCTACACAAAGAGGGACATGATGAATAATATAAAAGCCGCATTCAAAGCATCACGATCAATACACTATGAGATAACACTGATATTAAGCTGTTATTTGCTATTGATTGGCGCTGTTATCAAGGAGTTATTGTGATGGTTCATATACGTCAAATAATAAAGTGTTGTGTATTAAGTCTACTGCCATTTTCGCTGTTATCACATGCCGGAGAATGGACTGTCAGTGCCCCTATTCACATGCCGAATCTGGATGTCGGAGACGGTATGATTGATGCCAATGTGCAGGATCTGGCCAAGCTGGCCAATGCCTATATGACTTTTGGCCTGAAGTATGAGAACGACAATCAATTCTATAAATATCAGGGCTGGCATGGAGGCTATGCCGATGAAAAATCCGAGCACTTTAGCGAGCAAATCAAAGTACCGGGCATACCGCCCAGGGAAGTCGATATTAATGGCCAAGTTGGCGCAGGCTTCCAGCTCTATCAAACCATACATGCGTTTGAGTTCGGGCATAAATTCTACGAGAAGGGCGGCTTTCGATTATATGGCACGCTGGGGGTGCGTGATTATGATATGGATATCACCGCCTATGGCCTGTTCAATATGAATATTAATGGAAAAGATTTGGCTGGCCCCTTTACCAACGGCGATGGAGGAAAGTTGGCACAACACTGGACTGAGGCGACAGCAGGCCTCTATGCCGAGTATGACTTAACGAAAAATGGCAGCCTGGACCTTTCCTATTCCATAGGCCACAAAGACAGTTTACGAGCAGAGGCCGCCTACCGCTATGATTTCGGAGAGTCTGGCTGGTTTACCCGAACCGGCTTTCGCAAGGATCAGTTTGTGGCCGATGGTATAACCGTCGATGAATCAGGCTTTCTTTTAGAGTTTGGCTACACCTTTTAGCACGGCGACTAGGCGATGGTGTGAAAAAGTTTTTTCCCGATGCCCTGAACTATCGACGTTAAAGACGCTTTAATTATCCACACTACATACAAAGCACAGATCTGCAAAGTCCATGCACAAAATATGGCTGAGCAGGCAAAGGAGCAAGACCATGTCGGAAAAAGTCCTATTACTAATATCGTTATCGACCATCGTTTTAAACAGTCAAGCGGATAGCGTTGGCGAGCATTTGACGGCGCTGGTGTTTTAGACGATTCCCCATATCTTCAACTATGCCCCAAATGGTGAAAATCAGTTAATCACCATTTACCCCGCCAAACCCTCTTCTGCCAGAAATGGTGAGTTTAATCAACACGCTCAAGAGAAAGGCAAATGCTAATTTCATAATTTTTCACAGTATTCGAGATGATGACCGGCACAAGACCCATCTGATACCAATGGAAGATTATTTTCTTATACCCATATATAAGCAAAATTCTTATGAATCTGGAGAGTCCAATGAAAACTCTGATAGCCGTCACAACTGCTGTGGCATTAATATTTCTACAGGCCTGTTCCTCTGCACCCAAGCTGAGCGAAGCTGAAGCCATGTATACCTACCCGAAGGTCGCCGAGCTGCAACAAGCTCTGCTACAAACAAATGATAAAAACCTTTCATTGTTAGCGCCGATAAATTACCAGCAAGCAAAAGATTCATTGAGTAAAGCAGAAACAATGGCGAAAGAGGATAATGAAGAGGCCTCTGAAGTCGCGCTAAACGGTCAAAAATACCTGAACAACTCTCTTGCCCATGCCCAAAGCGCCGGCAATATCTTTGCAGAAGTTATGGAGGCGCGTAAACAGGCGATTGAACGAGGTTCGCTGAATTCAACATCGGCAAAACTGCAGGAAGTGGATAATGCATTCACAGAGGTCACCAAGAAATATGAAAAAGGGGATCAGGCCAGCGCCAAAGTTCGTCGCCCGGAGATGATTCAACGCTATAAAGATTTGGAAATGACTGCCGTCAAAAAATTAACCGTAGATCAAGCCAATGCAGCCCTGAAACAAGCCAAACAAGCAGGTGCCGAAAAATATGCCAGCAAGACTTATGCATCAGCAGAACAGGAGCTTAATCTGGCTATATCAATACTTGAATCAGACCTAAATAATCAGGATAAAGCCATGATGCATGCTAAGAAATCCATTTGGCAGTCACAGAGAAGCATGCATATCATAGATACAGTAAAAGAATTTAATGAAAATAATTTTAGTTCGGAAGATATTGTATTGTGGTATCAACAGCAACTGGTAAAAGCTGTAGGCCCTACAGGCAAGGAGGTACCTCTGAATCAGCCCAATCATGAATTGGTGACTTCGGTAGCGGTTTCTATTCAAAGCATGAATAAAGAGCAGCAGAATCTTAAGCTTGCACTGACTGACAGTGATAAACGTTTTAACGATGGCGCTAGAATGCGCCACGAACGAGAAAAAGCTGTTGAAGATAGCCAGGAACTATTCAGCGATGACGAAGCAACTGTTTATCTGCAGCATGAGAATGTGCTTATCAGAGCTCATGGTTTCTCATTTCAATCTGGGGGAAGCGAAATCGATGCACAAAACTTTGCATTACTGAATAAAATTAACAAGACCATTGAAAAATTCCCTGAATCAACCATCGTCGTATCCGGTCACTCCGACTCTACCGGTAATGAAAAAGCTAATATGAGCTTATCCAAGGAGCGTGCCGAGAAAGTTGCCCTGTTTCTCAGTGAGGTGGGTGGTATATCCACGAGTCGTCTGAGCTACGAAGGCTATGGTAAAAACAAGCCGGTAGAAAGCAACGGAACCTCGGAAGGACGAGCATCAAATCGTCGTGTTGAAATTCTCATAAAAAATAAAGCTTGAGTTTAATCCCCTGTTATCGTTCGATAACAGGGGTTTTTCACTAAATCCTTCCCCCATATACTAGACACATTTTTTGTTGCAAATTGTTATGTATGTTCAGACTTTTTGTGCCACGGTTATTATGTATGTTCAGACTTTTTGGCACCTTAAATTTCCAAAAAGTGCCAATACCCATGC
>JABSRQ010000094.1 GCA_013215055.1 Pseudomonadales bacterium | reverse complement strand
GAGGATGGAGGCGTTAATATGGGTGCTGCCTTCAGCCAAGCCAAAGACCAACCCTTCGTTATTTTGCATGGGCGCGATAGTGTTATCATCGGAAACCCAGCTGGCCTCAACGGTCACATCTTGTGTGGTGCCATTGTTAAAGACCAGGGTGGCTGTTAACTGATGCAATTCACCCACAAGAATATTGTTAGTGCCAGGTGTGATATAAAAATCATCCACTGCGGGAGCTGCTTGAACATACAGTATGTCAGTATCGGTATAGCTAGTACCTTGATAGCTAAAATCGATGATAATATCTGTTGAGCCAACTTGTAGTCCTGTGGCCAGACCCGTTTGTTCAATGCTTGCGGTATCGGCATCCACTACTTGCCAGTAAACCAGCTCGGTAATATCAAGCTGGCTAAAGTCCGTTAGAATAGCCGTTGCGGTAAATTGCTGTGTGGTGCCCTCTACAATCGTCGGCGCATTAGGCGTGATTTGAATATGATCGATGGCATTGATCACCGTCAGTTTTGCAATATTACTGTTATAGTCGCTGCCGTCATAAGTTAATAACGCGCTGATATCACTGAGACCAACGTCAGTACCGGTGGCAATACCTTTGTCATTAATACTCACCGAGGCCGTATTGCTGCTACTCCAATTAACGGTCTGCGTGATATCTACCTTTGTACCATCACTGAGTAGAGCTGTAGCGATATACTGTTGTTCATCGCCTTTAAGGATCATCGCCTTATGTGGCGCAATTTTTATTTCATCAATGGTCGGTGCTACAACGTTAAATATTGCAGAGGCACCATGAGTATCGCCTTGAGCTATCAGGGTAGCGTTGATCTGTGTGGTGCCTACGGCAAGCCCTTTGGCAAGCCCCAGCTGAGTGATACTCGCTATAGCCTGTTGTGATACCGTCCATGTGACATTGCTGGTCACATCAACAGATTTACCATTTGATAGCGTGACGTCGGCTCGGTATTGCTGATAACCATTGATCAATGCGGTGGCCGTAGGTGGTGTGACCTTCATCGATTTAATGGTGACGGTAGCAGCTTCAACGGTGAGTAGCGTGCTATCACTGAAGCTGGCGCCAGCACTATAGTCGGCACTAATGGTGGCATTACCGGCACTGATACCTGTTGCCAAGCCTGTGTTATCTATCGTCGCAAATTGTGCCGCACTACTGTTCCAGCTTACCGCGTTTGTGATATCAATCTGAGAGAAGTCGGTTAATATCGCATAAGCCGCATATTGCTGAGTTGTTGTGGCCAATATATTGGCATTGCGCGGGCTAATGACTATGCCTTGTATACTTGCCGGTGCTATCACCGTTAAGGCGGCCCGTTCACTTCCATAATCTGTGCCATTGTAATTTATCGTGGCGGTGATTTCGGTGGCTGTAACATTGGCTGCAATTGCCGTAGCCAAGCCCGTATTGATATCTACGCTGGCAATGGATGGAAACGAAGACAACCAACTCACATGACCGGTGATATCTTGTGAACTACCATCACTGAGGTAGGCAATGGCTTTGTATTGCTGTGTATGGCCTTCCAATAACTGAATAGCAAAAGGTTCAACGACGATTTTTTTCAGCGTTACTGCTAGTGGCAGCACGGTAAGATCTGCTGTGGCCGAATAAGTTACCGTGTCATAAACAATATCTGCAGTAATCAAGACTGTGCCTTCGCTTACAGCGGTTGCAATGGCGGAGCTATCGATGCCTGCTATTGCATCATTGGATGAGCTCCAGCTCGATTCGTCGGTGATATCCAGTTTACTGCCATCACTAAGAATAGCCGTGGCTCTATAGGCCTGAGTTGTGCCTATTAATAGACTAGTGATCTGTGGCGTAATTTGAATTTCATCAATCGTCGGTGGCGGCGTTTCAACGGTCAGCTCGCTTGTGTTGTTATACGTTTTTCCCTTGTAAGTCACAGAGGCGGTAATGGGGGATATTCCTGTGGCTAGTCCCAAGGCTAAGCCGTCAACATCTATTTGCACCAGGTTTGCATCGGCAGACCAAATCAGGCTAACACCGTTGCCATTGTGAATTTCTACAATGCTGCTGTCACTTAACAGCGCGTACGCTGTGAACTGAAGCGTATCCTGTATTTGAATATGTTTATTACGCGGTGTGACGACAATATCGTTTACCGTGGTAGCGGCAACAATGGTTAAGGCTGCCCGTTCGCTGTTATAGCTTGTTCCCTGATATAACAAGGCGGCGGAGATATCGCTGCTACCTTCTGCAAGTCCTGTTGCTTGTCCGTTAGTATCTACAATCGCAAATTCAGGATGACTGCTTTGCCAGCTCACATCGCCGCTTACATCAACTTGTGAATTGTCACTCAGGTAAGCCGTCGCTTTATAGCTAAGCGTATCGCTTTCAATAATACGGCTGTTAAAGGGCTCTAATACAATCTTATCGATAGTAATGCTTGGGGCCAAGACGGTTAATTGTGTTTCGCCATGATAATCATTGCCCGCATAATTTAGATCGGCACTGATGGTAATAGCACCGTCGCTGAGTCCTTGTGCGATGGCATTGCTATCGATGCTGGCAATCGTGTCATCAGACGATGACCAGATGACTTGATCTGTCACATCAATCTTCACACCGCTGTTCAGAACTGCCAGGGCAATATAGCTCTGGCTAGCACCTATAAGTATGGCGGTATCATTGGGCAACACTTGTATGGCAGTAATCACTGCGGTTGGAGCCTCTACCGTGAGCTGTGTTTGTGACGAATAACTGATGCCAAAATATGTGGCGCTTGCCCGTATTTTAGTCACCCCGGTACTGACACCAACAGCCAAACCGGTAGCAGAAATAATGGCGAGCCTTTGATCGGTACTGGACCAGTGAACATCATCCGTCACATCCTGTTTACTACCGTCTTCAAAGACAGCGGTCGCTGTATATTGTTGTGTACTGTTTATTAGTACTGCAGCCGATACCGGGTTCAGATCTATAAACAACAGAGGTTTTTCTGGACCGGTTACGGTAAGTATCGCCTCAGCGCTAAGATTTATGCTGCCGTCGATATAACTGGCCTTAATAGCGCTGGCTCCTTTGCTGATGCCGGTTGCAAGGCCAAGACTATCAATCTGGGCAATGCTGTGATTTTCTGTTGTCCAACTGACAAGTGTTGTCACATCATGTCGACTGCCATCGCTGAGTATGGCTGTGGCCGAGTATTGCGCCGTGGTACTGACGATGATTTCTGTATTGAGTGGCGCGACCATTAACTGGATGACGGTTGCATCTGTCACCGTTAATTGTGTGCTTGCCAGCTGGCCTGAAAAACTGGCAGTGATGTCAGTTGTGCCAGAAGTTAATGCCGTAGCTAAACCTGCCTGAGTGCCAGTGGCTGTAACATCGGCGACGTCGGTTTTAGAGCTGGTCCAGAAAGCCTGGCGACTCACATCTATGTATTGGCCGTTACTTAATGTGGCAAAGGCCGAGTATTGTGTGGTGATGCCTGCAGCGCTGGTGATATTGGTGGGCTCTATGGCTAGACTAACAACGCTTGCATTATTTACTGTGACAGCGGTGCTGCTGGTGATGCCATCAAACGTAGCGGTTATGCGGGTATGGTTTACTGCAAGGGCTGTAGCCAAACCACTGTCGGCACCTCCGCTGATGATACTGACGATGGTGGGGTCAAGCGATGCCCACGCGGCATCCAGCGTGACATCAATCGCGGTGCCATCGCTATAAATAGCTCTGGCCTGAAAGTTGATGTTTAAACCATTAGCCACTTCGGCGTTTTGTGGCGTTATCTGTAAATCTTTAATAACGGAGGAGGTCACTGTGACCGGAATCGTGCTGTTAAAACCCAAATAGCTGGCTCTGATCTGTGTTAAACCTTCGCTAACACCCGTTGCCAGGCCTGCATTGGCAGTGCCTGTTTCAATATGCAATATAGCTGGTGAGGCTGAAACCCAGCTGCTAAGAGCGCTGATATCTATGGAACTGCCATCGCTATAAAATGCCTTGGCGCTTAATTGTTCACTTGTACCCTTGGCTAAAGAAAGACGACTGGGTGTGATTTGTATATGAGTGATCACAGCATCGCTGACAATCAGCTCTGCAGTAATATCTTTGCCACCAAAACTGGCTTGTATGTCTGTAGTGCCTTTATTTAATCCTGTGGCAAGACCACCTAAATCTCCGGTGTAGCCAATACTGGCAATATTAGTATCTTCAACCAGCCACTGGGCATCGTTGGTGACTTCAAAGGTGCTGCTGTCACCAAATGACGCAAATAAGCGGAACTGGTAAGAGGCGCCTTTGGCCAAGGTTACATTTGTAGGGATGAGAGTAAGTATTAATCCATTGGCACTTTTCACTTTGACTAAAGCATTGGCTACGAATGTTGCCCCGGCAAACGTTAAGTTTGCATTGACTGTGGTAGTACCGAGTTTCTTGCTTTCGATAAAACCTTTATTACCGCTGTTATTGTCTACCGTGGCGATACTGTCATCAACTATGGCCCAGTTGACTTGTTCGGTCACATCAATCTGATCGTTATTCTCCAGTACTAATAAAGCCTGCATATTGTCACTGCTGCCTAAGGGCAGGGTGAGTGGATTAGCTTGCAATAATAAGGTCTTGGGGGCAGATTCACTGACGGCTAATATTGCCGTGCCGGATGCATTGTTAAAGCTGGCGATAATATCGGTTGCCCCGGGGGCGACGGCTGTAGACATGCCATCACTGCCAATGGTGGCAATGGCTGGGTTGGCCGAGCTCCAGGTAGAAAAATCCGTCACATCCTGCTGTGAACCATCGGCAAAGACCGCCGTTGCGGTGAACTGATTTTGCAGTCCTACTAAAGACAGGCTTTCTGCAGGCGATACGCTGATGGATTGAATGGCCTGCTCAAACACCTGTAAATCAGCCTGAGCTTCAAGGCTGGAAAAACTGGCCTTTATCTGTGTTTGCCCCGCGCTCAAAGCTGTCGCTAAACCGCTGTCATCGATACTGGCAACAGATGTATTAGAGGAGACCCATTGGGCCTCATGGGTGACTTCACTGCGTACACCGTCTTGATCGATCATAAAGGCCCTAAAAGCCTGAGTTGTGCCTTTATGAATGCTGGTGGTGGCGGGTTCTATGGTTAGCGAACCATTATTGGTTACGGCAAATAGCGCACCTTCTTTATTGCTACAACCCCATAAAAACAGGCTGCAGAATAAGGCTAGAAATATCGTCTTTAACGACATGGCGATTACTCCTGCGTTTCAGCGTTGGCGGGTGTTGCATCGCTTTCAGGTTTTTCTGCTCTACGTTCAACCAAGGAAGAGCGAGAACCTGCCTTATAGAATATGGCTTCTATACGGCGGTTTTGTTCACGGCTGGCCTTGCTGTCATTATCGGTCCACTGATATTTCTGGCCCTTGCCTTCATAGCTTAAACGTTCGGAGGCGATGCCTTCTTCAGTTAACTTATCGGCAGCGGATTTGGCTCTAAGATAGGAAATTTTTCTGTTAACTGCAGTGCCGCCGGTGTTATCGGCATAACCATTGATATGCACGGAATATTCCGGATTATTCTGTAAAAACTCCACCACTTTAAAGCTGGGTTTATCGACCAGATTCTCGACTCTAAATTGCGCAAATTCAAAAGACAGATTAAACATAAAGCTTTCTTGTGGGCAGCCTCTACCATTTACAGGCACGTTTTCCAGCGTATTATCGCAATCATCTAAATAATTAGGCACGCCATCACCATCGTTATCACGTTGATCCTGGCGGCTGCGCTGACCAAATCTGTAGACTATGCCCACTAAGGCGCTGAGAGAATCTCCATCGGTGATGGTGGTGACCTGAGAATTTTGTACCACGGTGGTATCCATATCATACAGGTCATAACGCAGGGTCATATCTATGGCCCAGCTGGGCGTGAAGTACCAGTCTAAACCGGTTTGAAAGGTGGCCGTAACACTTTCATCACCGGCCACTCCCGATGCCGCAGAAGGTGCCGGGCTGTGGCTCCAGTGAGAATAACCACGACCCAGACCGCCGGATAAAAACCATTCCAGGGATTGTGCATCGTTGATAAAACGGTCATGTCTAATACCCAGGCTATAGATGCTGAAGTTTCTATCATCATAATTGATGCGGGCATATTCAATATAAGGTTTTAAAGCAGGAATATATTCATTATTAAATACCGCGACGAAGCTGTTTGTGATGCCGCTTTCCTCAGGATCTGCTACGCCTGTGACACCACCATTAGTTTCGCGAATATTGGGGTTTGTTCGTGAAAGTCCCATTTTAAAGGAGAGTGTGTCCAGATAAATTTTATCGGCAGGTTCCTGCACGCTGTACGTGTCTTTCTTTTTTTCTTTCTCAGTGACTGTGGATGCTGGGCTTTTGTCAGCGCTTTCTTCTGCCCATAGAGGCATGGCCAACGCAGAAGAGTATAAACTGAGAAGGAAAAACTTTTTCATGGTAAACCCTAAGTATGAATGAGTGTCACTCGTAGGTCGAAATACCGAAAGAAGAGGGTCACTCTGTAGAGATGGGGTGAAATCCTGTTCAATCCAATATCTCGGTTTGGGCTTTATTCACGCGATAACGGCGGTTTTGTGAATAAGAGCTCAAAGGTGAAAGATAGGGGATTTTAAATAATGTCGGTGTTTTTATCAATAGAGATGGGGCAGAACCCTTAAGTGAAACTATTCAAGGCTTGCTAGACGTCTTGCGTGCTTTTTGGCTGATCTTCACAAACTCAATTTTAACAGTCGGTTTTATTCTTCATCTAAGGGCGCTTCTTGAGTCGCCATAGCCTCTGTCATACTGGCAGTGAGTATGATCATTGGCGTCTTTTACGCAGTGCTTTTGTAAAAAATCACTTGTTTAACGGGCTGGTTTTCTGATCCCCAAAAGTGAGAGCCTTCAGGCGTTTCAGCAAGGCTAGATTAAAAACATATCATCACTCAGTGACTCTTGCTGCGCTTTCATAAGCTATTAGCCACACTCATTGACCACAGTAATAATCAGGGGCCTGTTTGTCAGGGGAAGATTGCCAAACGTTTAAGCTGCTTCAGCCAAAAAGTGAATTAACTGAGTCGGCAGTAATGCCACTTATACCCTGGCCTCACCTATACTATTGAAATGTTTCGCCCACTCAATGCCCGCCTACATACTTGCTTTATTATGCTCGCTAGCTTGGGCTGCTTATGTTTGTATGCAGCTACATCGGAAGCTAAGCCTTTACATTTAACCTTAGAAGAGAAACATTGGTTAGAAGAACACCCTAATGTCAATTGGGTATTTCAAGAAGGCGCAGAGCCTTTTGTTATCGAACATTCACCCGAAAATCACAGTGGTTTTATCGTTGAAATTATGAATGAAGTGGCTGATTTATTATCGGTCAATTTTCATTTGCAGTTAGAACCCATGCATCAAATTCCCAGTTTATTATCACAACGCCAATACGATGGTATGTTGGCCGGAACCCAGGATTTAGCAAAAATTTCAAAAGGCTTATTATCTCAAACTTATTTAACCGGAGTACCGGTTTTTTATGGGCGTATGCAGAGAGAATTTGAGATTTATTCACATAGCGATTTAGCGGGAAAACGTATCGCTACCGTTAAAGGCAGGCAGTTCACCGAAGCCGTACTGAATCGATTACCCGATACCATAGAGCCTGTCTACGTCAATACAGTGATAGAAGGGTTGACCCTATTAGCGACAAATAAAGTCGATTTATACGTGGGCTCTGCCGCCGACAGTTACCAGGTGAATAAATTGATATTGCCGTTAAATATTGCTTATATCGACAGTCAATTCACCATTAACGCCGGCTTTGTTGTGCGTGACGATTGGCCTATTTTCATCACTATTTTGAATAAAGCCCTACAACATATAGGCCAATATAGAATTAACCAGATCGTTAATCGCTGGGTACAACTTGATACGCCTGCTGGCCCTTTTAAGTGGCCTGCGCATTTACACACCTGGCTGGATGAACACCCCATCATCTCTATGGCGATGGGCGAGGGTTTTGAGCCCTTGATGTTAGAGGATGATAGAGGCATAAAAACCGGCATCATTCCCGATATGATCAAGGCCATAAATCAACAAACGGGCATTAACATTCAATTGCAATCGCTCACGCTGGAGCAACTCTCACAGGGCATCCCCGATCACCTTAGCTATGCCTTAGCCAGCCAAGGCTACATCCAGAAGCATCATTTATTAGCATCCGCTACCTATGCGGAGGCTTATCCTGTGTTATTCATCCATCAAGAGGCGACGTTTACACTAACAGACATGAGCGACATAAAAGGCCTGCGTATTGCGTTAATTAAAAACAGAGCCTATACCCACGAGTTAATAAAACCGTATATCTCCTTGGTTAAACCACTGTACTTCAAAGATTCTTTAGCCGCGATGCAGGCCGTCACCAACCGTGAGGCGGATATTTATATTGGCGGGCCAATCGAAAACTATCAAGTGGAGAAATACGGCCTGAATTTAAAAGTCGCATTGGTGGCCAGAGAAGGCAAAGAAACATCGTTGGCGTTTGCCGTTAATCAAACAGCGCCTGAGTTGGTAGAAATTCTCAACCTGGCAATTCACCGTGTAGGACGAGATAATATTGATCTGATCATTAAACGTTGGTCTTCCTATATAGCACCGCAAGAAGACTTAGCTAAAAAAGATATTCTCAGCAGCCATTTACGCCAATGGTTAAATCAACACCCCAACATTCAATTAGGTTATTTTATTTATCCACCTGTGTTAATACAAGACGAGGATGGTAATTACCATGGTGTCGCTGTTGATTTGTTGCAACGTATTAATCAGGTTTTATCCAGCAACATGAAACTCAATGTACAAAAAACAGCACAAGAAAGTTTTAATAAAATAAAAAATAAAGACATCGATATACTATTAGCAGCATCCCCTATTCGTGCTAAGGAGTTGGATGTCTCCATCAGTCATAAAATTTTTAGCCCTGCCATCGCAATTTTTAAAAAAACTAGCGATAACAGCGTTTACGATAGTATACAAAATATAAACAATAAACGTATCGCCGTAGTAAGCAGGCGCGCAAACATCATGCAACAATTACAAGCTTTCATAGACGAAGATACGATAGAGGTTATCCCGGTTAAAAGTCCCATAGAAGGCTTTTCAAAGCTGCTAACTAAAGATGTCGATGTCTATCTGGGGTTTTCTTATGACAACTACTTTGTCATTAAAGAAGCGTTAATCGGTGTGGAACCTGCTTATATTCAGCCCGCATCGAACACATCTGGTCTTGCCATTCGAAAAGATTGGCCCGAGTTACTGCAGATTATCAATATTGCCATATCCACTATCGGCCAACGAGAAATTACTAACATCATTAGTCAGTGGATAAATATTCCACACAGCAGTGATAAGAATGTACTGACGCAACAAGAGAGGCAATGGCTAAAAAGTTTAGCCTCCATAAAAGTAGCTATTAGCCCTGACCATGAACCGTTTGAATATCTGGATGAAAATCATCAAGCTGCGGGTATTAACAGTGATTATATAAAAATAATCGAGAATAAATTAGGCCTTAATTTTGAATATGTCACGGATTATACGGATAGAGAAAATTATACACTGATAATTAACAATCAATTACAGATGGGCTTATTACTGAATGCCAACAGTAAGCTTGATGAAAACCTGTTGCAGACACAGAGCTATATGCAGCAACCTTTGGTTATTGCTATTCATAAAAATACACGCTTATTAACCAATATTGAGGATATTCAGGGTGAGCGTTTAGGCGTACTGGAAAACTCAGCCGCACAGCAGGTCTTGAACAGGCATTTTAAGCAGCTACCGTTTACCCCTTATACCAGCATGAAGTCCTTACTCACAAGCTTAAATGCAGGCAGGCTAGATGTCGTTCTAGCCAATTCCGCGGCCATCGATTTTAATAGCCGACTCTATGGCTTGGATAATATTAAAATTGCTGCCAGCAGCCCTTATTTTTACGCACCGACCATCACCGTACATAAAACTCTGGCGCCGTTAATCCCCATCTTGAATAAAACCTTAAATAACTTCAGCAACGATGAAAAGAAATTAATTTATGACAAATGGGTAAACCAGAATATTGTCACCCCCATCGATTGGACACGTTTACTGCTTATCATTGGCTTGGTTGGCACAGGGCTGATTATTCTTTTCTCAATAATTATTTACTGGAATCAAAAATTAAAAACAGCCAACAATATTGCCGAAGATGCTAGAGAAAAGGCAGAGCAGGCCAATCATACCAAGAGTTTGTTTCTCGCCAATATGTCCCATGAGATTCGCACACCCATGAATGCCGTCTTGGGATTTTCCGAGTTATTACAACGATACCCAGATACCCCATTGAATGAACGTCAGGAGTCATTAGAAATCATCAACAAAGCAGGCAGTCACCTGCTCTCATTAATCAACAATATTCTTGATCTTTCAAAATTAGAAGCAGGGAAACATCAGTTGAATCTGTTAGATTTCGATATCAAACAGTTAATCAAAGACCTTGAAGATATATTTTTATTAAGCTGTAATAAAAAAAATATTGTCTTTAAACAGGAAGATTTAGACAGCCTGCCAAACCTTATACAAGCCGATGAAGGCAAGATCAGACAAATTCTCATTAACCTTATCGGTAATGCGGTGAAGTTCACCCATGAAGGGCAGGTGGTTTGTCGTTGCCACATTGAATCTTTTAGCCCATCGCAATGGTTTATAAAGCTAGACATTATTGATAGCGGTGTAGGTATCAGCGCAGAAGATCATCATAAAGTCTTCACCCCCTTCGAACAGACACAGTCCGGATTGGCTGAACAGGGAGGCAGTGGTTTGGGTTTAAGCATTAGTCGTGAATTCGCCAGGCTTATGCAGGGGGATGTTACCTTCACCAGCGAGGAAAATAGCGGTAGTTGTTTCAGTTTCTCCTTTATTGCCAACATCACTAATGCACTTATAAAAAAACAAATCAGCTCTTTTATCACAGGACTCGACGGTGCCGCAGAGAAAACCCTGATCATCGCCGATGACATCGTTGAAAACCGTTTATTACTGAAAAGAATCTTACAACCCTTGGGTTTTACTGTGTTAATCGCTGAATCGGGTTTTCAAGTCATGGACTTGATTAAGCATCAGCCTATAGACCTTATCTTAATGGATAGTCGTATGCAGGGTTTAAACGGTTTAGCGACAACACAGGCCATTCGAGAGCAGGAAAATCAACAGCAACGTAATTCGGCCTTGCCGATTCATACCATTAGCATTATCGGCCTGACGGCATCTGTAATGAAACGAGAAGAACAGCAATGGTTGGCCTCGGGTTTAAACGTCTGTTTGCATAAGCCCTTTAAGTGTGATGAATTACTGGCCTTAATCGCTACTTCACTCAACTTAAGCGTGATTTATACGCATAATCAGCGTGTACCAAAGAACCTCAAGCTGGTTAATCCCTCTCAACAAACACATCAAACTTATACGACGGCTACGACACGGCATATTCTTATCGTCGATGATAATCCGGTAAATCGCTTATTAATCATTAAACAACTGAGTAAAATATCCTACCGTTGCTCAGAAGCAGAGAACGGGCAAGATGCGCTAAGCTTTCTGCAGCAACAACCTGTTGACTTTATTATCCTCGATGTAGAAATGCCGGTGATGGATGGTTATGGATTTCTTCAGCAACGTGCCATCGATCCATGTTTACGCAATATACCGGTGATTGTATCCAGCGCCAACAACGATAAAGATGAGCAAGAAAAACTTCTACAGTTAGGCGCTAATGTTGTCTTCGCGAAACCTATCGATGTGCTTCAGCTACAGGAATGGATGCAACAATGTATTTAATTTATTGAACAATCTTCTATGGTTAACTCATCTGTATATGGTTGATGGCTTATCCCGCCTGCTTTACCTCAACCTGAGGCGCAAGGGCTGCCACCCAAGATGTTTCTTACGAGTCTAAGGGGAAACTCCCCATTCTATTAAAGCTTGAAGTACCACATGGCGATGTGGTCTAGTGAGATGACAGAATTCAGTAGAATAGAATGGCAATAAGTCTAACATCAGAGCCTATTAATCCAGAAAGCGCCAAGCATAAGCTGGTGTTTGGCGCCAATCAGTGACTATGGGATAAAATGGCGGTGATGCTTCTTATGCTCTATATCTGTGGGAAAGTTAAACTCTGAGTATAAGTAAGAGAAATAATGAATTACATAGCCTTCCTGTATATAACTACTACACAGGAAGGCATGGGATTTAAAAATTTAGCTCAAACTTAATTGAAAGATTTACACCTTGGCTAGTATCATCAATCGTAAGGCTACCGCTTTTTTCTACAATATCCAAGGATACATACGAGCTTGGAATGCTATAGCCGTTGACTATAGGCTGCTCGCCATATTCAATGCTGTAGTCGGCTGTGCCATCTTCATATATTTCTACATCAATAAAAGTGCCGTCTTCAAGTTCAATATTAAACGCTGTTGTATTATAGCCTGAAGCGCTATCGCTACTTTCACCTAATGTATAATGTTCAATATCGCTACTTTTATCTATTGTGAAGCTCTCATAGCTATATATCGAAGTACCAATTACGGTGTTTATATCGGTAGAGAGTTTGTCGAGTGAAATCTGAAAATCATGGAATTGATCCGCTTCTACTGCAGTGTTGCTGCCTGACAATTTTCCATCTTTTACTATAGTGTAAGTGACACTGTCATTTATTGATCCGTTGGCTTCCGTTAATGTATTACCATCGATGTTATAATTCTGACCTGCTATAAATACAGCTGTTTTATTTTCATCTGTATAACGAATTTTTGTGACACCTCTGAAAGCACCAAAGTTGATAAGACTCTCGGGGCTGGGTTCAGCTGTGTGATAAATTTTATAATCAGAAGTGATTTCCCAAACGCCATCTAAACTAGGATCGCTAACTGGAGGCTCATTACTGTCGGAACCACCACAGGCGGTTAACACGCTAACAATGACGGTTGAAAAAACAAGTTGGGGCAGATACTTCATGCAAAATCCTCTTTATGTATCAGATCTAATTTATTGTTGTGCCACTATTTATGGATTTTATAAGCTGTTAGTTCTTATCAAAGGAATAAGTCAGCTAAATGACGCAGACTTAGCTGAATCGCTTGTCGGGGTGCTGAAGGTTTCTAACCATGAAACCAGAAGCTGAGAGTGATCTGGTAAGATCTGATCTAGATAGTCCCCGCATAGGCCGCAAGTGCTTGATGTATCGGTTCCTATTTTTCCTAGACTCTCTGGTAAAAGCTAAGCTTACAAAATAATTGCTATGGATGCTATGCAGTAACTGTATTAGAAATTAGCCGTACTAAAAAGGGTGATTAATGTCACACAATACATCGAAAAAACTATCTGAAACCAGGTCAGATGATTTAGATTCCGTACAAGCACTCACGAACTCAACTACTGAAAAAACTCCTTACTCCGACAACATTGGCAACAATCGTGAGATAGTCACGCCATATTATTTATCGCCAGGTTAGCCGCTAGAATTTCACCACCAAAACTTAAGCGATCCGATACCTCGGAGTATTTTCGCCAAATCACAAACTCAGAGTGCAAATCACCTATTCAAGATATAAGCCCAAAAACAAAGCCGAATATCAGCCCATTTATAAACATACACAAAGCTACCGCTAACCCTAAGTCCAGCGTTTAAAGTGCGTGTTTAATATCGATAGTTAAATCTGCGGCATGTGTGGTGGTAAGGCTAAAAGCATCGCCACGATTAAAGACCTAAATGTAAAATTCACTGCTGACTCTAAACATTCAAGTGCGGCACAAAGCGCAAGGGCGATGTGCCAATGGGAGCCGGTGAAGTGACGACCTCTATAGGCGGCAGTAGTGCAATGATTCAGCAGCAAGATGGAAAATTAGTTGTGGCTGAGAGTATATGGAGGGGGATAACGCCCAATTCTATTAAGTTTGATGTACAAAGTGGCGATGTGGTTTAGTGGTAGTGAATTCTGGAAGCTCTCTATAATTGATTGATTTATCGGATAAATCATTTTGATGTCTTTCAACTACACTTTGTCCTTATTCTTTTTAGTTATTAAAAGTCAATATCCTTGTTGTTAACTGCGTCACACTTTGATACCTTTGCGGCGTGTATGGCCAAGCCAATACATGTCTGTCTTTGGGGGATAGACTTAAAAAAGGGAATTCAAATGAAAAGCGCATTTTATAAATATGCCTCTGCTACATGTTTAGCTCTGGTGCCGATCAGCTCGGTTTATGCCATTGGTCTTGGACATATTCAGCACAATTCTGCTTTGGGTTCCCCGTTGTCAGCCTCCATCAAAGTATTGGGTTCTGAAGACCTGTTAAGCAATGAAATCAAAGTGGCCATGGGCTCTCAGAGAGATTATCAAAACCTGAATGTAGAATGGCAGCACCTGCATCAGTCCATAAAGGTTTTGCCATTAAGCAAAGATGGTCAGCTTTATATTCAGTTAACCAGTAAACAAGCCGTTAATGAGCCATTTCTTAATTTTGTCGTGACCTTAGATACACATGAAGGTCACAGCATGCGTGAATACACCATTCTGTTAGATTTACCTTCTGTTATTACTGCTGCAAAACCTATGGCCTCAAGTCAGGCTGTTGTATCTAGAAATACTAATTTCCAGTCTCACTCTACAGCTATCGTTCGTGAGCAGCAGCAAAGCGAGACACTGGCCACTAAATCTTCCACGGTTAAATCAACAGCTCCTCATAAGACTGCCACGGATGTTAAGTACCAGATCGTGAGCGGTACTGAGTATGTCACACAATCGGGTGATAGCTTATGGCGTGTAGCACAGAAGTTGCGGCCCTCTAAAACCGTTTCTTTGGCAAAAATGATGACGGCTATTTTTGAGAAAAATAAAGCGGCCTTTATTAATCAAGACCCGTCGCGTATTAAAGCAGCAGTGCGTATAGATATCCCCAGTACCGCAGAGATTGTAGCTGCAAGGAATGTGATACCTCAGAAGTCAGTTGCCGATACAGCAGAAAAACAGCGTGATGCTGAGGTGGTTCCTGACCCGCAACTAATTCAGGTTAATGTGCCTGATGCAGAGACCGTAGATGAAAAAGTGCCTGTTGTTGCGGATGCCGTTAAAGAAACTGAGTTATTGCAGACTACCGTTGTAAACAAGGACGAGACTCAGTCGTTAAAAGATAAAATCTATGAGCTGGAACAGAGACAATTACTGTTGATGGAAATGTTGCAGCAGCGCAATGAAACGCTGTTGGCCTTACAGAAGCAGCAGCTACATAAAAAAAATATTGTAGCGCCAGCAGCGAATAAATCGGCACTGAAAGAATCGCTTATAGATGATCAAATCGTCGCTACTAAAAAAGCCACTGTTGAAGCGCAGACAGATATTACAACGACATCGCTAAACACTGATCATCTGTTTTCCAACATTAAAGAATACGCTTTGCTGTTTTCCGCAGGCGCGCTGTTGGTTTTATCGCTGTTAGCTTATCTGCTATTACGTAGCAGAAAAAACAGTAAGGCTGTGAGCAAGCCTTCTGATGATACGAATCTGCCTTATTGGCAGCTACCAGTAAAAGATTATTCCCATGTAAAAGTTGTTGAAGATGAGCGCAGTAAATTTAATCGCCCGCAATTATCGTTGGTTACCGGTGAAAAAGACGCTATAGATCATACCATCGAGTCATCAATAGAATTATCAGAGTTATCAATGAAACATGGCGCGTATGATACGGCGATAAAAATTATCGAATCCACATTAGAGGAAGTCCCAGGGCATCCACTGTTAACCCAACAACTACAGAGTATTAATGATAAGTACCAGGCTAGCCGTTTCCAAAACCTGACCTTAGAAGGTGATGAACTGAGTTATCCTATTAAAAATGTTTAATGGGCTAGGGCGGGGTGTATACGGGGGGATAACTCCCATGTTATTAAAGCTTAAAGTAAAAATGGCGATGTGGTTTAGTGATATAACAGAATTCAATAGAATAAAATGGCAATAAACCGAACTGGCTATTTATTGCCGTCATCAGCAACAATTACAGCAACTGTCCTTCGACCAGTACAAGGTCAGCGATGCCTGGTTAACATTTTTCATCGTCGGCCGGTTCGATATTCACAACACTCTGTCCGACTCGCTAAAGCCTTCGATGGACAGCCGCACACTGCCGATACTTAGCAGTGTATGGCCACGGCGACAACCCCACAATGCAGCGCGAAGAAGCAATACACTAGGGCTCCTTAGCAGTGATGACGCTGATGATTGCGGCAGAGGTGATGGGTTACGGTTCCAGGCCAATGATTAGCATCGATGCGGCGGCGATACAGCAGCCGTTTAATCTAGCCAGCAACAAGCATCATTAATGCCCACTCTTAGCTGCAGCTTTACTTGCCTAGCCACAAGGTATTGACTGCCTGATCTTCAGCTTAAAATAGTGCCTATCCCTGATTCTCTTATCTCGCTTAACTTTCATGCCAATGCTGACATTAGCGGTCTCAATACACGCACTCGTCAAACCACGAATCAGCGTTATTCTGAACAACGCTGTAAACGCTTAGCGAATTTTGCAGAGACTTACGTAAAGTTATTCAGTAATTCACTTTATCTTCATGGCATAAATGGCTGATGAGTATGCCTATTAAGGTTGTTTACAGCAGCCCCGACCAAAAATTTCTAGTCGCTAGACCCGCAACATCACGAACCTGTGCTGCCTAGACGTGTGACTCCCGTCCTGTTTGAGAGCTTGCATGCAAATCCATCAGTCTAGCGAATAAATAAATAAAATAAATAAACTTACCCAATGAAGGCCTGCAGGCAGACTGAGAAATAGTGATAACTGCATTAATTAATATAAAACAAAAGCTTGTGAAAGATTTCCTTCCGGCAACAAACTGACAATGTTTTAAAGCAGCTGCGCAGTTGGATGTATATAACAAATAGGTATAACTCCGGGTCTTTTAATTTCTATGATTTATAACTAAAATCCCGCCCAGTAAGCTGAGTCAAACAGGAAGTGACGACAAAATAACAATCATGGCCCTTTAATGAATAATGGAGCCCTGTCATATCTTTCACTATTGAATATTTGACTTTAGGTATTACCCCAAGATGAAAACTATCGCTGCATCCCTGTCCATTCAGGGCCTTATTCTTATGTCTTTCAGTGGCGCTGTTGCTGCCGATCAAGTGATTCTGGATGACCTTATTGTCGATGGCTCTATGTGTGTGGGCAGTGCCTGTACCGAAAATGAAGCATTCGATTTCGACTCCATCATCTATAAATCGGATGACCCGGTGGTACGCTTTCAAGATACCAGTAGCTCGTCATCCTTTCCCACCAGTGACTGGGCAATGGGGTTTAGCGACGAAGCTTCATCCGTGACGCCTTATTTCTATATCCGTGATGTTGATGCGGGGCAAAACTTATTGATTTTACAATCTGGCAGCGACGGTGGTATCGCCATAGGGGCGGGGGCTCATGTAGAAAGTAATGCCGTGTCTGTAGGCAGTGAAGAGAAATCACGCAGAATTATTTATGTGGCCGATGGGGTCGCCGATAATGACGCCGCCAACATGGCGCAGTTTAATGCCTTTACCTCCTCTGCCGAGGCCAAAGTGACGGGTGAAATTACCAAGCTGGATACCGATATTGCCACGTTACAAACCAGCATGGACGATCTGAAAACCCGCCTGGTAAATTTAGCCGATCGCATTGACGCTTTGACTCCGTAGGGCCTTATGATGAAGAGTATTATTAATGTTTTTCTCATAGTCGCGAGTCTATGGGCTGGCCAAGTCATGGCCGATAAAATTTATCATGAAAACTTTATCGTCCAGGGAAATGCCTGTGTTGGTTTTGATTGCGTCAATGGTGAAAGCTTCGGTAACGATGTTTTGCGCCTCAAAGAAAACAATAACCGTATACGATTCTGGGATGCGGTGAATGCCTCAGATGATATTCATTCGTTAGAATTAAAAGCCAACGACTCATCAAACGGTGGCGCGAATTTCTTCAGCTTTGAATATTCGTTGATATCACCCATCTTCGGTGATGGTATTACCGAAGGCTATGACGCAGAAGGTAATATAAGAGTCATGGGTATCGATGAGCAGCTGTATAGCTATGACAACGGCAATTATAATGTGCCTAATCTTGCTCCCGAGTGGAGCTATAGCAACGTAGCCCTATTAAAGTTTAAGAAAGCAGAGGATGGTGAAAATAAATATGCACCAGCCATTACTCTGGGCCATGGTAGTACGGCAGTGGCCGGTACTCTATCCGTGGGTTCTGATGCCTTGCTGCGTAAAATAAAATACGTTGCCCAAGGCTTGAATGATAGCGACATGTTAATAAGCGCTCTTATTAATCATTATGATCCGCTAAGCCATCAAAAACTGAGAGCCAGCGAGTTACAGCAACAACTGTCCTTACTCTCTACGCAATTGACCGAGCTGGAAAATTGGGTGACTGCTGCAGAGTTACAGGATAACGATGGCGACGGCCTCAATGATTACATCGATGACGATGATGACAACGATAAGGTGGCCGATGTAAACGATGCCTTTCCACTCGATGGCCACGAACAATTGGATCACGATGGCGATGGTATAGGTGACAATGCCGACCTTGATGATGATAACGATGGCATTAGTGACATCGATGAAGGTGCTGAATCCCTGCTCGATAGTGATAAGGATGGCCTGCCCAATTTTCAGGATACCGACAGCGATAATGACGGCATTCTGGATATCAATGAAAACGGGGATTTTAACGGCGACGGCATTAATGATAGCCAGCAAGTCGAGGGTGAAATAGACAGTTTTGGTGGTGCACTTTCTTTTGCCTACCTGTTATTCGCCGTATTATTGTCTCTGGCCAGACGCCCTATGCTGATTGTGACAGCTTTAATCAGTCTGCTTTCACTCTCATTCAGCACTCAGGCAGCAAAGACACAATGCCTAAGCTGGAAGACTGAATCAGCTGCCGATTGTTTTTTTTTAGGTGCAGGGGCCGGATTCAGTTTATTACAAACCGACACTGAAAACTCCGCTTGGAAAATCGACGATGACGTGGCTGGCAATTATTCGATATTTGTGGGGCGTACGCTGACTCAACATTGGTCGGTGGAATTAGGCTACAGCCAACTGGGTAAAACCGAGCTAAGTCACAATAATCCGGCTGTGACAGATAAGCAAAGCATTGAATATGCTGCAACGTATATCAAAGCCAAACGCACGGTGTACTCAGATGCCGGCCGCTTCTCTGTGAATGCCAATGGCGGGCTAGCATGGTTAACCTCGCAGGCCAGCAGTGGCATCAAGCTAGAGCAAGACAAAACCGTTAAGGCTACCCTGGGTTTAGCCGCCAATTGGAAATTTAATGATGCCTGGCAGGCAGAAGCCCGGGCAGATTATTACATGGATGCCGCCAGTGTTTTTAACGTAGCCCTGGTTTATCACTTTGGGCAATCCAGTAGCCGTTTGTCGGCTGAGGCGCTATCCCAACAAGCGTCAAAAATCTCAACAGAAAGTGAAACTCAGCGAGGCTTAACGTTACCCGCAAGCGCGCATGAAGATAAAAGCCGGCCTTCGTCTTGTCAGCTGCTATCAGGTACACAGTTAACGTTGTACTTTGATCCACTTTCCGATGAATTGAATGCAACATCTCAACAGCGTCTTAAAAACTGGGTGGCGACACTTGAGCATAAAGATCAGATAGAGTTTATGCTCGAAGGGCACAGCGATAAACAGGGCACTGCGTTAAACAACCTTAAGATTTCCAGGCAAAGGGCCAGCAGCGTGGTACGGGCTTTAGTTGATCAAGGCTTTGCAGAGAAAAATCTGGATACAGACGGTAGCGGTGAATTTAATCTGCTGTCTGTGGATGATGACAGCTTAAATCGACGTGTAGAAATATGGGTGCTGCGAGATTATCACTGTGATCTTCAGGCTGGAACATCGACTGCTGAGTTTTTATGATCTGGGCTTAACGCTTAAAGCGAGTAGGTAAAATGATGGGGTTGGCCCTATGTGCCAACGATGATAAACAACTCTGGTCATACAGTAGTATTGAGAAAAGTATCCGAGGCCTACAGCAAAGCAGTGTTGCGTTTGATAAATACTCCAGTAGTAATGTTAATCTTTATGGCTTCCACGGAGGTGGCAATCAGCAATGGTTAATCGTTGAATAACGGGGATTTATCACCGGGGGGGATTGGCCTTCCCGATTCTATTAAAGCTTGAAGTAAAAAATGGCGATGTGGTTCAGTGATATGACAGGATTCAGTAAAATAGAATGGCAATAAGTCTCACCGCATAATGGTTAAGATATATTGGCAGGGGGGCTTGAT
>JABSRQ010000093.1:17834-20464 GCA_013215055.1 Pseudomonadales bacterium | reverse complement strand
GTGTAGCGTTATCCGCTGACTCACTGCTGATAGCCTCACCCAATCAACAAACCGACAATGCGGGTTCAGGCATGGCTTACCTGTATACCATGGATATCAGCACAGAACCCACAGCCGCCGAGTTAAGCTTAAATACCACCATGGCGGCGCTTGATAATTCACCCTCGGCCACCGATACCGATGCTGACGGCTTAAGTAATGACGATGAGATCACACTGGGCACCGACCCATTAAGCATAGATAGCGACAATGATGGTTTAACCGATAGAGAAGAGGTAGCCATTTATCAATCGGATCCCTTAGTGGTTGATACCGATGGCGACGGTTTATCTGACCTCAATGAGGTGATTTTATATAACTCCGACCCCACGCTGGTTGATACCGATGGCGATGGTTATAGCGATGCCTATGAAGTGAATATTTTACAAACAGACCCTGCCCTGATTGATTCGGACGGCGATGGTATTAGCGACCAAACCGAAATTGAAGTCACGTTAACAAACCCTGTATTGGCCGATACCGACGGGGATGGGCTGTATGATAATGAAGAAATGACGATTTATAACACCAATCCTTTTATCGCCGATACGGACGGTGATGGTTTCAGTGACGGCAATGAAGTGAATTTCTATGAAACCTCGCCGTTGGATGACAGCGAATTACCCGAAGGTGAAACCACCACCATTGCTTATTCCCCGGCCGAAGACATCGTTGGCACCATCGCCTTTGAAGACAGCTGGCCCAATAAAGGCGATTATGATTTTAACGATGCCGTTTTTAACTACAACGTCGAAGAAACCAAAACCAACGGTTTAATTAAGTCCATCGCCTTAAAATTCCACCCAGTCGCCCGAGGTGCAGTTTTTAATAACTCGCTGCGGCTGCAGCTGGATACACCGGTCAGTAATATTGAACAGGCCAGCATTAAAGTGGGAGGACAAACCCATGAAGTAACCCCCGTCGCCGATGGCAATCGCAGCATGTTTGTGGTTATTGAAAGCATTGATGCGGCTTTACCCGCCCCCGAAGGCTTTCGTATGGCCAATACCGAACCCGATAGCCCTAAAGTAGAAGGCTTATTACATCTGCTCACGGTTGTATTCAAAACACCGGTTCCTGCCGAGGTGCTAGGCAGCGCGCCCTACAACAGTTATCTGGCCCGTAAACTCGATAACGGTGAAGTGCTGGAAATACATTTCCCGGGATCAAGGCCAACTACAGAAGCCTCAAAACGCCAGTTTGGCCGTGTACATGACAATAGTAATAAGAAGAATGACCGCTATTTCCAATCCACTGAAAATTTACCCTGGGCCATGATTATTCCGTATGAATGGTCACAACCCAAGGAACAAGTGGATTTAACTAATGCTTACCCGGACATTCTGGAATGGGCCAATAGTAACGGCAAAAAGGGTAAAGCCTGGTATAAGAGTAAACGACGAGGAAAGTTTACCTATGATGAAGTCACGGATATTGATTAATAACCACTGTGAGGAGGCCCCGTAACAGGGGCTTATTAACTCTTTCCAAAACCTAGGCTTTGTAAGCGCGCAAAAATAAATTCACACAACTTTTAAGATAATCATCCAGCTGCGCCGCGCTGAGTTGCTGTTCCAGCCCCAGCTTGGCCCTAAACGGGGCATCGCCATTGATCATATGCAGGAATTGCCAGCTCGCAAATTGCAGATTATCAATCACTAAAATACCCAAAGCGACCTGCTTTTCAAAATAGCCCTGTAATAAATCGGTCAGATGCTCGGGGCCTGCCTGATAAAACATCTTTGAAACTTCCGGGTGCTCTTCAGCTCCGGCAAAACACAGACGCGACAAACACACAGATTCATGGCTAAGCAATAGATCGTTAAAGTGTCTGGCCAGCTCCAATAATAAAACATCAATCGCTATAGGCTGAGTAAATAAATCTTCACACAGCGAATCGGCAATACATTTACGCTGTATCGCGGCGATAAATACGCCCTGTTTATCACCAAAATGACTGTATACCGTCTGCTTGGACACATCCGCATGCTGCGCAATTTGATCCATGCTGGTTTTTACAAAACCATGCTGGGTGAACAGTCCAGCGGCAGCATCCAATATTGCCTCACGCTTTTCATCACTGCGACTGCGCGTTTTGGGTGTATCGGGTGTATCGGGTGTATCGGATTTTTTAATCGTCTTATTTTTCATGCCCCTAATATACCAGAAAAAAGGTTTCTATAAACAAACTAGACCGTCTAGTATGATTTGTATATCATAAGAATAGACTAGACAGTCCAGTTTGCTTTAGGGGGCAATCATGCATCACTTTATACGTCTTAGATTAGCTACACCTCAACGCAGGTTTATCGCAGCCGGCAGCCTATTATTCTCATTCCTGCTGGTAGCTGGCATGGCGATGGCGATGAATACACCTGCCCCGCTCAAAATCATTACACCTGCAATGGCTACCGATCAACCGTATTACCAGCAGGTAGCCGTACAAACATTAACCCAGCAAGACGAATATGCGATTGAACGCCTGTATAGCGGCACGGTAAATGCCCAGCAACATGCATCGATCAGCTTTGAATTAGGCGGTAAAATTGCCAGGGTGAACGTAAAAACCGGCGATAAAGTCAAAAAAGGCC
>JABSRQ010000093.1:0-17824 GCA_013215055.1 Pseudomonadales bacterium | reverse complement strand
GCTGGCCCAGTTGGATACCACCACGTTAAAGATTGAGAAGCGCCAGACAAGGGCCAAGATCGACGACGTTGATGCACAAATCGTCTTAGTGCAGGCCAACTTAAAACGCCAACTTGCGCTGCGTGATGAAGGGTTTAGCTCGGCTCAAAAATTGGATGAGTTAAACGCGCAGAAAATATCGCTGCAATCCGCCAAACAACAATTATTTGCCAGTATCGATCTACTCGATACCCATATTCGCCACTCACGTTTATTAGCCCCTTTTACTGGCAGCATCACCCAACGCTATGTTGATAAAGGCCATGTCATTAATGCCGGCACGGCAGTTTTAAAGGTACAGCAGCTGGGGCAGATGGAGGTATTCATTGGTGTGCCCGTAGCCCTTACCCATAAACTGACACTTGCCGACAGCTACCCGGTTAACATTCATGCAACAAGCTATAACGCAAAATTATTAAGCATTGGCAGCGATATTCAGGCGCAAACCCGCACCGTATTATTACGCCTGGCATTACCGGCAACAGCCCAGGTTTTTAACGGCGATTTAGCCCAATTACATTTACAAGAAAAAGTCCAACAAAGCGGTTTTTGGGTGCCCGCCACAGCCGTCACCGATGGCATGCGGGGTTTATGGTCCGTCTATGTATTGAACCATAAGACACCAGGACAGAGCGTTATTGAGAAACGTGATATTCATATTCACCATGCTCAGAGCCAGTCTTATTTTATCAGCGGTGCGCTTAACGCCGGAGAAACATTGGTCAGCACCGGTTTACAAAAACTGGTGCCTGGACAAAAAGTACAGATCAATAGCCTGTTTAACTCCAGCGGCAGTATTCAATTATGATGGCAGCCATCTTAAACAATGGCCGGGTTTTAGTGCTGTGTATCGGTCTGTTGTTTGTCTCAGGCTTCGCCGCCCTATCCACCCTTCCGCGCGCCGAAGACCCGTATATTGTTGGCCGCACCGCGATGATTATCACCAAATTCCCGGGTGCAAGTGCAAAACGTGTAGAAGCGTTGGTGACCGAGAAACTGGAAAATAAATTACGTGAATTACCCGAACTAAAGACCATCAGTTCCAGCTCACGCCAGGATCTGTCTTTTATCAGCCTGCGGTTAAAAGCCGAAGTAGGCAAACAGCAAGCCGAACAGGTATGGTCACGCGCCAGAAACCTGCTGGATGAAGTACAACATGAATTACCCAGCGGTGCACAAACCTCTATCCTCGATGAAAAACGCAACCATGCTTATACCCTGCTGGTAGGTTTAAGCTGGAATGCCGCGTCGCCATTGGATATGGCGATATTGTCACGTTACAGCAAAGAACTGGAAAGCCAGTTACGCGCAGTCAGTGGCACACAACTGGTTGCCATTCACGGCCAACCGATTGAAGAAGTTTTAGTCAGTGTTGATGCCTATCAATTAGCCAGCCTTGGTTTGTCCATGGCCGATATTTCCAAGGCCTTGCAAGGGGCTGACAGCAAAGTTTCAGCAGGAAAAATACACAATGCCCTGCAACAAATCAGTTTAGAGGTCAGCGGTGAATTCACCGACCTTGAACGTATTCGCCAGGTGCCGTTACGGGTTGATGAAAGGGGATTATTGCTACAGCTAGGTGATATCGCCACGGTAAAAAAACAAGAACGTCTACCGCCCACCGATATGGCCATCGTCAACAGCCAACGCGGCATCGTGATTGGTAGCCAGGCCAGTGCCGATATGCGGGTGGATCAATGGACGGAAGCGGTGGAAAAAACCCTGTTGATATTTGAACAAAACTTACCCAGCAATATCAAACTGGCGCGCCTGTTTAATCAAAACGATTACACCAGCCAACGCTTAAAAGAACTGATGGAAAATATCACTCTGGGCTTTATTCTGATTGTGCTGGTTTTATTGGTGACATTGGGCTGGCGCTCGGCCTTGGTGGTCGCCTCGGCATTGCCATTAACCGTGTGTTTTACCTTTACCGTGATGCAATATTATGGCCTGGCAATTAATCAGATGACGATGACCGGCCTGATTGTGGCGATGGGTATTATGGTGGATAACGCCATCGTCATGGTGGATACCATCGCCCATGAACGTAAACAAGGCCTTAACGCCAAGGCTGCGGTAAAAAAAGCCTTAAACCATCTATGGCTGCCCTTATTGGGTTCAACCCTCACCACTATTTTAGCCTTTATGCCGATTGCGATTATGCCCGGTTCCGCCGGTGAATTTGTGGGTGGCATTGCGCTGGCGGTGATCTTCTCGTTAATCGGCTCGTATATCATATCCCATACCTTGATTGCCGCATTAGCCGGGCGTTTTATTAAAGTTTCACCCGCTTCCAATCAAAATCCACGCTGGTGGGAAAACGGCATCAGGCTGCCTAAGCTGGCTGCGGCATTTGAAAGCTCATTACATACCGCACTGACCCGACCTAAAACCACGTTATTGGCGGTGATGGGTTTTTCGCTGTTTGGCTTTTATGGCGGTTCACAATTAACCGAGCAGTTTTTCCCGGTCTCCGATAGAGACATGTTTAATATCGAAGTGTATTTACCCGAATCTGCATCCCTTCAGGCAACCGAATCACTGACTCTTGAGCTGGATAAATACCTGCAAAAGAAACCGGAATTAACATCCCTGCAGTGGTTTATCGGTGCCAGCAGCCCCTCCTATTATTACAATTTGGTACCCAGTAAAGACGGTTCACCGTTTTATGCCCAGGCCATGGTAACGATGACCGACTTTAAGGCCGCCAATGCCTGGGTACCACAACTACAAATAGAGCTGGATGCTCGATTCCCTCAAGCGCAGATAATCGTGCGTAAACTGGAACAAGGCCCTCCATTTAACGCACCCGTTGAATACCGCATCGTTGGCCCCAACCTGAATACGTTAAAACAACTGGGTGATGACTTTCGTTTATTGATGTCTGATATCCCTGCGGTTAAACATACCCGCGCAACATTGGCTAACGCGACTCCCAAGGCGCAGGTAAACATCAATGAAAACGAAGCCAAACGTTTGGGTTTAACCTTACGCCAGATATCAGAGCAATTACATCATGCCTTGGATGGTGTGGTGCACAGTTCATTGCTGGAGACCACCGAAGAATTACCGGTGCGTATTCGCTTAGGTGTTGCAGCCCGCGATGATCTGGACAGTTTATTGGCGATGAATATTGTCAGCCCACAGATGACCTCTACTCAAGGCAATAACACACAATATTCAGGCATCCCCTTATCAACCATTGCCGATATCCGCTTACTACCGAGTCACAGTAATATTCCCAGACGTAACGGCGAGCGCATCAACACCATAGAGGCTTATCTGCGTGATGGTATTTTACCGGCCAACGTCGTTAAAATTATTGATGCCAAGCTGGCCGACGGCAGCTTTACATTACCGGTAGGTTACCGACTTGAAAAAGGTGGGGAGTCAGAAAAACGCAACGATGCGGTGGGGGATTTAATGATTTATATCGGTTTAATCATCACCTTATTAGTGGTAGTCGTGGTGCTTTCGTTTAACTCGTTTCGCCTGTCAGGCATTATCTTTGCGGTGGCGATTCAGGCCGCAGGTTTAGGTTTATTCAGTGTTTACCTGTTTGGTTATGCCTTTGGTTTTACCGTCATTATCGGCCTATTGGGTTTGATTGGCCTGGCGATCAATGCGGCCATCGTGATTTTGGCCGAACTGAAAGCCAACCCCGAGGCGATTCGTGGTGATAAAACCGCCATCACCCTGTGTGTGACATTATGTGCGCGCCATATTTCATCCACCACCATCACTACCTTAGGTGGCTTTATGCCGTTAATACTCAGCGGCGGTGGATTCTGGCCACCGTTTGCCATCGCCATTGCCGGCGGCACATTATTTACCACGTTGTTGTCGTTTTATTTTGTACCCGCGGTATTTATGTTGATGGCAAAACGCAGAGCCTTTGAGCTTTCAACCAGCCATTAAGGCTTTAATAATGACGCTGCAGTGATTATTTAAGCTTTTTACGGATACGGCTTAAAGCAATTGGGGTAATGCCTATATAGGAGGCGACGTTTTTCAGGGAGATTTTTTCATGTAACTGTGGATTTTCACTGATAAAATTCAAATAACGTTGTTCCGCACTTTGCTGCAGCAGGCTGTATTCACGCTCTTCTTTTTTGATAAACATAAATTCCAATAAACCATTATAAGCCTGGAGAAATCCAGGCTGGCTTTGCATGGTTTTCATCAAGGTTTTCCAGTCGGTTTGCAGGCACAACACTTCGATGCTGAACAACGCTTCGGTATTCAGCGTCATCGCCCGTGTAGATCCCGAAATACTCGGTGCACTAACAAAGGCTTGGGTGAATTCTTTGCCATCGGCAGAAATACTCATATAGCGTACCAGTCCGGTAGAAAGGAAAAAAATATGAGGTGCTGAATCACCTTGGCGAATCATCATTTCACCTTTTTTGAAATGTTTATGCTCCATCTGCAGGCCAAACTTCTCAAAGTCAGCAATCTCAAAACCTGTGGTTCTACCACTGAAATAAGAAATAAATCCGGCCATTTTTGACGGGATATGCATAGTTTAAACCTTTGCGCTTACAGGGATTATGCTGCGGTTTTTTTGCGTTTTAACAATGAAAAACAAGGCCAGTACAATACAGAATAAACCGGGCAAACTGTAGCCTATTTCGTGCGGGGCAGATAACAGCCTTGGCGATAGAACCAGCACTGGAACCAGATAGGTAAAAGCCAATAGATGATTGGGGCCCAATTTTTTTAATAGATATTGCTGCAATAAAAAGGTCGCCAACGTGGTAAATAGACTGAGATAAAGCAGGCTTTGCCAGAATGCCCTATTGGACCAGGCCACATCCCAGAGATTGCCATACAGCAATAACAGCGGCAACAGAATTACACTGCCACAAACCAGAATATAGAAAGCACTGAGCGCAGGCGGCTGTGCATGCGCCCATTTTTTAATCAACACCACATGCAAAGCCAAACTGATACAAGCCAATAGAAATAGACTGTCGCCCATTTGCCAAGTTATCCAGCTTTGATTCTGCCAGTGTAGCGCCAGCATTACCCAGCTGGCTCCCACCGTGCCAAGAATAAATCCAAACATTTGCCTTGCGGGTGTTTTAATCTTTAACACGACATAACTTAGCAAGACGCTGAGCAAAGGCAGCAAGGTATAAATAACCGAGGTACGTAATGCCGAAGTGGTTTTTAACGATTCAAAAAGTCCAACAAAAAACAAGACCAGAAATAAACTCGCTAACAAATAGCGTCCAAACAACAGGCGATTAATCGACAAAGAATAAACGTTAATAATAAACGGCAACATCAAAATCGCGGCCAATATAAAACGCAGGCCAGTGCTGGCAATAGGGTTGGCATAGGACAGCATATTTTCTGATACGCTAAATGATGAGGCCATTAAAGCTACCCAAACATAGAGCGGCATCTGTGCTGAAAAAAACGTTTTCATCACCTTAGCCCCCTTAGTTTTCTAACCGCGGGCTAATAAAATTACTGAATAAAAATTCAGCAACCGCTAACTCGATATCCAGTTCAAAAGTCTGGGTAAGTAACAGGTATAATTGTTGGACATCAATTATTCTAGTAATCTCGGTTCCACCTTGCTGAATATGGTAGAACTGATGATTACGCAGCGAACGAATGTCATTACCCTCTTTACGACACACCACAAGATTGTTCACAAAAACGGCATCAGGATGACGATGTGAATAAAAATGCCCCAGTGTACAATCGGCATCGGTATAACTATTTTTATCAAACGTATATAACGTAAAAAATTCACCGTCTTTTAATATTTGGTAATGGTAAGTCTGTTCATCTTTTTTGATGATGCGATAACTGTTATCACCGTGATCCTGGCTGGTTTCAGAAAGCTGCACCGGCATTCTGGCTCCGTCATGACCAAAACCTGCATCAACAATATATTCCAGACCTTTAAAACGCAGCAATGTAATGCGGTGAGTTCGAGGGCTGTCTATCTCACGGTTATATACAACACGGGCCAGTAAAAGACGCACATCAAAGCCAAGCTGCTGTAATACATTAAAAACCAGCTTGTTATGTTCAAAACAATAGCCCCCACGCTTTTTCTGCACAATTTTTCTAAACAGCTCCGGCAGCTCCAATGACATCTCCTGCCCCGTTAACACCGCCAAGTTGTTAAAGCTGTGTTTGGCAATATGGCGACTTTGCAAGCTTTGTAAAAATGCCATATCCAGCGTATCTGTCGTCATACCAAGATCCTGTAAATAGGCCTCAGTCATCGCGGCTAGTTCCATGATGGTTTCCCTCTTATATGCAGTGTTGTTCATTTGAGGCGCTAGATTAATCGGCAAATATTATTGCGTAATGAACCTGGGTTTATTTTGATAATTTTTTTATTTATTCATTTTCACAGCCAACAATAAACCTGGGTTAATTCTATTCCCGTCGTTGCACCTTACACTGGGGCCAACTAATACAATGTCATTAAATAGAGTAAGAGGTTCACATGGATTTTTTTGAAGCCGTACACACACGCCGTTCTATCAAACACTATGATAAAAATGCACAGATGCCAGAATCCAGTTTTCAGCAGATGATGCAGGCGGTAATGCTTTCACCCACATCATACAACATCCAACACTGGCGTTTTGTTAGGGTTACCGACCGCCAACTAAGGCAGCAACTACAACAAGCGGCGTGGGGCCAATCTCAGGTGGGTGATGCTTCTGAGTTGATTATTCTTTGTGCCGATATTGCGGCCTGGCAAAAAAATCCAGAACGCTACTGGGCCGAATCCGATGAAGAAACCCGTAATATATTATTACCGATGATCAATGATTTTTATGCGGGTAAGGAACAGATACAACGTGATGAGGCCATGCGTTCCTGCGGCATGGCCGCACAAACCTTGATGCTGGCGGCCAAATCACTGGCTTATGATAGCTGCCCCATGGTAGGTTTTGATGTGGATGACGTGGCGAGCTTAATCAATCTACCCCAGGGCCACGTGATAGCCATGATGGTCGCCATCGGTAAAGCGATAGAGCCTGCCCATAAACGCAGCGGGCAATTACCGGCATCACAGATAATTATGGAAAATACGTTTTAAACATCCGTGAATACTAACCCTGTGTTTGCAACGACAAACACAGGGCAGCTGAAATAAATGTCTACGCTTTAGAATTTCACATAGAACATCACATTACGTGGTTGCCTGGCTTCTATGAAACTATTGCTATGTAAACCCTACCCTACCTTCCTGGCTATTTGTAATTTCAAATATCACTTTGCAGCGATCAACGCCCTGAGCAGCGACTGCATCGCCGATCATGTCATTTGCATTGATACTATAAACACCGTTATCCGCGATGAGATCTTCAAAGCCATAGTTACTCTGCGGATATTTTTCGGCCAAATTAAACAGTTTGATAATATCATCGCAGGCACTTAACAAAAACGGCTGTAAGACATCACCTCCCTGCTGTGATGATGGATTGGAATTGTCAACGATGGGGTTTAAAAACGTTTTAACTAAATTGCCGTAACAGCCCGGATACGGCACAGGCTTCACACCAGAATGCGTAGCAAATACCACCGGCCTCATCGTCGTTTTCTGCAGCCAGCTCAAAATCAAATTGGGCACAAAATGCCATGCTTTTTTTACAACATGGACAGTCGGGATTTTCTGCAGCGTGAATCCAGCTTGCAGCCCCGCCTATTCGATTGAGATTTTCCCGCAGATGGCACAACTGCCAGTTTTGCCGTAACCACCGTGACGGTGTCTGGCTGATATAAACCTGTGTGGCTTTAAACGGGTTGGCGAGAAAAAACGGCATACACTTCTCTTCTCTTATATGTATCGCTTCGGGCACGCCGTTATAGTCATGACGATAAAAAAAGGCATCTTCTTCCCAGCCCAAACAGGCGGTACACGTGGCCAAGGTAATGGATTGTTGATTACCGCAGGTTTTTGCAGGCAGATGAATCAACTGTTGCAGCGTGTTATCACAGCAACCACAGCGAGATGAGATCTCACCGCCAAAATCGGTTAGAACAGCATTTTTTGGCACCAGCTGCCAACTAGGGTGCTGGAATTCGCTTTGTTCCTGAAAAGCTAAATGTTCACCTTCACAACCGCTGCCACGCGGTAGATCGTGCTCTGCAAAAATAATATGCTGAACCTCAGGTAACACCGACGGCTTTGTTTTTAATAGTTGCGGGAACTGCAATTGCGCATGATGAATAACCGAATGGGCAGCCTTATGTCGTTTGTTGACCTCAAGCTTTAATAAAGCCATAGAGACCAGCTGCTGGAATTCAACTTCCGTAACATAGCTCAAGGCAGCATCCATAAACGAGCAACCTTCGGGAATGTCTTGCATACATGAATGCACAAAAGACAACAGCTGCTTTGGCTGGTGATTTTTAAGTTTTAACATCTGCTCATACGGGGCAGATTCCCAACCCTGGCTCTTAAAACCTTCGAGTATATCGCTAGCATTATTCATCGTGTATCCATGCACTTCCGTTGAATTTTAGCCTGTAGCTGATGGTTAATAACCGCCAGGCTGGGTGCTAATAACTCATTCACTAACACCTTAACTTGGTCGAACCATAACATACAAAAATAACACATGGGAAATAAATCCCACGCTTAAATCGATATTTATTGTTTGAAAAAATATAAATACACTTAAAAACAACAACTTAAACACCCACCTCACTATCCATTCAAAGTGCAGATATTTTCCAAGCCATAAATTACATTGAGAGTGATAAAACGAACTACTTGTAGAAATTTTAATATGGGATTATTATCCCAGCTATGAAAGTACAAACCATCCAAGTCGTTATCATCAAATTGCTGAAACCGTTAGCAAAGCTGTTGCTGCGCTCGGGTATTAGCTATCAGACTTGCAGTGAATGGTTAAAGCAGGCCTTTGTTGAGGCAGCGATCGATGATTTTGAGCAGGAAAAAACAACGCTCACCACGTCACGCATCGCCACGATAACCGGGCTGAATCGCAAAGAAGTTAAACGCTTACGTGAGCTGATCGATGGCGAATTTAGCCAGGAAAAGAAACAGCTAAACCGGGTACAACGCGTGATCAATGCATGGAATTCACTGCCCGATTATAGGGATAAAAACGGCCAGACCCTGGCGATCAAATTTGATGGTGATAAACCCAACTTCAGCCATTTAGTTAAACAGGCCAGTGGCGATATCACGGCCAGAACCGTTTATGAAGAATTGGAACGCATCGATGCCATCACCATCGATGCACAAGGGAAAATACAATTATGCACTGATGGTTTTGTTGCACCTCCGGGCAGCAAAGAACAATGGTTATTGGCTGGTCAGGCCTGTTATGACCTTCTTAACACGTTAAACCACAATATCAGTGACAGCAATGAGCCTGCGCTTTACCAGCGGTTTGTCAGTTATAGCACCATCCCCGAAGCAGACTACCCAGCATTTCAGGCATTTAGCCGTGAGCGCAGTGAGGCCACGTTGATTGAATTAAATCAGTGGTTAAAAGAAAAGGCGGTTAAAAAGGCCGAGACCAAAAAAATAAAAACCCTGCGCACGGGTGTGGGTATCTATCACTTTAAAGAGTGAATACACTCCCGCAGCAAGAATACATGCAAAATGTTAGATGCATTAGCGCTATAAGCACATTTAGAAAAGTCATAGGAAAAACAGTAACCATGGACGTATTTAATAAAGGTCTATTCTTTATGCCCACCGGAAAAATATCTAACGCCCTTTCACTGAGCCTAATATTACTATTTATTTTCCTCGGCACAGCCTGCAGCGGTAACGATGGTGACGAAGGCATCTATGGCACGGGTACCAGACCCTATAGCCAGGTGATAGTGTATAAATTCGACGATACCAGCAAAAAACCAGTATGTGCTTTGCAAGATGTAGGGGCAAAGATAAGCCTGCACCCAGATTGTTTTTCTGACATAGGCGAGATTTATATTATCGAAGCCGAGATAAAAGCCGGCCATAACGCCAGAGCTAAAAACGTCGTACATATTATCTATATTCCCGGCGAAGTGAAGAGTGAAAATATCGAGTTAAGCCCTACCGAGTTCAGCGAACGGGTTTATCAATATCTACTTTATGGTGCACAGGAAAAGGGCTTAAGCCATGAGACCTTATTAAACAGCCTGAATCTATTAGCCAACGATATGCTTGAAGAGGATATTGATGGGAATGGTCTGATTGATTACCAGGATATTTTATCGATGACGATAGAAACCCAGATTAGCATTTCTGCCGATGCCAGCCCAACGCCAGAACAATTCTTTGATGAACATGTCGAAATTCTACCTCCATTGGTTTATAGCCGTGTTGCCGTGTATAAATTTGATGATGCCAGCCAAACACCTTTATGTGAATTACAAGATAGAGCCCTTAACATCACGCTGCCTGCAAGCTGTTTTGCTGTAGCCGGACAAATGCATATCATCGAAGCCACGCCGATAGATCAAACCGGCATTGAGCAGTTTCATGGCATCTATATACCTGCCGATACCCTTCATAATGTGGAACTCAGCGTGAGTGTTATTAGCGAACGCCTGTTCCAATATATTCAATACGGCTCCGTTGAAAGAGGCTTAGACAGCGCACAATTAAAACTGAGCCTAGATATGCTGGCCAGTGATGCCTTAGATGATGATATCGATGGCAATGGCACTATCGACTTTGAAGATGTATTGGCGCTAACCCCTCTATCTAACACCGTAATAAGCGAGACAGCCTCCAGCAGCAGCAGCGCTTTTTTTGAAATGCATCAGCTACTCTTAAAACCTCAGGAATACAACGATATTGTCGGCAGCTGGGCCTTAATTTCCCAAGATATGACATCCAAATCCTATGACCTTAGCGTTTCAAGCACTGAACCCAAATTCCGATCAAACGGTGTATATCGTGAAATATGCCAAATCATTCATATTATCGATGATGAATATCAGACCAATTGCATGAGCTCCAAATCCTCGAAATCAGATTTTCAGAATATTCAGTGGATTAATGGGCAATTAAAAAACCCAGATGGCAGTATCTTACTCAAGCTTAACAATGGATTATGGGTTGGCCAAGCACACCCCATTCATGAGAGTGAAGTATCACGTTCAACGCTTAAAAATGGCGTATTGACCCTTCCTGCGCCCACTAATGAGACAGCGACCTTCCGTTATGAAATGCACCTAAACACCCTCTATGCGACAAAATTATCCGCCGATATATTAAGCTTGGCCGAAATAAACATAAGCCATCAATCACAGGACTATATGCTAAACGCCGATTATATGAGTCAAATCTATTCCCGTCATGCGGACTCTCATCTAATGAGAGGAAC
Source organism: Pseudomonadales bacterium (assembly GCA_013215055.1). Classification (GTDB taxonomy): domain Bacteria; phylum Pseudomonadota; class Gammaproteobacteria; order Pseudomonadales; family DT-91; genus CAKMZU01. The sequence goes on along the minus strand of JABSRQ010000093.1, from coordinate 6,443 downwards.
CCGTATGGTTGATACCCATGATGGAAGCTATTTTGAGACATGGGAGGCCATGGATGCTGATTTTATCAATGCCACGCCGGATACCTATCCCATCGCCTATCTGGTGCAGTTGCCAACATTGTGGCTCTTCTATTTACAAAATATCAGCGCGCAGATGCAAGCACCGTTTCATCCAGGTTTAGTACAAAGCAATCAATTAGCGCTGCCGATTGCCTTTAATGCCGAGAATACCTATAGGCCTGGGATACAAGCACCCCCTATTCCGGCCGACGAGTTGAGAGGCACTATTGACTGGTTATTCTAAGCCCAAAACTAACGGCATCATCGCAGGCTTAAACAGAAAAAGCCTGTGATGATAAAGCCACAATCGAGAGGCGTGGCGTTATAAAGAATAACGTAGATTTATAAAAAAACGCTTAAAAACACCGTTGAATAAACCCTGTGATAAAGAGTGCCAGCCCTGGCACTTATGCATTAATATATAAACTTGGACGTATTTACCCAAGCTGCCTATCTTAAACAGTCAGCTAACATAAAAACAACCGCCACACATAGAACAAGCCTAAATAAGTAGCCCTCTAAAACTGGCAAAAAAGCACCCCTCTCCCACCAGCTAAAGCCATCAATAACTGCACAAACAATAGCCCCCAAGAAAACTACTCAAACATGACTAGATAGCAAGAAACCACACCTAACAACTTAACTTAATCCCTGTTACTATCTCACCTTTAAATCATGCTGTTGTGTTGTATGGATATACATAATGATACTTTTGATACGAAATCAGCCCGTGCCTGCAAAATGAATTTGTAGTCTCCCTTGCTAGCCCTCTGAAGCGAGCCAATGAAATATCTTCAGTAATACTACCTTTTTATTTCGGCTGTAGCCTCCCACTCATTTTTATTGATATGCAGAAATTCAGAGCTTTTTGTAACCTCAAATAAAAACAAAAATGTATGATTGAAAAATAATATATTGAATAAGAATATTTCAAATAAATGATCATATCTGCATATTTATCACTATTAATTAGCGATTTAATATAGGAATAAATCCCGTAGAAGTCGCTGTTATGCCATCGATTTAATTAAATGAAAATGGAAAAATAATGAAAAAAATAATACTACTAACAATTATGTTTGTCATGATTTCAGGGTGTGCAGCTCCAAAGTTTTCTGGAGATAGTATTCCTGAAAATATACTAAAAGAGAATCCTGATGTCCTTTCAATAAATGATGATGAAACTAGGGATGGATTTCAAGAAGCAGTAGAAAAGTGGCTCTCAGGAAATGAGCACCCATATGTAGTGAAAAAAGAAAATAGTCCACATGATCCAGAAAAATTAACTATTGAATACGTTGGCTACTGGAAATGGGATCTAGCTTTATATTTAAGCCGAGCTGAAATCGAAGCCTTTTATAAAGGACAGCGAGTAAGTAAGGTTTCTTTTAACGCACCGAACACCCTTAATGGTAAAAAATGGGGAGATGCAGAAGAGCGTATTGGATATATGTTAGACATAATGTTTAATAAAATTAACGCATCAGAAGCAACAAAAAATTTATAAGGCCTAGTATCAACCGCATCACGCTATTATGCGCCTGTTGCACTGGGTATTTGGTGCGAAAATTGGGAAACAGCTTGTGAGGCGTTGAATAAACCAGGCCTCTTTAGCGTGCTTGCGCCAGAGCATAGGGGCGATGAAGAGAGTTCTGCCCTACCGCGTTATGATGTTAGTTGGGTCATAGACGGTTAGCATTTAAATCATTTTTTCCACAGTTTAAAAATATAAATCAATAAAGAAGTATTTATGAACAAAGTATTACTTGGAATAATCATCTCTGCAGCTGCAGCTTATTCAACCGCAAATGATCTAGAAACCGACCAGCGAGGCTGGATAGTAGGCGGAGGTGTCGGTGCCGCAAACCTTTCGATTAAACCCAAAGATCAACCTGACCTTCTATCCGATACAGAGAGTGTGATGTTATTTACTGTCTATGGCGGTTATAACTTTACTGATTGGTTTGGAATCGAGTTTGATATATCAACATCACAAACGTTTACGGATGTAAATACGCAGCTTGATGCTTCAATCTTGGGTACGTCTTTCACGCCTAAGTTCACCTATCACTTTAATCAGAATATAGGCATCTATTTTAAAACGGGTCTTCAATACATCGCCTATTCACAAAGTATCGATGCCTATTATGACGATGATATTACATGGAATGGTATTGAACCCTTTATAGGTGCAGGGCTTCAGTACAGTTTTACTTCAGGCGTAAGAGCTCGTATCGATTATAAATATTCAAAATTGTCACTTGAGAGAAGTGAAAATGCTACCTATGGGTTTAAACTTTTTGATGAAGAAATTGATTTAACGTTTAATGCCATTACGTTCTCAACGCATTATCAATTCTAAAGAAAAGACATAGAATATATGCTGCAGTTGTAAACTGTTGGCGGCATTATTTACTTCTTTAAAATGAAGCATCACCGAACCAACGGCGTGTAATTAATCAGTCAAAAGGGGCGCGCCGGCGTTATGTTTAAGGAATTATAGATGGAATCATCAATATTAACGTTATACCGGAAGTTAAACTCGCTGCCATTTGGGCGGGTTATATTTAATTTAGGCATTAGCTTAAAAGCGCCTTTTTTTCGAACCATCAGGCCCAATGTCGTTGCACTGGAGCCTTCACTTTGTAAAGTGATAATGAAGGAACGCTGGGGTATTAAAAATCATATCGGAACGGTTAATGCTGCGGCTATGTGTACGGTTGCAGAATTAACGGGAGGTTTGGCATTGGATGCAACTATCCCTTCAAACTTGCGATGGATACCCAAAGGCATGACGGTTGCCTACTTAAAGAAAGGAAAAGGCATATTAGAATCGACCTGTGAATTTGATCGTTCAATAATTCAAGAAGGCGATATCATCCTACCCGTGATCTTACGTGATGCATCTAATCAAGAAGTGTTCACCGCAAATATAACCATGTATGTTTGTCGTAAAAAAACATAACTAGGGCTTTAGCGACTCAGCAACCGTGTTGCCGACGTTATGCCATTGAAGGAATCGGACATTATGCTTAAACAGATAGTATTATTTTTCATTGTGATCTTCAGTGTATCAGCACATTCAGATGTCGGCGCTCCCTGGCGTATTGAAATGGTCGCGTTGAATAATGGCGAGACACGTCACATTAAATACAATGAAATTACAGGTGAAACATGGTGGTCCAAAAATCTTGTCTGGAGCATGATCAAAGAGCCCGAGCCTGTTTCGCATTCAGCCTATGAATTCAAAGTGGTTAGTACAGGTCTTAACTGGAGAGCTATTCGCATAGATAAACTCTCTGGACAGGCATGGAAAAACAGTAGAGGCACATGGGTTAAAATCAGTCCAGCTAAACAGTAAATGCATAACTAGTCCTAGCACCGGCTGCGTAATTTTATCTCTGTGTGGGTGGTGTTATGAGGCGCAAGATAAAGAGAGCATCAATGGATTTCCCCGTTTTAAGTGGCAAAGATAAACACTTTCCAGGCATTGAAGATTCAATGTGCCCGGTTTGTAAATCTAAGGCTGTTTGGGCAGATAATGAAACCATTGAATTGTCAGGCGGCTGTAGAGACACCGATGATTTACACAATGCCAATGTACACAGTGACCTCTGGTTAGATTGGTGGTCTCAGAAAGATAAACAAGGTTTGCAATCTCATACTGAGCTGGCTATTGCAAACCATGTTGAGAGCCCTGCTTATCAACTGGCTTTCTGCTCTACTGATTGTTTACGCCAATTTTTAAACTCGGCTATTGATTCGCTTGAGTCACAAATTGAAGATGAAAAAAGCGCATAACAAGGGCGTTAAATGAGGAGGCTTAAGTGAAAGTAACCGGTAATTGCTTATGTGGAAAGCTTTCATATGAAGCAAACACAAATAAAGCTGAGCTTTATCAGTGCCATTGTTCAAAATGCAGAAGAGCCACTGGCTCATCGGCTAATGCCAACCTTATTGTAAAGCTAGGCAATTTTAACTGGATTAACGAACCCACTACGTTAAAGCAATATATTAAGGATAATTGGGTTTCGTCCTTCTGTTCTGAGTGTGGCGCGAAAGCACCCATAAAAGATAAAGCCAATGATATCTGTTATATCCCAGCTGGCAGTTTACATCAGCATCAAGGCTTGGCGGTTACATCGCATATTTATGTGGGCTCTAAAGCGGGCTGGGATGTTATTGGTGGTAGTGCGCTACAAAAGGATAAAATGTAAATGAAAGCCTATCTTATCTTAGACCTTACAATCACTGACCTTAAAAACTTCATGGTGTATGTGCAGGAGATTCCTGCACATATTGAAAGGCACAATGGAAAATATATTGTTGAAGGTGTTAAGCCCGATAAAATTGAAGGAGATTGGCAACCAGAAAGTATTGTCATCATAGAGTTTCCATCTGCGGAGAATGCACGTAGTTTTCTGGATGATCCTGAAATTCAGCCTTTGTTTGAAATTCGACATAAATCAACATATAGCAAATTACTCTTGGTAGAGGGCGGATCGTGGCGTGATGCCATTCGTTAAAGGTCAATGCATAACAAGAGCAAGCACCAACTTCACAACGTTGTTGCCGGCGCTGTGCCGAAATATAAAATAGATTAAACTAGCCGCATCTGACAAACCCAACTAAAGAATGATATGTATCTCGATGAACTGAAACAGCTATTGAATATTGAATCCTGGAAAGAGATCCAATTGGTTTTTTATATTTTCGGTATTTACTATGGCTTTATCACCTTGCGCTGGCTGGCGAACAAACTGGATAAGAGGAATGAAGTAACTGATCCAGGGTCTTATGAGATCAGCGAAGAGCAGTATGAACAAATGATGCGCAATGCTGCACATCATGCTAGAAATAGGTCTTCTGCCCCCAGCAATTCAAAAACTAACGGGAAAGCGATTATTTCCGAGCTTAATCGCTCAGGGAAATATGCCTGGGATGGTCGCTATTTAAACAAATTCTCGGGCATTAAACTGTTTGAGTTTGATGGCCAATATGTCAGCAAGTTTTCAGGTACCAAGCTCTATCAATGGGACGGTAAGGTATTTTCGCCTTTCAGTGGAACCGGAAAATACTCCGTATCCGGCAATGTCATTTCTGTTTTCTCAGGCAGCCAACTCTATAGCTTTGATAACCAGAGTATCTCTAAATTTTCTGGAACTCGCCTATATTCCATTAGCGGCGATATTGAACTACCCATTCCGCTGATGATAATGATTGCAGAAGGCTTGGAAGGCCTATAATTACTAAAAAATAAAGGCTATCAACATTATAACTGTATATATAAACAGTTACGACGTATTATTTAAAGGTGTAGTCAATAATTATTCCTAAAGGTGATATATGATTAATGGAAGCTGTTGCTGTGGGGCAGTTCAATTTGAACTAAGCGAAATGCCTAACATGATGGGTACATGCCATTGCAGCCGATGCCGCAAGGTTGGCGCAAGCACTTTAGTATTCGTAAAATCTGAAACATTCCAGATAACAAAAGGTCGTGAGCAAATATCCACCTATAAGGCTGAACCTCCCTATAAGTATGATCGATGTTTTTGCTCGATATGTGGCTCTGCTTTGGGAGAGGTTTTATCAGAAGAAGATTCATTCCCTTTATCGGCCAATTGCGTCGATGGGCATATTGAACTCGAAAATAAATTTCACGAGTTTGTTTCAGAAAAGCCGACTTGGCTGGAAATTGGCGACACAGCGAAGCAATTTGATGAGCACCCGTATGAGTAATCTGACATCTTGCTATTAACTCAAAAGGAAACAGAATGCCCCCAGAAAAAGAATGTTTCGCAGTCATCTTTACTGGAACAAAATCAGAGAATACAAAAGGCTACGATGAAGCCGCTATGGCAATGTTTAAACTAGCCACAGAGCAAGAAGGTTTCATCTCAATTGAATTTTCCCAAATGGGAGAGACTTCAATCACCGTTTCATATTGGCATAGCCTGGAATCCATTCAAAACTGGAAGAATCATCCAAAGCATAAAATAGTCCAAGAAAAAGGCAATAGCACATGGTATAAAAACTATACCGTTAAAGTGGCTAAGGTTCTTCGTGAGTACAGTTTTGATAACTCATAGGACAACGTATAATAAGGCCTATCACCCACTACGCTGCTCTGTCACTTTTTGTGTAACAGGCTGTACAAAAACCGCTAAAGTCGCTGCGCTTTGGGCGGCGTTATACGGTAAATATGTCGAAAAAATTAATTCTCTAGAGCTATAAATAGATATCATGACGAGAAAAACACTGTCTTTGAAGGTGAACAGAAATAAACCTGCTAAAAAAGTAGCCGAGGTGGTCAAGCATGTCTCTCATGATGACCCTCAAAAGCGTTTTTTAAATGGCATAGCCATCCACCCTTCTCCGTG
>JABSRQ010000092.1 GCA_013215055.1 Pseudomonadales bacterium | reverse complement strand
TACCGCAGGTTTGCTTGATATGGCTGCGCGTGAGGCTGATATTGCGCTGCGGCTAACCGATAAACCGGCAGATTATCTTATCGGTAAAAAAGTACTGCCTCTGCGCCACGGGATTTATGCCAGTGCCGAATACCTGAAAAAAGAAAAAACCCAACATCAGTTAATCCTCTGGCGTAGTGAAGGCAATGAACCGGAATGGGTTAAGCAGCACTTTCCGGCTGCCGAAACGGTGATGCGCGTTGACGATGCCGCGACGATGCTGGCCTGTGCCTGTAATCATATGGGCCTCGTTAGGCTGGCCTGTTTTATGGGCGATAATGTTGAGGGTTTGTTAAGGCTGGATGTGCCGCTGACACCTTCAAGCTGGGGCGTCTGGGTGCTTAGTCATGTTGATCTGCGTAGCACCGCAAGAGTCAGGGCCTGCCGAGAGTTTCTGGTGGATATACTGGAACAGCAACGCACATTGGTTGAAGGCCTGGATTCCAATTACTGGCAGGGCACTGCGTAGTGGGTTGGGGGGGATAGTCGCAATCATTATCTTGGCTGATCGCTAACCTCCCCACTTCATGTTCTGCTGAAGTTAAATGACTTTGTTGGCGAAACAAGTCATAACCGTATATTCAGTGGAGAGTTCAATGGAGAGGTGAGTAGTGTAGAAGCTTTAAACTCTGATCAGTCTGTGACTGATACGCAGGGCAATGATGATCGCATCAGCCTGTTAGAGATGCAGATGGCGGAGGTGAAGGAATAGATCAAGCAGTTAAAGCAGTTGGTTGAACAGCTGACATATTAATTACAATGTTCCTACCCAATAAGCGACACCATCAAGCATAGTCATCGTCAACATACTGGCCGATAAAGCACCCGCTGCTACTTGTATCAGTGACTATTCTTTACCGCTTTCTTCATCGATAAAGTAATAGATGGGGGAAGCTGGCGATAAAGTAGCTGGCGTAAATAGCCTAACCATATTTAAACATCAGATCCATTTTCTCGTCGTAGAAAAAACTGGCCATGATAGGCTTGGCCATGCCAAAGGTTTCCAAAAAAGACCAGGCGTAGCCGACGACAAATACAAAACCCGCAAACATCAGCCAAGCCATCTTAATGCCCATTTCGCGGGTGAAACTATTCAGCTTGTGCAAGGCAATGGTATAGAAAACCATAATCAGCGGTACGGGCTAGATCATCCTTTATTCCCTGGTAATAGAGGCGCCAGAATCGCTAGGTAGTTAGGGGGAAATAAATCGTTTGGAGTTAACACTAATTCATTCTAGAGCCTACATCCCTGTAAACTCCATATGCTTATATGTGGTACATATCGTAAAACTGATTTTAGTCGAGTCAAGCTGTTAGGAGCTTGTTGCTTTTGAATTTATGGAAATGTGATAGTCCCAGTAAATCCCTGACGCCAATCAATGTTACTTTCTGTTGACCATACTTCTTTGGTTCGATTAAAGTTTTTATCATGACCGCCAATCAACCACAGTTTGTTATTGAAAGTCAGGCTCTGGCTGAAGGTTGGCGAAGAAAAACCAGCATTGGACATTTCCTGAGTCCAGTCAATACCATCACTGGAATACCACACATCATCGAAATTTGTACCATTATTAGCAGTACTGTAACCGCCGAAAACCCAAATTTTGTTATCGAATACTGCACTACGGTGACCTTCTCGGCCTGAGAAGCCCGCTGATGCGGTCGCTTGATTCCAGTTAATACCATCACTGGAAGACCAAACATCATTTTTGTAGGCCGAACCATCATTACCGCCGATTAACCACATTTTGTTCTTAAACACCACACTCTGATGCATTCTGCGTGCCGAGAACGCTGCACTGGCCGTTACCTGAGTCCAAGTGTCACCATCACTGGTGGACCACACATCGCTGGCATTACCTGGGCCTGTAAAACCGCCGATCACCCACAGTTTGTCATTAAATACTAAGCACTGATGAAACTGGCGTGCCGCATAACTCGGTGTAGCATGCTGAGTCCAGTTGATGCCATCACTGGAGGACCAAACATCACTTAGGTTGTATCCAGCGGGGCTGTAGCCACCCAGCACCCATATTCTGTCATTAAATACGACGCTTTGATGGCCATATCGCTTGCCAAAGGATGCACTACTTGTTACCTGAACCCAGCTAATGCCATCACTAGAGGACCATACATCATTTTTGGATGAGCCATCATCGCCGCCAATTACCCACATTTTATTTTTAAACACCACGCTTTGGTGATTATATCGGCCTGAAAATGCTGGTAATTCAAATGATGCTGTAAAAGTATTACTGTTAGTGCCTGCTTTTTTTAGTACGTAATAGGCCGACTGAGTTAGAGTAAAAGCCGTATCAGTAATCAAGCTACCGTTTAAAATATCCATCTGTCCATCGTTACAGCTGGCATAATTAGCCAGATCACAGTTAATTTCCGTTGTACGGTAAAACTCAAAACCATCAATATTAGACGGTAATTGGACTTGCGTATCATTACTGCCAACCCAAGCAATTAAACTTACTTCAGTAAGAATTGCATCAACGGTAAAATAGCCAATATTTAATAGTACCGATGTATTACCACTGGCATCCGTTACTGTTAAGGCACAATCACTGTAGCTACCATTGGCCAAAGTATTTAGTGTGATTGAATTAGAGCCCGTATCAACGTTTTTCACCGAAGAATCACAACTACCGACCCAGTTAATGGTTCCTGCTTCATCACTGCTAAAACTAAAAATAGGGGTTTCCGTTGTCACCGTGCCCGTAATATCATTGATTATATTGAGAGTAGGTGCTGTTGTATCAGGTGCTGTGACTTTGGAATCAGGCAGGCAGCCAGAAAATATAATAGCGCTTATTGCTACAAGGGATAAATAGCGTTTCATTTCACATTTCCATTAAAGGTATTATTAGTATTTGAACAGTAAAGGATGTACAGGGCAGGTAGTATCTCTATCAACAAATAAAGAATACAGATCGATATCTCTTCATTAATTTCCAATATCCATATTGATCAAGAGCATGATAGGAGCGTTGCTTGAATGATTCTATATAACTATTATGCTATGTTTTAATCATAAATTAGGAAAATTACAATGTCCATAATTTATGGTCAACGTAATCAAATAGTGCCATTCGGGTTAGGACCGAAGTTTTACGCTTTATGGGTACTTTCGAGTTAACTCGAATAACCGCTTTAGCCTTATTGCTGCATTGCACTTCCTCATTTCTGAAATTCATGCCAAGCCGCTACTGACATATATCTGCCCAAAAACGATTCTATAATGTAGAGCTATTGCAAATGAATGCGAGATTAATAAATGGCGTTAGATCACTTGGCATTTTATGCCTCTGCAAAGAGACAAAAGCAGAAGGAAAGCTTACGCCATATCCCTTCCTGGGCATTAGATCTGCCCATTAATATTACCGCAAAAGAGAACGTGCTAAGAACAGCCCTCACAACAGTGCTTGAAAATGTAACACTCACCCGTATCAACTATGTTGAACAAGAGATAGGTGAAATGTTAAAACAAAGTGGTTATCAAGAAGGGGTGAAAACCTTTTTTATCTGGGAAGCTGTTTCACAATATCTGAACGAGGCTGCCGTTCATGAGGTTTTTGCTTTTTCGCAAAGGCCGCTATCGGTAGCCAATTGCTCTTTACCTATGTACCCAAAGATTTTATTGAGGGAGCGAAGCTCTATAATCATGAGATGTTCTATAAACGCGCGGTTCTCAAAGACAAAATTTGGCTATTCGGATTCGACTCCACAGACTTGGGTGAACTTCTTAAAAAGAGTGGCTGGAAACTCATTGAAGATCTCGGCTATGCCGAGCTGGGCGATCGTTATGTGAAAATCTAGGCGTATTGGACATTGAACGGATTGTCTATGCTGAAAATCCGATGAAGACTAAGAAAAATATTGTCCTGAGCGTTATGCAGGAAGAGATTAATCAGTTAAAGCGGGTGGTTGAACAGCTGACACACTGAGTGTATAGCTGCTCCGTTTATGGCGAGCAGGGTATTTGTAAACACTGGCTGGATAGACTGCACGAGAGAGAATAAATGACTTTGTCAGCTCAACCGTTCAGTGAAAATATACGTGGGTGCACGGCGATGGTCGCGAATGGTGATGATTCTTAGATTCGTATTATCGCCGGTTCGTCGCAGTACATAAGTCGCAACGCGCTTTAGTCCCGGTGATGATATTAGGCTGATATCCGCCGATGCTGATTTGTGTCCATGTACCATTAAAGAATGGGCACCTAATAGCAATGTTGCGGCAAAAATAATAACAGGAATAAATCCCTTTAATTTGTTCATAGACTCCTTGTTTTCTACGGGCATAATTCTTGTGAATATGCTGCCAAGTATACGTTTTTATAGCGGAAATTTCACTAGATATCGTTGTTTTACAAGGCTGACAAACCGGTATTACGAGAAAAGAAGCAGGGGGGCAATATTTACACTGGAAGAGTGGATAGTGTTAGATAAGCACAAACATAATAGCCATTCATACACCTTTGCAGTTACTCGATAAACAACCCGCCTCTCATTCGTTGTAATTCAATCCTGTTACAGTACAATTCCAGCGTAAATAAATAGAGCTGGAATAAAGATGCGTACCGTTGATGATTATGCCCGCCTTGGGCAAGTTACAAAGACTTTCTATTATGACAAGCTGACCGTTCTTCCTGATGAAAAAAACATCAGAGAGATTCTGGAAAAGCATCCCAAACTGGTATGGGCTGTCAGTCATGGCCCAGGCTTTGCTCCGGTATTTATCAATATGGCGCTACAAGAGGTTTTGTTGAAGAATGGCGGTGCCAATCGACACCAGTTAATGATTGCCTGGAAGCATTTTTATAAGATACCGCTGGTTAAGCAGATGATACAGCACTTTTCGCAGTTGCCAGAACCACTCAATGGTGATGATATTATTCAAAAGTTTAGCAGCGAAGATTACAACGACTTTATCGTATACCCGGAAGGTGAAAATTCTATTTATGGTGATGGGAAGCAAGTAGAGGAATTTATCAGCCCACGTTTTCTAGAGATTGCGATCGCAGCCAATGCCCCTGTATTAATTGCCGCGCACTATGGTTCACAGAACAGCGCATCAAAAAAGAGTCTATCTGAAAAACAGGTAAGCTTGATTAAAAAGTTCGCTCCCAAAGCCGTGCAAAAATTAGCCAAACCTGGCGATGTCTATTTACCCGGTTTTAAATCCAGTAAGGCTGAAGAGTTCAAGGTGATTTTTAAACTGTATGAACCCAAACTTACGCTGGCCAGCTTACCGGAAGATAAAGCTGAGCGTCGGAAAGCCTTAGCAAAAGAAGCTGAAAAAGTGCGAGAAATTATGCAAGGCTTATTAAATGAGGTCACGGGGGAGGCTGCATAAGCGGCTAGCTATTCAACATCAAGGTGTGTGGGGACAAGGGGCAGGTCTTACAGTTGACAGGCATGTGAAATACAATACCTGACCCCGGCCCGTGTTTTTTCTCACTGCTCTGAACCCTGAGTTGTTATCTGAGGAGTGCAAGCAAGCATAGCCAATCTCTGGTTTTTTCATGGCCAGATTGACTATGGCTTGTTTTAAGAGGCAAGCAGGAAGAGTGGAATAATCACTTCTTCTTCATCATAGAGATGGCGTTGTAATATCTTCTGCAGATGACGTATTTTATCAAAAAATACCGACAACTGTTGCCTGCTGACAAGGGCTAGCTTAAGCAGATTTTGCATCATGACATCCAGCTCATGTAACGCCGCATCCAGTAGTTTATGATCCTGATCCAACAAATCTATGCCTGTGCCTAGGCTGGGCATGATGCGTCTGAATTGCGGGAAGTAGGCATGATCTTCAATCTGATGATGATTCTGTGTCCGTTCAATCAGGTAATGGGTCGCCGACAGCAGCGATTGTAATTGCATAGAGGAAAACGCCTGCAGGCTGGAGTCCAGTAATGACTGCAACGCCTGTTCTATATAGGCCGCCGTCGCGAGCAAATCCCTATGGTAGTTGATAAAAAATTGGGCCTTGCCAGCATAACGTGCATGCTCAGACCAGCTGTGCCTCTCTATCCCCAATAGCTGATTCTGGATAACATCCGGCAGTTGCTGGCGGATATCGACCTGCCATTGAGGGGCAGTGTATTTTATATTTGTAGACATGCTCACTCCTCCTATTTGTTTGATGAGAGGACTATGCCAGTGATTAATGCCGTGATAAATACGCTTAATTGAAAGACACAGTTTCTAAACCAACAACAATGGCTCTGCTTGCCTATTTCTTAGGCGAGCAATCGACGTATTGGCTTAGCCTTTAATGAAAATAAATGCTGATTTGAGGAGGGCTTAGGCGATTATTATTGGTGGTGATGCATGCGCCAGCAGTAACTGAAATGCCTGCGAAATGAATGTGGATTTTTTGTTAACGGGCTCTAGCAGCATTTGAGTTGTAAGGCGTTATTCCTGATGTGAAAGAGGCCATGCAGTCAGAGTAGTGGAGAAATATCTGCTATCATTTTAGAAGATAAAAAGCGCTTGTTCATGCGGTTCTAATGCAGTTATTAGAGCGGCCGTCTGTTATTGCTCTAAGTTGAAAATGACTAAACGTAAATACATTCAAGGCATGATTATGTCCTCCCCAATAATTTTCGATAATAAACCTCAAAAAATAGAATTAGAGCAAGACAAGCAATATCACTATTGCACTTGTGGACGCTCTCAACATCAACCTTTCTGCGATGGCTCTCATAAAGGCAGTGGATTAACACCGCAAGCTTTTGTGGCTGAAAAAACGGGGCCGGCTGTTTTATGTCTGTGCAAACACAGTGGCAATCCTCCTTATTGTGATGGCAGTCATAAACAATTTTCAGCTGATGATGTGGGTAAAGAGTTAGCCTCAGAGTCTGAGAGTGAAGCGGAAAAAACAGAAGAACTCACTCAAAAAAAGTCGATCATGAATTGGTATCGAGTGGCAGAGGTGAATCAGCTAAACGACGGTGAAACCCTTGTGGTTACGGCAGGTGTTGAAGAAGTCGCACTCACTTTTAAAGACGGGAAGTACGGTGCCATCAATAATGCCTGTCCTCATCAGGGTGGGCCCTTGGGTGAAGGTTCTCTGGACGCAGATAAATGTCTGCATTGTCCTTGGCATGGTTGGGCGATTAATGCTTTTGATGGTAGCGGACCCAATGGTGAAAATGTTACTGCCTATTCGGTTGAGCAACGTGACGACGGAATTTATGTAGCGGTTGAAGAAGAGGCCGTGGCAGCAACCGTTTCCGATGTGATGATAGAGACCATGATTAACTGGGGGGTGACTCATGTTTTTGGTATGGTGGGTCATTCGAATCTTGGTTTAGCCGAAGCCATTCGCAAACAAGAATTAGCGGGTAAATTAACCTTTATCGGTATCCGTCATGAAGGTGCAGCAGCCTTTGCCTGTTCCGGTTTCGCCAAAGCAAGCGGCAAGCCAGCTGCATGTTTAACCATTGCAGGCCCTGGGGCGACAAACTTATTAACCGGTTTGTGGGATGCAAAAGTTGATCGACATCCCGTGTTAGCACTTACCGGGCAAATTCAGACGCAAGTATTAGGGCCCGGGGCTTTTCAGGAAATTGACTTAGCTTCTGCATTTGATGCGGCAACACTTTGGAGTCGTACGGTTTACCATGATAGCGATCCTGCTGAGTTGATGAGTCTGGCTTTAAAACATGCCCTGGTAGAACGCGGTCCCACACATTTGATTTTCCCTGATGAAGTGCAGGTACTAGAAGCGGCAGCCGATGCTCAAGCGACCAATTCTGAAGGCCGCTTAGCTCAGCTGGATATCACACCTGCAAAATCTTCAATCGATGCAGCCGTAAAATTATTATGCCATGCCAAGCAACCTGCCATTGTGGTGGGTTATGGGGCCAAAGCTGGCATGGCAGAGATTATCGGCTTGGCAGAATTTATTGGCGCACCGGTATTAAGTACTTTTAAAGCCAAAGGACTCATTGCGGATCACCATCCATTAGGTGCGGGAGTGTTAGGTAGGAGTGGAACACCGATTGCCGCAGAATCCATGACCAGCAGTGATGCGCTAATAGTGTTTGGAGCATCGTTTGCTAATCACACCGGCATTGATAAGTCGATTCCGACGATTCAAGTAGATACCGATCAAATGACCTTGGGGAAATTTCATCCCGTTGATGTGCCGGTGTGGGGCGACATTACACTTACCGCTTCCATTCTTTTAAAAGAATTAAAAGCTAAAAAATATCAGCCGCAATCTCGTGAAAAACAATTAGAAAAATTATGGGCTGATTGGCGTGAAGAAAAACAAAAACGTGCGGCTAAAAATAATGGCAAGGGATTAAGTTCTGCCGCTTTGTTTGATCATCTTACTAAAGCGGTGCCTCATAATGCCGTGCTGTCTGTTGATGTGGGCAATAACACCTATTCTTTTGGACGATATTTTGAATGTTCCGGTGAGCAGACTGTGTTGATGTCGGGATATTTAGGTTCAATCGGTTTTGGCTTTCCTGCTGCTATGGGCGCGTGGGCAGCTTACCCTGAACGTGCCATTGTGTGTATTACCGGCGACGGTGGTTTTGGTCAGTACCTGGCGGAATTTACCACAGCGGTTAAATACAAGATGAACATCACGCATATTTTGTTGAACAACGGTGAGCTGGGGAAAATTTCCAAAGAGCAACGGGCGGGGCATTGGCAGGTGTGGCAGACCAGTTTACATAATCCGAATTTTTCTGAATTTGCCGAAAATTGTGGTGGACTAGGTATTCGCGTGACCGAGGAAGGTCAATTAGATGAGGCTATTGCTAAGGCCTTGGCTTATAACGGACCTGCTTTAGTCGAAATCATTACCGATGCGGAGCTGATTTAAAACAAGTGAATGTTTTATGATTCCGCTAGCACTTATGTCATAGCGGAATTAATCATTATTAATTAGCCAAAGCTATGCTTTGGCATTTTCTTGACGCTGTGTAAAACACAGTACAGGAGCAGGGGTCACAGGAGCTAGGGTCAGGTTTTGTATTTCATATGGGTGTCAATTGTAAGACCCGACCCCGGGCCATATATTCTTCATGCTCATGCTTTATCCGATTACACGCTCATGCTTTATCCGATTTAACTCTCATGGTTTAGTCGAATGACTAGTAAGTTATCCTGAATTGAGAGCTTAGATGTCACATTAACTAAAAAAACACCTCAAATGGTGGTCCTTAATAAGCGCATTAACTGCGTTAATCCAGAGCCATTGTTATCGATCCATTAATGTTGATGTAATTAAAGGTATAATTTGCGGATCATGTCGTCATGTCGGTTGATGTTCGTGGTTTTTATGTTCATGGATTAAAAACAACACAGCCGTGATGAAACGTTAACCAAGATACCTGCGGGGCGCTTTTGCTCTGATGCTGTATTTATCACAGGAACTTGGGCAAAGAGGCCTATCGTTTGATGCAAAAACAAGCTGCCCCTGTCACTGAAAAGAGCATTATCTGGCTTGTGGCCGCCGTTCAGTTTATCAATATTGTCGACTTTATGATGGTGATGCCGCTGGGGCCTGACTTGGCTAAGGGGCTGGGTATGCAGAGCAGCGCTATCGGTTATATTACCGCAGCCTATACCTTTGCTGCCGCAACTGTGGCGATAATAAGCGCAGCTTACATAGACCGTTTTCGCCGCAAACCGGCTTTACTGTTTGCCACTGCGGGCTTATCTGCCGCTACCCTTGCTGCAGCCCTGGCGCATAATACCGAGCAGCTGCTGATCGCGCGTATTTTAGCCGGTTGCTTTGCAGGTCCCGCGACCTCTATTGCCATGTCACTGTTGATTGACCACATTCCTGTAGAGCGACGTGGTAGGGCGATGGGCAAGGTTATGGGGGCATTCTCGGTGGCCGCGGTTATGGGGGTGCCGCTGGGTATGCAGTTAACGATTTGGTTTAGCTGGCAGGCGCCGTTTGTTTTGATAGGATCCGCAGGCTTAGTTGTTACCGCTGTGGTTATGTGGTTATTACCAAGGGGCGAGATACCGAATAGCTCTGGCAAGAATGTATCCCTGGGGCCGTTGTTGAGACAGCCGGCTGTGGGGTTTAGCTATCTTATGACGGGCGCGGGCATGCTTGCCGGGTTTTTGTTAATTCCGAACTTTTCCACCTACTTTCAATTCAACCTGGATTATCCCCGAGAGCATATCGGCACGCTTTATTTAGTAGGGGGTATTGCCAGCTTCTTTGTATTGCGAATTGCAGGGGCGCTTGTTGACCGATTTGGCTCCACCGGTGTTGGATGGCTTGCCTGGTTTTGTAGTGCCTCTATCGTCTATCTCACTTTTGTACTATTGCTTGATATTCCTTTGTGGCTTGTGTTTGTTGTATTTATGTCAGCTAACGCGATGCGTAACGTGGCCATTCAAGCTTTAGCGAGTCAGGTGCCTTCAGCCTCTACACGAGGGGCTTATATGTCGTTGCAATCAGCGACCAGGCACATAGCAACAGGCTGTGCTGCATGGGGTTCAAGCCTCATTTTAGTCAGTGGGCATGATCAAAAATTACAACATTTTGATAGCTTGGCCTGGATGACGATTATTATCTCTTTGCTTGTGCCTATTGCTATGCATCTTACTCAATATAAAATAATTGAGCGTGATGCTTAAACGCGATAGCCGCGATGTGCATTTGTTCAGTGGTTCTCAAATATTTTACGTTTTAGAAGCCACTATTTTAAAGCTAGCAATAATATGAAGCGCTTCTTCTAACGCTTTGGAATGGGTCCCATTTGTTAGCACCGTAAAACCAACAAGAAGCCTAGAGTGTGCCGCTTGCCCTACCGTGATACTGGAGTATTCGCCTGCTGGTGGTTTCGTATGACTGTATTTTTTCATTAACACTAGCGTAAATGGCGGGGCCGATGGTTGTATCTAATTTTCTTAGTTGCACCTTCTTCTCAACTGATCCGGGTACATTATGGACAAAGTCATTGTGAACATATAAATGGGCATAGACGTTAAGATAACGTGAATTCCGGTGCACTAAATAACGCCAAACGTGCTTGGGTTTCCGCTTATATTAACAATAATAAATTGAAGAGTATTACCTTGAGGTTTAACGGTTAGAGCTAGAGAACTCACTAAAAATACGCTGCAAAGTTTTTATCTTTACCGGTTTGGAAAGGTGTTCATTCATGCCTGCATTTTTACATTTGAGTATGTTTTCGGGTAAGACATGAGCAGTGAGTGCATAGATCGTTAATGCCGTTCGGCTATTTTTATTTTCCCAGTCTCTAATTCTTGTGGTTGTTTCATAACCATCGATGCCGGGCATTTCACAATCCATTAATATCAGATCAAAGTAACGTTCCTGGTTACAGATAATTTCTACGGCAGAATAGCCATCGGCAACGGTCGTTAATTGCACACCCAATTTTTTCATATACTCCTGCATGACCATTTGGTTCACCAAATTATCTTCTACCAATAAAATATGTAGATCAGGCATAAGCGCATTTATACTCTCTGCATCCTGCTCTTTTTCTACCGACTCGACGACGGGGAATTCAAGCGTGAATGAAAATGTTGTGCCTTTGCCATAGACACTGTGCAGGCTAATGTTGCCCCCCATTAATTCAATCAACTGTTTACAAATAGAAAGCCCAAGGCCGGTACCACCATGTTGACGGCCAGAGCTTTGATCAACCTGGGTAAAGGGCTGAAACAACTTAGCCTGGTCAACATCGGAAATACCTACGCCAGTGTCGCTAATTGAGAAAGCCAGATGGGCGCTACCTGTGTCGACATTCAGGCATTTAATTTGCAGTGAAATAGTGCCTATGTCGGTAAATTTAAACGCATTATTGAGCAGGTTGATGATAACTTGATGCAGCCTGGCTGCATCACCCAGTAGGTATTGAGGCACTAATTTATCCAGTTCAACATTTAATGTTACTTGCTGGTTAGCTTTAATTTCATAAGGCATCACCGATTCATCGATAAGTTCTGCCAAGTTAAATGCCTGATGGTTTAATTCAAGTTTACCCGCCTCTATCTTCGAATAATCGAGGATATCGTTAATAACGATCATCAAGGTATTAGCAGAACGCTGCATGGTACGCACATAACTTTTCTGGGTTTTATCAAGCGCAGTGGTTTCCAGCAGTTCAGCCATGCCTAACATGCCATTCATAGGGGTTCTGACTTCGTGGCTCATCGATGACAGGAAGTTCGATTTCATCTCAGCGGCTTTTTCTGCAAGCCCCCTGAGTTTTTCTGCGGTATTTTTGGATTCAAGAATAGTGGCCTCAAACCGGTGTTGTTCGGTAATATCACAGTTGGTGCCAATCATTCTATGGGCGATGCCGTTTTCATCATCAAAGACCTTGGCGACAGCCTTGATATAGCGTATCTCTGCATTGGGCAACAATACCCTAAACTCAATATCAAAAAGGCGTTGCTCGCTGATGGCGGCGGATAATTCATTGCTGATTAATACCTGGTCATCGGGGTGGACCCGATTAATCCATTGCTGAGAGTGCTTGAGTTCATTATCAGAAAAACCGTATAAAGCATGCATGCGGCTATCACAAATCATATCGCCACTGATGAGATCCTGCTCCCATACGGCGATGCCTCCAGCCTCGGTGGCTAACTTCATACGTAAGATGGCATCTTCGGTACGCTGATTCTGTTCCTTTAGTTCGGCTAGGGCTGTATGCCTCTCCTTTGTTAGATCGTTATAATGAGAGGATAAATCGCCCAGCTCATCATTGGACACCAAATCATTCAGCAATAGTTTTTCCGAGTGTTTTTGTTTTCTTATTGTGTGCACTAACGACAGAATGGGATGAATCAATAATCGTGTTTGAACGATGTAGACGCCAATAAGTAAAATCAGCGTGCCTAATAAAAATACCGCAGCAATTTTCAATAAAACCTGCTGAATCGAATATTTGACTGCGGTCATGTCGTAGGCCAGCAAGATGGTGAACTCATCGAGTTTATTCTGCACATTATTGATGAGCCTGACTTTTCTAGCGGTATAAAAAGTATTGGCAGAAGACTGGTTTTTGGCGATGGCGCTGTTTTGCATTAATGCCTTTTCAGGTCCCTGCGACTGATCCTGCCATAGTTTACCTACATGTTGATGGTGGTTGTCGGCAACAATGATATTTTCTGGATGCTTGATGATACGCAGATGCACAATATTATCATTGCTTGCTAGCGAGTTAACCACGCGATAAAGGTTGGACCTTGAGGTGTTGGTCTCGGCAGCGATGATCAATGTATCCAGCAGATACTCTGTTTCACGCTCCGTGTTTTGAGTCACCCACTGTGACATCGCAATATAGATAACAGAGAAATTTACGATCAAGACCAGTGTACTAATTAATAGTATCGGCAGGGTCAGTTTTACCGACAGTCTTGAACGAAATCGTTGCAACAGGCTCATACGACTAATTCTCGCATGGTGAGTTGTCCCCGTTTCACGGCTGGTAAATCAGCGCAGGCAATTGTGCACAGTCAGTCTTCAATGAGCCTACATGAACCAGCGTTCTGCAGATAGCATTAGCCGATTCAGCGAGTTTACCCTCTGCACGAAACAAGTCTTTTTGTTGTGCTGCATTGAGTATAACCACTTCAGATAAGGCTTCACTAAATTCCACGGGGGTGATGCCTTCTCTTTCTGCCATGATGCTATGGGCTTCATCGGGATGTTTAGCCATATAATCTATCGCCATTTGCCAGGCCTGTTGTAACTGTTGATATAGTTGAGGATTATCAGCCAGCGCAGTGTCAGATATGGAAACCACATCGATAACTTCGTAAGGAATTTCAGCACTGGTAAACAGCGTGGTGTTTGCAGGGTTTTTGAGCAAATCAATGGATACGGGCGGGTAGGTCACAAAGGCATCGATAACCCCATCGGTGAGTGCTTTCTTTCCATCAAACTGTTCAATATTGATAAGATTGACATCATCCAAGCTTAATCCTGAATTTTCCAGTGCACGTTGCAGGATAAAGCTGCCCAGGGTGTTAATTTCAGCACCCACGTTTTTGCCTTTTAACTGCTTAACGGTTGTGATTCCAACGTTGGCAATGATCATATCGGCACCGTTGGAATAATCTGAAACCAGCACAACTTTTAGCGGCCGGCTGCCAAAATCATTCACCTGCACCGCCTCTATCAATGTACTTGCCATGCCGTCGACCCTGCCAGCAACATAAGCTCGCTGCGAATCAGATAAAGAGCTGACTTGTACCAGTTTTATATTGGCGCCTACCTCTTTAAAGAAGCCCTTTTGCTCGGCAAGATACAACAACTCATAACCCGGCCAAGGATTCATCGCAATCTTCACCACTTTTTCAGGCTCTTTGGCACAGCCCAGCAGCAAAATCAAAAAGCTGACAAGAAAAATTATGCGCATAAATAGCCCCTAAGTAAGTGATATTAATAGATATTATATTAAGGTCAGTATGGAATATCCATTTCAAAGCTTTGTTTGATAAAAACAAGAATCTTGACCTTCCCCACCTGCATTGACGATAGTGTGCTGAAGTTATCAATTTAGACGTTTTTTGTCCTGAAAATCAAGAGTAACTATCAGTATATAACTGATATTAAGGCTCAACAGATCCTCCTTTCAATATAAGTCATAAGCAACCACGTTTATTAGCCGTTTTCGTACAGTAAAAAACGATAGGAAAGAGAGTCTATTAAAAACTGATGATGACATATTGAGGGGAGAGCACCGTAAACATATTATGATTTAAGCGCATAGGTTTGCAGGCATGACCCAATAGACAGGCATAAAAAAAGCCGGTGATGTAAGGGGTATCATCGGCTCAAAAAGAGCAATAAGCCTTAGGGGATCTACTGCTCTTGCCACTATCAGGTAAGGGTATAAGTCATATAACGGCTATTTAATGTTGTGTTAAGAAGTAGCGCTTTAGTACTTCATGCGATGAAAGTCAGAAGTTATAGTCTGTAGCCTAATGCAGGGTTAATCTGTTAGAATGGTTTTTTATATTCAATATTGAAAGAGCAAAGGTGGGTAGGCATTTCGCAGAGGAATGCTTGGGGTTAGCCGGCGGGAACGTCAGCTACATTGTTTTTCTTATAAAAAAATATGTTATAACGGATCTTTATAAAACTAAGCTGTTAGATAAATTAAACCGTTGAGGTTTATAGCAAACTCTATGTGAATTTTTCCTCCTGAGAATTAAAAGAATTCGAGTTATCTTGACTATACTGGTGATAATGCCTGCAAAGAATCAATCTATGAATATGCCTACATTACAAGCTATCTATATAACGACCTTCATGAGCTTATTAATTCTGTGTTTATCTGCAACGGGACAAGCTGAAACACTGAATAAAGATCAACTTATCACCGCATTACAACAAGGTGGATTAATCATTTATTGGCGCCATGGCGCCACTGATCATAATCAACAAGATGCTTTTAATCTTAATATGGCTGACTGCTCAACACAAAGAGGTTTATCAGAAAAAGGCAAACAACAGGCCACTTATATAGGAGAGCAATTTAAAGAATTACAAATACCTGTAACTCAAGTAATTAGCAGCCCGTATTGTCGCTGCAAGCATACCGCAGAACTGGCATTTTCAAAAATAACACTGGATGACAATTTGTTTTTTACAGTAGGTTTACATAAAACCAAGAGAGACCAGCAATCTAAAATATTAAGAAATTATTTATCAGACCTACCTGATGGTAAAGGTAATACAGTATTAGTTAGTCATACCGCTAATTTAAAAGAAGCCACGGGCATCTGGCCAAAGCCAGAAGCGGTGATGCATATTTTCCGTCCCTTGGGCAATAGCTATAAGCATCTTGGCAGTATTAGCCCTGATAGCTGGTAATATTTTGATCTATGAACAATAAACTCTGGCACAGTTTACGTTTTAGAGCACTTGGGCTCTCCATTATTAGCCTCAGTGTTTTTGCGTTATGCATCTGGATAGTGATTGATAGTTATAAAAAACAGCTAGAGTTTTATGACTTTTTCAGTGGCCAACAGCAACAAGCTGATCAACAACTTAATACCTTATTTTCTGAGTTTGGTATTAATCATATTCAAATCTATGATGTGTTACGTCAATCAAACCTTATTCAAGACGAGGAAGAAATTTATGAATTAAGCCGTGATAAGCTTGATGAATTAAGTTTTACCCTTGATAAACTCAATCACTTTGAAGAACGTTTTCGCAGCTTATATCCACAGCATATACGCGAAAACTTGCAACAATTATTAGAGGATATGCAACGCTATAATATAACAGCGATTAATGCCATCAGGCAGTCTTCGGTGAATATTGATCTGTCCTACAAGATCATGTCCTCATCGGGGCAATACTACATCAACATCAGTAATAACTTTTCACATTTGCAGCAAGAAATGCAACAGTTCACACGCCAACAATTAGAAAAGTTTAATGACGATAATCGCCAAAAATTGATCTATTTCATTATCATGGTTGTACTTGCTGCGATATCTATCATTACATTATCGATTATATTTCTACGTTATTTAACCCAGCAACTATCCGATATTCAAATTACTTTACAAGCAATGACAGCGGGTAATAGTGAACTACGTTGTCATATTCAACACCAGAACGAGATTGCTGCTATCGCCAAAGAGGTGAATCTATTAGCCGATAAAATTGATTATGAAAAAGCCGTGGGTGATGCAAAAACTAGCTTTATGGCGAATATGAGCCATGAAATCAGAACACCTATGAATGGTATTATCGGTGTCTCAGAGATGTTACTAACAAGCCAAGATCCCAATGAAATCCAGCAATACAGTCAATTAATTTACAGTTCTGGACAAAGCCTACTGACCATCATTAACGATATTCTAGACTTTTCAAAAATGGAGGTCGGTGAACTTAACATCAAACACGAGCCCTTCAACTTACAGCTTTGCATTCAAGAATTAATGTTATTACTCAATAATCAAAAACAACGTGACAACGTGACATTAGATTTTAATTACGCATCCAGTATGCCACTGCAATTTATGGGTGATAAAAATAGAATTAGGCAAATACTTATTAATCTGCTTAATAATGCCATTAAATTTACCGAGCAAGGCAGTGTGGCCTTAAATATTTCCATGCTAAAACAAGTCGATAATAAAGCCATGATAGAGATGGCCGTTTGTGATACGGGTGTGGGTATTAAAAAGAAAGATTCGAATAATATATTTAAAGATTTTTTCCAAGCGGATCATAGTCAAACACGTAACTATGGCGGCACTGGCTTAGGCCTTGCCATTTCACAAAAACTGGCTAAATTAATGCAGGGTGAAATCACTATGCACAGTGTGCATGGTCAAGGTTCTACATTCACACTGAGTTTACCCTTAATGCTTGGTAAAAAATCTTTAGTTTCCCCGCAACCATCATTAAAAAAATCTCTTCCTCAATACCATAAAACCATCTTATTAGCTGAAGATAACCCAGTGAATCAAACGGTGATAAAAGCCATGCTTGCGAAGTTAGCCATCACCATCGAGATTGCTGATAACGGGCTGATAGCAATAGAAAAATTTAAACTTCAGCACTATGACTTAGTCTTTATGGATTTGCATATGCCTGTTAAAGATGGATTAGATGCCAGTATAAACATTCGTCGTTACGAACAAGAACAGCAATTAAAGCCGACGCCAATCATTGCCTTAACGGCTTCAACTCTACAAAGTGATTATGAACAATGCTTGCAAGCAGGAATGAATGACTTACTAGGGAAGCCCCTGACCTTTGAGGAGTGTATACAAAAACTCAATCACTATTTCCCACCCAATTTAAAATAAAAATTCGACACAGTATTTCTTTCAGTTTCTGTCCACATCGTACAGGCCTAGTCCTGTAGGTCATACGCGAACTAGGCTGCACCCGTTAGATATCTTGCCATTTTACTCTATTGAATTCCGTCATATCACTCAACAACATCGGCATTGTGTACTTCAATATTTAAGAGTTTTGGGGATTATCCAGCTAATACTCGGGTCGTAAATATCATCTATACCCAGTATCGATGTCGACGCTGTATTGGTCTGTGCTGTTAAACGCCAACTCAATGCCGGTGAAATTTCCTTGTCCAAGTTTCTGGCATTATGTGATGCCGTAGGTCTGGATTATAACGAGGTGTGGAATGCAATAGAAAAACAGGACATGGCCTTTTATTGCCATCCTGCGCTCTACACCTATTTCAAGGCGCTTTTTCATTTTAAGAAAACGCCTGGTGACATTGAAAAATTCTGTTCTATCAGCTCTGCCTCCACCGAACGGTATCTGAATAATTTTCAGGACATTGGCATCATCAAAAGATCAGATAATCAGTATTTTAAGTTCCTGGTTTCTTTCCCGATAGACTTTTCGCAAGGCAGCGTCATGGTCACCGACAATATCCATAAGAATCTTAATACTATCGGCGACAATATCGTCACCGGCGAAGGCCACGCAGACTTACTGTAAGTGAAACCCTTAGAGCTCAATGAAGAGATACGGGGGAATGTATGATGAAATACAGGATGTCGCCAATAAATACTCTGAACTGTCACAGCGCTATTTTTATCTGGCGGACTTACCCGTACACCAGCTGTTTATTTGTGACTATCTGCCAGAAATAGATGTGCAAGAAGAGTTGATTGTTGATGTCACCGGGTTTGACTAGGCACATATCAACAGACTGTGTTACTCAACATTTTGTATATCAGCCTGCCTTTGGGAAAAGTGCAAATAAACTGAATGCATAAAACCGGCTATCGCGATGAAGAACCCTGTTAAAAACAGTGTGGTTTTTATCGGCGTGACAATAGCCTTTAACCACAGCCAGTCTGCCATAGCGGTTAAAGCGAGGATCTGGATAAGGCCTTCAATAAGATCCGCAGGAATCGCCAATAGAGCCGGAAGTGCCAGATAAAACCCTGCCCTGGAGAAATACTTGATAGCCGCACCTGCAAACAATAGGCCATAGGCCAGTGGATACAGTATATCGACAGTGGCTGTAATCCAGGCATGTGCTGTGCGCTGCTCTGCGGTCATGGCGGCTATTATTTCGCGTACGCTATCGGGATCAGAGATGGGATCGATAAAGGTTAAATCCAGTAGAAACGTCAGTGCAAAGAATACAAGCGTGAGGATTACGGTCGCTGTAAAAGTGATGTTTAAGATTCGCGGTGAAGAGATGTCGATATTATCAGCCATGATAGAACGATTTCCTTTGCTATTTCTTGATAGGAAATCGCTCTACAGGGCTGTGCCTGTTTTGGTCTAGCGAATACGATTTCAGGATCAGTAACTAACGATAATTTAAAAGTGATATATAGAGAAGTTGATCTTTATGACTTTTTTTGTCTAGATCTTGTACTTCAAAAACCCTAAAAATGTTTTTAATTAGTTAACTAAAGCTACTTAGTAAGATGTAAATTCATCCAGTGTGAGGTGGTGTGCACTGCGGCTTTAAGATTAGCCTCATTTCTATCTTTGTATGTTGGATCATGCCATTTTCTGAGATTCATTCCGTGATCCCCACCTAATACTGTTGTAGATATATTCCCATTCGACATTTTTAGAAAGTCATAAAGCATTTCAGGCATGCAAAGCGTGTCTTTATTTCCAAGCGTTATATGAATAGGTCTCAATTCATCGTTAAGCTTGGGATATCTAATTTCTCCTATAGGGAATGGGTATACTTGATTACCTTGATCATCCCAATGCCAAGTACAAAGTGGCGTCAATAAGTACAGAGAAAATAAATCTTGATGGCTTTTAAAAATTTTGTAGGCGACAACTGATCCAAGTGATTTTCCGGCAAGCATAATTTTATCCGTATCAACATTTGCCAGGCTCTTGATGTACTTTAGAGCAGCGGCCATATCTTGCACTTCTTTTGCTAAATCTTCGGAGGAAGTTCCATTGCTGGTAAAGGAATGCCAATTGAATATTAAGCTAATGATATTATTTTCAGCAGCTTCCTGAGCAAGTTTTTTAACGAGAGGCAGGTCCATATGATAGCCCTTCCCTGGTGCAATCAGTAGAGCGGGAATCTTTCCTTGGATATTCTTTGGTGTGTGCAGTTGGGCTTCAATGACGTCACCTCTTTCAGTGGTGATATTGAATTTTTTTACTTCAGTTGCATTAACAACGGATGTGAATATAAAAAATATTGAAATTATTAGTTTCATGTTAAGTCCCTATAACATTGAAATAGTATTTTAATTTAGAAAATGGTCGATGCAATATCGACCTTTTTTATGTCTAAATAAAGTTATATAAAAATCTCGTTTGCATAGGCTGCAGGAAATTAAAACTTATTTGAAGGCGTAAGCGGTCTGCGTTACGATTCCGGGTAAAGCTTTTCATGTTAAAAACTTTACCCGGTTATAAACAGGAACTCAGAACCCTGCGTTTACCTGAAAAAATTCGACGCTGTAAACGGGTAGAATTTAAGGTTAATGCAATGCTCTGATGAAACGTCTCAGATGAGCGATAAAAGCTTTTGGTCTTTCCCAGTGGATAGCATGACCGGAATTTTTAACGATAATGGTCTTCGATCGATAGAGAGTAGGCATTTGTGGAGCCAATGCCTGCATAAATTCCGGGCGAACAAGTGCATCCTGATCACCCAGTAGCATGGCAATGGGAGTTGTCATGGATCTTACAATAGCTATTTCATCTTGAAGACTAGGATCCTGGCCCGTAGCAGCCTTTAATAAGGTCGCTCGTGTCATTGGGTCGGTACGACGTCCGTCATCATACATATATTCTGGTATGTCTTGGTATCCGGGTCTAAAAAAAGCGTTTACAAAATCATCGATTTGATTATCGCTAAGGTCTGCAGAAAAACCGTAATTTACCGCTGCTCCTGCATAGCTTTCATCGGCACTTAAAAATGCAGGGGGAAGTTCTGGAGCTATTCCAAATGGGGCTGTTCCAAAAATGAAATAGCCTTTTACATCGGGTAGTTGATCAGAAGCTTGTAAAACAAGGTCGCCACCCAGGCTCCAACCAACCATTACGCCGTTATCCACATCTAGTTCCACTGCAGCTTTAGC
>JABSRQ010000091.1 GCA_013215055.1 Pseudomonadales bacterium | reverse complement strand
ACGAGGGCGGCAGCCTGGTCGCCGAAGGCACACCCGAGGACGTGGCGGAAAATTTTGATACTCATACGGCGTTAGCGTTAAGAGAATATGCAAAAGCTTTGGGTTCGGCCATGGTCTTAAACCCCTCTAAAAAATCCAAGGCCAAGCAAAGTGACAGGGTTATTCAAATCCATCATGCGCGTGAGCATAATTTAAAAAATGTGGATATCACAATACCACGCGACAAGTTTACCTTGATAACCGGTGTCAGTGGCAGTGGTAAATCCACCGTGGCTTTCGATATTGTTTTTGCCGAAGGCCAGCGCCGTTATCTGGAATCTTTAAATGCCTATGCCAGGCAGTTTGTACAGCCGGCATCACGTCCCGATGTTGATGCGATCCATGGCATACCGCCAACCGTTGCGATAGAACAGCGTACCAGCCGAGGTGGGCGCAAGAGTACCGTGGCGACGATGACCGAGGTCTATCATTATTTACGCCTGCTTTATGTCAAGCTGGGCACACAGCATTGCCCCGATTGTGATATCGCCATAGAACCACAGAAAGTCGATGCCATACTTGCCCTTATTTTAAAGCATTACCGTGGCCACAAGGTTAAGTTGTTAGCGCCCATGGTTGTGGCCAGGAAGGGCATTTATAAGGAGTTGGCTAAATGGGCCAACGATAGAGATTATCAGCAGCTACGTGTTGATGGTGAGTATTTGCCTACGGGTGAATGGCCGGTGCTGGATAGGTATAAGGAACACAATATAGAATTACCGGTCGCCGAACTGGATATCAGTGCCGAGAACGAAAATGCCCTGTTACAACAGCTACAGCAGGCGCTGGATATAGGAAACGGGGTGATGATAGTCGCACCGCTTAACAGCGGGGCTAAAACAAAGACGAAATCTAAAAAACCTGCGAAGGAGATGTTGTTTTCTACCAAACGTGCCTGTCCGTCGTGTGGCGGTGGTTTTGATGAGTTGGATCCGCGGCTATTTTCCTATAATTCAAAACACGGCTGGTGCCATGGCTGCTTCGGTACCGGTGAGGTGATTGAAGAGTTTGATGTTGAGCAATCGGGTGAAGAAGAGCAATGGCTTACATCGGGCAAGTCTGAAGATGACGACAAAGAGGCCCATGATCATATTTGTACTGTTTGCGATGGCCAGCGCCTGAATAAAACCGCCTTGGCGGTGACGTATCGTGGAGCATCCATTGCCGAGCTGTCGGCGTTATCGGTTGATGATGCGGTACAGTGGATTAATAAATTGAAGTTCACCGAGAAAGAACAGCTGATAGTGCGTGATTTAATCGCCGAGGTCACAGGGCGTTTAAGCTTTTTGCAAAAAGTCGGTTTAAATTATTTAACCCTGGATAGAGCCGCACCGACCTTAAGTGGCGGTGAGGCACAACGTATTCGTCTGGCCTCGCAACTGGGTTCTAACCTGCAAGGTGTGTGTTATATCCTCGATGAACCAACAATAGGATTACACACCCGGGATAATCGCCGCTTGATAGAAACCCTGCGAGAGTTACAAACGCAGGGCAATACGGTTTTGGTTGTGGAACATGATGAAGACACCATTCGTGAAGCCGATTATATTATTGATATGGGCCCTGGAGCCGGTATTAACGGCGGTGAGATGGTGGCCTGCGGTAGCCTGGCACAGCTGAAGAAAAATAAAAACTCTGTGACCGGGCAGTTTTTGGCAAAACCGTTACGCCATCCCATGGTTGATCTGCGTGATGTTGAAAAACGTTCTGAACGAGAAGCCGAAACCTTAGAGATTATAGGCGCCAATAAAAACAACCTCAGCCAATTAAATGTGAAGATTCCTTTGCGCCAACTGGTGGCGATCAGTGGTGTTAGTGGTAGTGGCAAGAGCACACTGATACGTTCACTGTTATACCGCAATTTACGCCTTAAAATAAATGTGAAACAGTCGAAGAAAAAACCTAAAAAACTGCTGTGGAGTCGCTGTGAAAAAATTACCGGTTGGGATTCGATCACCCGCATCCTGGAGGTGGATCAAACCCCTATAGGTAAAACCACACGTTCCTGCCCAGCGACCTATTTGGGTATTTGGGATACCATCCGTAAATTATTTGCCGATACGATAGATGCAAGATTACGCGGTTATCTGCCCGCACGCTTTTCGTTTAATACGGGTGAAGGTCGCTGTGCGACCTGTGGTGGCCACGGCATGGTGAAGGTGGAGATGAATTTCCTGCCCGATGTCAGAGTGGATTGTGATGAATGCCATGGCTGGCGCTTTAACAATGAAACCCTCACGGTTAGATACAAGGGTAAACACATCGGTGAGGTGTTAGCGATGAATATGGAAGAGGCGACCGAATTTTTCTCGGCCATTCCTTCCGTGCATCATAGCCTGCAATTGCTACAAGACGTGGGCCTGGGTTATTTAACGCTGGGCCAGCAAAGCCCCACCTTAAGTGGTGGCGAGGCACAGCGTATTAAACTGGTCACCGAGTTAAGCAAGGCCAAACCGGGTACCCGACAAAAACAGCATACACTCTATGTGTTGGACGAACCTACCGTGGGCCTGCATATGGCCGATGTGGAAAAACTACTGCGTGTCTTACACCGGTTGGTTGATGCTGGCAATTCGGTGCTGGTGATTGAACACAATCTGGATGTCATTGCCGAATCTGACTGGGTAATTGATATGGGGCCAGAGGGTGGCAGTGGCGGCGGTAAAATCGTCGCTCAAGGCACACCTCAGACGATTAGCAATCGCAAGCGCTCTATTACTGGCCAGTATTTAAAGGAGTTATTGCAGGCCTAGGTTCTGTTAATATCGCGCATATTTGACTCGCTAGTGCAACTTAGCCTGGATGGTGATGAGGAGGTTATTTGATAGTTCTACCTGGCTCTCTTACTGCAAGGTTGGAGTCAAATATAATCAGCTAATCGACAGGCTAGGTGTGGGTTGATTTGAAATTAGGATTTAGTGAGCTATAAATAGCCACTGATTTTAGGGCGGAGTATAGGGGGGGGGCATTACCCCCAATTTCGATTAAACCTTGAACATGCGTATCTCTGCCAATAAACCAGCCAATCTGATGAGATCATGCCCAATCTTGCATTATTGCGGTATGCTTTTATGCAATAAAAGAAAAACTATTGAGATAGACTGATGCCATTCTTTTTAAAACGACTCTTTTTTTCTCTGACGGTCATTTCTATGGCCTTTAGCTTAAGTGCTTGCAGCGGTACACGTCCGGAAAACCTCGGTCTTAACAATGGCAAATTCCTGCCCTGC
The DNA here is from genome assembly GCA_013215055.1 of Pseudomonadales bacterium. Lineage (GTDB taxonomy): Bacteria > Pseudomonadota > Gammaproteobacteria > Pseudomonadales > DT-91 > CAKMZU01. The sequence continues at coordinate 17,843 of JABSRQ010000091.1, read as the reverse complement.
CCCGATAGCCCTAACTGCGTCAGCAGTGATGAAGATCCTGACGATGAGCAACACTTTATCGAGGCCATCGCCGGGAAATGGGAAAATGTCCTGCCCGCATTGGTCTCTCAAGAGCACATAAAAATCATCACTAAAACTGACAATTACATCTACGCCATCAGTAGCAGCCGAATATTTCGCTATGTGGATGACCTAGAGCTGCATTACCGTCCGGCCACAAAGACTATCGCCATACGCTCAGCATCACGCCTGGGTTATGGTGATATGGGTGTGAATAGAAAGCGCGTTGAACGTTTGCGCGGACTGATCGATGGGCAATAAAAAAATGCAACATTTACTGGCAGCGGCAGAAGGGCATAAAAATCGTAGAGTAAATTCAGCGGTTTTAGCTATTTTATGCAAAGTTTAGGCACCAATCTACTGTGCTTATGCCTGGGTCTGGTTTTCGGCTGGTTGGCACATCAGTCTTATGTATCCAGGCCTGCAGATTCCCTGGCGACCACTGGTAACCCAGCAACCCAGCTAGAAGCCAAAACTATTGCCACTAAAGCAATAGAAAAAGATGCCGCCACAGCACCACTGCCCAGCTCAGTAACTAACAAACATGCCATACTTGAACAGGTATTTATAGAAGTTTTATACAGCCAGGATGCCGAGGCGGCAGTAAACCTCTATGAGCAAGTTCACAGCGACAACATCAAGCAGGCAGCCTTATTAAAACCCCATATCCTGTCCTATTTGCAAGAATTATTAAGCGCAGGCAATGATGAAGTATTGATCAATTTTATCGAAACCTATCTGGCGCAATTTTACGATGATATCGATGTACTAATATTGCTGGCGCAACAGCAACAAGCACAGGCTTATGCAGGCGAAGCCCTACGTAGTTTTCAATTAGCACGGAGTTATGCTTACCGGCCAGAGCATCAAACAAAAGTACGCAGCGCTCTGCAGCAGCTGGTGACAACAAATACAAAGACACTAAGGACTGGGGAAAGCTGGGTAGAACTGCTCATTTTTTATGAGATGTTAAATAACATGGGCTTGTCTACAGCGGAAAACCAACTAGCGCAAGCCAAACTCTATTTACAGCTAGAAGATATTTCCACTGCCGAGGTTTTACTCAAGTCGCTTGTACAGGGTAAAACCTTAGCCCAGCCAGCACAGGAGCTGTTAAAGCAGATAAACCCGGTCAGCACAGACAACGAGACTAACAAACAAAGCATTGCTTTAATCGCCCATGGCAATCACTTTCTTATCAAGGCCCGCATCAACGAGGTAGATGAAGTCACTTTAATGTTAGATACCGGCGCATCTACTACCACTGTGAGGAAGTCGGTATTTGACTTATTTAATAGCCATTATGCTTTCGACAATAAAGCCGATAGATTATTTAACACGGCTAACGGTGTGGCACGTAGCCGTGTTTACCGTAGCCAGCAATTCGGCCTGGGGCCACTAAGTTTAGAGGGCATTGATATCGCCGTGATGGACTTCCCCATGAGTGAGGGTATCGATGGCCTATTAGGCATGAACGTACTCAGCCACTATCGATTCCACATCGACCAGGATAAAAAACGCCTCTTTCTGCAAGCCCGCTGAGTAGAAGGGGGATTAGCCCCAATTTCGATTAAACCTTGAAGTACAACATTTTGATGTTGTTTAGTAATATTAAGGAATTCAGTAGAGTAGGGTGGCCGTTAATTCTAACGGTATACTCTGATAATTCCGGGTGGTTATAGGCACAGGATCTGTACATTCATGCCGGTAATGCGCGTTTGGCCCTTTTTAATCAACTGGGGTTCAAAGGTTGCGTTACGATCACGGGGCGTTTGGAGATCGATAACACCATGATCACCGATCAATTTTTTGGAGGAGTAACCATTACGGCTGTTGCCTGTGTGGTGGCCTGTAGGGGTATTTTTGTCGTAACCTAGGTGATGTCCATTTCACCTTTTAAAGCGGCCTCAACGGTCAATTTAGTGAGGAAGGCGCTCAGCTGGCAGAGGTCATCGGGCGTTTTAAGATCTTTGGCCAGTTCTTCAGCCATCGCTTGCAGTTTTTTGTTATCCATCGTGATGCTCATTATTTTTACCTTTTTGTAGGTTATAGATAATCAGCAGTTACACAATTATTTTTACACCCTCATACCGTAGGCTCAATGTTTTCATTCTCATAAAATTCCAAATACAAGACAAAGCCATCTTCTTTGTATATTGCTGTGTTTACTACATCATATACCGGCGACAGCTTGTATCGGCCAACTTGGTCTCCCTCTGGTACATAGACCATGGAGATGTTTTTCAGGTGATAATCCCCGTTTCCGATGACGTAACTTGTAAGCAGGCGTTTGACGTACTCCAGCTGATCATCGCGCCCATTACTTGCCTCGTAAATGCACTCAAGTACTTTGGAGCATGCGGCGCCATTGTACTTCTTGTTTGTGTCACCGGAAGGCATCTGTAGCATCGAAGACAAATCTTCTTGGTTTTGAGTCTTTTTTCCCTTCTGGCTGTGTTTTCCGTAACGTATTATCAATCAGAGCAGGGGCAATTGTGAAGCCTGCCAATAAAGCCAAGACTTATGGAAATGGCTAACATTCACCTTATAGACTAATGAATGCTATTGCGCCGCTAGGCATCACGATAACGCACCTCAAAAAGGTATTGCATGACATTCGATAAACTCTGGAAAGCGGGGTGGTCTTTCTTATACCCAAATATTAACGACGAAGAAGATAGACGTAGACTTCCCATATGACTGCGTTTATCCTGCGCCTACTCACATCGTCAAAAGCAGTAAAGGATTATTGACATGGAAATCGCAGGCATCTCGGCATCTTTTCCAACTCGCAAAGTATCCAATCAAGAAGTACTTGATCTTATCAGGCAGCAAAGCACCGAATTTGAAGGTGATATCGATAGAGCCATACGTAAAGTTGGCCTTACGCTTAATTATATTGGTTGTAAGGAACGCCGCTGGCTTGGCAAAAATGACTTCGCCTTTGACTACACAGAACAAGCTATAAACTCAGCATTAGACAAAGCGGGGATGACAGCCGATGCCATCGATTTATTGATCTTTACCAGTGTTGATAAACGAGTCGCCGAACCCGGCATGAGTTTTTTTGTTGCCAAAGCCATGGGTATGAACTGTGAATGTTTTGATATCACCGAAGGTTGTGGTGGCTGGGTCAGATCCACCCGTATAGCTCAGGCGTATCTGAATGCCGGCATGTATAAAAATATTTTGATCGTGACCGCCGAATATACCAACCATGAAGGTGAACCTTTATTCAGTAATTTCGCCCTTAAAAATGAGCAGGAACTGGAATGGGCATTTGCCAGTTACACCGTAGGCGAAGGTTCCACAGCAACGGTGCTAGTTAATGGCGGTGAAGACTGGCATTACAACAATATCAGCAAACCCGAATGGGCTGATTTATGCATGGCACCGCTGGATGAAAATAATCCACAAGTGCTGCAAATGAACGATGTCTCTATGGCGGGTAAAGGCAAACACCGCTTTGTGTCCTATTCACAAAAAATGCAGGAGCTGTCTTTTGATCTGGTCCAGGACATGCTCGCTAATAACCGCGTAGCGGCCAATGACGTAGACCTGTTTATTCCCCACACACAAACACTTTCGGTGTGGAAGGCATTTGAAAGAAACCTCGATATCAAACTGCCGTATATTTACCTGCTGCCCGAATACGGTAACCTGGTGAATAACTCCATGGCGGCGGGTTTATCCATCGCACTAGAGAAAGGCAAGTTAAAACGCGGCGACAAGGTCTCCGGCCTGATGACTGCCGCCGGCATGTCTTTCACGCTGTTTAATTTCAACTACTAGGACGTTGAATAATGGCTAAGGACTGGTCCGGCTATAAATATCGCATATTCAAATCATTAGGTTTGAATGTCGATATGATCTTTGCTTATCAAGCCGATGAAAAATCGGCCATGCAATTTCATTTAATGTCACATGAATTTAATGATGGCGTTGGCGCTATTCGCCAACTCTGTGAAGATTATGATTTTGCATTACCTCAGCCTGCCATACGCAAGACCCGCCCCGAACCGAGCTTACTCACAAAGTTAAAGCTGCTGAAAAAACACCTGGCCAATGCACCTGCTATTCATTATGCATGGAAAAAATACGATGAACAGCTAGAAGGGCTAAGCCCCAGTTTGGAATATGCGTTGTTTGATCTTTCTTCATCCGAGGCGATACGCCAATACTGCAAAAAAAATCACATCGGTGAAACCGCCTTATTTCTTTCGGCATTGGATAAAGCCGCCTGCGGCCAATTACTCAGTAAAACGGATCAACGCAGCTGGTTATTACCACATGATTTCAGACGCGCTATTGGCCAACAACGCAATAACTCCAATGTTACCGCTCCGCTGAATCTGCTATTAAACGGGCCACAAGATGCTGGCAGTATTTTTAAACAGATAAAAAGCCTATACCGCCAAGATATTTTATGGGGGGCCTGGTTATACACCAATTTCTCTGCCTATTTGCCGCGTGTTGTTATCGCGTATCTTTTTAAACGCATGCATAAACCCGGCTGGTTGGGTGTTTTTGCCAATATGGGCCGTTGGAAATCCACTAACGATGAAGACATTTCGGGCCACTGGATATCTGCGCCACCTGCAGCGATAGTATCACCCCTCACTGCAGGTGCTTTCACATGGAATGATAGAACCGCCTTTAGCCTGCAATGCCATGCATCATTAAAGCTTGGGCCAGAAGACATTAGCGTTTTAATGCAACAATGGTTAACGGTGCTAAGCGCTGAACTGGGTTTTGATATCAACGTTCATCAGCACAGCATCACGATGGCTGAACTTATAAAAACCGCAGACAGAAGAGATACAACTCAGCAAAATGCATAAGATTTTAAGGGTGATAAATGATCAATAAAAATGTATTAATAGCCGCAAAATATATTGTTGGCCTGACCTGGGTATTAGGCCTGCTAGAAATAGCCATCGATATCACTGCCATTCCAACCCTGTGGTTATGGCTATTGGTGATTGTCTCTCTTGGTCTGCATTTTATTCAGTCTATCTATTTTTATTTTACTTACCGCGCACAAATCGACAATATGGCGCCGCATATCATGCAGATCATGTTATTTGGCATGGCCCATGTATTAACAATGAAGTTGGATAAAACGGATGCCCCGCAGTGAAGACAGAAGTTAACAGTGACAACGGCACCATTGTTGATGCACTGTTTGCACAGGCACAAGCTCAGCCCGATAAAATCATTTTCTCGGAATGTATCGATAATCACCGCCGCAGCCTAACGTATAGCCAGCTCAGCGAACAAATCACAAAATATGCCAGCAAGCTGCAAGAACAGGGCATTGGCAAGGGTAGCAAGGTATTGATACTGACACGCCCCAACCTGCAGCTGGCAGAGATTCTTTTTGCGCTGTTTCGCCTAGGCGCAGTGCCCATCATTATTGACCCGGCCATAGGTCTGACTGCGGTATTAAAAAGCATCCGTCGTGTGCAACCCAATGCGATTATCTGCAAGCCTCTAATTAAATTTTTCCTGCCTCTATTTAGTAAAACCTTGGCCTCGGTTACAACAGCCATCACCACGACACAATTACAAGCGGGCCGGTTAGAAACATGCGCTAGGCTAAATAACATCGATAAGCCTGTTGCTAGTGATTTAGCTGCGATATTTTTCACCAGTGGCAGTACCGATTTGCCCAAGCCTGTGGAATGGACACACAGGCAACTAAAGGCCCATATAGATTCTGTACCTAACTTGTTTGAATTAAACGGTGATGATGTTGATCTCGCACTGTTTCCACTCTCAATGTTAATCACCCCCGTTTTGGGTATCTGCTGTCATGTACCGGATTACCGCAAGATCAATCCCAAATCCTGTGATACGGAATATTTGTATCATCTACTACAACAAGTTAATGCCACGGTGTGTTTTGCTTCCCCGGTTATTTGGCGGCAACTCAGCCTGCATTGCTTAGCTCTTGATAAAACCCTGCCATCGATTAAATATGCTGTCAGCGGCGGCGCACCGATCTCGGCAAAAGTCGCCCAGCGTGTGAAAAAAATACTGCCTAACGGCCGCTTTTATTCGCCCTATGGCGCTACCGAAGCCAGCCCGATTAGCTATGCCAAGAATATAGAATTTAAGCCCGATTACGGCGTCAAACTCGGCAGATTGGTTAAGGGACTTCAGCTCAACATAAAACCCCATAGCGATATCATATTACCTAACAACTCACTCAAAGTGGGCGAAATCATGTTAGCCGGTGATCTTGTCTCCAAACACTATCACCTAGCACCCGAACTTGATGCCCAGGCTAAAGTGATTGAACAAAAAGAAGGCCTAGAAACCTGCTGGCATTTAACCGGTGATCTGGCTGTGCTTGATGAGACAGGTGAGTTATGGAGCCTGGGGCGGCTAAAAGATGTTATTCGTATCGACAATCGCAGCCTGTTCACAACATTGGCCGAAGAACCCATTAACCTGATGAGTGAGGTAGAGCATTGCGCATTCGTAGCAGTTAAGCATACACATCTTAAGCAACGGGTTTATCTGGTGGTTGAAGTCTGCAATAAAATGGATAAACAGCAACGCCAACAACTAGACAAAGTCATTCGTGGCCAGCTGGATAAAATTAACTACCCCATCGATGATGTGCGGTTTATCAAAAAAATGCCGGTGGATAAACGCCACCATTCCAAAATAGATAGACCTGCTGTCAAAAAATGGTTGATCAAAAACTAGAGCAAATTATGGACAAAAAAGCACTGGTCACCGGCGGCGGTGGCTTTCTCGGCCTATATATTGTTGAAGCCCTGTTAACCCAAGGTTGGCAAGTCAGGGTCTTATGCCGCGGTCATTATGCCAGCCTAGAAGCACTTGATGTTGAGATTATACACGCAGATATAACTGATCAGCATCAAGTGCTGGAGGCCTGCCACGACATAAATACAGTTTTTCATGCCGCGTCTAAAACCGGCCCTTGGGGGGATTACCAGGAATTTTATAACACCAACGTTATAGGTACTCAGAATATTATTAGCGCCTGCAAACAACAAAATGTCAGCCGCTTAATCTATACCAGTTCACCCAGTGTTTTATCTTTTTATGACGATCTGATCAATGTCGATGAAAGCCATCCTTTTCCAAAGAAGCGCATCAGCGCTTATCAGGAAACAAAAATGATCGCCGAAAAGGCAGTTTTAGCGGCGAATTCAGCCAGCTTATCCACCACCGCTTTACGGCCACACGCACTATGGGGGCCACGAGATACTCACCTGTTCGCTGCCATTATTGAACGGGTAAAAGCCGGCAAGTTAAAGATCATCGGTGAAGGTAATAATAAGATCAGCGTAAGCTATGTCGAAAACTCTGCACTGGCGCATCTGCAAGCTGCCAACTCCGATAACTGTGCGGGTAAGGTCTACTTTATTAACGAAACCGAGCCGGTGGAATTATGGCCATGGATTAATGAACTGGTTACCGAAATAGGCCTGCAACCGGTGACTAAAAAAGTCCCGTATAAACTCGCCTACACGCTGGGGTTTATCATAGAAAATATCTACACAGCATTACCTTTTTTAGGTGAACCTCCGATGACACGTGCGCTAGTTTCCGTGTGTGGAAAAGATCATTACTTTGATACCAGCCGCGCCGAGAAAGATTTCCAGTTTACCAATGTCATTCCCATGCAAGAAGCCAAAGCCCGATTTGTGCGATATTTTAAGCAGGGGCCATCGTGAAAAAAACGATATTAATCAGCGGAGCTTCCTCCGGTCTAGGTCTTGCCAAAAGCCAATATCTTCAAGCCCTAGGTCACCAGGTATTTGCAGGGGTTCGTAAACAAAAAGATTTTGATCAGCTAAGCTCGCTAGGGCTTTCGCCTATCATGCTGGATGTAAATGAGTCTGACACCCTGCACAGCGCGTATGAACAGATACAAGCCGCTGGCGGGTTGGATATTCTGATCAACAATGCGGGTGTGGCCTATACAGGCCCAGTGGAAGTGATGCCTGAGCAGGATATTATCAATACCATCAATACCAATGTCATCGGTGCTATTATTTGCAGTAAAATCTTCCTGCCGTTATTAAGGCAGAGTGAGGGACGTATCCTCAATATTGGTTCCATCAGCGGTATTTTTGCACCACCGGGTTTATCCGTATATGCCGCCAGCAAGTTTGCGTTAGAGGGTTTTAGTGATGCCTTACGAGTAGAATTGGCCGCATTTAATATCAAGGTATGCATTATCGAAGCCGGAAAAATAGCAACACCGATATGGGATAAGGGGCTTAGCAGAGCAGAACAAGTTAACGATTCTAAAGGCATAAAACATTATGAAAAGATGCATGCTTTTTATAGCGATTACAGTCAAAATGCTGCCGACCTGCCTATGCATAAATACCTTAACGTGGTTGAAAAAGCACTATTTTCCCCACGCCCCAAACCCCGTTATTTATTAAATAATGCCAGCCGTTTACGGGTATTTATCAATCGCCTGCCTACACCACTACGTGATGCCATCATTAGAAAATCAATGAAGATTTAAATAGGCCTTAGAAGAAAACTGGCGCGATAGCCTTTCTTAGAAATAGTAGATCTACAGTTATTTTACGTTTCTACTATTTAATAGAGCTCGCAGTTCTAACAAGAATCGACTTTATAGGTGCTATAGCAAGAAGTGATGTAGGAGTTAGAACCCTGGAAATGATGGGGGCAAAATATATCTGCGCCGGACAGGAATTAAGTGGGCGCAAAGAGGGGGTGAAATTGAACGGCCGCCGCTATGAAAATTTATGTTATAAGATCTCCAGGGAACAGGTACTGGCTAGCTCTTTGTCAATTAATTTCTCTAGAGAGAAAAATCTAACATGATATTGTTGTTAGATGGCGAGAGTACAAAATAAATAAACAATGAGACCAGAGATACAACTGGCCTCGCTGCAAATAGAATAGGAATCGCGATGTTTGAGAAATTTGTAAACTGGGTGGATGTGGGAATTAACCTGATTTCCGCAGTGATAGTGGTCAGTGTCACGGTGGCTGTTATTGCCGTGCTGGTGTTATTTATCATCGATATAACGCAGACCAAACATACCATTAGGCGTAATTATCCGGTTATTGGGCGTTTTCGTTATCTGTTTGAGCATATGGGCGAGTTTTTCAGGCAATACTTCTTTGCTATGGATAGAGAGGAGCTGCCGTTTAACCGTGCCGATAGATCCTGGGTCTATAGAGCGGCTAAAAACATAGAGACCAATCTATCATTTGGCTCAACGTATCAAGCCAATGGCCCTGGCTCAGTGCTATTCGTAAATTCGCCTCACCCCATTCGTGAAGAGGATGTGCAGCCCGCCGCCGAAATTGAGTTAGGCCCATTTTGTAAAACCCCTTATAAAACCCGCAGCCTGGTGAATATTTCTGGTATGAGTTATGGCGCTATTTCCAAGCCTGCGATTCAGGCTTTAACCAACGGTGCCAAAGATGCGGGTTGCTGGATCAATACGGGTGAGGGCGGGTTATCGCCTTATCACTTGGAATCCGGTGCCGATGTCGTATTTCAGATCGGAACGGCTAAATACGGTGTACGTGATGAACAAGGCCAGTTATGTGATGATAAATTGCGTGATGCTGCCGCTCATGAGCAGGTGCGTATGTTTGAGATTAAACTTTCACAAGGCGCAAAACCAGGCAAGGGCGGCATTTTACCGGCCGAGAAAGTCTGTGCCAGTGTGGCCAAAATGCGAGGTATTCCAGAAGGGCAGGCCTCTATCAGTCCTAATGCCCATACCGATATTAATTCACCAGCCGATCTTTTGGATATGATTGCCAGAGTGCGTAATGTCACGGGCAAACCGGTGGGTTTTAAAGCTGTGATATCGGCACAATGGTGGCTGGATGAATTGTTTAATCTGATCAATGAGCGTGGCATAGAGTCGGCGCCCGATTTTATTACCGTTGATGGTGGTGATGGTGGCACCGGTGCCGCACCTGCCAGTTTAATGGATCATGTGGGCTTAACTCTGGTTGAAAGCTTGCCTATGTTGGTGGATGCGTTGACCAAGCATGGCTTGCGTGAACGCACAAAGGTCATTGCTTCAGGCAAGATGATTACACCTGCACGTGTGGCTTGGGCGATGTGCATGGGGGCTGATTTTGTGATCTCGGCCCGTGGCTTTATGTTTTCGCTTGGCTGTATTCAGGCTTTACAGTGTAATAAAAATACCTGTCCTACCGGCATCACTACCCATGATAAAAAACTGCAAAAGGGCTTAAACCCTGCGGATAAACGTCAGCGCGTGAAGCAATATGCGCAGAACCTGGAAAAAGAAGTGGGCATCATTGCGCATGCTTGTGGGGTTACAGAGGCCAGACAGTTACGGCGTCATCATGCTCGCCTTGTGATTCAATTCGGTCATTCAAAACCGTTAGATGAACTTCATCCACCATTAGCCGCGAAGTTTCAAGCTGCTGATGTAATACAAACGGATAAGAATTCTGCGCCTGTGGTTTAATGCCTAAGGCCTGAAACCAGGGACTTTGTCGCAGGCTACAGGCAAGCGCAGTCATTAAACTGCGCTGCACCCTGTAAAATATTCAATTTTTCTTCTTTGTATCATTTGGTGATAGCTTAAGCCTCAGCATTGCTCGCTTGTTAGCGGTGAAGAAGGTGTGGTTTACGGATAGGGGCGTTAATTTTGGTGAGGATTTCTATTCCAGGAATACTTATCATTCCAATTAAATGTTGAAGTATCAGGTCTGAAAGTTTTTTAGATGCCTTTATCCCGCTTTATTAAGTTAACTGACTTTTCGATGTATTCAAGGGTGCTGCCGAAAGTGCAGTTGTGAGAAAATCTGGCCAACAAGGTTTTACATAGTCAGTACACAATATGTATTTAATTCACAATCTATATTTAATCGCTCACAATCTTTATTCCGAACTGACAAAATATTTAAATAAAACTAAGTCGGAACCTCTTGAAAAGGCTGCTGTGTCAAAATCAGCCGGTCACATTTTCGATGCTTATGTATATAGTTAGCCAGTAATGAGGCTATTGCAGCCCCTCTACATCAATTGCTAAAAACACGCCAAAGTGCCTGGAACATCCCCTCAAAATATTTTCATTGAAGAGCCGCTTTGAAAATCAACGGTGAGTAGAGTATTAAGCATATTGGGCCTCCTTTCGTTTAATCCTAGACGTAGAGGGTTACGATGTGAATGAGCGAACTGCCTGAAGTGTATAAGGGGGATTACCCCCTATTTCTCTTAACCTTGATGGTCAATATTTTGATGTTGTTTAGTAATCTGACGTAAGTTCGGCTGAGTTACCGCACTTGAGCCTGTAATGCTGCTACGCAATGCAGGTATTTCGCTTATACAGCCTATCTTTAGTAAGCTTAACGCTTAGCGATAACATTCATTCATAACGGGAAAGTCGATGGCAGTTAGTCGGTTGATTAGTGGCTTAGGTAGAACGGGGTCAAGCAGCCTCTTACTGATAATAGGGTTAGCCTGTGCGCAGCATTTACAGGCCTTACCGACACTGCGCTGTGATCTAGACAATTTAGCCAGCCTAATAGAAGAACAAGGCTGTCTTTTACCGGCACCTACAGCGGTGGCGGCTGCAGATATTGGCATTAAAATATTCTTGCCTCCTGCTGCGGCTGAAAATATAAGCCATCAACAGGTAACAGCGCTGTTGGCTAAAACCATTGTCTTTATTGATGGTTATGCCTCAGGGCTTTTTACCTATCCGGATCAGGCCCATGGCATGATGGGATTAAATAAGCAGGCGGTGATTATTTCGGTGATTACCGGGCCTGCACAAGACGATACCGTGCAGGACTATAGCCTGCAGATTCAACGCTTATTAGAGGCGCTTAATCGTCATCGAGCGGCAATCAAAAAGCCCAGCCCTATGGTATTAGTGGGTTTTAGTTTGGGTGGTGTTGCGGCTAGGCATGCGTTAACAAGCATGGAGAAAGTAGCCGTTAAGCATCACGTCGGTTTGTATATTTCTTACGATGCACCACATGCCGGTGTGCACGTACCACAAAGCCTGCAATTTATAGTGCCTATTTTAGATCAATACGTGGATGAAATTGAGCCATGGTCCCGTGGGATTTCACTCGCCTTTGCGCTGCCCATGCGTGAGGTTAAAAAAACCTTTAACGATGCCCGCACAGCGTTACAGAGCTTCAATAATACCGCCTACAATTCTGCCGTGTATCGACAATTATTATTGAACAACATCAATACCGACGGCCAGCCGTTTACTGATTTTTATAATCAAATGCAGGCTTTGGGTTACCCACAGCACAGCCGTAATATCGCCGTGGCGAATGGCAGTACCGCGGTGGCTCAATTTTCACCGGCCTTTGATAACGATGATGCGGATAATGTTGTGGCACACTTTTCTGCCCGCAGTGCGGAAAAGAATTATGTACAAGCCGATTTAACCCTCTATAAAAGCCAAGCGGGGAAAACCGCTATAGCCATGAATGTAAATATCAGCGGCAGCAAAATCGGTGCGCGCCCTTGTTTTCTAGTTTTTAATTGTAGCTATAACATCGCAATAGGCGCTGATTTACCGCAGCAACGCAAGGCTGCTGCAACCGTGTTAGCACTGGATGATATGCCGGGGGCTAGCATGAGTTTGATTGGACAAGTGGTTCACGGCATGACTCAGGGAGTAGAGAATTTCTATAGTGTTACCTCACCGTATTATGACGCTACTGTGGAACCGCAGCTGCTGCCGCTTGTTGATGATGTAAATAAGCTTAAGAATACTAACCCCACCCCTGCAAATACCATCAAATGGAGTTTTATTCCAACAGGCTCTGCCATTGGCTTAGCTATAAACAGTGATGCTGCAGCTATTCGTGCAGCGGTACTGGAGCCGCAACATTTTCAACGTATCATCATCAATGGCGATGCACCGGCAAAGGCTGCAGTTAATTACGCCCATGATGACTTTAGCCACTTCCCGCTACTGGAGCAGGAAATTAGCCAGATACTCTTTATAGATTAAGTGAAAATGTCCTAGCTTGGCTATGTTTAACAAGCCCTTTATGTGGATGTGTAGATGGGATATACGCGTCTCTTAAATTGCATATATCTACAATATTAACTTTTACTTAGCAGAGTTGACATCATAATCTCTACCATGCGTAAATCGTTCTACAAGTTTACTAATTGTGTTAATCATGGCAATCGTGTTATCCACTTCAAAATCATTAAATTTTACCGTTACATACAGCCGATCGTTGATAAACCAGCTAAAGTTACAGTTAAAATTATAGTTTCGATGGTCAGCACAATGATATGCTCCAGGCTGATTTAAAAAGTCGTTCGCGTGGCCATCGTCAATAATGAAATAAATTGGTTTGCTGTTTTTCTCATAAACAGTGATATGATCAAGCTTCGATTCGGCCAGCATTGTAATCTCACCTTTCCGGTGTTTTTCGAGGATGCTTTGATATAGATTTCCAGAATTACCCCGACCATTTCGGCCTTCAATCATAAATCGAAAATTTACTAACGGCGTATCGTTTCCTTTGACCAGGTTATCTCTAAATGGGGCTTTCAAGGGCCAGTATATATTCATCCAAACAACGGCATAGTTTCTCCCAATCCTCTTTGAAGCGATGTATTCTATCGGCACCTTGACTACACCTTGTGAGTAGTGCGTGACTACATAGGTTTGTCCATTAGCTTCGGTTTTTCGTTCGAATTTCACATCAACTAGGCTATCTTGATAGGCCTGTTTTCGTTCATCTTCTGTCGCAGCCTTCCAAAGGCTACCTACCACTAGATATATGAAAAGGGCGAGCAATGAATACTTAACAAGTTTTTTTAAGCACCACATGCTTGTTTGCCAAGATAACTTCATTACTCCCCTCGTATGACACAATGCTATTTCAAGAAACGAACTAAAAAGCGTATAACATTTGTATAGTGAGACCCCCTCACTTTCAAACTGATCATTTATTACATAAAACCCGTTCAAAGCCACGGCTAGCAGAGGTTTCACTTTGATTCAGCTTCATTTTAATCAAAACAAAGTGAGGGAGTCCCATTATCAAAAATAATAGTGGGGGTCCTATTATCAACTTTTGATTAATTATATCTTGCTGATTTTAAGGGTTTTTAAATTTATAGCAAAAACAAAGTGAGCCAACTCAAATCTGTACATTTTTTAATTTACAGTGCAACTAGCTTATCTTAGAGAGGTGAATTTACTTTCGTGAAAAGGCTGCTTTACGTTTAATAGCGGCTACTTGATTTATATGCCCAGTAGAAAATGGCCAAGGACTGGAATTGACACATCACCGGCCTCCAGCCTAACGATAACCATCGAACATAAATGGTTATCTCGGAAGGACGTTTTGTGTCAATTGCAGCTGTTGATGTATCTCAGGGTTGAATGAAAACTGTGCCTGCTGTGAGGCTAAAGCGGCTATTTGGCATGGTGGGAAAAGCTTAAAGTTATCGCCCGTGTTAAGCTTGCTTCAAGAAGTTTATTATTGCCTAATTTATAAAAGTTAGATTTTAATTCAGGGGATACGTCAGTAAAGAGCCTAAGAGGTAGTGTATATGAGTTCCATTGATTTATCGTGTACTACAGATCCAGAGTGGATAGCGCAAAGAGAGAAACTTTGGGTTCCTGTTGAAAAAGAGCTAAAGGTTGATTGTACAAAAAAATATATTCAGCAGTTTAGAGTGTATTTTTTTACCGGAGAACTTAACCCTGAGCTTGAGATAAATATATTAATGCGCCTACAGATGTTTCCTAGGTTTGATCTTGAGTCCATTCAATTTGTATTGCAGAATCTGGTACGCCATGAAGAGTCCGATAAAACATATTATGCTGTTATTGGTCTTTTTAAGAGTTATCTACCCTCAGTTCCAGGCATGACAACGGAAAAATCCAAGGATATGTTTATCTATGTGTTTGGTGAAACTTATGATCCTGAGCGTTGTTTGCCTTTTTTAATTGTTTATGAAAAAAGCTATCGAAGAATAGAGACCAACCCTACTGATGAATTTGTTGGATTTTGTTCCTTAATGTACCTTTATACTCGTAAAGAATCATCTTATATAAATTACCGCCCTTTAATACCAAAGTATTGGCTGTCTATTTTCCCTTATGTGGATACAAAGTTATTTACCATAAACCCTAAAAGTTCAGACTCAATAGATGGGGTCGGTTCTTTGGAACTATTTGGAGGCATGATTAAACTTTTCCTTCATTGTTTCTTTGAGTATCCGAATAGAAAAATACGTATCTCAGATGAATCGTTGTTGCAACAAAGAAAGTTATGGTTGCAGCAAACAAAGGCGTTAATTCTGGAAGGTGGCGATAAGTATCCTGATAAATTCTGGGAATTGTGGCACCATGTTGAAAAAAATGGTCCCAAATAAAAATAGATATTCAGAACAGGAAATACATGGATTTTTTGATAAGGCTTATTGCTAATGCTGTAGATATCGAGCAATGGCAAACGATCTTTGAAGGACTGGAACAAGGTGAATACGGGGCTCTTTTTCAAGAGCGTATGGCTTACTTTGGAAAAGACATTGAATTAAAGATTGATAATATCTATGACAACATAGAATTTGAGGAATTTTTTGTTGAAGAATGGAGCCTGGAAGACAATACGTTCGAGGTGCATTTCGAATTTGGCGGAAATTCGATTGAGTTTGTTGATCAATTTAAAAATCTATTGAGATCATGCCCATGTCAGTCAATCAAATTTAGCGAGTTTCAATAAGATTTATGTAGTACCTAATCGATCAGAAAAAATTAGGGGGCGGAGATTCCCCCTCCTAGAAGTAACACCCTTAAATTTCGAATATGGTACTTAACCCAACAGCTGGTTCAGCCTCATTGCAGCCCCCTAAAACTGTCAGACTCCCCTAATGTGTTAGGACTGGATTTGACACATTCCAGCCCAAACAAACGACCAGAAATCTAACGTAAATCATAAGAAGTGATTTTATTTGCAAAATACACCGTGAATTCGATCACTTCTTAGGCAGCTTTGTGTCAAGACCAGCCGCTGGCACAACTCCAATGCATCGCTAAACTCCCCGAAAGCGGTCATTCGTTATTATAAATAAATTGATAAAAAACACGTATAGATTGCTGCAGAATTACCGAAAGTACGGTAATAATCGGTAAATACTTCCTCTTTTTGTCCTGTAGAAAAATCATTCTTACTAGCTGTGTAATTGGCCTTCTACGGGGTGTAGCTATTTTGAGAGGATTATTGAATAATTGGATATCCGGAACTAATTCCTATAACTCAACTGTTATGCCAAACCAAATAGAACTAAGGAAAACAGATGGCCTCAGAATTACCTATTCAATCAATCGCGGCGATAGCCACGCTAACGGCGTCTTTAATTGCTGCGGCTATCTCCCTTCGTCAACCTCACCCTTACCAAAGAACTTAAAACATCAGAATTCAGACAAAAGTGGATAGATTCATTGAGGGAAGAGTTATCAGTTTTCTTTGGTTGTGCGCGTACATTTGCAAGAGCGACTGAAGAAAAGCATAAATACGGATCTGATTATGAAGTGAAATCGCTATTTAAAATTAGTGATCAAAAGATTAGTGACATACGTTATCAGGTTACAGAAGTTTATTCTCGTATCCAGTTGAGGTTAAACCCTGGAGAGGAAAACCATAAAGAGTTATTACGCCTATTAAAACGCACAATTGATGAGCAAAATATTGCACTAACGAATGGTACAGATGCGAGTAAAACAATCGAGGCAATTAATATTGCAAATGAGTTTGCTGCTCCAGTATTAAAAGCTGAATGGAATGTAGTTAAAAAAGGCGAGCTTCCTTTTCGTATAGCCAGAAACTGGGTGGCGCCCTTTGTTTTTCTTTGCTCCATCTTATTGGTTTCCCTAATATGGAATGGGGCTTTTAAATAGTCTGTCGCAACAAGTGCCTAACAAGCGCCTGCGATATGGCCTCCGGCAGTTGAGGCGGGCGTTGAAGGGCTGCTTTTCACCATTTCCTCTCTGTACTATCATTTCCTCAATACCAACTCTTGACACAAACCGTCCTTATAGATTGGACGGTCAACTTGTTCCATTTAAACTAATTTGTATGCATGGAATGATTCAATGTATATTTGTATGCACCGAGTCAATCATTTGAAAAATACTGTTAAGAGTTATGCATACAGACATAAAGAAAATCCAGAATACTTCCGAAAGCTCAATTGACGTTATTGTTGAACCATGGGGTCTAGATCTTGAAATTCCCTCAGGAGAAACAGGAGTATTCATAGGAAGTAGTGAACAAGCCGGTAATATTGAAGTGGTCGATTGCGGTGATTACATAGAAGTTTATGGATGGCATGGAAGTGGAATTATTGCGGAAGTAAACGGCCGAGAAATATGGGATACGCATGACAACATAGTTCCTGGTTTGCCAGAAGGTATGTCAACTAGAGACTTCATTACGATGGTATTCAAATCCCCAAAATAAAAATAAGTTCATAAATTATACAAATTACTATTAACAAGGTTAAGTATGCTCGCCTACACACTGCGGTCCATGTTAACGGCGTGAACAATTTCCATTTAAACTACTTTGGAAATTCTATGACGGGCTGGTGTGTGTCCAGGCTGTGTGAAAACGTAAATAAAGAAGTTTCACATACTAAATTGAGGGATAAAACGCGCACGAGAATGTCTTCGTTTGCATTTACTCTCTTTGAAAATTAAAGCAGGGAACTCTCCGCACGAAAATAAATTATGAAATAACGGTTTCACACAGCCTGTGTC
>JABSRQ010000090.1 GCA_013215055.1 Pseudomonadales bacterium | reverse complement strand
ATATTATTCATGAAAAAAAATCTAAAACCGTCTTAAACCGTCTAATAACGCCGGCTTCACTAGAAGTGTTGGTGGGTTTTTTGAGCCTGTTATTAGGGCCATTTTCTGGATTAATATCTCAATTTAATCATATCTATCTGCATTATAAACAACAGGGTAAAGCCCCTGTTTTTTTTATGACCTTAACAGGCGTGGTCGCGTTGGTTTGTAGCTTTGGCTATTTATTACAATATTCATTTAATGAGCTTTTAGGGCCTATAAGTAAGGTTGCTTTGGGTTTTATTATTGCCATAGCTATTACCGTAGGTGGCGTGTTATTTTCCCGCAAAACCACGGTTATGGCTGAGTATGGCTCTAGTCTGATAGCGTTAGGTATCATACTGAATTATCTATGCGCCTATTTTGCAGGCCCTTATTATGACTTGCTACCGCAAACCTTGGGTTTCTTGTTATTGATAGCGGTCAGTGCCATGGCTTATGTTTTATCGCTGTTATTTGCCACCCGGGTGGTTGCCATCATCACGCTGATAGGTGGTGCCGCCATGCCGCTTATCATGCAACATGTGGATCAGTATCCTGCGGCTTACCTTGGTTATTTATGGGTGTTAAGCATGGCTATGCTGCATTTATCGAATAGAATTCATTGGCCACCATTAGCGATGATCAGCATGATCATCAGTGCATTGATGATTGAATATTCTGTTTTTAACCGCGCTATAAGCCCCTCCATACCCTTCGATCTTATCGTGATTCTGCATGGCTTTTTCTATGGTTTTGCCTGGTATCTTATTAAAAGTATTAAGCCGCCTTTAGGCATGAATAAAACCAGCATAATAATGATCAGCTCCAATCTATTATTTTTCTTATGGGTACTACCGCAAATCATTGATAGCTCTGAGCAGCTTGGTTGGATCTATGGGCTAAATATCATTCCATGCTTGATGTGTTTTCTATGGAAAAGACCATTGACCGTTATCGAGCCAGCGAATGAAGAAGCACGATCAGTACAAGTAATCTCGTTATTATATGCAGGTCTTTTTGCGGCAGTTGCTGCCTTGATGTTATTAACGCAAGAGATGTACGGCATTATCTGGGCTGTAGAAGGCTTGATCTTGATATATTTAGGTATTCGTTTTCAGTTCACCAGTGTGCGAGTCGAAGGTTATATCGCTTTTGTCATATCTCTTATTAGCATGCTGATTCAAGTGTTTACATGGGTTGCAAATTCAGTCGTCGCTGCACCTGAAATTCTATCGCTGTCTTTTAGTGCGGGCTGGGGAAACCTTATTGCCATTACGGCATTTTTATTGATTGCAGTGCAACTATTAACTAGATGCAGTACAAGTTTATGCCAAAATGAAAAACGTCTTGTTGAGATTTTACACAATAGTTTTGGCCTGTTTTTATCGCTGAGTTTTCTGCTGACAATAGCCATTTTCTCGGCGCAACTGATGTGGATATGTGTGGTTTTCCCCATGTTTGGGCTGATTTATTATAGCCAGAAAAAACAGCTTATTATCAGTGAGTTTATAGGCTTGACACATTTACTTTTGCTGGCCGTACCCATGATAGTTAGTGCCAGCATAGTTAATAACTTTCATTTTTCTGAACAGAGTATTTATGCACAAATTGCCAGGATAGAGGCCTTTGTTTGTTTATGGTTAGTTGCCGAGTTTTATAAACGTTATTGCAAAAAAAGTCGCTTATTGGAATTATCTGAAAAATGTCGGCAATTATTTTATGTCATTATTCCGATATTTTTCTTGCCCAGTATATTGCGAAAATATATAGAATACCTCCCGCTGGTCTTGTGGGCATCCTCTGCTATTAGTTTGTTTTTATTCTACCGATTACAGTATGCGGTTCTTAAGGTGGAGTTGCGTTTGCTCGTGACAGTGGCGAGTATTGTGGCCGTTTATGCCTGTTATTTACAGAAGTTTGAACATTGGCAGGGGCTGGCGAGTCCGGCTTTATTATTGGGCATGGCTGCCTATATTTTTATGTTGTGGCTGGGGCAGGGGCTTAACAGGCAGGCTATTGGGAGTTCAGTGCAGCAGCTTTGTCATCAGGCATTAAAACCGTTGCTTGTTGGTGGTGTTTATTACTGGGGCATAAGCTTATTTATTTTGTTTTATGGTATCAGTGGAGAACCGGGCTTGGGCTTAATGATTGCAGCGGTCTATTTTAGCGCTATTTTCAGCTATAGGCCTGTATTTGTACCCGTGAGATCAAATCTTAAATGGATTTACAGTGTGCTGTTTATACTGTTTAGCGTATTAACCCTGATGCACCTTGTAACGGCTGTATCATCTTCTTCACAATCGTTATGGATGGGTTTGTATAATATCGTTGCTATGGCTGGTGTGGCTGTATTGGTGTATCGCTATACCGCGCAATCCAGAGCCGTGTGGCGGAAAACGGGTAGGCAGTTGTTGAATCAATGGCTATTTCATTTGATTGCTATTGGTGCTTATAGTGCATTGATCATGCAGCTGTTTTCGAATATGCAGGGGCCTGTGATTTCATTTGCTCTGGTGTTGCATGGAACGATTTTGTTATTTCAAAGCCTGCAGGAAAAAATGAAAAAGATTATCTGGTTATCGTTATTCCTTTATGTGATTGCCGCGTTTAAAATTTTCATTTGGGATTTACAAGACTTTTCAATTA
This sequence comes from Pseudomonadales bacterium, assembly GCA_013215055.1. GTDB lineage: Bacteria > Pseudomonadota > Gammaproteobacteria > Pseudomonadales > DT-91 > CAKMZU01. The sequence goes on along the minus strand of JABSRQ010000090.1, from coordinate 18,552 downwards.
TTCAAAAAGTGGTTGTCTTTATGTTAATTGGTGCTTGTATGTTGGCTGCGGCATTCAAATATCAGAAAATGTTGCCGCAACTCGATGTTGATGCTTAAAACGATTTGGCTTTAATGGCTTTCAAACATACGTAAATGAAAGCCGCTTTTTAACGCTTCCTGTATATCTTTATCATGCTCTTGAAGGTTCATGATTTGTTCATTGGAAATTTGTTTACGTTTCTCGATGATAATTTCATGGAAACCTTCGCTCATCAAATATAATTTGCAAAGATGCTCTGCGCCAAAAAGATCGGCATAATCGATATAAACAATAAACGGTTTTTCGTCACCGATATTAATATCTTCCAGTTTTTTTCGGGCTTTGGCGGTGCAAGAAAATAAATACATATAGACTCCTAATTACTTTATTAACCAGATGTTTTTTGGGGCGCGTATTTGACTACCAATTTTATCCGGTAGCGCAAGGGCAAGATTGGCTTTAACCCGTTCTTGTAACGATTGATATAAATCTTCGGGCAACGCTGTTGATTGGCGTTTATTTAAATCGATGTGTATATCAACTTGTTCGGCCGCTGCAGCTCTGAAGCCTTGGCTGATGTTATAAACTTCATGAAAAAAATGTAGACGCTTTTTATCCACGGCTAACAACCAGGATCGTACTTCAAGTTCATCTGCCAGAGAGACTTCTCGTTCATAAATCATGTGGCTCTCAAGCACGGCTTTGCCACATTGACTGGCATTCACATAGGACTCTCCCAAACCAATGGTTTCGGTGAAGTTAACGTGTGCATCATAAACAACCAATCCATAATGCGTGGCATTCATATGGCCATTGATATCAATCCAAGTTTTTGGAACGGTTGTTTTTAATGCAATAAAAGGTGCTGTTATCATTAATTTTCTCATATGCGGTTAGTCTTGTATCGCGCGTAACTCGATGGTATTGCCGATAATATCTTTTATATATAAAGAGCGGCCCATGCCTTGCGCGCCAAATCGAGGTTCAAATTTCCCGCAAGCTACGTTTTTACTTTTTAAAAATTGTATCAATTCATCTTCGTTGAAAGGCGCTATTTGCAGGCAGAAATGATCCAGATTATTACCTTGCTGAGTCGGTGCAGGCCCACCGATAAGTCCAAGCTCTCCGGTGGTATCTATGATGTCGATCAGTGCAGAACCTGCTCTAAGTTGTGTTAGCCCTAACTCATTTACCGTGCGTACGATCTCACAAGATAAGACCTCGCAGTAAAATTTAATGAGCTGCTCATATTTATTGCTGCGTAATACGATATGGTCTATTGCCTGAATGTTAATCATCTGGGCTCCTGCTGCTTTAATGAACGGTTATTTTTGTTATTAGCATAAGCGTTTTGCCCAATTACCACCGTGTTCTTTTTCACAGGCTTCTTCGCTATCAAAGCGTATCTGTTTATCTGGGCGTTTAATTTTTATACCTGAGGTGTCTAGCTTCTGCTGTATTAGCTTGGCAAGATAGAGGTCATTTTTTTCTTTTTTGGCTGCCTCTAGCTCTTCTAAAGTTGAAAATATGCAGGTAATAACAAGAGAGTCGGGCAATGTCTTAAAATTAACTTGATGTGTTAGCCATTCAAATCCAGAAATATTATTGAGTGCTATATCACAAACTTCGGTAAGTAATAAACTTAATTGTTTTTCAATTTTTTTATCCGTTTTTCGCATGATTTTTTTATCGCTTCCAGATGGATTCTATTTGGGGGCCAAGCCCATATCATCCAATCGCATTAATATTTCAGTTTTTTGGGTTTTGGCGATATGTTGCCAATGTTGGTTTTCTTGAGCTCCGATAATGGCATAAAGGAAGTTTAAGCTGGCCGTGCTATGTAGTTGTTTTAGTTGGGCGTACATCACAAAAGCATCGGTGTGCATAAACTCGGCAACGGTTGTTATCCCTATGGCGTTTATTGCCGCTGCACTTTTGGGCCCCAAACCTTTTAAATCTTTGATCTGTGCGGGCGCTATGTTTGTCATTCTCAGAACCGTAGATTTTTTGGCATAGGTATTATATCTGTTTTAACTTTTATATCTGCGCTAACATGTCTGCAAATAAAAAACATGTCATTTTAAACCATGAAACACAGCAAAACTTTGTCAAACCGTTACTGGCTGTTATTACTGCTATTAATGGCCTATATCCTCTCATTTATCGATAGAAATATCATGGCTATTTTGGTTGGCCCTATACGTGATGATTTTGCCATCAGTGATGAGCTCTATGGATGGTTAAATGGCGTAGCCTTCACCTTTATGTATGTCATTTTGGGGGTGCCTATAGCGTGGTTGGCAGATAGAAAAAGCCGAAAAAATATTATCGCAGTGGGCACGGGCATATGGAGTGTGATGACTTTTTTATGTGGCATGGCGACTGGTTTTAATAGTTTTTTCTTTGCGCGTATGGGAGTGGGGGTTGGTGAGGCCGCTTTATCTCCGCCAGCACATAGTTTATTGGCCGATTATTTTTCTAAAGAACAATTGCCTACGGTGATGGCGATATTTACCTTAGGTATACCTATCGGTGTCGGTGTATCTTATTCTTTGGGCGGTTGGGTATATGCTTGGGCGTTAGCGCAGGGCGGCTTTGTATTACCGTTACTGGGTGCGGTAAAACCCTGGCAGGCGACGTTTATGATTGTAGGGCTTCCGGGTTTATTGGTAGCCTTGGGTATTTTTAGGGTGATTGAGCCAAGCAGAACCGGAGCGATGAGGTCAAAAATATCGGGGGCAGAGCAAGATTCAAAGACTATGGATATGAGCTTAGCCCAAACCTGGCATTTTTTATGGCAACGTAAATCTGTTTATTTGCCGATTTTTTTGGCGATCTCCTGTTTATCCATTGTCGGTTACAGCTTTATGATGTGGTTTGTTGCCCATGCTAGCCGTGTTTATGATATCCCGGCCTTTGAGATTGGCAAAACCTTTGGCCTGATTTATCTGTGTGCGGGTGTTGCAGGCACTTTATTTGGTGCGCTGCTTAGCCGTATCTTGATTAATCGGGGTTTTGCCGATGCGGCTATTCGTGTGGCATTATTGGTCGCTGTGCTGTGGTTAATTCCGGCGATTATCGTGACTCATATGCCAAGTTTAACCTGGGCTTATATCATTTCTGTACCCTGTATTTTTTGTTTAAATGCCTACTTTGGCGTGTCTATCGCTGCGATTCAAATTGTCACACCGAATCAAATGCGTGCTCAAGCCTCTGCCGTATTGTTATTTTTCACCAATGTATTTGGCTTGGCTGTAGGCCCGGTGATTGTAGGGCGTTTAAGTTCGGTGGTGTTTTCGGGTGATGAATCTTTGGCGAACGCCTTATCGGTGGTTGCAGTCGTATTTTGCCCGTTAGCGGTGATTTTATTTGCCGTAGCTTTAAAACCCTATAAAGCCCTGTTACAGCAGGCTGAACAAGGCTGGTCGTAAGTCGTTCTAATTAAAATGATTTTGTATTGATGCCGCGGTTTGTGGGCCTATTAAAACCTTATCTACGTTACCTGCGGGGGTGATGATGATGGTTGTCGGAAGCACCGTGGGGTAGTCATAGCTGTAATGTAAATGCGGGCTGCTGAGTACAACCGGAAAGTGAATGTCGATTTTTTTGATGTCGGCAATTTGCTGATCTATGGCAGGCTTATCAAAATGCACCCCGATGACCTGAACTTTATCGGAGCTGGTATTCAGGGTATTAAGCTCTGGAATCTCTTTAATACAGGGTTTACACCAGGGTGCCCAATAATTAATCACCAGCCATTGATCGTTAAAATCGCGGTAGTTACCGGTTTTACCGTCGCTATAATGGATTTTATCCGCGGTGTCGCAGGCTAAAACTGCCACGGTTAGCAAAATTAGGTAAAAGCCTTGAAAAAATTTAGTGATCATAGGGGCTCTATTGATATACTAGCGCGCTGAATTTATATACTGATGTTATAGCACTTTAGATTGACATTGATAACGCAGACATACAATAGCCAAGGTTGCCCATGAGCGAATTCCAGATCTACCATAATGCACGTTGTTCAAAATCTCGCCAGACTCTTGCGCTATTGGAAGAGAAAGGTATTAATCCTGAGATTATTTTATATCTAGAGACAGTGCCTTCAGTTGATGAACTCAAAGCTGTGATTAACAAATTAGGTGTTAGCGTACGTGATGTTATGCGCAGCGGTGAAGATGCCTATAAAGAAAACAATCTTAAAAATCCTGAGCTTAGCGATGATGAATTGTTGGCTGCGATGGTTGCATCTCCTAAGTTGATTCAGCGCCCGATTGTGATCAAAGGTGATAAAGCGGTTATCGGCAGACCTCCAGAAAATGTATTGGATTTGATCTAGGCAAAGACCACCCATTAGCTGTAGGAGCAAAGGGATATGCCATATATTTTGGTATTGTATTACAGTCGCCATGGTGCCACGGCACAAATGGCCAGGGAAATAGCCCGAGGTGTTAGTCTGGTTACAGGTATTGAGGCGAGAGTCAGAACCGTAGCACCCATCTCTACCACCACCGAGGCGGTTGATGATGCGATTCCCAATGAGGGGCCGCTGTATTGTGAGTTGGATGATCTGGCCGATTGTGCCGGTTTGGTTTTGGGCAGCCCCACCCGTTTTGGTAATATGGCTGCGCCTTTAAAGTATTTTATCGATAGCAGCTCAAGTTTATGGCTTAGCGGTAGCCTGGTGGGCAAACCTGCTGCGGTTTTTACCTCCAGTACAACGATGCATGGTGGCCAAGAGTCGACCTTATTGAGTATGATGACGCCGTTGATGCATCACGGTATGATGATTTTGGGCCTGCCTTATAGTGAATCGGCCCTGCATTCAACCCGAACTGGTGGCACACCCTATGGGGCCAGCCACGTGGCTATGGAGCAGGATACACCGTTGAGTGATGATGAAAAAACCCTGTGTAAGGCATTAGGCAGGCGGGTTGCTGAAACCGCAGTGAAGTTGTTGTCGTAGCGCTGAGTTCTGGGCTGCGATATGTTTTTGACGTTTTAGATTGAAAGATAAGAGAAGAAAATGGCCGATTTTGGTAAAAAAGCAGATATTGCATTTATAGCGACGATGTTGGGTGTGGCGGCGCAATTTTTTATTATTATTGCGGTAACGCTGATTTGGGTGCCCACGCATAAGGTGCCTACCTGGCAGGCAACGGTGATGATCTCTATCCCGATGCTAATATTATTGCCATGGTTGGTGAAACGTAATATCCGTGCCCATGTGTGGCTATGTTTTATTATGCTGGGTTACTTTTTGAATGCGGTTCAGCAGTGTTTCTTACATGAACAATACGGTATTCTGCCATTCTTTGAGGTGGCAAATACCATCTATATCTTCAGTGTTGCGATGATGTTTTCGCGCTGGGAGCAAAAGCGTTATCAGATCTCAGTGACACGCTAGCGCATTTTTAAATCGAGTTAAATGATGGTGAAGCTTAACTTAAGCTTCGACGTCAAATGCTAGTTTCCAAGCCTCAAACCCTCCATCGATGCTATAAACGTCTTTAAAGCCTTTTTCGGCATTTAAAAAATCTGCCGCACCTTGACTGGAATTTCCGTGATAACAGCAAACCAGCAACGGTTTTTGTGTATCTGCGTTATCAATATAACTCTGCATATTATCATTGTTTAAATTGATGGCAGCAGGCATATGACCGGCGGAAAATGCTTGTGGGTCACGGATATCAACCACTTGCGCTTGGCTATCTTTGATTAACTTCTGGGCATCGGTGGTAGAGATTCTTGTAAACATGGCTAAACCTGATATTTGCTGTAGAGACTGTAGAGGATTATATCAGTAATTATTGTTAATATAGCGCAGAATTTTTGCCAGAGTTGCTAATTCCTTACCATGACAAGACCCCCTGACTTTTCTGAACTGACGCTTTTGGCTCAAGCCAAACACCAGCGTTTAGTGGTGCATATTGAAGGGCATGAAAGTGAGGCCTTAGAGCAGGCTTATTCCGTTGCGCAAAAAATCATTGCGCATCAGCCTCAGTCATTATCCCATTTCAGCATCTGTGATGAGCAGGTATTTGCTGCTTCTGCTCTGGTAAAGCTGAATAACATGGCCTGTTTAAATAGCAGTCAGGCCGTCAATAAGATGCGGCATTTATTGGGCCGCGACGCTGGTCTGTTGATTATCAATGCCTATAGTGGGTTTAATGCCAATGTTTTAGGTATCAGCTCAGGCTGTATTTCTGCCGGTGCTGCGCTGATTTTAATCACGCCTGAAATATCTCAATGGCCAAATTTGAAGGACTCAGATGCTCCATATCAGCAAGATAGAAGCCGGTATCTACAGCGCTGCGCCGATATTTTATCGTCTCACCAATGTGTGATACATGCTCGTGTTTTTGCTCAGGGTGTTACGTGGTCTGAAACCAGACCTTTATTAAAGCAGCTTTCGACATTAGCCGACAAAAACAGCTATTTAGAGCTCGCTTATTCAAACCAGAAAAATGTTGTTGCAGCGATAAGCCATGTGATGACAGGCCATGCCAAGCGCCCGTTAATCATAGAGGCGGATAGAGGACGGGGGAAATCTGCGGCCATGGGTATAGCTGTGGCGGGTTTGTTATTTAATGCGGTAGAGCCCGTCGAGATAGTTATCACCGCACCACAAAAAGCGGCGGTTGAGACGTTTTTTTTGCATGTTGAGCAGGAGTTACAACGTCTACAATCTGATGCTGGTATGGAGCATGGGTCTTTTGCCTTTGATGTAAAAGATTCAGCTCAGCACTCTATTACTTATCAGCAATCACAGGTTTATTTCTTGGTCATTGATCAACTTATTTTACAAAGGCCCAAGCTTTCCCTGCTTTTGATTGATGAGGCGGCGGCCATTCCTGTGGCGCAGTTAAAACAGTTACTAAACCGTTATACACGGTTGGTGTTTGCAACAACGGTATTTGGTTATGAGGGGAATGGCCGGGGATTTAGCTTGCGATTTTTACCTTTTTTAGCCAAGAAAATGCCGCAATATAAGAACGCGAGCTTAGCCTTGCCTATGCGTTGGAGCGAAGGCGATGTGCTGGAAAAAGTTATTAATGATCTGCTGTTACTGGATGTAGAGCGTGACCTGCAGTTATCTGTCGCTAAAACCGATGTAAACCTCAAAGATGCCGTATTTTCAGTGTTTTCTCAGCAGCAACTATTACAGCAGCCACCGCTATTAACATCGATATTTTCATTATTGGTCGCCGCACACTATCAAACCAGCGGTGATGACTTACGGGTATTGTTAGATCATCCGGATATTCATATTGCCTGTTTATCCTTAGGCGGCGAAATCGTTGCTGTTGTGTTATTGATGATAGAAGGTGGTTTCTCAGCGGAAGATCAGAATATCCTTAAAACACAGGCGCGCCGGTTTCGTGGTCATTTATTAGCGCAGCAGTGTTTTCATGCAGGTTTTGATGTGGCTTTAAAATATCGTTATGCCAGAGTGATGCGCATCGCGGTAGATGCCTCATTTCAAGGTGCAGGTTTGGGCGGAAAATTACTGCATCAGCTTGGCTCTTATATTGGTGAAAAAAATCTGGCAGATTTTTATGGTGCCAGCTTTGCTGCAGAAACACTGGTTTTGCGTTTTTGGCAGGCGAATGATTTTCAATTATGCCAATTAGGCAGTCGTAAAGATTCAAGCAGCGGTTTGTATACGGTGGCCGTGATGCAATGTTTATCGACAGATGTCGAAGCCCAGGAGTTTTATTTAGCGCTTATCAGACAGTGGCACGCGGATTTACCTTACCGCTTATTGACGCAGGTGAATGATATACAGCCGGAGTTATTACCCGCCTTATTTGCATCATACAAGGCCGATGTCGATCAACGGGATTTACATAACGTGGCTGAATATTGTGCGCAACGCCGGGGTTATGAAGTGATACAGCCTTCGATTTATCGGCTTGTACAGGGTTTTCTCGGCCATGGCGACGTTGCAGATTGGATTGCGGCGCAGGATCACGATAAAATACTTTTGCTGTTGGACGCGGTATTATTAAATAAGCCGTGGCAGGCATTAACACACCATTATAAATATAACGGGCGAAAAGCTATCGAAGCACAGTTCAGGGCGGTATTACTGTCCTTACTGACTTGCCTACAGCATAAGTGAAAACATCTATGGCCAGTATTTTTACAAAAATTATTAACGGTGATATCCCAGGCACCTTTATTCATCAGGATGAGCTCTGTGTAGCGATCATGACAATTCAGCCTTTAAGAGAGGGTCATGTATTAGTCATTCCAAAACAGGAAATTAACCACTGGTATGATATGGACGATGATTTAACCAGCCATATTATGTTGCTCAGTAAAAAAATTTCGCAGGCGATTAAAATTGCCTTTCCCTGTGAGCGTGTCGGTTTGATGATTGCAGGCCTTGAAGTCCCTCATGCACATGTGCATTTATTTCCGATTGATAACATGGAAGATTTTGATATGTCGGCCTTGGTATTTGCCGAACCAGAAGCTTTACAAGCCGCAGCGGATAAAATAACAGAAGTACTTAGTGTCTTATAAAATGGGGCTTATCTGCGTAAGACAGTTTTGTTTATCTGTGTTGCTTATCTGTGTGTTGTGTCCAATACAGGTTTTGCAGGCAGCCCCGGCACATAATACTCAAACGATGCAGGAACGTGACCCCTGGGAAGGCTTTAACCGCGGGGTTTTTGCTTTTAACGAAACCGCCGATTACTATTTTATGAAGCCGGTGGCGGTGAGTTATAAATGGGTTATGCCGACGGTGGCATTTAATGGCGTGAATAACTTTTTTTCCAATATCACCGAGCTTCCGAGTACCGCCAATGCATTAATGCAGGCTAAACCCAAAAATGCGGGCATTACCGTTGCACGATTTTGCATCAATCTAACCGTGGGTTTTTTTGGGATTTTTGATGTTGCAACACAGCTGGGTATTGAACAGGAAAAAGAAGATTTTGGTCAAACCATGGCAGTTTGGGGCATACCTTCCGGGCCCTATGTGATGGTGCCTTTTTTAGGGCCAAAAACGGTCAGAGATGGTACGGGCATGGTGGTAGATCTCAAGCTGGATCCTGTTTATGTTGAGAATGTTAGGGCCAGAAACACAATGTATGCGGTGAAGTTCACGGCTCTGCGGGCCGATCTGCTGGAGGCCGAGTCATTGATCTCGGGTGATAGATACGAATTTATTCGTGAGGCTTATTTGCAGAATCGTGAATATAAAATTCATGATGGCAATATCATCGATTATTTTGGCGAAGATGATTTAGATGATGACGATTGGCTTGATGATGATGAACTTTAACCGCAGCGGCTATAATCGACGCTGCGGCCAGTAGGCATATTATTATTGCTTGATATCACTCAGTTTTATTGCAATAAGAAAATGTTTATCGTCTTTCACTACCCGTATCACTTCGCCGTCAGCATCAAAGCCAATAGCCTCATTAGGCAGGGAAATACTCAATTTAGAACCGACTTTTATCATTTCCGGAGATTGCACCAACATACCTGACGCACTCATATTGGAGCATCTGGCGATAACTTCGAGTTTTTCATCCACCACGCGAATTTGAACATCTTCGTGTAAAGGTCTACGCGAATCATGGCGACGCTCGTTTGGCTTATTCATTATTATTCCATTTATACGGTTTTAAATAGGGCATAGCTTATTTTATCTTATCGGTACTAGGGGCAGGCTAGTTTAATAAGATAGACGGCTATTTAATAGGAATCAAAGTGCAGTTCCAGTTTTTCCTGGTCGGCGGCAAATAAACGAATGCCATCAGACACCTTATGGTTGGCCATGGCATCGGCGTTTACTTGATAGCGGTATTGCGCTTCGGTAATCGCAGGCGTTCTAAGCAGCGCATTGTTATTCACTTCACCCAGTTGTAATGAAAGCTTACCGTTATCCTGACTTAATTGCTCTAATAATGTCGGACTGATGGTTAATCTATCGCAGCCTGCAAGTGCTTCAATCTGCTGTGTGCTGCGAAAGCTGGCTGCCATGATAATGGTTTCATAGCCGTTTGATTTATACAGTTGATAGATAGATTTAACCGAGCTTACACCGGGATCTTTTTCGCTATTGTAATCGGCTGCATGGCTATCAACACCATAAAAATCAGAGATTCTACCCACAAAAGGCGAGATTAAAAAAGCCCCTGCATCGGCGCAGGCCTGAGCTTGAGCCAAATTAAACAATAATGTGAGGTTGCAGTTGATGCCTTCTTTTTGTAAGACCTTGGCGGCCTGAATACCTTCCCAGGTGGAGGCCATCTTGATCAGAATACGTGATTTATTGATGCCGATCTCTTCATATAAATGAATCAAGAAACGGGCTTTTTCTATCGTTGCGCGGGTATCGAAGCTTAAGCGTGCATCCACTTCGGTAGAGACTTTACCATCAATAATACTAAGAATTTCTCTGCCAATTAACGTGGCTAATTTGTCGGTGGCTAAAGCTAATTGCTGGTGGGGTGTATGGGCTGACTTTGCATACTCAAAAGCTTCTTTTAACAGGCCTTGATACTGCGGTAATTGGCTGGCTTTTAAGATTAAAGAAGGATTGGTCGTTGCATCCAGCGGTAAATAGGCTTTCATCGCTTCAATATCACCGGTGTCGGCAACAATGGTTGATAGCTTTTTAAGTTGATCCAGTTTGTTCATTATTATCCTTATGAGTAGCTAATGTTTTAGCTACTTAGCTATCTTGAACGTGTTTCATTGCATCAATAATAACGTTGATGTCGGCATCTTTTTTATGGGCGTTTTCACTGATATGACGGCGAAAGGCTTTTGCGCCTTTAAGTCCATTGTATAAACCCAGTATATGACGACTAATATGATTGAGTTTCACCCCTTTTGCCATTTCTTTTTCAATATAGGGTAACATCGCCTCGATAATATCATGGCGGTTTTTCAGATTAGGGCTGCAGGCAAAGATTTTTTCATCCACATCAGCCAGCACAAAGGGGTTGTTATAAGCCTCACGCCCCATCATCACACCATCAACATGCTGTAGGTGTAACAAGCTGCTTTCTAATGCGGTAATACCTCCGTTAATGGCGATATTCAGCTGTGGGAATAGCTGTTTGATTTTATAGACACGCTCATAATCCAGTTCAGGGATTTCTCTATTTTGCTTGGGGCTTAGGCCTGATAACCAGGCTTTTCTAGCGTGTATTACAAATGTTTTACAACCACTATCGGCTACGGTTGCGATAAATGCCTGTAAAAATTCAAAGCTATCAAGATCATCAATCCCTGTACGGCATTTAATCGTGACTTCACTCTGTGATGCTTCTTGCATGGCAGTAAAACATTCGGCAACTAGATCGGACTTAGCCATTAAGCACGCACCAAACATGCCTGATTGCACGCGGTCTGAAGGGCAGCCCACATTCAGGTTGATCTCATCATAGCCATAGTCACTGGCCATAGTGCAGCATTTAGCTAGATCTATCGGGTTTGAACCGCCCAGTTGTAAGGCTATGGGGTGTTCTTGTTGGTTAAATTGCAAAAAACGTTGGGCATCACCGTGCAAAATTGCCCCCGTTGTTACCATCTCTGTATATAAAAGCGTATTTTTACTGAGCAGGCGCAGAAAAAAACGTGCGTGTCTATCAGTCCAGTCCAGCATCGGGGCTACGGAGAAACGGTTGAGAGAGCTTGAGTGTGAATCTGTCATTGCGTATTTGAGCTGAGCTATAAAAAAACGATTATAACGAATTTGAACAACACTGTATAAGCCATACCTTGTCTCATTTATTCCCTATGATGCTATTATTCCCCATCAGACATTTATTACGGACAATCTATGGCCAAATTATTATGCCGCTTATCTCATATGCCCTTGGATGAGAAGTTGGATATCTGTGAGTTACTGGATGCGCAGGATATTCAATATTATGAAACGCAGGCAGGTTTTTGGGGCGTAGGTGTGGCAGCCTTGTGGCTTTCAAATCCTGATCAATTTGATAGGGCGCTGCAGAAGTTTGATGAATATCAAGTGCTGCGATTTGAACAGGCTACTCAGCGTTGTATGGATGAGGGGCGGCCCAAGGATTTGTGGCAGGTTTTTTGTCAGAAGCCGATTTTGTTTACGTTATGTTTATTGGTGATTGGCGGCATTTTAGCGATATCGATTTATCCCTTTATGCTTTAACGCTGGCTTTGAAACTATCATGCAAAAATTCCATGTCTATTTACATATTCAGGCCAGTGAATTGCAGCGTTATTACAGCGGCGAGGTGAGTTCTGTGGTGGCAAAATCTATAGAAGGAAAAACGATACAGTTTCCTGCTGCCAGGTTACGACCTTTTATTTTGCATACAGGCATTCAAGGTATGTTTGAATTAACGGTAGATAGTGATAATAGGTTACAAGACTTACGCAAATTGGATTAATGCTGCGGTCTTTTAGCTTAACGAGGTTTTAACAGGCGAAAAAAAGGGCGCATGGCGCGCCCAAAGGTTTTACTTCAATCGGCTTGAAATTAGTTGCTGCTGGCTGTCTTTACGGTAACTGCAGGTTTTGCAGCCGCTTTAGGTGCTTCAGTTTTTACTGCCGCAGGTTTTGCAGCCGCTTTAGGTGCTTCAGTTTTGGCAGGCTTTGCAGCGGTAGCAGAGCTGGCTTTCTTAGCCGTCGCCTTTTTAACCGCAGGTTTTGTTTCTGTAGATAGTGCGCTGATCACTAGGTCCAGTTTCGTGGAGATTTCAGCCAGCTGCGATTCAACATTGCTGCTGCTTCCCATGCTTGGAAAGGTCAAATTGCTTTTAACCTGGTTTAAACGTTCTTCTAATTCTGAAGAGGTTTTTTCTTTTACTTCAGAAAATTTGCTTTGTGTATCGGTTTCTAAAGTTTTACCTTTAGCGACCAACTCATCAAAAAGACGGTTGGTTTCAGTCGTCGTTGATGATTTTACTTTTTCAATTTGTTCGTTGATTTGACCACTGACTTTTTCGTATTGGTCATGAGCTTCATCCAACGCTTTACCATAAGCACCTAAACCGGCTAACCAGATGTTTTTAGCTTGCTCGCCTGCTTTTTCGGCCATGGCTTTGATATCGTTTGCGTCTGACATGATGTAACTCCGTAAGTATTATGTTGAGAATGCATCAAAATATATCAGGCAAAATTAGAATAAACAGACTAAAAAGAAAGATAAGGTGATTTATAACTATTTGTTAATATTCCCAATCTGTTTTGACAGGGTTGGCATTTCCGTTATAATCGCGCGATTAAAGCTTGTGCTGCTGTTATAGTATGCCGCTTTAATTATGTAGATATAGATTTAGGCCGTGTGCCTATTCTTCAGGTTGGAAATCATGAAGATGTTAAGGTTAAAAGGAGTTTACCAGTGGCAGTGACGCTGCAAAATTACCCATTAAAACAGTTATCCCTTTTTGCCGGTGTAGACGCAGATGATCTGCAGCGCTGGCTGTCTCATTGTGAGCTGAAAAACTTCGCTCAAAACGATGTTATCCTGCAACCCAATATTCAAAACGATATGATGTATATCATCTTATCGGGGCAAGTGAGTATTCATCTAGGTCATGCTGCTTCACCTGCTATTGCGAGTGTTGGCGTGGGTGAGTGTGTTGGAGAAATGTCCTTATTTGATAGTCAAAATCCTTCTGCCTATGTGATGGCTCAAACCGATATTGAAACTCTGGCGATCGATAGACAGATTTTATTGTCTATGGTGGATGAATCCCATGACGTCTCTAAGAATCTGCTTTACTTATTGTCTAGGCGTTTACGTTCCGGTAATCAAGTGGTGAATAGCAGCCAGCGTCTGCAAAAAGAATATGAGCAACATGCCAATGTTGATGCGTTAACCGGGCTTTATAATCGCCGCTGGATGGATAATTATTTTAAACGTGTTTGTGCGTCAGATCGCAAGTCGCAAGGCGATTCAGGGCTTAGCCTGATGATGGTTGATGCCGACCACTTTAAGCAGTTTAATGACCAACATGGGCATAATGCCGGTGATTTTGCGCTTAAATGCATTGCCGATGCGTTGCAGTTACATGTCAGGCCCACCGATATTGCGATTCGCTATGGTGGCGAAGAGTTTATTATTCTATTACCGGATACCGATTTAAATAAAGCGCAGATGATCGCCGAGCGGGTACGTGAAGGTGTAGCTAAAACGGCGATTAAGTCCCGTGATGAAACTTATGCTCCTATCACGGTATCTATCGGTTTAGCCCGTATGCAGCCTGAGGATGAACAAAGTGACTTGGTTATCGCGGCCGACGAAGCCCTGTATTTAGCTAAAACGCTGGGGCGAAATAAGGTTTGCATCAATGATAGGGAAAATATAAGCCCCGCCCAAGTTTCTCTCTAAGGCTTTCTGTCTTATGAATATCTGCCTTGGCCTAATCTGTGCCAGGGATTTCCCCGATGTGCTGAAGTTGACTAGACTTTGTAGGCGAGCCATTAATGACTTGCCTGCTTTTATCACTTTGGGCTCAAGGTATGACGCAAAAAATCTGCTTATATCAATCTATCGATGGTTATTGCTGTGATGATCTTGCTGACAATGGGGAGTTTTGTTATTGGCATAATGATCAAATCATTAAAAACGATAAAAACCTTATTGAAAAGCTGGAACAACGTGCTTTAACAGGCAAACCCATGCGTGGTTTTTCGCTGCGAAAAGCCAATTTACAGGGTATTAATCTAGTTAATGCGGGTTCCAAGCAGGGCTTTGATATGCGTGACTGCGATTTATATAGAGCCGATTTGAGTCAGGCGCATTTATTTGGATTGCAATTACAGGGCTCGTCCCTGATGAAGGCCAATTTCACCGGTAGTAATTTACATAAAGCCAATATCACCGGCTGTAATCTCTTGGGTATTAAGCTTAATGATGCAAAATTAGAATATTTGGAGTGGGGGGATCAGCTGATACAGGAGCAGCAGGCCAAGACGGCAGAAAGCCGAAAAAATATCGAATTACGTCAGGATTTGTATCAGCAAGCCGAGGAAATTTACCGAAAATTGAGATTGGAGACCGAGCGTCAGGGTATGCCGGATGTGGCGGGTATATTTTTTCAACGTGAAATGAAAGTACGGCGCAAGCAATGCCCGGTATGGTCTCTTGAGCGCTTTATATCCTTGGTTGTTGATTTGTTTTGTGGTTACGGGGAGAAGCCTTTGCGTGTGATAGGTTTTTCTATGTCGATGATTGGCTTATCAGCGATAGCTTATTTTCTCTCGGGGCTTAAACATGGGGAGGCCATCATAGGATTTACGTTGCAGCAGGGTATTAGTGAAAATCTTTATGATTTATTGGAGTGCCTGTATTTCAGTGTTATCACGTTCACAACCCTGGGTTATGGCGATATCGTGCCCACAGATATTGCCAGGCTTATCGCTGCGGTGGAGGCCTTTTGCGGCAGTTTCACTTTGGCTTTATTTGTCGTGGTGTTTGTTAAAAAAATGACGCGCTAAGTGTTTCCGGGCTCAATTTTTTATTTATGAATATAACGATTGTTATTAGTTAAAACTATTACCCTTATTGTTTTATATAAATTTCAATTACTTATCTGCTTTGTTATGGTGCAAGTTAAATATATAAACTCAGGGATTCGTTGTGTTAAATCGTTTAAAGCTTACTTTAATTAGCTGCTCTATGATGGGGCTATTATTTTTACCGCTACAGGCGAATGCGCTGCAGCATCAAGCAAAAGCCTTATTTGGCCCGTTACCTGCGCATATGCCGGGTGCTGAAGAGGACAGTGCTGCGTTGGTTGCATTAGGAAAAACGTTGTATATGGACAATCGTTTGTCCGTTAATAACACACAATCGTGCAATAGCTGTCACGATGTCTCTAAAGCTGGCCCTGGTGTGGATAATAAGCAGTTTTCAGCGGGGGCGAAGCATGGAGAACTGGGAGGTCGTAATGCACCTACAGTTTGGAATGCCGGTTTTCAATTAGCCCAATTCTGGGATGGCCGAGCTGCAGATCTACAAGCACAGGCTAAAGGCCCTATCTTAAACCCGGTTGAAATGGCGATGCCTTCAGAAGCGGCAGTGGTTGAGAAAATATCTGCCATTGATGAATATCAAGTGGCTTTCAAAAAAGCGTTTAATAAAGACAATGCCATCAGCTATGACAATCTAGCTTATGCGATTGCCGCATTTGAGCGCACATTAATTACTAAGGACCGTTTTGATCAATATATGTTGGGTGATGCCACAGCTTTAAACAAGCAAGAAAAAGCGGGTTTACAGGCCTTTATTAATGTCGGCTGCACGGCTTGTCATAACGGCCCTACGTTGGGTGGTAAAGTTTACCAAAAATTGGGTTTAGTTAAGCCCTATGCCAATCAAGCCGATCAGGGACGTTTTGATTTAACCCAAAAAACGACGGATAAGATGGTGTTTAAGGTGCCTATGTTAAGAGATGTTGCCAGAACGGCACCTTATTTTCATGACGGCAGTGTAAAAACTTTGTCTGATGCGGTGAATCAAATGGCTTCTTTACAGTTAGGACGAGATTTAGATAAAAAAACCACGGCCGATATTGTCGCTTTCTTACAGTCTTTAACCCATAACGGCAGTCTGTAACTTCCTCATTTCTAAAAGGCGGCATTTGCCGTCTATATGTATAGATGGCTTGTTTATTGAGCGGGCATCTATGCCTATTCTTACTGCGGTTGGCTTGCTCCTGCGGTTTGACTCCCCTCAAGTAAGTGTTAGATTGTCGCTTGGTGTCAGGACACGGTATAATCGCGCTTTTTTAAGCTGCGAATGATTATGTTAGCGACCATCTATTTTTTAAAGCTGTTTGCCTATGCGTTATGGGCCATTATGCCGCTGCTGACATTTTTATCGGTGATTATATTAGGTTTGGCTTTCTGGGTTGGGCGTATAGAGCACTGGGCCGTTTTTGATCGGATTTATTGGGGCTTTATCACTGCAACTACCGTAGGTTATGGGGATAAAGTTCCACATCATCCTATATCCAAGCTTTTTTCTATTATTATTGCGCTGTCTGGCATCATTATGACCGGTATTATCGTATCTTGTGCGGTCTATGCTGCAAGTCAGGTCTTGAAGGTGGAGATTGATCCACAGGAATTAGAAAGATTGCAGGATCAGCATCAGCAGCATGTCAATAAACACAATCAACATTCATTTCAGCGTATAACGGATAAAACATTATGAGTATTAACTGGTATCCGGGGCATATGTATAAGGCCACTAAGGAAATCAAAGAGCTGTTACCTAAAATTGATTTAATTATCGAAGTTCTGGATTCCCGTATTCCTTATAGCAGTGAAAATCCGGTTATTGCCAAGTTACGCGGTGATATTCCAACCATAAAGCTGCTGAGTAAATCCGATTTGTCAGATCCTGTGTTAACACAGCGGTGGATTGAGCATTTTGAAAAAGATGAGGCGGTTAAGGCGATGGCCGTGACCACCGAACAGCCTGAGCGTATACGTCAGATTACAAGTCTGATCAAAAAAATGGTGCCTGAAAAAGAAGATAAAGCCGGTTATATTCATGTTTTGATTATGGGTATTCCCAATGTGGGGAAATCCACCGTGATTAATACGTTGGCGGGTAAGGCGATTACCAAAACCGGGAATGAGCCTGCCGTGACAAAGGGCCAGCAAAAAATCAACCTGCATAATGGCATCATGTTATGGGATACCCCGGGTATTCTGTGGCCTAAAGTGGAAAATGAAAACAGTGGTTATCGTTTGGCGACCACCGGTGCAATCAAAGACACGGCTATCGAGCACGATGATGTGGCCTTTTTTGCGGCTGATTACCTGATTAAAAACTATCCGGAATGTTTGCAGCAGCGTTATAAGTTTGAGACTGTGCCCAAAACCGAAGTGGAGTTATTAGAAGCCATAGGCCGTAACCGGGGCTGCTTAGGTGGAGGTGGTCATGTGGATTTTGATAAAGTCTCCAAGATTCTGTTAAATGAATTTCGTGATGCCACGATAGGGCGCATCACGTTAGAGACACCTGAAATGGCGGCTAAGGAAAAGGTGGCTGTGGAGCTGATTATCGCCAAAAAAGAAGCCGAGAAAGAGGCCAAAAAACAACAACGCCGCGGCAAGTCGAAAAAACGTAATAAATAAGCGGCGGTACTGTTTTTAGATAAACGTTGGGATTAAATCATAACTAAATAAGAGCTAAAACAAATACACATCGTTGGGGTAGCAATGCTGCCTGGCTCTTTTAACCAGCGGGTGATCTTGGGCTAAAGGATTAAGTTGTTTTTTTAATATCGGCCGTTTTCGCCCCTGTCTATAATCCAGGTTTAGAAGACTGGCATGTCTTAAGCCGGTATTACTGCCAAAAGACCAGCGTTCAAAAATACTTTCTTTGTGTTGTTGATTGAGGCTGTGACTTAATTTTTTAAAGTCTAAGTCAGGGTTTAGATTCAGTTTGTGCATATGCAGATCTCTCAGATAAGGCGTGAATGCGTTTATCTGAGAGTCATTAAACTGTGAATGGTTCCCTGTAAGGGATTAATTAATATCAGGTTTTTTCATCCG
>JABSRQ010000089.1 GCA_013215055.1 Pseudomonadales bacterium | reverse complement strand
CGGATTCAGTGGTTAACACTAAGATCGGCTTATGTTTATAACCGTCTAATTGGCGCAGGTGTTGAATCAATGTTATGCCATCCATATTCGGCATATTGATATCGGTGATCACTAAATCGTAATCATCCTGTTCCGCAGCCTCTAATCCGGTTACACCGTCATCGGCAGCATAGGACTCGTAACCCGCTCGCTTTAACGTAAACGAAATCATAGAACGCATTGACGGGGAATCATCTACAGCAAGAATTTTATAATTTGACGCATCCATAACTTAATCTCTGTATTGTCAACATTCAAACGTTACTTCGAATGTTGGCAGATTGATCAGTACCGCAGCTTCACGACAGAAAAAAGGCTTAGCTTTTTACCTTATAGGTAATAAAAGATTAGTTGAAAAAATCAAAATGCCAATCTGGAATCGACTTTTTCATTGCTTTATCTGCAAATAACACCATATAAAATCTGCCATTTTTTTGACACTACAATAAAGCCCCAATAAATTAATCTCTACGTAATTTATCGGAGATCGCAATCGGTGATGGAAAATTAAAAACCACAATATAACTGGAAACAACAAAGGTAATAATCGTGGTTGCCTGTATCAAATGGGAGGCTTCTTTGCTGATCAAAAAACTGGAAAAGGCCAGATAGGCAATCAATAAGGAGAACTCGCTGGTTTGCCCTAAACGAAATCCCACATCCCAGGAAAGCGTATCTTCTTCTTTAAATGCCAGCATCAGAAAATGGAAAACCACCGGCTTTAACACCAATAAGATGCCCGCTAATACGCAGGCTGGGATAAGAATATCTTGTAACAAGCTCAAATCGAAACGTGCTCCTAGCGCAAAGAAGAACAGGATCAGGAAAAAATCGCGTAACGGTTTTAGGCTGATGGCTATAAATTGGGATATCGGGCTGGTGGCCAGGGAGATACCCGCGATAAACGCGCCTATTTCCGATGAAAGCCCAATCATTTCAGATAATCTTGCCATGCCCAAACACCAGCCCAAGGCCAATAAAAAAATATATTCATGGAATCGATCAAAGCGGTTAATCAAATAAAACAGCACATATTTAACAAACAAATAGGCAAATAACGAAAAGGCAGGCAGGGCGATTAACAGTGTGGATGCAAACGACGTCAGAAGATGTTCAGGGTCTGACATTAATGCCAATAACACCATGATCGCAATTAAATCTTGTAGCAATAAGATACCCACCATAAATTCACCGGAGCGTTTATGGTGTAAGGCCGTTGTCGGTAGTAATTTAATGCCCACAATGGTGCTGGAAAACATCATCGCTGCGCCGATAATTAAACACTCAACCCAGCCATAACCAATATAATAAGCCACAGAAAAGCCGGTAGCCGAAAAAATCAGTGAACTCACCACCGCCACCACCGAAGCCTGTTTGGCCACCGATAACATAGATGAGGGCTGCATATCCAAACCAATCAAAAACAGCAAAAAGATAATGCCTACATGGCTGATTTCTGCCAACACCGTGACATTAACAACCAGCTCAAAACCATAGGGACCAATCAAGGCTCCCAATACAATATAGGCAATCAATAGTGGCTGGCGGGTGAATAATGCAAAGGTCGCTACCACCGCAGCACCTGAGAAAATCCAGAAGAAAGAAGAACTTAAACTATGAGCATCCAAAACTTAAACCATTTATTGTGATTCTTTTAAATTAAAGGCAAGTTCAATATAAGCTAGAAGAAGAAAAATTTTGCACTTAAATACATTCTTCCAGGCTATAAAATACGCTTTAATACTTATTATTTTAATCAGGCATAAGATTAATGAACTTCCGGCTCTTCAGCCTCAACATCTAAAACGCCTTCGCCAATTAAATGATCCACATCCAATAAGATAATCATCTTCTCGTCAATCGTCGCCAGGCCCATCACATATTGAGTATCCACACCTTCGCCAAACTCCGGCGATGCATTCATATTTTCAGCATTGATGTTATACACCTCAGAGACCGCATCAACCACCATACCCACGGTTTTTTCTTCCAGACCATAATTAACCTTGACCACGATCACTACGGTAATGGAGTTATAGTCTACCTTGCGTAATTTAAACATTTTACGTAAATCAACTATCGGCACAATCGCGCCTCTTAAATTGATCACACCCAATAAATAATCGGGGCTATTTGGTAAGCTGGTGACTTCGTCCCAACCTTGTATACCCTGAACCTTAAGAATTTCAACACCATACTCCTGATCCGCCAGAAAGAACGTCAGGTATTGTTCGTTATGATTATGTACGGTTTGCCCGACTTCACTTATTTCAGTTGCCATAGAAGACATGTTTTCTCCTTAGATTTGGCCAGTTAAATAACGCTTATGCAATTTCTTGAATGGCTGGCGTTATCTCGGTACCAGCAAAACACGATGCTCTTAATTCTATCGGGTCAATAATCAAAGCAACCCGGCCATCACCCAAAATCGTGCCACCTGAAAGTCCGATGACATTTTTATAATTCACATCCAGGGATTTAATCACCACCTGCTGCTGATCACTGAGCTCATCAACAACAACACCCATTTTTTTCCCATCACAGTCACACACCACCAATAGAGAGTTTTCCATATCGCTATAACTGTTAACATCACACTTTTGATTAAACCGTTGGCTATCACGTAAATCGGTGATCGCAATATATTCTTCTCTGAAATGATAGACCAAAACATCGTTACCAATCAGGCTCAGGTTTTTCTGTTTAATCAGAATCGATTCGATAATCGTCAAAACCGGTATCACATAGATTTCAGAACCGGCCTTAACTAACTGCCCCTCCAAAATAGCCAAGGTAAGAGGCAGGCGAATGGTAAAGGTAGAACCTACACCTTCTTCAGAGACCACCTCTACACGGCCACCGATATCCTGAATATTACGTTTAACCACATCCATGCCAACACCACGGCCGGAAATATCGGAGACCACATCGGCGGTTGAAAAGCCCGGCGCAAAAATCAGATGATTAATTTGATCGTCCGTTAAATGATCATCTTCTTGGACCAGGCCACTTTCCATAGCCTTCTTAAGCACACGTTCTTTATTTATGCCGGCACCGTCATCTTTCACCTCGATAACGATGTTTCTAGCCTCTTGATAAGCCACTAACGTTAATATACCCACTTCAGGTTTACCGGCGGCCTTGCGGACCTCTGGTATCTCTATGCCATGATCAATCGAATTTCGCACCAGATGCACCAGCGGATCACCGATTTTCTCCATCACAATTTTATCCAATTCGGTGGTTTCACCTTCGACAACCAGCTTAATTTTTTTCTTTAACTTGCCGGTTAAATCACGTAATAATCGCGGGAAACGTGAAAACACCACCTTGATTGGAAGCATACGAATCTGCATGCTGCTTTCTTGCAATTCACGGGTATTCTGCTCAAGCTGCACCAGACCATCACGTAATTCATCAATATTTTCTTCCGTGTATTCTTTGGCAAAACGCGCCAACATCGACTGCGTAATCACCAATTCACCCACCAAATCCAATAAATTATCAAT
Source organism: Pseudomonadales bacterium (assembly GCA_013215055.1). GTDB lineage: Bacteria > Pseudomonadota > Gammaproteobacteria > Pseudomonadales > DT-91 > CAKMZU01. Next base: position 17,916 of record JABSRQ010000089.1, on the reverse strand, counting down.
CTTATCGGTGCTAACACGTATAGAACTGGTCTCGGCATTATTTGATCCACCTTCAGGCTTTCTAGCCGCAGGCTTTTTAGCTGCAGGTTTCGGTACAGGCTTTTTCTCTTCAGCTGGACTTTCCGGTTTTTTAACTGCCGCCGCCGTGTCAGGCTTAGTCGTATGCTCAACCACCGCCGCGGTCTCTGGTGCTTTAGTTTCAACTGTCGGCGTAGTTTCAACAACAGGCTCAGATGTTTTTTCCGCGCTGTGATCACTAACACCCGATACATCACTTTGACTGATGTATTCAATGTTAATATCCGCTTGCTCAGCAACCCACTCAAACATCTCTTCAATATTTTGTTTTTTACACTCTGCGGTAAGCTTTAATGTCCACGATAGATAACATTGATCAACCGTCAATACATTAAATGCCGGCAGCTTTTCAATATTGGCCTCTATTTCAAGCTCACCCAAGGTCTCAAGCGTGCGAAATATACGATAAGGTTCATTGCCGGTAGATAACACGTCGGCCATCGGTGAAAATGAAATCAGCCAGTAGCCACCGGTATGGCCTTCAGAACCCGGCTCTAACACTGCGGTTTCTATAATGTCTGGAGTCTTTTCTTCCTCTGGCGCTGCTGTAGCTGTAGCTGTAGCCTCACCTTGACTCGTATCATCAGAGCTTACCGTGGGTATATCGGTGCTATTCGAATCGGGGTTATCCAGTAAATATTGTATTTTACCGCCCAACTCTTCGATACGTGGTGTATCGTATTCACTGCCGTCGCGAATACAATCTAACATGCCCCTTAAGCAGTCGACACACTCCAATAAAACACTAACCGTCGCCTCTGTTGCGTCACGTACCTGGTCACGCATTTCATCCAGAATCGTCTCTACACCATGAGTGAACTCTGAAATTTCGGTAAAACCAAAAGTGCCGCCACCCCCTTTTAACGAATGCGCTGCGCGGAAAACATCATTGATGGTATCAATATCTCCAACGCCTGATTCAAGATTAAGCAGGCCGGATTCCATAATATCCAGGCCTTCTAAACTCTCCTCAAGAAAGATCTGTTTGATCTCTTCCATGCCATCATCATCAAACATTTTTTTTCCTTTTTTTCTCTGTATCAGAAGTAGGAGTACCACGTTCTCCCTGAACTGCTAACAAGACTAGTTGATAAAAATCCACTAATCATCCCTAACTAATCGAGCGTAATAATAAAAATTTTTGCCCCCAGACACTTCAAAGCCAAGAATAAAACTGAGATGCCAGGCATTGCTGCTATTGTCATCATCCGCTGTTGCGGTCCAATAAAAACCACTCACCGAATCAGGGAAAATTTTCTCATTGATTGACGGACCAAAGCATGCGCCCTCAACCAGTGTTTGTAATTCAACTAAGCTAGGCAGACGCCAATCAGTATAACCATTCTCTTCAGCGGCATTGGCATTATCCGCGGCGGCGACTGCACGTTTATAAGGCAGGGTTACTGCCGTGTCACAATGATCATCACTGCCATCATTGCTGGAATCACCCTCTAACCAGGTTTGCCCCACTGAACATTTCTGCCACATCAGACCACTGGTATTATCACTGACCGTGCCATCATAATGATCGGTATAAATAGAATCGGGTTTTGCCAGATCTATCGAGGCATTACACTGCTGCTCGGCCAATAAAGACGATGAAAAAAATGCTGCTGCAACTATCAACACAGCTAATGTCTTGCGTTTTTTTATCACTGTAACTCCTCAGCGTTTACCATTAGCAGTTCAGTTAGAACTCGGACCAATCTTCATTATCCGGAACAATGGCATTTTCACTGCCACGTTTAGCGGCCTTGGGGGCTCTATCCATCACAAAATCAGGTGCCGCAGAGGCGCTACTGGCCGGCGCGCTAGAGCCTGCAACACTGTGACTTGCAGAAGCATAGATATCATTACCGGTTTGGAAGAAGCCCACTTTCTCTTCCAGCTCTGAAGCCTGATTCCCCATCGCATCGGAAGTGGAGGCGACCTCTTCTACCAAGGCCGCATTCTGCTGGGTCATCTCATCCATTTTAGTGATGGCTCTATTGACTTCGGTGATACCTAATGACTGCTCTTCACTGGCGGCGGCTATTTCGGCAACTAATTCAGAGACATCTTTAACCGAGACCATAATTTTATTTAAGGCCTCACCCGATTCATTCACCAACGACTTGCCTTCTTCAACTTTGTTACCACTGTCTTCTATCAATTCCTTAATCTCTTTTGCAGCGGTGGCCGAGCGCCCAGCCAGGTTACGCACCTCACCGGCCACCACCGCAAATCCGCGGCCCTGCTCGCCGGCTCTTGCAGCTTCCACCGAGGCATTTAACGCCAGTAAATTAGTCTGGAATGCAATCTCATCAATCACCGAGATAATATCGGCAATTTTATCGCTGGATTCGGAAATAGCCCCCATCGCGACGATCGCCTGATTAACCACTTCCCCGCCTTTTTCTGCAATACCTTGGGTATTCACCGCTAATGTACTGGCATGTTTTGAACTTTCGGTATTTTGAATAATGGTTGACGTCATTTCTTCCATGCTTGAAGCCGTCTCCTCCAGGCTTGCAGCTTGTTGTTCGGTACGGCGGGATAAATCCAGATTACCTCTAGAAATTTCATCGGCGGCCATCTTAACGGCGGCAGAACCTTGTTTAATTTCCCCCAGCACCATCACCAAATTGGCAATCGTGGTATTTGCATCCTGCTTTAACGTATCAAACGTACCCTGATAATTATTGGTAATGGTTTTGGTCAAATTACCCTTGGCCATCGCCTCCAGTGTTGCACGTAAATCACCGGTTGCCGATTCGGTGGATTCATTTAAAACATTCAGATTTTCTGACAAACTGAGATAAAAACCAGCCTGCCCCTGGGTTGGAATTCTAACCGTAAAATCACCTCGGGCAGCATGCTCAACCAAATTGGAAACCATACCCACCACATTTTTTAATTGGCTCGCCATGGAGTTACTGTATTCCGCCAGCTCTTGAATCTGACCTTCATATTGCTGATTAACCTGGACATCCAGATTGCCTTCCGAGATGGTTTTAAGCACATGGCCTACATCAGATATGCCACTGTCTAATACGTTGGCCAGCGCATTTAACTCTTGGGCAATAGTTAAATAAAAGCCCTGCTTTTTATCTTCGCTAACATGAATATCAAACTGGCCTTTTTTAACCGCATTCACGGTCTGGGCAATATCGCCTATCACATCATTAAGCTGCTGCGCCATGGAGTTGGTTGCATCGGCGAGCTCACCCAACTTACCTGAATAATTATTTTTAATGGAGTGATCCAAATCCCCCATAGAGATCGCCTGTAAAACGGATGACACCTCCGACAATGAGCCATCGACGCCGTGTAACATATTATTTAAGCCATCGGCAATCATATAAAAGAAGCCGGTTTTACCCTCCAGAGTGATTCTGGCAGAGAAATCCCCTTTTGCAGCTGAAGAGATTAATGACGATACCTCCGTCTCGGTTTTCAGCTGTTCGGTTTGATCACTCCATTCAACAATATGGCCGGTAATCGATTTGCGCTCATCAAAAATCGGCGTCACCTGCCAATCGATGGTTAAATCACTGTGTACCACCCTTTCTTTATGGGAACTTTGCAGGGTATGAATGCTTGCCACAAAATCGTGTTTATCACCGGCGATTTTATTCACCGAAAACTCTGCTGCCGTTTCTGCATCCGTAATCGAAAAATGTTGATTATAACGCTGGAGGAATGACGTCATCGCAAAGTTCATATACGTGACCATACCCGAGGGTTCAACAATCATCGCCGGGGTACTGGCATTATCCAGCGCTTGTTTAACCACCTCGCTGGCTTTGGCGATGATTTGTACCTTCTCGGTTTCTGCCGCCAGCACAGAGGTAAATTGATTAAAGCTGCTAGACAAGTTTTCTATTTCGGTAAAGCCTGTGACCTTAACTTCCTTGCTTAAATCGGCCTGGCCTTTCTCTAAATCAGAGACAAAATCCTGAACCTCTGTCTGAAACAGGCGAATACTGGAGGATATACTCCTGCCCATCACAATCATCACCGCCACAATACAGATAATAAGCAATAAGGTGGTGATCACCGAAAAGATAATCGCCGAGGTGATGGCCGCATTCACCTCCTTGGATAAAACCGCCCGTGTCTCCAGTAATCCGGTCTCGGTTTTATTCACGGTTTCGGTCATAGTAGCCATCAAACCGTCACCTTCATTCAGGCCTTTAGAGACTTCAGACTCGCTCAGACTGGTGAAATTTAAATCATAATGTGACATGGCACGTTTAATTTTTTTCTGTAAATCGGCATCGTCAAAAAGTTTTAAATCTTTTTTAAATTGGCGCATTTGCTTATTAAATTTATCGATGTATTTTTGGTCTCGGCGTAACATAAAATCTTTTTCATAACGCCTTAAGTTCAACATATGTTTATACAGGGTTAAGTCTCCGCTGGTATCCACCATCACCTCGGCCTTGTGTACCGCCTCTCTTAGACCACCATAAAGCCCCAACTCCGGTGTTAAACCAATTTCATTTTGTAATTTCACCACCGATTGAAAAGCTTGTTGATAATCATTAAACATACTGTGTAATGATTGTAAATTTTCACTCAGCAATCCCACTTTATCGGAGTCTGCCAGTAAGATTTTATAATCAACAATTAAACTGTCGAAGGTGGTATTAAATTTATCCAGATAGATATTGTCTTTACGGGCAAGGAAGTTTTTTTCGAATCGACGTAGGCTTAATACATCTACAGTGACGGTTTCCAGATCTTTACGAATATCGTAATAGGTTAACACCTTGTTAAACTGATACACCGAAAGCAGTGACAGAACAAGAATGCCCAAAACCACCAAGACATTAACCCGTAGGAATTTCTGATTGAGGTTCACTACATCCTCCTTATGTAAAATGAAAATCCAAAAAATACCTGAATGAAAACGCTTTGCAAAAACACTGCCACAAAGAAGGCTGGCGACCAAAGCGATTTAATTTTGTGCATAATCTATCTCTATTGACTTAAATAAAAACCGACAGTCTTTGTCGCTTATTTTAAACAACCATCAATACATCATCACAATCAGTGGACTTAAACCAAAAGAGTCGGAATAAGCCTTTTTCGTTTTTAACTAATTACAAGATTAGTTGAAAATCATTAAAAACCAAGAAACAGATCTATTTTTCAGGACAGGATTTTTAAGTTGGCACAATCTTTTAAAGCTCAATGCGATGTCTTGTTATCAACTATGCATGGCCAACTATTTTGCAGCGCTTAAATCTAACCAGAAAAGTCAGATGGAAGAATAAAGATGCCGTCGGTGATATGGATGTTTTACGCGGATACCGCCTCATGGGCTTGCATACGTTTAATCAGCTGGGCTTCGGATGAGGATAAATAACATTGTTTGCTGATATCACTGATATTGGCACCTTGTCTAGCCAGTCCCATGGCATCGGCATAAGCCACATTATTACTATGGGTGACGGTTTCTGTGCCAGCTGCGGGGGTTTTCTGTAGCTGGCGAATCGCCTTCTCTACCATGGCCAAACGTTCATGCATCATCATCGCATCGATATCCAACTCGCCGGCTTTACGCTCCTCTTCATTCAACACCTCCAGGAAAGGGTTGACCTTAACCACACGCTGATTCAATTTATAAAGCCAATGACTGATAAATAAAATAAAACAAAAATTAACATTGATCATAATGACCATGACCCATTGCTGACTGCCTACTGTTGATAAGTCCATCATTGCTCCTACCGCGATTAGCGATGCTGATTAAACACATTATCAGCGTCAAAAAAATGGCGTTTTTAATAGTATGATTACTATAGATAGACCAGCAAATAGCATGCCGCAAATTATTTTTGCATTAAACGATAGGTTTTATAGAACTTTTTGAAATACGTCAAAGAATGATGCCCGATGATAGAAGCCGCACGGGGTTAAAACTCTTCATCGTCTGGCGCAAAGAAATCATCCACCGAATCATCCAGGTTATCGGAACTATCTTCAATCGTGGAGCGTTCATGGCGCATCACATCCTCATCTTCTTCGCCACTTAATATCATCAACGTCACACGCCGATTATTGCTACGCCCCTGGGCGGTTTTATTGCTGTCTTTGGGTTTAAAAGCCCCCCTGCCAACAATCGCCAGGCGATGAGGCTGTATGCCATCGTCCATCAACAGGTGCATCACCGAACTGGCTCTGGCCGTGGATAACTCCCAGTTGGATGTAAATTTTCTTGAGCGCATGGGAATATTATCGGTATGGCCTTCAACATGAATACGGTTGTTATAAGGCATTAAAATGGCGGATAAATCCCGAATGATTTTATCGGCGGCCTTCGATAAAACCGCTTCACCACTGGAAAATAAAATGGCGGATTTTATTTCTACCTCCAGGCCATATTTGCTTTTTGTCACCGTCACCGCATTAGCCTGCACCAACGCGGATAATACCGCCCGAATATCGGCAGAAATCTCATCCAGAACCCGTTCCTGCTCTTCTTCTTTTTCTTTCTCCAAGACCGATTTTGTCGGTTCTATACAGTCTCTAGCCATGCCTACCTCTGGCACATCCACCTGAGAGTTTTGCTGGCTTAAGCTATCCATAGGCATTCTTGTACCTGTTGACATCGCCGGCACTTCGCCAAACTGAATCGGTTGAATGGTTCTCGGTGTGCCTCTAAATGCAGCCTTTAAAGAATTGGATGCAGCGCGATATTTGCCTTCGTTAACCGATGATATCGCATACATCACCACAAAAAATGCCAATAACAGGATCATCAAATCCCCAAAGGGAATGGCCCATGCCTCGGAATTCACATGCTCTTCATGTTTTTTCTTCCTAGCCATAATATGTTATTACTCCTCCCTTTCTATTCTATTTTTCTTTTTCTTTGTCTTTGTCTTTTCCACCTTCCACTTTGACAAAATAACCTTCCAGCTTGGCGGAAATATTCCTAGGATTTTCCCCCTCGGCAATAAAGATTAAACCTTCAATCATCATTTCTTTGAGTTTGCTCTGCTTGGCAATACTGGCTTTTAATTTGTTAGCGATAGGCAGGAAGGCCAGATTCGCAAAACCGATACCATACACGGTCGCGGTAAACGCCGCGGCGATACCTTTACCCAGCTTGCTGGGGTCAGCCAGGTTCTGCATGACCGCCATCAAGCCCAGCACTGCACCGATGATACCTAGTGTAGGGGCATAAACCCCCGCGGCTTCCCAGACTTTGGCGGCGGCGGTGTCGAAGGCTTCGCTGGTATCCAGATCCATCTCCAGTAAAAAACGAATATTCTCAGGTTCTCCACCATCGACCAATAATTGCAATCCCTTACGCAGAAATTCATTTTCTTCTTCCTCAACCACCGATTCCAGTCCTAACAGGCCTTCCTTGCGTGCCGTCTTGGCCCAGTCTACAAATTGTTCTATGTATTTATCCGGTTCTATAAGAGGGGGCCTGATCATCCATTTGATTATTTTCAGCGAATGTTTAAGTACATCGCCGGGGGTATGAATCATAAGGGAGGCAATGGTACCTATGACCACGATCAGAAAGGCGGCCGTGGACAACAAGGCTGCTATACCGGCTCCCTTGAGGATGCTACCGCCCAAGACGGCAATAAGAGCCAAGATAATACCGATGATGGTGACAATATCCATTTAATCTTCCCTGCGAGGCCTGCCGCGGCGTCAGTTTAAGTGTGTACTCATGCGGCTTTTGATATGGATTAATGCCTGACCATGAATCTGACAAATACGTGATTCACTGACATCCATAACGGCAGCTATTTCCTTGAAGTTAAGCTCTTCATCATAATAAAGTGCCATCACCAATTTTTCTTTTTCTGGTAACCCGTCAATCTGTATAGCTAATTTTCGCTGAAAATCCACCGACGTGATTTGATCCAGTGGATTGCCTGCATCATCCACATCGATTTCGCCAGGTTCATCACCGGTACTGGCCTGATCCAGACTAAAGATACGGCTGCATACGGTATCCTGTAACACCTGATGATACTCATCACTGCTCATACCCAAAAACGTGCTAATTTCCTGGTGTGTCGCATTACGCCCCAGCTGTTGCTCCAAACGTTTAACGCCATCACTGACATCACGCATTTTTTTAGGCACCGATCTGGGCACCCAATCATTTTTTCTGGCATGATCTAACATGGCACCGCGTATACGAATGCCGGCATAGGTTTCAAAACTGGCTCCCTTGGTCACACAAAAAGAACCCGCGGCCTCGATCAAACCCAACATGCCCGCCTGAATCAAATCATCCAGCTCAACATTGGGTGGCAGGCGATTCTTTAAATGATAGGCCAGGCGTTTCACCAGCACCGCATTACCCAACACCAAAGATTCGGCAGAACCTTTTTGAACATTTAAATAATCGTTATGCCCCCTCATCATGCAAGACTCTCTTGCCCTGTATTCATCGCCAATAAACGCTCAAGGAAGAATTGAATATGGGCACTGTCTTCCGGGTGTATCGGTAATTTAGCCACCGCTTTAGCTAATTGATGATAGGCCTTGGAAGACTTGGAAGTAGGGAAAGAAACCGTGACAGCCTGGGACTGCCTAACCGCTTTTTTAAGCATCTCGTCCTCGGGTATAGGGCCTAAATACTGCAGTTGAATCGGAAAGAATTTTTCTGTGACATGCTGTAATTTATTAAACAGTTGTTGGCCATGGGCCTGGTTATGCACCATATTCGCCACCACCGAAAAACGCTCAATCTGATATTGGGTATACATCACCTTGATCAACGCATAGGCATCAGCCAAAGAACTGGGTTCATCACATAACAGCACCAACACCTGTTGTGCGGCCTTGGCAAACGCCATCATGGATTTATGAATACCGGCAGCCGAATCGATAATCAGCGTATCTACCGGGCGCTTAATCTCACTAAAAGCATGAATTAACGCCGCGTGTTCAGGTTCGGATAAATCGGCCATCTGCTGCACCCCGGATGAGGCGGGGATGACACCTATACCAAACGGGCCATCGATAATCGTGTCATCAATGCTACATTCCCCCTGCATCACATGATGTAAGGTTTTTTCCGGTTTTAAACCCAGCAACACATCAACATTAGCCAGGCCCAAGTCGGCATCCATCAACAGCACTTTTTTACCGATTTGTGCCAATGCAATGCTCAGGTTGATAGAGCAATTGGTTTTCCCTACTCCCCCCTTGCCACTACAAACCACAATCACATTAACCGGGCTTTTCTCAGCGTTGTCCATCGCCTATTTCCTCAATACACATATATTCATATTACAACCCATAGTCACTAAACCGCCTCAACCATGGCCAAGCCAGATGTTTCGGCCTCGCTGGTATACGGCTTTTGTGTTGCATCTACAGCTTGGCGCTGCTGCATTTTTATCTGTGCCTTAAATAAGTTTAGGCAACTATTGATTAATTGCTCACTCGATGCGGCAGATAAACTATCCGGCACTTCCTGCCCATTGGATAAATATGCCAGCGGTAGACGATTTTCTATCACCACAGAGATCACCGACCCTAGCTCTACCGCCTCATCCAGCTTGGTAATCACCACGGCTCGGGGATTAATCGGTTCATATAAACGATAGGCTTCATGCATCATACGTGGCTGCATATCGGCGGATAACACCAGATAATTATGAATATCCTGCTGCCCCTCATGTAAATCACGCAACATGGCCAGTGCATCGGGTAATAAGTCCTGGCGTTTACAGAAACCTTCGGTATCAATCAAAATATGTTTTTTGTTATGTAAACGTAGCAGCTGCTGCTCCAGTTCCTGCTTATTAGCCGCCCTGAAGACCGGCACCCCTAAAATCTTGCCAAAAACATTGAGCTGTTCAAACGCCCCTATGCGGCTAGTATCACAGCAGATAAACGCAATATTCTGAGCGGTAGCCGTGCCATGACCCAATAATAAATGGGCCGCAACTTTAGCCAGACCGGTGGTTTTCCCCACCCCGGTGGGCCCGACAAAAGCCATGATGCGTGGGGGCTGATTTAGTGTATTGATTAATTGCCCGGAGATTTTGCTTAAACCTGCAAACGCCATCGACGGCTCCTGCTCCACCGACAACACCGGAATTAAAGGCATTAATTGTTTTAACGCACTGCCTAATAAGTTTTTATCCAAGGGTTTATCGGCGATCATTCGAGCCAGCCGCTGACACAGCGCATCACTAAAACCCATATTATTTAGCTGTAACAACACTTTTGAAAGATGGGGATATTGCAGGCCAATCTGATTATTCGCCGCGGTAACCAGATGCTGCTCCAGGCTATCACGCATCGCATGTAATTCCTGGCGCATTAAATCCAGTTCATCATTGCTGGCACCGGAGGGTTCTACCACGCCGGTGATATTCACGACACCCGCATCGACATCGACGCCATTTTTTTGACAATAGGCATCCAACCACAGCGGATTATTACCATCGCCTTTAAGTTGTTGATAAAGCGTATCGTCGTAATCCACCGCGGCAATCACAACAACCCCGTTTTCGACTTTTTCACGCGAGACAATGACCGCATCGGCCCCGTGATCTTGCTGAATCACCTGCATGGCGGCACGCATATCCGCCATTGTATAACGCTGTATTTTCATCATTCCATCCTCACACTCACCCGTGAAAACAACTTTTTACTTACCCAAAACTTTTACTACAATTACATCAATCACTGCTTATGGTTGATATCAAACGAATTCTTTTACTCTCAGGAATTTCGTTATAAGAAAGTACATTTAAATTCGGTAAACTCTGGCGTAAAAACCGGGTCAACCAGGGCCTAACAATATCCGCGACCAATAAAATCGCAGGTTGTCCGGTCATATCCTGCGATTGGGTAAACTCCGCCAAACTGGATTGCAAACGCTGGGCTAATCCCGGTTCGATTCCTGGGCTGTCAGGCCCCGCTCTTAAAATTTCTTGCAACATTTGCTCCAAGTTTGGATCCAATGTCACCACCGGCACCTCGGGGTTCATGCCATTGATTTCCTGCACAATCATGCGCCCCAATGAGACCCGTACAAACCCTACCAACTCATCGATATCACGGGTCTGCAAGGCATGTTCGGCCAAACATTCGGCAATCGTGCGAATATTACGAATCGGGATCTGCTCTCTTAATAAATTCTGCAGGACCTTCACCACCACACCCAAAGGTAATAATTGCGGCACCAGGTTTTCAACCAACTTGGCATCGGATTCAGCCAGCACATCCAACAGTTTCTGCGCTTCTTCATGGCCAAATAATTCATGTGCATTCATCTTCAACACATGGCTGATATGGGTGGCCACCACCGTGCTGGCATCCACTACGGTATAACCCAAACTTTGTGCCTGTTCACGTTGGCTGACCTCTATCCATACCGCTGGCATATCAAAAGCAGGGTCGGTGGTGTGCAGGCCTTTTAACTCCCCGTGGACTTCACCGGGGTTAATCGCCAATTCTTTGTCGGGGTGAATCTCGCCTTCACCGACCACATCACCCATTAAACGAATCACATAGTTATTCGGGGATAATTCCAGGTTGTCGCGTATATGCACCGAATGCACCAGAAAACCCAATTCACGCGAAAGCTTTTTGCGTACCCCCTTGATGCGATCAATCAATTCCCCTTTTTGATTTTTATCCACCAGAGATATCAAGCGATAACCCACTTCCAGCCCTACCGGATCTAACTGGGTGACATCCTTCCAGCCCAGCTCTTTGGGTGCGGCAGCCGCTTCTGCCGCTTCTGCTGCAGCCTGCTCCGCGGGTGTGGCAGCCTCGGCAGCCTCATCTGTCGCGGGTTTTTCTTTTTTAGATAATCGCCAGGAAACATAAATACAAACCGCGGCTAATAAAAGAAAGGCAAAATTAGGCATACCCGGAATCAAGCCAATAAAGCCCATGATCACACCCGACATACCAATGACTTTGGGCGACTCAAACAACTGAGCCACCACCTGCTCACTCATATCGGAAGATTTAGACATACGGGTGACGATAATCGCCACCGCCGTCGATAAAATCAGCGATGGAATCTGCGCCACCAAACCGTCACCGATGGTTAACGACACATAAAACGTCATCGCCTGATCCAGACTCAAATCATGCTGTACCATGCCGATGACCAAACCGCCGATAATATTGATAAACAAAATCAGAATACCGGCGATGGCATCGCCTCTAACAAATTTACTGGCACCGTCCATGGAACCGTAAAAATCTGCCTCCATCGCAATTTCTTCACGCCGAATTTTAGCCTGATCATGGGTCATCAAACCGGCATTTAAATCGGCATCGATGGCCATTTGTTTACCCGGCATCGCATCTAACGTGAACCTTGCAGTCACTTCGGATATACGCCCTGCACCTTTGGTCACCACGACAAAGTTAATGATGATGATGATCGCAAAAACCACCATACCCACCGCGTAGTTGCCCCCTATAACAAAGTCACCAAAGGCTTCAATAACCTTGCCTGCCGCGCCTGTACCTGTGTGTCCTTCTAATAGCACCACTCTGGTTGATGCCACATTCAACGCCAGGCGTAATAAGGTCGCCAATAAAAGAATGGTCGGGAAAATACTGAATTCCAGCGGCCGCATGACATACACCGCAGCCAAAATAATGGCGAGAGATAAGGTGATATTAAAGGTAAAAAAGATATCCAGTAAAAAAGGCGGAAGAGGCACGATGATCATGGCCAACAATAGCAATAAAACTAACGGTACACCCACACCACTCTTAGCTAGATAAACAAGTTTATCCAAGGGGTTGCCTGCTGCGCCCGGTGCTGGGGTTGTTGTGGCCATAGTAGCGATTGTCCTCTCTAAAAAATCAATAAACGTGGTTTTTTTGACGTTTATTCTCGTTAATAGAGTTAGTGCAAAGGCTTTGCCAACTTTGAAAATCGTTTGATATTAAGAAAGAAGAAGGTGAAAAAAGAAGTCAAACACAGGAAAGGAAAAACGGAATACTATTCAGGCAACTTTTTGATAATAAATAATGCCATTCCAGTCGCGGCGTTCAAAACGTGTGGAAATACCAATCAGCATTTCTGAGGAACCGATAATCAAACACCCGCCATCAACCATCTGATTAGCAATATGATCAAATATCTGCTGCTTGGTTGCGGTATCAAAATAAATCGCTACATTACGACACAACACAATATCGTAGAGATGTGGCAGAGGTTTGGGTTTTAATAAGTTAAACGGTCTGAAATGCACCAGAGACCGCACATCATCGTTGATCTTATAGCGGCCATCGCCGTTTTTTTGAAAATGGCGATTCTGGCGTAACATACTCAGTCCCCGATTCATTTCAAAATCGGTATAAATACCTTTACTGGCATAGGTCAACGCTTCGGTAGAAATATCGGTGCAGGTAATCTGAATTTGCACTCTTAATAAATCATTAATTAACTCTTTTAAAACCATCGCTATCGTATAAGGTTCCTGGCCAAAAGAGCAGGCCGCACTCCACATATTGATACGATTGGATTTATCTAAATAACCTTCAAACAAATGCATTAATAGCGATTCAAACACCTTGCTATCACGAAAAAATGAGGTTTCATTGGTGGTAATCGCATCCACCAGTGATTCCGCCAAAGGCGTATTCATTTGGGCTTTTTGGTATAGCTGAAGATAACTGTCACAGTTATTTCTAGTCACCAAATCACCCAGGCGGCTTTCAACCAGAGGCACCTTTGTCTCATCTAACATGATGCCGCAGTGGTTATAGATATAACCGGCAATCAGTTCAAATTCATCCTGCTGTAGCGAAATGGCTCTCAAGCACCCACCTTAACTCTGGACTCTATTGAATTAGCCATACATTCCAGCGGGATAATCTCATCCACCACACCGGCTTTAACAGACTCCATTGCCATTCCATAGACCACAGAAGATTGTTCATCCTGAGCAAATACGGTAGCGTCATTGGCTTTTAAGCCTTTTAACCCTACCACTCCATCTCGCCCCATGCCCGTCATGATCAACGCCAGTACATTGTCAGAATAATACTGGGCCACCGATCTAAACAGATAATCCACCGACGGTTTGCAATAATTTTCCGGACCATCATCGGTCACCAACAAACAGGGATCATCACTATTGGGCATCTTGGTTAATTTCATTTGCTTGCCGCCCGGCGCGATATACACATGATTAGGTTCAAGCACTCTATACGACTCACCGGCAACCACGGTGAAGTCGGTTTTTCTATTTAACGAGTGCACCAGTTCATCAACAAATAACGGTGGCATATGCTGAACAATCAAAATCGGCAGATTGATTTTGGTTGAAAGCTGCTTAAATAACACCGGTAAAGCCGCAGGCCCGCCGGTGGAAATGCCTATAACAATTAAATCAATTTTACTTTTATGATTACTCAGAATGCGTTTGGCAATCGTTTCGGCAGATTCAGCAACGATAGCCACAGCGTCATTAGACACGGTTACATTTTTGCTAGGAAAAGAGCCACCGTTCATAGTCTTTTTATTCGAAATCACATTGATAATGCGTTTTAACTGGCCTTTTAAATATTTTTCATTTTCTTCAGGCGAATCCAAATCGGGTTTTTCGATAAAATCGAAAGCCCCGGCTTCCAGCGCACGCATCGTCGCCTTGGCACCTTTACTGGTAATCGCGCTGACCATCACCACCTGTGAACAGGGGCTTTCAACATTTATTTTTTCCAGCGTCTCTATGCCATCCATACCAGGCATTTCCACATCCATTGTGATGATATCCGGGCTTAACATCTTAGCCTTCTTCACCGCAATCTCACCATTGGGGGCTGAACCTATCACCTCAACCTCATCGAAACTCTCCAATAAATCGGATAGCACCTTGCGGAAAAAGACAGAGTCATCAACAACCAAAACTTTAAGTATTGGGTTACTCACAGATCACCTATAGGAATCGAGTTAAAATTTCTGCGGTTTTATCTTCTTCAAACGGCTTCTTCAAAAAGCCTTTGGCACCATTATTTTTGGCCACCGTCATCGGATCCATGCCTAAGTTGGCCACCGCCTCTAACACCGAATTGAGTTTACCCTCCTCCATCTGATCATTTCTGACCCGTTCAATCACCTTGGATAATAGCTGTTCTTTTTTCTCAGGGTCGGCCGAAAAATGTCTGTCGGTCGATAGACGTTTTACAACTTTATCATTTTCTGAACTGGCCATAATCACCGGCACAGAAGGTGCCAAATGTTTATACCTGATCAGTGCCGACAAACCATCCTTGTTAGGCATATTAATATCCATGGTCACAAAGGCCGGCGTAGTACCCTGGACCTTATTTAAAAAATCGTCGCCATCTACACAACCTACCACCTCACAATCACTGACCCCTTTTAAGACCAAGGCCTTGCGTACTACATTGATGATTTTTTCTCTATGAAAGTCATCATCATCGACACAAAATATATGCATTGTTTTACCCTCTTTTTATTAATCGTTAAAAAAGATCTTCATCCAGCGCAACAAAATGGAAATAATCTTCCTGATTTTCCATAATGGTTCTGGCTTCCAACATCATACGAATATAGAAATTAAACAGCTCTTTTTGATCTTTTAAAATCAGGTCATTATTATCACGTAAAGCCGTCACCAGACGCTCCAATAAATCCAGCCCCTGGAGGAAAAAATCAAACGCTTCAGGCCTTTTTATGCCTTGAATCTGTTCGCCGTTTTTAGAGATAATACCCAGCACCTCTTCATACATATGAAGAAATTCAATCAAGGCTGGAATTTCCAAAATCGCCGCCGTGCCTTTCAGCGAATGAATGGTTCTAAAGATATTTTGCACAATATCTTTTTTATCGGCGGTATTCTGATTCAGTGCCGCTTCCATACCCAGAAATTCATTTTCCAGCTCCACCTTGTCAAAGTGTTGGGAGAACTCTTCGATATTATCTGCATCCATAACTGAACCTTATAAATAGAATGATGGTAGCCAATCAAGCCGCAAGCCTTAAACTCGTCAAGACTGCGGCCTTACCGCCTTATGAAGCCTGCTGTTTGCTCTTCAACTCATCAACCAGGGCTTGTAACATGCCGGCGGTTCTGCTGACATCTTGCACCTGCGTATCGACCTCATCGGTAGCGGACTTGATCTCCCCTATACCTTGATTGATATTACCCAGATTGGATGCCATCTCCTTACTGACCGTCGTGGTCTGGGTGATATCGGACGTCACCGCTTTCACACCTTGTGAGGCCTGACCGATATTATTGGCAATATCCTTGGTGGTCACGTTCTGCTCTTCAACCGCCGTGGCGATAATCGTAACAATCTCGTTAACATCACCGATAACGGAATTGATATTGCCTATTTCCGTTACCGTCGCATCGGTAGAGGCCTGGATATTTTCGATCTTGGTACGAATATCGGCAGTGGCATCCCGGGTTTGTTTAGCCAGCTCTTTAACCTCGTTGGCCACCACGGCAAACCCTTTGCCGGCTTCCCCTGCACGTGCAGCTTCGATGGTGGCATTCAAGGCCAGCAATTTGGTTTGTTCGGCAATTTCAACAATCGCCTCAATCACCATGCTGATCTCTTTAGCGGCCTGGCCCAACTCACCCACTCTGGCAGACGCTTGCTCAACATTTCTGACCGCGTTCTGGGTCACATCACGGGCTTTTTCGGCATTGTTGGCGATATCATTCACCGTATTGGTCATCTCTTCGGTCGCGACCGCCACCGAATCAATATTGCCAGAGGCTTCTTCGGAAGCCGATGATACATTGATCATCGTGGTGCTCATCTGCTCGGCACCGGAGGTTACCACAGCGGTTTCTTCGGTCACCTGCTCCACCTTGCTCACCATACCGGAGGCTAACTCACTGAGGGATACAGAGGCGGCATTAAGTTCGCCGGTACCTTGTTCAACTCTATCAATCGTGCTTTGCAGATCTGCGGCTGCTTTTTTATCGGCGGTGATGTTAGACCACTCCAAGGTATTACCGATATAATCACCGGCGGTATTGGTCATCGCCGACACATTTAACGAAAATGATAATTCTCCTACCGCGATCTCCGTTTTATAAGGCAGGTTAGTAGGGTCGGCCAATAACTTACGTTGATGGGCCGGATTTTTATGGAAGGTATCGATACAGGTGCCCAGCAGACCTTCAAGATCGAAGCCTTTAAACGCGCCCTTAAAGTGATCAAGATTCTCTGACACCATATCTACCGTGGCCGGATTGGCATAGGTGATGATAAAGTCTCTATCCACCATCATCATCGCCGTGGATGAGCCATCTACCGCCGAGTTAATACGTGCGGCTTCATCGGCCAAGGCTTTGGCTTCGCTGACGTTAGACCACTCCAGCGTATTACCGATATATTCACCGGCGGTATCTTTCATTGCCGAAACATTTAACGCAAATGTTAGAGGCCCTACCGCAATCTCGGTTTTATAAGGCAGGTTATTAGGATCATCAAGAAGTTTACGTTGATGGGCTGGATTTTTATGGAAAATATCGATACAGGTGCCCAGCAGGCCTTCCAGATCAAAACCCTTAAACTGTTTCTCAAAGTGCTCCAGATTCTCCTTAACCATATCTACAGTGGATTGATTCGCATAGGTGATGATAAAGTCTCTGTCGACCATCATCATCGCCGTGGCCGAACCATCTACCGCCGAGCTAATACGCGCTGACTCATTGGCCAGAGCCTTAACTTCGGTTGCATTCGACCACTCCAGCGTATTACCGATATAATTACCGGCGGTATCTTTCATTGCCGAGACATTTAACGCAAATGTTAATTCCCCTACCGCAATCTCGGTTTTATAAGGCAGGTTATTAGGATCATCAAGAAGTTTACGTTGATGGGCTGGATTTTTAT
>JABSRQ010000009.1 GCA_013215055.1 Pseudomonadales bacterium | reverse complement strand
GAGAGTATGTCCCAAGTAATCGAAGAAATTGAAAATGCCATAACTCTGCTAAAACTCGAATCATCAGTTAAAAGAGTTACGGCTGCACTTGAATAAGCTCTCTTTAATGAGTTGCTTGATAACTTTGTGGAGGGTGGAGATCGCAGGTGGTGGTGGGAATCATTTAAGAAACCATCTAAATCAATAAATTTCCAGAATGGCCTAGGATTTAAAGAGCTTGTTAGTATTGTTCCGAATGCAGAGGAAATTATTTGGTTTGTGGTAGAAGATGATCAATCTCCGTACTATCCAATATACGAGGCTTCTACAACAGATATTGTTAAAATTATTGGTGAATGCTTTGCCTATGAGTACTATCTAATCCCTAAGGATAAGAGATGGCTTGTATGTGAAACACACCATAATAGTATTGTTGGTGTTGGCAATGAGGTTATTTCTAACATTGAAACTAAGATCATACAAGGCGCAGCACCGACTCCGTAACTCTGTCACTTTTTTGCAAAAATCCGCAAAAAAGGCGCCAAAGTTACTCCACTGTGTGCGCGGCGTTATGTGCCATAAATAGAGGTTTAAATTGATCAGTTTTTTTATCTTTGCAGGAATTAAAGTCTTTACGATAGGTTTAATGAGCTGCATTCTTGCTTCAAAGTTCGATAAAGGTCCCATGAAGGGTACATACCCTGCACAAATGGTAAAAGGGCATATAGGAGTATTCGTCATTTTATTTGCAGGTGTTTTAATTCAAGTGGCTGAGCTTTATCAATACTTTATTAGGAATCTAACAAGCACAGTCCAACTATAAGAAACTGCAATCTGACTTCGAAAACAGTCGCTTTTTGTGCAAAAGGCCGCACAAAAATCGCCAGTTCGCTATGCAGTTGAGCTTGGCGTTAGCAGTACCAGATAAATTGATAGGATAAATAATGCCTCATTTTTTAATAGATTGTTCTGAAAGCATTTTTAAATTTCATACAGAAGCAGAAATTATTGAGAAAGTTCACTTGGCTGCAAAATCAACTGAACTGTTTAATGAAAATGATATAAAAGTAAGAGTTAATTCCTTTAAGAAATATTCAACGGGAAATAAAGTTGAGGATTTTATCCATGTATTCGCTCATATAATGGAAGGTAGAACCAATGAACAGAAGTTGGATTTATCCAAAAGTATCGTTCAAACATTAACTTCAATGTTCATTAATGTTCCAAATATTGGTGCTAATGTTATAGAATTTGAAAATGCAAATTACTACAATAAAAATATGCTTAAACGAGAAAATTGCTAATAAGTCAAAGCACGCGGACTTGGCAAAGCTGTCACCTTTTTTGTTCCAAAAAAGTCGCCAACGTCACCAATCTGGTGTTTGAGACGTTATGCAGTGAAAAATAGAGAGAGTAGCTCTTGGATTTAGAGAAATTATTTGAAGACGCAGTCGATGAAGATGATTCAGAGAAACTTGAAAAGTTTCTAGAGCTCCTTATGGATTGTTGGGTGTTTTTCTTTTTACTAGAAAAGGAAGGTCAGGATACTCCAATTAGTTCAGAAAACGTCGAACAAATCATTTTTACAGGCAAAGATAATCCTATAAATATCCCTACCATAAGTGATGAGTCAGGTAACAATGGTGTAATTTACACCAATAGTGATTTAGCAGAGAGATCAGCTGAATTTAAATGTAAGGTAGGAAGAATGAGGGGAATTAAAGCTCTTGAAATGTTCCTTGATATTCCAAGTATTGATGCCGTGTATATACAATGTGATACCTGCAATGTTCATATTCCTAAAAACGAAATTCGGCGAATAATTGAAAGCTATGCATAACCACACACCCAGAGGTGGACCACAATTTCTTTTATTAGCTATTCACAGCATACTGAAACAGTGGTGAATACCTCTGTTTTAGGGCCTCTAAATACTTAGATTCATCATATGCAGTCCGTGTTTTCCAGCAACTGAATGCGATTCTAATCCACTTAAAAGCCAATGCTCTAATCACTGTATTATGTGGTTTTCCTTTCTCTATCTGCTGCTGATAATAGGCCTTAGCCCAGAATGAAAAACGCACTGATTGTCCTGCCCATTTAATAAACGTTTGCCTTATAAATTTAGGGCAACTGTATCGCCAATGCGTCCATGACTTTTTACCACTTCGCTCAATAACAGGTGCTACGCCAGCGTATTTTTGAATATCTGCTGCGGTTTCATATCGAGCTCGGTTAGAGCCAAATGCAAGCAATAACCCTCTGAGTGCTGGTAACAGCAACGGTGTTGTTTATGACTTAAGCACACCGTTATTCAGTGATTATTCGAAGAAGCACCGTGTTGTCTTTGTACCTGCAGGCGTTTGTAAAACGCCAGTGGCTGGCGGTAATTCTTCAGGCAACCTGAACTATGACATCGTTCCGGGTGATGCTGCCAAGTCGATCATGGCTTACCGCATGCACTCCAATGATCCGGCGGTGAAAATGCCTGAGTTGGGCCGCAGTGTGGTTCATCAAGAAGGTGTTGCACTGATTACAGCCTGGATTAACACGGGCATGAGCGTAGCTAACGGTTGCCCATAATCGTTAAACTGTTTTTGTAGTGAGTGAGAAGGCCGGCTTATACCGGTCTTTTTTTTGCTGAATGTTAATATTTCTGCGATGGTCATTGCTCTGATTACCCCCTGGATAACTTCAATTTTTAATGCAGGCCAAGATCTCAACTCTTGTAAAGCATTACCCGCCTTAATGGATGGCATTTTGAACTTTAATGCTCGTAAAGACTCAAAATAGTATCAAGGGATGGGAGCGCCTGAATGAACCTCAATAAGTTACCGCATATAACTCGCAATAAATATACAGCGATCAGGAAAGGTGCCCAATTCTATAGACAGCGTTTAGCCTTTGAATCCAGGGTGGCCGTACATTCAAAGTTTATCAGCTGCCAAGTGCCCTTGGTTATGCCTATTCAGGCGGAAGACGTGCAAATCATGCAGGCTATTGAAGTAACGGAGATGGCAATTGCCATCAGTGGTCCTGGAAAAAATAAGCTCTTTCTGCAGAATAAAGTGCATGATCTGCGTCAGAAGTTGAATGCCAGACTGCAACAGCGAAGCCACTGAATAGGCATACGTAGATGATAGGGATCTGCTTCACTCTCTGCAGCATCTTATCCGTCAGCATGGGGAAAGGTTTGATTCTCTGTACATCGATATTGAAGTATTTACGCTAAATCTAAAAATTAACCTAATCCATGAAATCGGTTTTTTCTGGTTCCCGAATGACTTTCCTGGTTAATCAGTAGTTTATCTATTTATGGCCGTGCATTTTTTCAGTTTATATCTCTTATACCTCTAAAGGAGCCCGATATAGCAAAGACGGTTAACAGCAACATAAGGTCACCTAAGCCATTTGATCTGCCAATAATACTGCTCTTTTTATCGAAAACCTGCCATTAACAGCTATGCTAATGGATAACTGCTGCCAACATGCCTTGATGCGATGAAAAAGCGCCTGCCATTAAGCGATTCTACGTCTCTGTTCTATAGAAACTGCTTATAGTGCCATGCGCCTTTTTAATAAAGCCAAGGTTTTAATTGCCCCCAAGCAGAATAGGGTGGGTAAAAAGCTTAAACGTTTTGTGCTGGGTCTCTGTGGTAGCTTGTTAATATTAGCCATGTTAATCAACGGCTATTATCAATACTTGGATATACGCCAGGACACGGTATTGCTATTACGCTCCCACGCGCAATCCATCGCCTTAAATAATACGGCAGCCATTACCTTCGATGATGTGCAAGCCGCCAGGGATAATTTACAAACCACTTCAAATATTGATGGGCTAACATTCGCCGCCATTTATAAAACCGATTTACGCCTGTTTGCGCAATATCCCCAAGATGTGACATTTCCGCTGCCGCGAGTCTCCGGACTTGGTGAACATCGTTTTATTGAACATTATTTATTACTCAAACAAGAAATTTTCCTGGGTGGAGAAAGCATTGCATTTGTTTTATTAAAATTTGATATGCGACAGGCTTATCAGAGGCTATATGAGCATATCTATATCAACCTGCTGATAACGGCCATCTTGTTACTGATTTTATTTTTCAGTCTGCAGCGTTTTGAAAAAACGTTTAGCCGCCCCATTCAACAATTACATCAAGCCGCCCAATATGCATCGGC
This sequence comes from Pseudomonadales bacterium, assembly GCA_013215055.1. Classification (GTDB taxonomy): domain Bacteria; phylum Pseudomonadota; class Gammaproteobacteria; order Pseudomonadales; family DT-91; genus CAKMZU01. The sequence continues at coordinate 167,661 of JABSRQ010000009.1, read as the reverse complement.
GGGGGATTATAGCGTTAGAGTCACAAAAACGTCTGATGATGAATTGGGGGATCTTGCCAATATTTTTAATCAAATGTTAGAGCAGGTGCAAACCCGGGACAGACAACTCGCCGATACGGCTAAAAACCTGGATAAACGGGTACAGGAAAGAACATTACAATTAGAAAGTGCCAAACTTTCCGCAGAAAAAGCCACCAAAGCCAAGTCTCAATTTCTTGCCACCATGAGTCATGAAATCCGCACACCGCTTAACGGTGTGGTAGGCATGGCTTCACTTTTATTAAATACGCCGTTAAACCATGAGCAGCAGGAATACGCGAAAACGATTAGCAGCAGCTCAGATATCTTATTAACGATTATCAACGATGTTTTAGATTTCTCAAAAATTGAAGCCGGGCGTATGACGTTGGAATCCAGTGATTTTAATTTACGTCAGGCTCTGTACGATCTGCTTAACATTCAGCGTTTGGCAGCCCTGGAAAAGGGCATTTATCTACAATGTGATTTTGAGGCACAGGTGCCCGAGGTCATCATCGGTGATTCGGCCAGACTGTGTCAGATTATTATGAATCTTATTTCCAATGCGATAAAATTCACCCGCGAGGGTGGTGTTTTTCTTCATATAAAGGCTGACATACTCAGTAAAAATCGCTGTTTTTTAAACCTTGAAGTTATTGATACAGGCCTTGGCATATCGACGCAAAAACTGGATAAAGTTTTTCTGGAATTTTTGCAGGAGGATAGCTCAACAACCAGAAACTATGGCGGCACAGGATTAGGTTTGGCGATTTCTAAAAAGCTTGCCCTTTTAATGCAAGGCAACATCTCAGCCATCAGTGAACAAGGCCGGGGATCAACGTTTAAATTAAGCTTGCCCTGCCAATACGTCAGCGATCAAAGCGAAAAAGATAACAGCATAAACCGGGATGAAATTCAGCAGTTAAAGGTTTTATTGCTGGGTGAAAGAATAGAAAAATTTGCCTTAAATCAACAATGGTTAAGCGATTTTCAGATAGATTATTGTTATGCCCATGATGAACAGGGTTTTAAACAATACCTTAAAGAACACAGCTTTGATCTTATTTTATTGGATGACGTTATAGGCCTGTCAAACTGTGAGTCGCTGATAGAAGATATGGTGTCTGAACAACGGGAAAAACCCCACTGTATTTTATTGCTCAGCCACTTATTAAAAGAAAATGGCCATGAGCTGGTTGATAAAGGCTTTGATGGTTTTCTCTATAGACCGATCTTTAAACCCCAGTTTTTATTATTGCTGCAAAATGTCTATTGGCAACGGCATCAAGAAACCGAAAGGCATTTTTTACGTGCTTTCAGCCTGGATCAGGACCATCATCAAAACAATAATCTATTGGCTAATAAGCGCGTTTTATTGGCCGAGGATAATCAGGTGAATCAAATCGTCAGCGAAAAAATGTTATCCGCGATGGGGGCCACGGTAGATATTGCCAACAATGGCCTGGAGGCTGTGCGCATGTGGACGGACTTTCCCTACGACCTCATCATCATGGATTGCATGATGCCGGAAATGGATGGTTATGAAGCAAGCCGAGAAATACGTCGTTTGGAAGATAGTCACAGCCATATCCCGATTGTTGCGCTGACCGCCAATGCCCTGGCGGGGGAAAAACAAACCTGCCTGGATGCGGGCATGGATGGTTTTATTACTAAGCCCATACGCTCAGAAACTTTATATGAGGCTTTAGATTATTTTTTCTCACAAAACAATAATGGCATTAAGGAATAGGGTAATCTGCAGGCATGCCATATTGTTGATATTGATTGAGAATTTTTCTATAACTGCCGTCTTTTTTAATGGCTTTTAAACCTTGATCAAAATCATCTCTGACCTTGCGATTATAAAAACCTACACTTGCAGTGACCGGTTTCATCACCGGATGATAAATCACCTCTGGCTGGGTATGGATGCCATACTTTTGGGACCAATAATAATAAAAAATATTATAATCCAGCACCACAACATCCACCGCGCCCTTATTTAATAGCTCAACTAATTTACCCATATCAGAATGTTCAAAATAACGTACTGCGGCACTGGCTATATAGGCAAACTCTTGACCAAAATAGCCCTTGGCTCCCTGAAAAGTGGCTATACGATAATGTTTTAGATCGGCCAGGGATTGTATGGATAGATTATTTTTAGAAAGACTATAAACACCCGGTGTATAAAATACATGGGGGGCGGAAAAAAAGACCTTTTCCTGCGTGCCTGAAAAAATAGGCACAGTGGCATCCAGTTGGCCTTTATGTAAGGCGACAAAGGCTTTTTCCAGCGTCATAAACTGCACATCCATACTATAGCCAGCTTGTTTTAATGCCGCTCTGGTAATATCCAGATCGATACCGCGACTGCCCTCTTTAATCATATAGGGTGGACCTTCGGATGTGCCCACCAATATTCTTGTTGCATCCGCCTGCACAGCAATACAAAAAAATGCCATCAATATAAACATCAAACACCGTTCTTTCACATCACTTCTTAAAGCCATTTTTCCTCCTTAGCTTCTTAATCTTAGTTGTTAAAAGACAAGCATAGAGCTTTGCTATTATCATATTTTGTTTTATTGAGGCTCTGTCTAATCAGAAAATGTTATATTCAGCCTCTGCTTCAGTGGCTTGCCTTTTTATCATGCTAAGCCATGGGTTAACGTTGAAAGACCTGAATAAAATAGCTATGAAATTATTTGGATTTAATCGATGACGTTATCCAACCTGCGTTTAACAGCCTGAGGATCAGGCGCCTTTTCTAGTTAATGTTGCGCCTTAACCATGCAGGAATAGCCTGCAGGTTATTCTACGCCCAGAGCTACCCTGTTAAAGCTTAAAATTTATCAGGGCAATGTTCTTGGTTTTATTCGGAAAACTTTCTCTTTCCCCAAGTAATTTATATATACGAAGACGGGAGACGGTATATAAAAATTGAATCCATTCCGCTTTTATATCTTTAGACCATACGTTGATCGAGGAAGAATTGTTTTTCAAACACTATGCACACCAGCTTAATGAAAAAAACATATGAGCCTTTTCAAAGGCTAAACTTCTTCTATACTTTCCATCTACTCAAACTATTACGGATGATAGTCATGAAAAAATGGATGTTTTATAGTTGCTGTACCCTTTTTAGCGCTCAACTCTTAGCCGAGATACCTCATACATTTAGTGCTGGCACACCAGCTAAAGCCAGCGAAGTAAATGCTAACTTTATGAGTCTTAATAAGGCCATCGGCGATCTATCTGAAGAAATACAAGATTCGGTACTGCATTGTGACGGCGCTGGATTTAAAAAACCCGGCCAAATCGACGCCATAAATTATCAAGCAACAAACAGCAAACCCGGTGATTATGTCGTTATTGCTGGCGAAAGTTACCGCATTATTAAAATGGCATTCCTGGAACACGCCACCGGCGACGCCTATGCCATTCAATTTCCAGTAAAAGGCCTGGCTACGGAAATCCTTCCTGCTGCGACAACTCATGCCAAGGTGAATATTAACCTGCCGTCGGATGCCCAAGTGCCTGTATTGGCTTTTGACCCCTCAAACGTTACCTCGGTGATGTATAACCAATCGGCTTCTTATACGGTTTTTGATTCATTTGGAACGACACATACGCTTACGAATTATTTTGTACAGAAACACGACCCGTACAACGGTTATCCCGTTGATAATCAATGGGATCAATGGACCTTTTTGGATGGTGTTGATATCTCTGGGGATTCGGCAGCAGGTGCAGGTAATCCAACAATAATCCAGTTTAATAACACCGGTCACCTTATCGCACCCGTCGCTGCAGCCCCGCTCACTACTGGGCAGATTGAATATACCACCATAGCGGTGGGTGGCGGGGCAGCCGATCTAACGTTTACGTTAGATTATTCAAGCACAACCCAATATGGAGGCGATTTTATCTTTAGGAGCTTTTCTGCAGACGGCAATGCTTATAGAAATGGATTTGATTCTGCACAGACTTTTGTAAACATCTCACATACAGATGATACGCAGCTATGTAGCAATATAATGATCAGTGGTCATGCAGGAAACTATGGACATTTAACCCGGCAACGAGCCATTAAACTTTGGTCAACAGAGATTATTGAAAATCAAAGCCTGTTTACAGAAAGCATAGATCTGAACATAAAAATCAATCAAACCACGTTGTCCCTCACGTTTTTAACCAGCATCCATGGCAGCGAAAAAAGAATGATCATCGTAGATTCCGATGAGAGCGAAGATTTCAGCAGTGATATACAGGCTTTGAAAGCGCTTGCCAATAATCAGGTTCAAACGGGTTTGGATGACTTTATCGACCATATAAAAATCGAGTTATTACCATGAGATTATTAATGGTTGTTATCACGGCTGCAGTAATATCTGCATGTATTGAACAGGATGTGCCAAGCTCAAAAAAAATAGAACTCCATGATACTGATCAGCAAACCTGGAATAAGGCCAGCTGGGATGAAATGATTTGGAAATAAATAAGGCCTGCATAAAGTGAACAACTGTCTCTACGGAGACAGTTTAACAACTTCATAAGATAATTGATGATCTGGTTCCATGTTGCAGATACAGCTAATCCATTTGGCTCAAATCGTATGTTGTAATCCCGCCTATAAACCCTAGATTTTTTTTGGGAGTAACACTATTTTTACCATACGGAAGCTCTGTCTTATCAACCATTAATAAACTTCATTAGAATTATGTGCGTCGAAAGATTTACTGAATATATTTAAACTCTCTGCTCTCCAGAAAAGATAATATCAACTCAACTTGAGTTACATCCTTGTGTATTTATATTGTTCTATTTATGCGGGGCACTACCTCGGCTCTAGCCTGCCCGCAACTTTGAGGTGTGGCGCAAACGTGAAACTGTTATTCCATCAATAGTTTTTTATTCGAAAATTAAAAAGACCTGAATAATTCAGGCCTTTTCACTAGATTTATATCTTTTCGAAAAGCTATGTTTTCAACTATTACCATGCTGGAATCAACACTTAATAATATTTTAACTGTGTTGCCTTGCCCCAGAATACCCGATACAAAAAAGCGGTGTATAACAGGATGACGGGAACCACAATAACCACACCGACTAACATAAACCGCAAAGATGCGGTAGCAGAGGCTGCCTGCCATAGTTCTATTTTACCCGGTACAAGATAAGGGTAAAAACTGATAAGCAGGCCCTGAAAACAACAGAAAAAAATCAATACACAGGCGGCAAAGGGTAACCAGCAAAGTTGGTCGTTACTGTCGGGTATATATTTTAACAAACGGTCTATCAATACAAACATGGCTAAACAGATGACCGGAATAATAAATAAACCCAGCGCCGTAGGCAGGCTAAACCAGATGTCTGCAACATGTGGGTTAACTAACGGATTGACGATACAGACGGCGCTAACGCCGAATGCAAAAAGCCAGCCGGCCTTGCGGCCCTGTTTCGCGGCATAGGCCTGTAACTCACCTTCGGTTTTCATCACCAGCCAGCACGCACCGATAGTGCTATAGGCTGCGGCCACACACACTGCAGATAGTGCACCAAATAAATAACCTGGCAGCGTATGATTAAAACCGGTGACATACATGCCCAGCATATAACCCTGCGCCAGGGCCGCCGTTAAAGAACCGGCCTTGAAGACGTAGTCCCAGCCATGATGATATTGATTGGCGGATTTTGTGCGAAAATCGAAGGCGACGCCACGGACAATCAAGCCTGCCAGCATCATGGCGGTAGCCAGGTATAAATCATGAAATATGGCGCCATGGGCGGCGGGAAAGGCGATCAGTAATATACCCACTGCAAGTACCAGCCAGGTCTCGTTCGCATCCCAGAAAGGCCCTATAGAGCCAATCATAATATCGCGGCGAGGTTTGTTGTGGGCTTGCAGCGGCAGCAAAATACCGACACCCAGATCATAGCCATCGAGGATGGCATAGATAAAGATCGCCAGGGCCATCACCGCGGCAAATATCAGGGGTAACACTTCTGCTTCAGTCATCATCTGCTCCTAGATTGGGTTGATGGTTTTACTGTGTTTCGCAGGGGGTAAATCCTGGTCAGAGATTTCTTCTATGTCTACGGCGCGTCTGGCCATCAGGAATACCGTATGTAAGAAGGCCCCCATCAATACAATATACAGGCTCATATATAAGCCCAGAGACAGGGCAATGTTTTCAGGCGCTACATCGGTCACCGCATCGGCGGTTCTTAATACACCCTGTACCAGCCAGGGCTGGCGGCCAATTTCGGTTACATACCAGCCGGCCAGTGTGGCCGCCCAGCCTGAGAAGGTCATGGCAATGCAGATCTTTAATAATAATGGCGGTAACTCCCCATGGCGCCATAGTTTCCAGCTACCAAGCCAGCTGATCACTAACATCAAAATGCCTAAACCCACCATAATACGGAAGCTGAAAAACACCGGGCCTACCGGTGGATGTTCACCGATATAATCATTAAGGCCCTTTATTTCGCCATCGGCATCATGGGTGAGTATCAAACTGGCAAGCTTGGGGATGGCAATGCTGAGGTGATTTGTACGCTCTTTTTCATCGGGAATGGCAAATAATAATAGCGGTGCACCTTTTTGTGTTTCCCATACACCTTCCATCGCTGCGATTTTTTGTGGCTGATGTTCCAGCGTATTTAAGCCGTGTAAATCACCGACAAAAACTTGCAGCGGTGCCAGTATCGCGGCCACCGCCAGCGCTGTTTTTAACGTGAGTTTTGGGGCCTGTTTATCATCACCACGCAGTATCCGGTAGGCTGATATGCCTGCGATAAAAAATGAGGCGGTAAGCCCTGAGGCGATTAACTTATGGCTTAATCTATAGGGGAATGAGGGGTTGAATATGATGGCCCACCAGTCAACGGCATGGGCAACCCCGTCACGCATCTCAAAGCCTGTCGGTGTCTGCATCCACGAGTTCAGTGCCAGAATCCAGAACGCCGATAACGATGTGCCTATAGCCACCATTATGGTTGCCAGGGTATGCATACGCGGGGACACCCGGTCAGAGCCAAACAACATTATCCCTAGGAAGGTGGCTTCGAGGAAAAATGCGGTTAACACTTCATAACCCAATAAGGGCCCGGCAATATTGCCTACGGTGGCCATAAATCCGGGCCAGTTGGTGCCAAATTGAAATGACATGGTGATGCCGCTGACAACCCCCAGGGCGAAACACAAAGCAAAAATCTTCACCCAGAAACGGTAGGCGCGCATCCACACCGGGTGGCCGGAGAGTTCAAATCGAACTTTAAAATAGACCAGAAACCAACACAGGGCGATGGTTATCGTTGGGAAGAGTATATGAAAACTCATATTGCTGGCGAACTGAATCCGCGATAAGAGAAAGGCATCCATAGCTAAACCTCAAGGTTTAAAGTGAGTGTTATTGCGTAGTGGGTGCGGGTTTTTCAGGCTAATGATGAAGAACCCGCAGGGTAATCACAGATCTCGGTATTAAACCTCCATGTCTAACGGCCGATCTACTGTTCGACAAAGGCTCGCTCCACAACATAGTGGGCCTGTTTTCCGTGACGAGACTCGGTAAGACCCATGCCATCGAGAATGGCGCAAGTATCTTTTAACATGCTTGGGCTTCCACAAATCATAAAACGATCATCTTCTGGGTTGATGGCCGGCAAACCAATATCCGCAGATAATTTACCGCCGCTGATTAAGTCAGTTAGCCTTCCGGTGTTTTTATAGGGTTCACGTGTCACGGTGGGGTAATAAATCAGCTTCTCTCGGATTAGCTCACCGAAGTATTCATTCTGTGGCAGAACCTGATGAATGAAGTTCTGATAGGCCAATTCTGATACACGCCTGACGCCGTGGGTTAATATGACCTTGTCAAAACGCTCATAGATCTCCGGGTCACGGATGATGCTCATAAACGGTGCCAGGCCGGTGCCGGTACTGATTAAATACAGGTTTTTACCGGGTAATAGGTGGTCGGCTACCAAGGTGCCAGTGGGTTTGGTGCTGACCAGCACCTCATCACCAACCTGAATATTTTGCAGGCGTGAGGTCAGCGCACCTTCGGCGACCTTGATGCTTAAAAACTCCAGTTCATCTTCATAATTAGCCGAGGCAATACTATAGGCGCGCATCAGCGGCCGGCCTTCCACCTCCAGCCCGAGCATAACAAAGTGGCCATTTTCAAAAGTCAGAGATCGCTGTCGGCTGGTTTTAAAGCTGAACAGCGTGTCATTCCAGTGATGAACGGCGGTGACCTTCTCTTTAATCAGGGATGCCATAGGCTACTGCTCCTGTGTTTGGCATGGTAAACGGCTGTGCTTACAGCCCATATCTCAAGTGTTAAACTTTTTTCTTTGATTGTTCGCGAGCTCGTAAACTGGGATCTTTAGTAATTTGTCCGGCAGACATCAGTTTCATCCAGTTAAGATGTTGTAGCCAAATTTCGTCTTTTATATGTGCAGGTTTTTGTAAAATCATGACTCTTCTCCAGTGGTGTTTTTTGCTGACGTGGGTGGTATTTTTATGTCCTCACCTTGGCCTTCACCTTGGTTATTGCAGTTGCTATGCCAATGTCTGTCGTTGTCGGAACCATGGGGTTTATATCCGTATGCATCATATGAAGATGTTTTATTAACAACGAAAAAAGATGTTAACAAGACTTCATGGTGAAGAATGGATAACGTTCATCTGAGCGCTGTCCCTTATGTGTGCTGATACATAGTGTGGAAAATGAATTAAACCCTTGCTGCGCCAAGCTAAAGGTTTGAGTGCTATCGTCGTTAATGAGATAACGCTATAATGTTGCTGTTTTAACAACCGTTGCCTAGCCATGTCCTCTTCCCAGCCGTTTCTATCGTTGATGGCGATTACCGCCAATCTGACCCAGACCCTCTCTACCACTGAACGTTATCAGCAGCTGCTCACCACGGTGCATGAAGTATTGCCCTGTGATGCTTCTGCCTTACTAAAACTCGAGGGCAATATACTTAAACCCGTTGCCACTTACGGACTAAGCCCGGATACCCATGGCCGTAGGTTTGATACCGACGAGCATCCTCGTTTGGCAACCATTTTGCGCTCACGTGAACCGGTACGTTTTGAATCCGATTGTGACTTGCCCGACCCCTATGATGGTTTGGTGAATGATGTTGAAGGCAAGCTGACCGTGCATGATTGCATGGGCTCCAGTCTCTATGTGCAGGGGAAACTATGGGGCGTGATGACGATGGACTCGCTGCAGGTTGGGCAGTTTAGCGCCTTGGATGCGGCGACTCTGGAAGCTTTATTCTCTCTTACTGCTGCGACCGTTGCGGTGGTGGAGTGGGTGGAAGCGCTGGAACTTAAACTCGCCCAGCAACGCCAGATAACCAACGAGATGATTACCGAGCAGTTTCATCATCACAGCGATGACATTATTGGCGATAGCCAAAGCATGTTACAGCTGGGCAAAGATATTAACACGGTGGCAGATTCTGATCTGACGGCGTTGATTACTGGTGAATCCGGTACCGGTAAAGAGCTGGTAGCCAGGGCAATTCACTGTCAGTCGCAGCGTGTAGATAACGCTTTGGTGTATGTGAATTGTGCGGCCTTGCCGGACAACTTGGTGGAGAGTGAGTTATTTGGCCATGTGAAAGGTGCATTCTCCGGTGCGGAGACGCAACGTTCAGGTAAGTTTGAGTTGGCTAATAAAGGCTCATTGTTTCTGGATGAAATAGGGGAGCTGCCACTGGCTGCGCAAGCCAAGTTATTACGTGCCATACAGTTTGGCGAGATTCAGCGTGTGGGTGCTGATGCGGCCTTACAGGTTGATGTTCGTATTATAGCGGCGACCAACCGTGACTTGCAGAAAGAGGTAAAGGAAGGACGTTTCCGCGCCGACCTCTATCACCGTTTATGTGTATTCCCGTTGTGGGTGCCACCGCTGCGCGAACGTGATGATGATGTCATGACGCTGACCGGTTATTTCCTCGAGAAAATTCGCATTCAGCTAGGCATTCAAAGTCTGCGTCTTAGTTCTAGCGCATCCAAGGTGATGCAGAGTTATAGTTGGCCCGGCAATGTACGTGAACTGGAACATGCGTTAAATCGTGCGGCTTTACGTGCGCGTCAGCAGCAATCGGGCAATGCTATTATTACCATCTCCCCTCAGGATCTGGCCTTGGAACCCCATATAGAGCAAGTGCAAGCTGCGAGCCCTGAGAAGATTGTGGTGGAGTCCCATCTGTCTCTGAGCGAGGCCAGTGACGACTTTCATCGCCAGCTGATTGAGCAGCGTGTTGCCGATGCGGATGGTAACTGGGCTCAAGCGGCACGCAGCCTGGATATGAACCGCAGCAATCTATACCGCCTGGCTAAGCGGCTGGGATTAAAATAACTCATCGCTTGGCGATAACGCGCTATAAGCCATGGCTAACAGTGCCAGCAATTTTATGCCTACCAGAGCTATAAACAGCTGGTGATGCATGGTTGGCAGCTGCCACTGGCCGTTTATCGTAGCCTGAGCCTGCATGGAAAGCTCAGGCAATAACCACAAGCTCTGTAGCATAAGACAACTTAAAACCAGTGTTAGAGCCAGTTTACTGATCAGGCCGCTGGGGTGTAATGCAATACTTAACAGGCATAAAAAAGCCAGCAAACATTCCAACTGATTCAGTGCCGCAAACACATGTTGGCCGACATCCAGCGCAACGGGCAGACTCAGACTTTCAGCCTGAAACTTAACCTTGGCCTCTATGCTAATTGCCAGTACCGCTCCAAACCAGATAAAGCCAATCGCAGGCAGAGATAATAGCGAAGCCAGCCACTGCCTGCGTTTGGGTTGCGGGGGTAGCTGCCGTGAAGCAGGCATCGTCGCCAGCACGGACAGTTCCCCCAATTCCAAACCATAAATACTCATCGCTGTGTCTCCTCGCCAGAGTTTAACTTTACTAACGTGTATTCATCGATTTCAGGATAAATACCGTCGCTTCACCTTGAGGAGTGCAGCTATCATGCCACTATGTAATATCATTTAAAAACAAGTACTTATGATGTCGTGGAGTCAATAATACATCCTGTTTTCGTTGTCATATAAGACTCACCGAAGTTAAGTTGAATGCTTTCTTTGTGGCCGTATGAATACCGAAGCCAAACCAGGCCTCAGCAAGCAAGGGCGTGGTCAGGTCTTACGGGGCGGGGGGCACGCGGGGCGGGGGTCAGATCTTACAATTGACACTCATGTGAAATACAAAATCTGACCCCGGCCCGGTAGTCTTTTTTAGGTGGAATCTCCACAAGCTGCGTATAAATAAGAGGTGGCTTTGAATATACGCATAAAATAGTTAATATACGCATATATCGCTTTACTATGACTTATCACTCATACAAAGGTACGAGTTATGACTATTACAATCCTTAAAAGACTTCGCTTAAATTCAGACCTCACACAAAAAGAGGCCGCTAAAGCATCAGGCGTTACACAGCCGACATATCAACGCTGGGAGTCTGGAAAGTCTGTTATACCGGCTGATAAGGCAGTGCTATTAGCTGAATCGTTTGCTGTCACTACTCCAGAACTGTATGGGAAAAAGGCCCCATTTTCGATTGTGAACTTTGATGCTGAAGATAAAAGGCATGTTTATTACGGTGAAGCTAGTTTCCATTTTTGTGATGGCTCCAACCTTCTTGCAACCATCTCTGAAGCTGAATTCGACAGATTTACAAGTAGGCTAGACACAGCCGACTCAGCAGCTCACATGGTTCTAACAACTCTAAACAACAGAACACTACTGATTCGTAGCGATTCAATCATGGATATACATTTCCACCAAGAAAGCATAGATACTTTTGGACCGGAAGATTACAAAGAACAGGGTGAGTCATACTACCCAGATATGAACTTTTGGGTGATCCTTGATAATGCAGAGGACCCCGACTACCTATTGGAGATGGGGTTTAGTCAAGAAGCGATCGATGAAGCTATAAATGACTTACTCCCCACCGAAGAGGCGATTCAGAAGCTATTAGAGGGCCAAAAAATCACCGCTGAAAAGCGTAAAGAAATGGATGATAATTTCCATGCTGACAGGCAGATATTGGTGGATCTTGCCGAAAAAATAACATGGTCGATGTCTGAAGGTCCGAACCGCAGCGATTATCTACTTGAAGATTATGCCAAGCTAGCCTCGTCAATTGAATTAATTGAGGATGGTTTATTCGAGAAAAACTTTCTTCACCTTCCCTTTGAAGGCTGGTACAGGAGTGCATTCGTAAACCTTCGAAAAATCAATTACATTTCATTTCCAACACATAAACTAGAACTTGCAATGGCCGAGGTCTGGACTGATTCAGAAGAAGAGTTACAACTTGTAAAATAAATCGTTGGCATATGCCCGTAATAAACATGGCTTACAGTTTGATGCATAATTCCATCCCTACAATATCTGCTAGGTTTTGAAGCGTTTGTACCTTGGCTGTAGATATAGACTCAGGCCGTTTTTCTATCTTAATTATGGTTTTTTCCGAAAGAGAAGTCCGTGAGATTGTTAGCGGTTAGATGAACCGTACATCAAGGTTAAAGGCGAATGGAAATACTATTATCATGCCGTTGATAAGCAAGGTAATATCATCGATTTTCTTCTCACGGATAAGCGGGATACTAAGGCAGCTCTACGTTTCCTTAATAAAGCGAGTGCTCGGAATGGTAAATCAACATGGATAAAAGTGGCGCGAACAAAGCAGGCATCAGCAGTTCAATCGTATGAATAGTAGGCGTGTGAAAACTCGCCAATGCAAAATATTGTCGAGCAGGATCAGCGACGAATAAAGCGCATTACGCGGCTGATGTTAGGCTTCAAAATCCTAACATCAGAGCAAAACACCTTGGCGGGAATGGAGCTTGTGGCGATGTTAAAAAAAGGGCAGATGAAGAAAGATCGGTTAGGTGCTTTATCGCTAGCAGAACCGTTTTACGCTTTAGCTGGCTAAACAGAATCCAGCTAAAGATTTTTTACCGGAAAGTGATATATTTGCGACCTAGCCGTTTAACTAAAAAAAGAGCCTGGATGAATATCGAAACGGGCAGATAGCTTTTCAATGTGGTTTCTTGTTAGCTGTCTTTTTCCATTTAAAATTTGTGAGACTAGGGATTTGCTGCCTATCTCTTCCTGTAAGTCCGAACCTTTTAATCTATGTTGGTCCATAATCAGTCTTAGCCTAGATAAGTCGGCAGGAAGATCCTCAATAGATTGAAAGAATTCCTGCATTTCAGGATCTTGTTTTTCATACTTTTCTACAGAGCTAGCCAAAACATCAAGTAGCGACCACAAAGCATCATTATCGTCTGCCGCATTAAGCATAATGTGTTTCATGAGCGCGACAGTTTTTTCGTAATCTTCTTCAGACTTAATGTTTAAGTATTGTTTTGAGGTATTAGAGAAGTGAGTAAAAGATTCAATTATCTGCTCTCTTTCAATTGCAACTGCGTTCATAGCTAATCACCTTTTCTTGCTGCTGGTCGCGTCTGCTTTCCAGCGCTTATCATATTCAGAATATGTTAATATGCTATCCACAAAAAACTTATTGAAGTTAAATTTAATGATTGCCAGCAACCGTAAATCACCTCCCCCTATATCGATAACGTACATTTTGTCGTGATATTTATAATTATCCAAAGAAGGAGAATCCTGTTTTAGCTCTTCAGGGTTCGCATAATTTTTACGCTTTAACTGTCGGTAAACTCCCATAATGGCATTGGCATGTATTGGGTATTTTTGTGCGGCTTCTTTAAACGGCTGAGCGACTAAAACGTGCAAGTTACGTCCTTTCTATACTCATGCGCTAAGACTCACAGCCTACGCGTTATGGATTAAGTATAGTTTTCGGTTAACAAAATGTAAACATTGAGTTTGCAAAATGTTAACTCATGCAGAAAAGGGGCCTGTCTCATAAAAATAGAATTTCAACGCCATATGTTAAAACGATCGTATTCATTCAGATAAATTGAGCTGCGTATGATCTCTTTTAAAGGCCGACAAACTCCGAAATCTGTAATTTACAATGTGCTGGATAGGGCTCCGCAATACCTGTATCGACCTGTAGGGCAGTATTTACCCGGCAGTTACCGATTAGACCCAGTAGTATTAACAGGCTATGCCGTTAGAGTTAATAGCATTCTACTCTCCGGATTTCTGCTATATCCCCACAATCCCTATCGCCATATTGTACTTCAGGGAAGTATAGGATGGGGGCTTAATCCACCTACACTCGCAGCATTAAGAAGGGTTGTCCCACTTTTTGCACTTTCTTTAGCCCTAATATCCCCCAAGCCAGAAGTCTTTCACCGAGACAGCTAACCCGGACAGCAATGTTAAGACTTGATAAACTATGTCCTTGCACAAAAAACTCTTAGTCTGCAGAACCGCCGGGATTTCACCATGAGTACGTTGATATTTCAAATCCATATCAAGCAGTGGGATAAAAGCCAGCGTTCGCCTGTAGATGTGGCGACTCGCGCGTCAATACCCACGGCTTACCCCATAACGGAGAAACCGACGTATTTCATTTTGGACAAGCCCTGTATTGTTGAACAACACGGCGACGACAAACCCACCAGCGTGTATCCAACTGGGCGGATTAAAAACGCACTGCTTGCCGATGGTTCAGTGAGCATTGACCGCTTTCACATCAGCAACAACGATGGCGTGATTGACTTATCCTATGCTGCCGATAATCAGCAGCCCGTTATTATTGGCCGCTTGAACCAGGGTTGGATTCAAGCGCGATACAGCTGGCGCTATGCGGTAGAGGAAGGCGGGCAATTCTATTGGCTCTATGAAGAGGTTACCCTCAATGCGGCTTGTGTAAAAAAGTATGATGCAGACTATTTTTTAAGCTTTCACCCTGAGACGATTTTTAATGTTCCTGATTGATGACCAGCCCTGCAAGAGCGAACAGACTCATTAATGAACCACATAAACCAACAGATTTAGCGTTAAAACATGATTCACACAAGGATTCCTAGAGCTTATGGCTTAACGCTAGATTTACAGCTTTGATTTGTCAATCAGCTTATAACAAAGTCATGGATGTCCTATCTCGCCGATTTTCAGCAGGCTACACCTGAAATCAGCCCGATGCCGAATAAACTCTGCTAATGTAGATGCCTGTGACTATCCAGTCCACGCCAGAAGGTATAGACACCATCCAGCATCTCATTACCTTCGTGAATAAAGCGCCTTTCATCAACATCGTTGCTGAAATAGTAGCTCTCCAGCTCTTCTTGAGTGTGACGGGCGTGATTGGCTTCCAGCTTGTTGTGCCAGGTAAAAAAGGTGATCGGTAAATTGTCGATATGATGGCGCTCTTTATAGGCTTTCATACCAGAGATTAATTCTCCCCAGAATCCGGCGGCGGCCCAGTTTTCTACCGCATAGGAAGCCGCAGCCGCGGTCTGATAATCATCGCTGCCGTAGAGGCGACATAATTCATCACAGAAAAACAACGTCTGTTCGCAGCCAAATTTGCGTTTCCCCAAGTCATTAAAGCCCAAGCCCAGAGGTGCTGCACTGCGCATCAACAACTCAAAATGTGCAGCCTTGAATCGAAAATGCCCCCCTTCTATACTGCCGGTGATAGCGCCAAACTGTTTTTCATCCTGGCTCAACGCAGCGCTATATTTTTCGTGATCACTGCCATCACTGAATGTGTAATCTTGAGAGTCATCGCCATCTGCATAGTGGGATACGACGTCATCTGCGTAGAGGGATACACCGCCCCCCGTATCGTTAAAGACCACGCCGATCTCATTAGCCAGAATTTCCTTGGATGCATGCATCTCTTCCAGTGTATTGGCGGACAGCATCTTGAATAATTGTGAGATTAAAAACTGATTGGAGAAAACCGAAAACTGTACGATAAAAAATTTGAGTTGATCAAGGCTGAACTCGCCTTGGGCAAACCAGGGTGTATAGGGATTGGCGCGAATCACCGGATGATTCAATAATTCTTCATCGATACACTGTTGGAAATGTAAAAAATCTTTGCCCCTCTCTATGGGAAACTCACCTTGCATCAAGGCGGATAATGAGGCCTCTGAAAGGCCATGAAGTTGGTGCTGTGTACTAAACTCGGCATAGCTACTGGCAATGGCCATCGGCATGCTCTCCCAGCGACTGATATGTTATTAGTTTAGTTCATTGCGAGCTTTCAGCGTGTAGAGAAGTAAGCTGTCAGACATAAACGACTGCGGTCTTTTTTGACTATAGTGAATAAACTAAGTCGTAATGGTCAGCATTCTATGTCCATCTTTTTTGATACCTTGCTACGCATCATTACGCATCTGCTGCTTGGTTATAGCGCAGTTGTCTTCATCCTCTACCTGGCTCAAAACCGTCTGATTTACTTGCCTTTAAGCCCCAAACCCAGCAGTGAACAAGTAACACAACTGGGTTTACAGTTTTGGCCCGATGATACGGATCAATACCGGGGCTTTATTGCCAAGCAAACGATAAAAAACAGCCGGGGCACGATCATCGTCTTTCATGGCAATGCAGGGGCTGCATGGCAGCGCGCATATTATATGCAGGCCTTAACTCACTTGGGGTATAGAGTCGTGCTGGCGGAATATCCCGCCTATGGAGGACGATCTGGAAATGTAGGCGAACGGCATATTGTTGCCGATGCCAACGCCACCCTGGCCCTAGCTTATGAGCAGTTTGGCGAGCCACTGTTTCTGTGTGGGGAGTCACTGGGTGCAGGGGTAGCCGCCTCGGTATTGGCTCAGTCACATATTCCCGTTCAAGGCATCATTCTATTAACCCCCTGGGATTCTTTGCCAGCATTGGCACAAAGCATTTACTGGTATTTTCCGGCCCGATGGCTGGTAAGGGATCAATACAATACGATTCACAACCTGCAAGACTATAAAGGTAATATCGCCGTCATCGCAGCAGGGAGAGATGAAATCATTCCTCCCAGCCATACCGAGCATTTGTTTAATTCGCTACCTGCCGGTAGCAGGCAATGGAGATTAGCGAATGCTCGGCACAATAGCTGGCCTGACTTCACCAGTGAAAGCTGGTGGCGCGAAGTGATGAACCATGTAGAAAAAAGCAAATGAACACCGCCAACAACAAGCTACAGAGCACAAGTTACGGGCACTGGGTTGACTCAAAAGTCCTTCCCTGCGTTTATCTCGCCGGCTTTTCAGATGCCTAAGGCCAAGGGTAGTCATCAGAGATATTTCTCTAGCCAAGCAATCTATCTATTCTACAAGCACAACCCTGTAGAGCCCCGCAGCATGGTGTTTTCCCGTTAGTCCCTTCTGAATTAACAATGGAATGCTGTTAGACACACTACGGGTTTCTGACGTAACGCTACACAACATGCTTATGCTGTGCTTCTAGCATTAAAGGCGTTGGCGCTTTATACCTTACTGCACCGCGGCTAAAATTGAGGCCATTGCAGATAACACTTGCAGATTAACGATTTCACACCTTAACTTAAGACAATCACAGTCAGTCACGTGAAGTAGTCATTATGCGATTACTACCCACCTCAATAAAACTTGCCAGCGTTAATATTCTTGCCTTCGGCTTACTCATCATCTCATTCGAGCTGTATAACGATGCCGATATGAAGGTCAGAACCAGTCATCAGAAACAGTTCAACTCCTATCGGCTGGCCGATGAATTGCGCCAGAGTTCGGATGATCTGACACGCCTGGCCAGAACCTATGTCACCACCGCCAACCCGCTCTTCGAGCAGCAATACTGGGATGTGGTGGCTATACGCAACGGTAAGAAGATGAGGCCGGAAAACTACCACCGAATATACTGGGATTTCGTCGCCGCCGACCCGTCTCAGGTAGCCAGCAGCGGACAATTAATCGCGTTAAATATGTTGATGCAACAGGCCGGTTTCACCGATGCCGAATTCGCATTATTACAACAGGCACAGAATAATTCCGATGAGCTGATCAAGCTCGAAGACAATGCCATCAACACCATCAAGTTTGCCCAACAAAATGCCACGCCCAGGGAAGAACGGGATAAGGCGCGGCTGTCGCTGTATTCACCACAGTATCATCAACTGAAGGCCGGTATCATGCGTCCCATCAATGATTTTTTTATCGCCGTGGAGCGGCGCACTCAGGATGAGATTGTGCAGCATGAGAGCGAGGCCGATACGCAGAAACTGATCATGTTGGCCATGTTGTTACTTCTGATAGTGACCTTCATCAGCACCTTTGTATTTATTTATTTTCGCATCATCAAGACCGCCAAAGTGTTGAGCGAGAGTCTGACCGAACTGACGCAGGGCAACTTCGACATCAATATCGATTTTGTTGACCGCAAGGATGAGTTTGGAGACATGTCCAAGTCGGCGCTGACATTTCGGGATGCAATGCAGGAAACCACCGATCAGAACTGGATTAAGACCCATGCCAACAAACTGTCGGAGGCGCTGCAAAAAGTTGAGTCGGTGGCGGAAGGCATTAACGTGACTCTGAGTCTGTTAATCCCGCAGCTACGTGGTGGCCATGCGGCCTTCTATATCTTCGATGATGAAAGCCAGACCTTGAATCTGGCTGGGGCCTATGCGCTGGCCGATAGAAAGCGGCTGAATAACAAGCTACATCTGGGCGAGGGTCTGGTAGGCCAATGTGCACTGGAGAAGACCCCCATCACGCTGGCTAAGCCGCCGGCCGACTATGTTGCCATCAGCTCCGGCACTGGCGAAGCGACGCCGGTCTCCATCGGCGCCTATCCGCTGGTGCAGAATAATCGCCTGCAGGGTGTGCTGGAGATCGCCGCCTTTCATGCACTGGAGGCCGTTGAACAGGCGTTGCTGGAATCGGTGTTGCCGATGATTGGCCTGTATCTGGACAATATCGATAGATCCCACAAGACGACACTGCTTCTGCAGCAGACTCAGGAGATGGCCGATGAACTGAAAATATCGGATAAGGAGCTGCGCCTGCAGGCCGAGGAACTGCACACCAATAACGATGAACTGCAGGAAAAATCCGAGCTGCTGGAACAGAAGACCTGTGACCTGCAGGCCTCGGAAGAAGAGATGCGTCTGTCTAACGAGATTCTCGAACAGAAAACCAAACAAATGGAAGAACAGCAGCAGGTGCTGGAGAAATCCAAGCAGGATATAGAGGCCTATTCCAAGAGTCTGGAGGAGGCCAACGAGCACAAGTCACAGTTTGTCGCCAATATGTCCCATGAGCTGAGGACGCCATTAAACAGTCTGCTGATACTGGCCAATAATATGGCCACCAATGCCAGCGGTGCGATGTCGGAAGAGGATATCTACTCGGCCAAAATCATCTACGACAGCGGCCAGCATCTGCTGGAACTGATCAACAATATTCTTGATCTATCCAAGATAGAGGCCGGCAAGATGGAGCTGATCTACGAGCTGATCGCCACCGCCGAGATCAGTGATAATATCAGCCGTTTCTTCTCCCATGTGACCGATGAGAAAGGGCTGTCTCTGAATGTCTCTATCGCGCCTGATTTTCCGCCACAGATGGTTATAGACAGCGTCAGGCTGGATCAGGTCTTTAATAATCTGCTATCCAATGCCATCAAGTTTACCGAGCAGGGCGGTATCGATGTGGAGTTTAACCGCATCAAGAAGAAGCAGGCGCCGCCATTGCCGGGTGAAATTACGGCCCATGTACTGGCCATCTCGGTCAGGGATTCCGGCATAGGCATTGCCAACGATAAGCTGACGACAATCTTCGAGGCCTTCCAGCAAGCCGACGGCAGCACCAGCAGAAAATATGGCGGCAGCGGGCTGGGGCTGGCCATCACACAGACCCTGGCCCATATGATGGGAGGCGCCATCGATGTGAAGAGTGTGTTTGGCGCCGGCACAACCTTTACGCTGTATTTACCTGAGAGTCAGCAGCAGGCCGCGATCCCAGAAACCCCCACGACTCAGGCGGCGACAACGGCCAATCAGGGCTATGTCGCCCCTCATACAGCTAACGCCACAGTGATCGATGAGGCCGCAGCCCCCCCGTTTCCCGATGACCGGGACATGCTGGAGGAGGGCGACAAGGTGATTCTGGTCATAGAGGATGATGAGATCTTCGCCCGAATTCAATACGATCAATCCCGCAAGAATGGCTTTAAATGTCTGGTCGCCAATAATGGCCATGACGGCCTGTTATTAGCCCGGAAGCACCTGCCGGCGGGTGTCATGCTGGATATTAATATGCCCGGCATGGATGGCTGGCATGTGCTATCAGAGTTTAAACGCTATGCAGCGCTAAGAAATATCCCGGTACAGATGATCTCGGCGCAGGAAGACGATGGCAAGAGCAAGGAGTTAGGCGCCGTAGGTTATTTGACCAAGCCGGTCTCCAGCGATCAATTAAATGAGACCTTCAATCTGTTACAGAGCAAATCCAATAATAAACTTAAGCGTGTGTTAGTCATCGCATCGCCCAATACGGTGGATGAGAAAATGCTCGCATCGCTGAGAAAAACCGATGCCGAGATTCTGATCGAACAGGACACGCTGGCCTTGATCACCATACTCAAGAACGAAAGCATCGATTGCATCATCATGTCACAGGACCTGAACAACCCCGGCAGCATGCGTTTACTGGCGGATCTTTCCAGCGCGCACAATCAGGCCCTGCCGCTGATTATTTATTCGTCTACCGAGCTGGATGAAGAGACCAGTCAGCAGGTCAGGGAATATACACAGAACATCATCGTCGAAGGTGGCCATTCTCAGGAACGCCTGCAGAGTGAGGTGGAGCTGTTCTTTCACAGCATCAAGGAGGCCGGCCCCAACAGCAGCTCCAGAAATACTAGCGCACAGATCAGCTATGCCGGCATCAGCGGCAAGACTATCTTGCTGGTGGATGATGATATGCGCAATGTGTTTGCGCTATCCAAGACGCTGAAGTCTCAAAACATCAATGTCATCATGGCCAAGGACGGGCAGAAAGCCCAGGAGAGGCTGGAACAGAATAAAGACGTGGATCTTGTGTTAATGGATATCATGATGCCCGGCGTCAATGGCTATGATGCCATGCAAAATATTCGTAAGTTGGTCTCCAAGACCCTGCCCATTATTGCCGTCACCGCCAAGTCCGGTCAGGCCGAAAAAAAGAAATGCCTGCAACTCGGAGCCAATGATTATATTGCCAAACCTGTCGATATTGCCCAGTTACTGGAGAAAATTAATGCACTGCTAAACGATGTAGAGCGATGAAATCGGCCCCGTTAAATGCACACCGCAGCATCGATGATATTGAAATTGAGCTGTTTATAGCGGCGGTACATCAAAAATATGAATATGACTTTTCCCGCTATGCCAAGGCCTCGTTAAAGCGACGCATACTGAGCCTCACCGAAGCCCATAAACTGGCACATATTTCTGAGCTGATTCCCTTGCTGCTGTATGACGATGACTTTATCAGCGAGATACTTGGCTATCTGTCGGTACAGGTGTCGGAGATGTTTCGCGATCCCCATGTGTTCAAGAAACTGCGCGAAATTATTGTGCCGATGCTGGCGACCTATCCGCAGATCAATATCTGGCTGGCTGGCTGCGCCAATGGCGAAGAGGCTTATTCGCTGGCGATACTGCTAAAAGAAGAGAAGCTACTGGAGCGTAGCAATATCTACGCCACCGATATCAGTCACAAGGCGCTGGACATTGCCCGCGAGGGCATTTACAGCGCCGATAACCTGGAATGTTTCGAGAGAAATTATCAACTGGCCGGCGGCAGCGGCGCCTTCTCGGATTATTATGTCAGCAAATATAATTATATTCATCTGCATCCCGAGCTGAAGAAAAACATCTTCTTCACGGACCATAATCTGGCCTGCGACGGTGTATTCTGTGAAGCTAATCTGGTGATGTGTAGAAATGTCATGATTTATTTCGACAAGGAACTCAAGAACCGCTGTCTGTCGTTGTTTACCGACTCTCTGGTACCCGGTGGTTACCTGTGTATAGGCACCAAGGAAGATATTTCCTTTACCACAGCCGAGTCGCATTATAAGGCCCTGACTCAGCATGAACGCCTGTTTCAAAAGCGGTTCTAGGCATGTCTGAGGCCAGCTTGTCAGTACGTGCCATTGTCATAGGCGCTTCTGCCGGTGCCATAGAGACACTGATACAGTTACTACAGCCTTTACCCAGCAGTTACCGCGTGCCCATCATCATCGTCTGCCACCTGCCTGCATCCGAAGGAGACAATATGTTATCGATCGTGTTGGCCAGGCATTGTCAGCTGCAGGTCAAGGAAGCCTGTGAACGAGAAACGCTATGCAGCGGAACCATTTATATTGCCCCGCCGTCTTATCATCTGCTACTGGAGAAGGACTTAACGTTGGCGTTATCACTGGATGACAAGGTGCTATGCTGCCGCCCGTCCATCGATGTATTGTTCATGTCGGCGGCCGATGCTTTGGAAGAAGAGCTGCTGGGCATATTGCTAACCGGCGCCAATGCCGATGGAGCCGATGGTCTGGTGGCTATCAAACAAAGAGGTGGACAGGTCTTTGTGCAGGACCCTGTCACTGCGACGGTAGATGTTATGCCCAGGGCAGCCCTGATGGCCCTGAAAAAATCCCACTTAAGCGCCGATGCGGTGGAGAATACACAGGGACTCACAAGGCGATTGCTAAGCCAGCTCTAGTATCAAAATGTTGTCTGGCATTTACTGATGAAATTGCCCCAGCCATTGCAGAAACTGAGGCTCCGGCAGCGGCTTCTGATAATAATAGCCCTGCACCTCATCACACATAAAGCTGTGCAGCTTTTGCACCTGCTCCTGCGTCTCCACGCCTTCGGCCACCACCTTCATGCCCAGTTTATGGGAGATATTGATCAGCATTTCGATCAGCGCCGCATCACATTCATCAGACATCAGGTTATTGACGAAGCTTCTATCGATCTTTAACACCTGAGCGATATTCAATTTCAGATGGGTGATAGACGAATAACCGGTGCCAAAATCATCTAACGCAATACATATTCCGTGACTATGAATGTCGTCGAAGACTTTCTTATTCTCATCATCGTATTGCAGTATGGAACTTTCGGTAATTTCTATTTCAATAAACTCAGGGCTAATCTGGTGCTGATGAATGGCGGCCATCAACTTGTCGGTAAAGTCAGACTTCTTGATTTGTGCCGCCGAGACATTGACTGCAATCGGTAATGAATAGCCTTCAGTGCGCCATTTTTTCTCTATCCTACAGGCCTCGTTAATGACCCAGTCGCCCAGCTGAACAATCAGGTTCGAGTGTTCTGCCTGCGGGATAAAATTGTCGGGAAATATCAGGCCCTTGTCCGGATGATTCCAGCGGATTAAGGCTTCGGCCCCCGAGGCCTTATTGGATTGAAGATTAATCTTGGGTTGAAAATACAGTTCAAATTGATTGAGCTCTATGGCCTGTTTTATTTCCGCCTCCTTGTCCTTGCGGTTACGCATATTGGCCTGCATCTCTTCATCATAGAGATAATATTTACCGCGGCCCTCGGCCTTGGATTTATACAGGGCCAGATCGGCAAACTTGAACAGATCTTCGGTGTCTTTGGCATCATTCGGGAAGAAGGCGATACCTATGCTGGCGCCTGAATGTACCCGGTGACTTTCCAAATCAAACGGCAGGGCAAGGCGGTCTATACAGCGCTGGGCAATGCTAGTAATGGAAATGGTTTCTTCCAGCTCGGGGGCGATAATGACAAACTCATCCCCGCCCAGCCTTGCCACCGTATCGGTTTCACGCACCAAGGATTGCAGGCGATTAGCGACCTCTTTTAACAACGCATCACCGATAGGATGGCCCAGCGTATCGTTAATTTCCTTGAAGTGATCCATGTCGATAAGTAAGATGGCCAGCCTATTCTTATTGCGCTTGGCGCGGGCAATATCCCGGCTTAATCGATGCTGAAAAAGGTAACGATTTGGCAATTCTGTTAGAGGGTCATATTGCGCCATGAACTTGATCATGCGCTCGGCTTCCTTGCGCTCGGAAATATCCTGTACCGAGCCCTTGATGGCGACAGCCTGCCCGTCTTCATAAATGATATTGGCAATAGAATAGGCGGTCTTTTCTTCGCCCTGCGCCGATTCGAAAGTAAATTCAAATTCAAAGGTATCCAGCCCTGCATCGATTGCCTCATCGATAATGCGAAACACCTCTTCCTTCTGTGCCTTTTTAATGACCTGCGATGGACTCTTGTTCTCATCTATGCCCAGAATATCCCGGGTTTGGCTGTCTACCTCGATGCGTCTAGTCTTGATATCCATCTTCCAGCCCGAGACCTTGGCCATCCTCTGCGTGGCCAATAATTCATCGGTGCGCTGCTGCACCAGGCTATCCATCTTCTCTATCAGTTGCTGTTGAGACAGTTTGACACGATGCAGCTCCAGGAAGACATTAACCTTGGAGAGCAGAATATCTTCTTCTATGGGCTTCTGTATGTAATCGACGGCCCCGGCCTGATAGCCCTTGCGCCGGCTCAACTCATCCTTATATGCGGCCGTGACGAAGATAATCGGGATGTGACTGGTCTCTTCATGGGCAGTAAGAATTTCGGCGACTTCATAGCCATCCATATCCGGCATATGTGCATCCAGCAGTATCAGTGCAAACTCATAGTCCAGTACCATGGCCAGGGCTTCATTGCCGGAGTTGGCCTGTATCACCGTGGCATCGACTTTCTTCAACAGGGACGACAGCGCGATCAGGTTGACGGGGATGTCATCGACAATAAGAATATAAGGCTTAAATTCTGAGATCATCAAGGCATAAATACCGATCAGGGCTGGCTCTTGTGCCAGCGCTTTCTAGCTATAACTATAGCCGATAGCTCTAAATTAACACCTGCCCCTCCCTCCAAGATACCCAGCCGGTCACCGTCGCTTTGTAAAATTAGCTATGTCTTATGTTGTCAATATGACACCTCGGATATCATTTTGAATTCACGTTAAATGAAGTCAAAATGTACTCATAAAAATTAAAGTTGATTTAAATCAGTCTCTTAACTTATGGCATGACCTTTGCAATTTGTGACATGTGTTTAAGTGAATTTTAAATAACAAGCATGCCAGCTACCCCTCAACGGGAAAGCTCGTTTGCGATGCTGGCCACTGATTCACTTATCTTGATTTTGAATGTTAGGGGATGTAGATAATGAAAATGAATAAATCTGTAAATAGGGCGGCAAGTTTAGGTTTAGCCCTGGCGGCCATACCGTTTTCCTCTCAGCTGTTGGCCGAACACCTGGGAGAGGCTGACTCGTTACTGGAAACCATGGTGATTACAGCCACCCGTGATGAAAATACCTTGGCGAAAACCGCTGCCAGTGTCGGTATCTTAAGTGAACAATTAATCCAGGAGGTTAACCCCGGACATGCCACCGAATTACTTAACCGTATTCCCGGCGTTAATGTTGTACAGCTTGGCTCCAGTGGGGAAGGGGCCGCGGCGGCCATTCGTCAGCCAATCTCCTATGGGCCTGTCTACCTGTATCTTGAAAACGGTGTGCCTACCCGTTCGGCGGGTTTCTTTAATCACAATGCGTTATACGGCATGAATGTTAGTAATGCCAATGGCATTGAGGTCATCAAAGGGCCCGGCTCGGCGTTATACGGTAGCGATGCCATAGGTGCGGTAATCAACTTGCTGTCAGGCCGACCTCCTGTGGAAGATGAACTGAGTCTAGGCGCTGAAGTGGGGGCCTATGGCTGGCGCCGGGCACAACTACGTGCCGCCAAGGTTATTAATAACCATGGCTTTACCGCGCGCCTGGATGTCAGTGAATATGATGGATGGCGCGATCATACAGAGAGTGAGCGGCAGTCATTTACCGGCTCCTGGAATGTGGATATCAACGAGTCGTTATCGGTGAACACCGTCTTTAGTGCCAGCGACCTAAGTTATGATACCGGCGGTAGTGGTTTACAGTATGACGATTATAAAAACACCCCCGAGCAAGCAGGGAATTTAATCGCCTATCGGAAAGCCAGCGCCTATAGGATTTCAAGTGCCATCGAGAAGTTATTTGATAATAGTACGCTGACCATTACTCCTTTTGCACGCAGCAACGATCTGGATTATATGGCGAATTGGACCTTAAACAGTGGGCGTGCCAGCTGCCCGTCATGGAAGCCGAACTGTGATAAGCCCACTCTGGATTCACAGGATGCCCACATCAATGAGAGCGGGCATGATTCGCTGGGTTTGTTAGTTAAATATCGATACAACATAAGCCCGGACAGTTTTATCATCAGTGGTGTCGACGTCGATTACAGTGAGGGCAAAGTACAGCAGACTTATATAGCGCGTACCGACAATGATGCCGGCATTTATTGGTTGGACTACCAAACGGCAGGATCACTGTATGACTTCGATGTCGATTTTGTATCGATGTCTCCCTATATCCACAGTGAAACCCAAATAACAGATAAGCTACGCATTAGCGCCGGACTGCGCTACGACCATATTCGCTATGATTACGATAACTTGTTAGGTACCGATCTTGATTCAGAACTGCATAAACGCTTGGCGGATCAAAGTGTGCAGATGAATCATCTGAGCCCAAAACTGAGTGCGATCTACCAGTTCAGTAATACCATTAATGGCTATGCAGCTTACCGTCACGCATTTCGTATTCCTTCGGCGACGCAGTTATTCCGCTCGGGTCAAAATGAAGACTCCAGCAAGTTGGATCCGGTCAAAGCCGATAGTTTTGAGCTGGGGCTACGCGGCAATATCAGCCCACGCATCGCTTTTGACAGTGCGCTGTATTACATGACCAAGGACGATGACATTCTGACAGTGACGGATGATGTCACTGGCGGGCGACGCAATGTGAATGCAGGAGAGACGGTACATTACGGTTTTGAACAAGGCATTGATGTACAGATTAGCGATACGATGGATATCTACCTGGCGTACACCCGCTCGGAACACAAATATAAAACATGGCAGGATCGCAGTGGTGATTACTCAGGCAATCATATGCCTAATGCACCCAAGGATTTCTCCAATGTACGCTTTAACTATAGGCCGCAGCTGTTAAACGGTGGGCGCATTGAACTGGAGTGGGTACACCAGGGCTGCCACTGGATCGATGAGAAAAATCATGCCGATGATAATGCCGATGACAGGGATACCTATGCAGGGCATGACTTGTTGAACTTACGTGTGGATTACTGGGCCAGCAGTCAATTGAACCTGTATACACGTGTACTAAATCTGAGTGATGAACAGTATGCCGAGACAACCAGTAAATGGGGGCCGCAGTATGTGCCCGGTAGGCCACGCAGCGTATTTGCCGGCTTTCGTTACGAATTTTAAGGGGGATACATTATGGCTAAAATATTTGTAATCGCTTTGACCCTGGTAATAAGCGCTTGTACGTCGGTAGCGAAACCGCATGCCGACAAGCCCGAATATTACCACTGTGAAGCCAGTAGTCACACAGAGGCTGATGTGCGTTGCGCAAAGACGGTCTCGGCGGCCGTAGCGCAAGATGGTCGCATCTGGTTTGCCTGGGCGGTGAAAAATCATTTGTATGTTAATTACAGTGACGATAAGGGTAAAACCTATTCCAAGCCGGTTCGGGTTAACCCAGAGGCTGAAAAAATCGCCACACGTGGTGAAAATCGGCCCAAGATTGCGCTGGATAAGGCCGGCAATATCTATCTATCCTGGGCCAATCCATTACCGCAGAAGTGGAGTAGCAATATCCGTTTTGCCTGGTCGGCCGATGCGGGAAAACACTTTAGCCAAGCGGTAACGATTAACGATGACGGTTTGATGACCGGGCATAGTTTTAATGAAATGGTTGTCAGTGATGACGGCCAGGTCTTTATCACATGGCTGGATGGCCGTCATGCGCTGAAGGCTAAACAAGCTGGGGCAATAACAGACCATGAATATATCGGTAGCGCCATCTACATGGCCAGTAGCAAACCTGCGGCAGGTGAAAGCGCATGGAAAAATAGGCATCTTCTGGATGGCAGCTGTGTCTGCTGCCGATTGGCTCTGGACTTAAACCCACAGCAGCAGCCGGTTCTGATGTGGCGGCATATCTATGCCGATAACATTCGCGACCATGCATTATTGACGCTAACGGATAGCGTGCAGAAACCGGCACCACATCGCGTTAGTTTTGAAAACTGGCAGATTGAAGGTTGTCCTCATCAAGGGCCAGCGGTGAGGGTGCAAGGCCAGCGCACACATATGGCCTGGTTTAATGATGCACCCGAGGCCAGTGGATTATTTTACGCCTACAGTGATAGCGCGGGGCAAAAAATGAGCAAGGTTTTACCCTTTGCCAAACGTGAAACAGGCGCTGTTCACCCCCATTTGGCCATAACCCCTGCAGGGAAAGTCTTGCTGCTATGGCAGGAGTATGACGGGTCTTACCAACGTTTGAAATACATGCAGTCAGACAATGGCGAACAATGGACTGAAACACGGCAGTTGGCTCAGCATGAGGGAGTGACCGATTATCCATCGGTGATAACTCACCCTGAAGGAAATCTATTGCTGTGGCATAAACCGGGTTATGCACTTGAATTGATCGAGGTGAACTGATGAAAAAATTAATCTGTTGTTTATTGTTGTTGGCCAGTGTGACGATAAGTTTGCCAGCCAGCGCTACCGAGACACTATACCCTAGGCAGGTTGCGGGGCTGAAATCACAAACGCCAAAGCTGTTGGTCCTGTGGTCGGTAGATTGTCCACCCTGTTATAAGGAATTGGCCATGTTACGCGAATTACTGAAAACTCAGCCACAACTACCGCTGACGTTAATCTCCACCGATGACGACCCCGCACGCTTGGCAGAGGTAGAAAATATGCACAGACAATTTAACGGGCCACAGATACAAAAATGGGTATTTGCCGAAGGGCTAACACCTCAACTGCGTTATGCCATTGATCAACGATGGTCGGGTGTATTACCAAGAAGTTATTACCAGAATGCACAAGGGCGAAGCATAGGACACAGCGGTGTGCTAAAGGCTCAGCAGGTATTGGACTTACTGGCTAGCAAGCAAACAGGCTTAAGCCATAGTTTGTGAATCGATCTGAAAAACAGGATATAAACTAAACTCCGAATAAGGTGAAAATAATGCGTGACCTACCTGATATTATTCGATCTGAAGATTTAGAAACACTCATTAGTGAGTTCTACAAAAAAGCGATGTCCGACAGTATCATCGGCTTCTTTTTTACAGAAATAGCGAAGCTGGATCTAGCAGAGCATATTCCCAAAATTGTTAGTTTTTGGGAGATGCAGTTATTTGGCCGCCGACATTTCAAAGGCAATGCCTACCTAACCCACAAACTTCTTAATGAGAAAGCTAGGCTGACTACTCACCACTTTCAACGATGGACTTATCTATTTCACCAAGTAGTCGATAAATTTTTTTACGGCCCCAATGCCGACCTGATAAAGCGTAACTCAAAACTTATAGCAAAAAAAATGACAGTCGCATTGGAATCAGAACACCCCTCCAATGGCTACAGGCCTCAAAGTGGGCTGCATATCGTAAACTAAAAACTAAGCAACAAGAGATGCAATCATGAAAACCTTACCCGAGCATGTTAAAGGCTACAAAAAGACACCTGTATTCACGCAGGACAGTATTCCCAGAGGATTATTAAAAGACCATAACACGGCAGAAAATGTCTGGGGAGTTATCCATATTCTCGATGGAGAGTTGGAATATCACATTACTGAAGGGGATAGACAGACGGTGATACTCACCTCTGAACATCATGGCATTATAGAGCCGACCGTAAAACATCACATCAAAGCAAGCGGCCCTGTTTCTTTTTATGTGGAATTTTGTAAATAATGCATTGCTTGTGGCTGTCATCGGGTGGCGGCTACGTTTTCACATTATTCCAATTAGCCCAGTGAACCATTATGAGAAAGCCCTGCATCGATGGCTACATGATAAGCAGCACTTTATTTAATCCCGTGCATAAACTTTCACTACCACATGAGCTTATAGTGAAGGTGTTAGGCTTGTTTGCACGCCAATAAAACGTAGGTAGTTTGACAAGCCAACTGTCAAATTTAGTCTTACCGAAATCATCCCTTAAGCACTTACCGTTAAGCAACCACCGTACATCGATAGTCCTCCTCTGGAAAAAATAAAATGGGGATTATTTTTCTTCTTTCAATAACGTCTGTGTGCCATTTTCCACCATATACAGGTAATTAAAATACATTTTACATCTATACTGAACTTATTATTGTCTACTTGTTGCTGCCATAAGGGGTTGTCATCCCATGCAATCTGAAAATAATTCACAGTCTTTATCAGGCGATTCTCTACCTGTAGAGGGTGCAATACTTTGGCAGCAAAAGTGCCAAGCCCTGGAGCAGGAAGTGATCTCTTTCTCGCGCGAGCAGATCATGCTCAAAGCCAATAATAAAATTCTTGAATTGCTTTATGGCGATGGCAGCCTGCAAGAAATTCTCACAATGCAGTGCCGGGAGGCCGAGCATCTCTACGCCGATATGCATGCCTGTGTATTAACCCTGGATGATGAGCTAACGCATTTATCTTATTGTGCATCTTATAGTCTGCCTGCATCGTTTTGCCGGACCATCGACGGGATCGAAATTGAGTCAAGCGTCAGTGCTACGGCCTTTTGTCATGAGCTGTGCATTTTCGAAGATATCCATACCTTACCTTGCTGGGAAGTTTTTAAGGCTCTGACCTTTGCGGCAGGTTTGCAAGCAAGTTGGTCGCATCCGATTATGACGCCGCAGGGCAAGATTCTGGGCTGCTTGGTTATGTTTTTTAATCAATCCAAGGCTGCTGCTGAGCAGGATATTGATTATCTTGTGGGTCAGGCTCGTATAGCCGGCCTAGTTTTTTCCCATAAACGCAGCCAGGTTTTAATGCAACAGCGTTGTGAAAAGCTGGAGCATCAGAGGCTGGAAAGCACAAGGATATTACGCGAATATCAAGAGACGTTGAAACAGCTTACAAATATCAAAGCCCGCTTTTTATCAACCATGTCTCATGAAATCCGCACCCCCATGAATGGGGTCTTGGGCATGGCCGAGTTATTACAGCACACAGCATTAAACACCGAGCAGCAACAATATTTACAAGCCATGACGTTCTCAGGAAAATCTTTGCTGAGTATGATCGATGATCTTCTTGATCATGCCAAGATTGAAGCGGGAAAATTGCAGCTGAATCCTGTGCCGTTTAATCTGCATTCGTTGCTGCAAGAAACTCTTGCAGCCTTCCAGTTTAGGGATAATGAGGGCATAGAGTTGACCTCGGATATCAGCAACGACATACCCGAAGGCTTGATTGGTGATCCTATTCGGCTGAAGCAGATACTCAGGAATTTACTTAATAATGCCTTCAAATTCACGCGCAAAGGCTATGTCATTTTATCCGTTTTCACCACAGAATCTGACAAAGGCGATGATGCGGGCATCGATTTTAGCGTCAGGGATACTGGCATAGGCATGAAACAAGCTGCTATAGATACACTGTCCAAACCATTTACCCAGATTGATCAATATCGTTCTCAGCTCTATGGAGATCTGGGTGTAGGTTTACATATCTGCCAGACTCTGGTCAAAAAAATGGGCGGAGAGCTGAACGTCAACAGTTCGGAAAAACAGGGCTCAGATTTATATTTTCATCTGGATTTCCCAGTGACAGAATTATCTTCAAGCATTGAGGAAAAAAAGAAAAAACAACACAAACTTTCGGCACTTAATATCCTGCTGGTTGAAGATAATGTCGTTAATCAAGTTGTGGCCCATGGGTTTATGAAAAAAATGGGCATCAAAAAAACAGACTTGGCTGAGAATGGTTTAGAGGCAGTGGAGAAAATTTGTCAGCAACAGAAAGCATACGATCTGATACTGATGGATTGTGATATGCCGCTGTTGGATGGGCTTGCTGCAACTAAACGTATTCGCCAATGGGAAGCCGAAACAGGACATGAACAAACGCCTATTTATGCCATGACGGCTCTTGTATTGCAGGAACATATCGATGACTGTTTTCATAGCGGGATGAATGATTTTATTGCCAAACCCGTCAACTACGATAATCTGCAAACGGCCTTTGAAAACATTATGATTTCAAAAGTTGCCACCTGAGCGGTTGAGATAACTCCAGCGCTAATCGTATTTACCTTAAAGCTAAGCCCTGTTGGGAAAATTTTTCTGGCAATGATTCAATAGGCCTGAATGCATTAAGCCGTGTTATTCACTGATGTTGATATTGTTATACGCTTTCAGCGCTTATTGACAGATAACCCAGGGACTATATCGCCCCTGGGTTTATCAGTAATTCATTACTTGTTGCTGGCCGCCTCATCCAGCAGGGCTTTCTGGGCCGGAATGGGGTTAATCGAATCCACAGAGTAAGATTTTTCTTCATCCCAGATGCCAGGTACATCCGCTCTGTTGACAAAAAACTGATCATACCAGCGGCGTAAACGAGTGATAGGGCCATCGCCATCACACAAAATGGGGTTATCCACACGGGCTTTGCTATGCCAGAAATGTACGTCTTCCAGGAAGGCTTCTTGTGACAACACCACATAGCTGTCCACCATTTCTTGTGTCGCTGTCTCATCTAGACCTGGGATTAATTTCACCATGACCCCAAAACGTAAATCAAAACTCTCTGTAGACGTAGGCACATGACTGACTAATAAACGTGACTCTACCGCGATGCCATTCATTTCGCCGGACATCTCGGTAATCATGTAAGCAGGACCATAATAAGTTGCGGTGGTGGTTAAAACATTTTCACCGGCTAATCTAGGACTCTTACCTTGCATAGTTTGAACACAGGTATGTTTATCAAAGGTATTTTTAAAGCTTAACGCTTCAGATGAATGCACAGGCCCGAAGTGAGCCTTATCCGACATATTATCGATTAATTCCCGGCTATTGGTTTCAATCTGGATTAATTTCACTTGCCATGCAGACCACTCACTCGAGTCACACTCGGCCATGACCGGAGGCATTTCATGTTCCAGCGGTGGGTTGTTTTCCGGGTCATGATAAACAAAGACCAGGCCATTACGTTCCAGAGCCGGCCAGGGTTTGATACAGGCCTTGGGCGGAATTTTTTTGGCGTAAGGAATATCATCACAGACACCGTCTTCCCCCCAACGCCAGGCATGCATAGCACAACGCAGGGAGTTACCTTCTACATAACCTTCAGACAAGTCTGCTCCCATATGTGGGCAGAAACCGTCGAGGATAATAATCTGATTATCTTCACCTCGGTAGGCGACTAAGCTGGTACCAAAGTAGTTTAAACGGCGTGGCTGTTGGTTGAACTCTTCCACCTTACCTAGGCAGTGCCAGCCTCGTGCATAACGCTCTTCAATTTGCCTGGCTTCGATTTTAGCGTATTGCTTCATGATGCCCTCTCCTAATATTCATCTGCGATCAAGAATGGCTTCTAATAAAAATAGAAGCCTATTTAGTTTATGGCCAGTGTTTGCTTAGGACTCTTTTTTAGATTTTTTCTTCTTCTTTTTTTTCTTTTTCTTTTTACGATCTACGATAATTTCCTGACCTTTAAAGGCGTCGATATCGTGTAAACCAAAATCCTTATTCATGCTTTCACTCATATAAAAGTCTGGTTGGTAGTCTTTATCTTTCCACACATACCAGTCTTCGGTTTCCACGCCTTCGTATTCGATGATCATCACCGAACCGCCTGGCGTTTTTCCGTTGTTGCTTACGTGTTTTTCGATATGATCATGGTTAAGCCAGATGCCCGGATTATCCATGCGCACGATGACATCTACGCGACCACCCGAAGGCACGTCCACCACATCTGCCATATACGGATTGTCTATCGGCGAGCCGTCGATGTGGGTGACTAACATATCGTGGCCATGTAAATGAAATGCAACACCGTGGCCGGCACCAAATAAACGTAAACGCACCACATCACCTTCTTTCACCTTTAGCGGCTGCGTCATAGGGAATGAACGGCCGTTGATCGAGAAGTAATTATTGCTTTCGCGAGGATGGCCACCTTTGCCATAGCTGTCGGCTACATCGGAGTTCCAGCCCGTGAACATCAATATTGCCTCCTTGGTCACCTCTTTCTCAATCGCTATCGGTTCCTTCGGTTCTACGATCATCGGGCCCCACATACCCCGTAAACCTACGTGTTCGGGTACATTAACGTGGCAGTGATACCACAGGCTGCCGGGTTTGTCGGCCACGAAGCGGTAGACGAAGGATTCCCCCGGGGCTACCGGTTTCTGGGTCACGCCAGGCACGCCGTCCATGTGCCAGGAGTTGGTCTGAAAGGTGCCATGCCAATGCACCGTGTGATTTAAGGTGGTGTTATTGATCAGCGTGATTTCAACATCATCACCTTCTTTTACGTGTAATAAGGGGCCGGGAACCTGGCCGTTATAGGCCCAGACTTTGGTTTTAAAACCCGGTGCAACTTCAATTTCTACCTCCTCTATGGTCATGTCGAATTTTCGCAATTCCGCCAGGGCCTGGCTGGCGCTAAAGGCGCAGGCGGCTGCGATAGCGGTACTCAATAGGGTTCGTGACAATCTATTCATTTTCCTACTCCTCATTACTACAGCAAAGAACTCTTAAGTAAGCGACAACGGCGTGGATTTCATCGTCGTTCATATTTTTATCCCAGTTCGGCATCAAAACCGATTTGTTCACCGCCTTGCCGCCAAATTTAATAGCTTTAAATAAATCGGCATCGGTACGGCTAATCATCTCTTCGGTATCGGTATGGTCTTTGGGCATAACATCCATATCCTCGGCGTTAACCCCGTAACCGTCTCCTTCCATGCCGTGGCATTGGCTGCAATTGGCTTCATATAATTGCTTGCCATATTCGACATCTTTGGCGCCGGCGGAGACTGCGGATAAACCCAGCATGATGGTGATTAAGGCTGTGTGTATTTTCATCGTTACTCTCCTAAAATCTTGAAGTAGTCCATTAATTTATGAATTTCCTTGTCGGGCAGATGCCGGTTTGGCATCAGGCTTCGTGGCTCCCATTGCTGTGGATCACGTATATACGAGGCTATAAATTCCGGCCGCAGGCGCTGATGGGCGGTATACAGCTCGGGCCCGGATACACCACCATAATCTTCTTCGTCGCGGTGACAGGCTTGGCAGCCTTTAAACTTGCTGAAGTTCATCGCAGCCATCCTGCGCGATGTTTTCTTTGCCGAATAAGCTTGCTTGTCTAGCAGTTCTTTCTTGCTATCCAATGTCATCAAGTAAGCTGTCGCAGACTTGGCATCGGCAGCTGACAATCTAGGATGTTTTAACAATGTTGCGTCATCGATAACGTCCCCCTCATCGGTGACCACCGTATGATTGGCAAAATAATCGCCTCCAGGGCGTATGCGTTGTGGGTCTTGCAACCAGTTCTGCATCCATTCTTTTTGGTATTTGCTGGCGGCGTAATACAGCGGCGGGCCTTTTCTGTTTATTCGCTGAGTTAACTGATCATCTTTTTTTTCTTCGTGTAGCGCGTGGCAGCCGGCACAGTCCTGCTGGATTTTTTCCTTAATACCCGTGGCATTAGCAGAGAAGACACTGGATGCCATGGCTAACATCAAAGCGCCAGTGGCTAGTTTATGTCGATGTTGCGGTGTCATTTTTTTCATGATAATTTTCCTGCTAACCGTCCGTGGTTAGCATTGTTCTTCAACTAGGCTTCAACAGAGATTAACGCGGAATCAAATTACCATTACGGCCTAACTCCGGATCCGCATCTTCATGATTCATTAATATCGTAATAGCGCCTGTCAGCGCATTTTTCATTTGGTGATCAACCAGCGCGTTGTTGGTGGGTCTGTCTGCCGGGCTGATCAGATCAAACGTTACAGCGTGAGCTGGGGCAACAGAGTAGGTTTGCATGCCGTGAGAGACATTTTTTGGATTACCGTTATCCCATACCTTGTCCCAAATTCCGGCGATGGCATGAAAGGCCACGCTGTCATTAATCTGCGCGTTAACAAAATGTATTCTCACCCGTTCACCCGGTTTTGATTCCAGTGCAAAGCTGGCATTACTGTCATGTACCGGGTCGTAATGGAACATTTTCCCGTTGATCAAATTGCCCTTTTTACCCTTGTTGTGGGTGATGTCGTTGGGCTTGGTACCTTCCTCAAATAAATCACCCTGCACAATCACGTACTCTCTATCCGGCTTGGGAAAGTCTTCGGTATAACCGCCCTTCGGATCGACGATGATCACGCCATACATGCCGCGTGAGATATGCTCTGACATCGCTTCCGAACCACAGTGATAGATAAAGACACCCGGATAATCTGCTGTGAATTGAAACTTCTTGGTTTTTCCAGGGCGTACGCCGGAGAATTCATCTAGCACATCCACCCTGGCTGCATGAAAGTCCATCGAGTGACTCTGTTTATTGCCTTTTTGGTTAAGCATGGTGAAGTCAACAACATCTCCCTGTGTTACCCGTATCAGAGGCCCGGGAATGGTGCCGCCATAGGTCCACATCTTTTGCTTATTGCCGGCGTTATCGATAGCGATGTCTTTTTCAATAACGGGAATTTCTATTTTTACGGTTTTGGCCTGCACCAGTGCGGGGGCCAAGATTAATGACATTGATATGCCGATGGCGGCAGCGATAGGGCTAAGTGATTTCATGGTGATTTCTCCAAATGTTTAATGTTTGTTGGTTAGAGGCAAAACAACTCTTTGTTAAACCAACGCTGTGAATATTGCAGCTATCATGCCAATATAATTTTAATAATTAAATCAGTAACTTATATCTAGGTGTTGTCATTTTGGTGTCAGTGTGTTGTTGTCACTAAGGCAGTTTAGGTGTCAATTTGATATCCGCTGTGGGAACTTTATCTATGTTTTGCAATCATCACATCGGTGTATGTTTGGCATGAATCAATAGGCGTTACCTATTGGACAACTCTGATGTCATATTTACCTCTTTATATGAGGTCAAAAACTTAACTGTGAATGCTAAGCCCTTACCACTGTTGAGTTCTGATGTTGGCCCGAATTTTGATAGGTATAGGGTAAGCAAGATACAAAGCGCACTAGCAAAAAAACAAGGGGTATTAATCATGGCTTCATTCAACTTATACAAACTTTCTAATCAAATGATGTGTAGCGGGCTGGTATTTGGTGGCATCAGTGTTCTCTTCGCGTATCAAATAGAGTGCTCTATAGGCGTACAGATAGTTGCTCATCTCGGTACTATGTTATGTCCGATTTTAGTAAAACTTGGCTATATAGCCCGACTAACAGCTTTACGAGGACTCGATGACGCTTTTCTAACTCACGCATAGCTAATGGAGGCTGTATGAATCATGAAAGAATGAAAAATGAGCCAGGCCTTGTATGTACATGTAATGACCTGTACCGGGAATCTATAGAAATCGAGGCCGCTGAGGGCTGTGAAGATAGCGAAGAGATCATGTATGCCCATGCGACATTTTTCCGCTGTGGTGAATGCAAACCAATCATCGATAAAATCATTACAGACGTGGCATAAACATATCGAAAAGGGCTCACATCATCAAAGCGTAAAAGAGACAAATATAGAAAGATAATGCGTTGTTATACGGTTGCAGCTCACTGACTATCGTACAATGTGCTCCCTCTTTCTTTTGAGCCCGATCATGGAATTTGTTGTACTGCTTTACAATATCGAAAAGAACACCAATCTAGGCCAGATTATTCGCACAGCTAATGCGCTGGGCGCCAAAGAAATTTGTGTTATCGGTAAAAAGAAATTCTCCAGCTATGGGAATCAGAAGACCAAAAGCACTACTGCGTTCAGGCACTTCTTTGCTTTTTCCGATGCGCAGGCATTTTACAAAGGTGAAGGTTTTGACATTGTGGCGGTAGAAATTGGCCCGCAGTCGCGGTCTATAAATGCCCATAAGTTTGTTAATGATACGGTTTTTATTTTGGGCAATGAAAGCAACGGTGTGCCTGATAAGGCCATCGCCCTATGTGATTACTGTGTGTATATTCCACAATATGGAACGGGAGCCTCTATCAATGTCAATGTGGCCTGCGGCATCGTCATCAATGCCTTTATGCAAGGTAGTGACCGCAGCGCCAATGTGATTGTGGAAAAGAAATTTACAGCTGCTAAAACATAAAATACGGCTGATAGTTATAAGAAAAATATTATTATATTTCAGACAGTAATAAATATTGTCAATATTGCGCTTAAGTTAATGTGTTAGATTTATTGTCTGTTCTCCTGCATACTCACTCGCTATCTAATTCTAGAAAAAACACATGTATTCACTAAAGGATTAAACGCGATGTTTATAAAATCTCGAGTAAAGCAGACGCTTGCAGGAGCAACCGTTGCATTAACCATGTTATTAAGTGGTTGTTTTGAAGCGAGCATCCCCAACCCCTTTAATAAACCGGTGCTGGGTGTAGAGGCGGAAGATTATGCCCGTGAAGGCATGAGCATGCAGACTATTGAAGCCTGGGAAGATGGTTTACGCACCGATATGCAACCGGGTTCATTTGAGTGGTGGTATTTTGATGCCGAGCTGGATAATGGCACCAAGGTGGTGGTGGTTTTTTTCACCAAGGAAATGTTTGATGTTGAAAAAGAAGCTTCACCACGTTTCTCTATCGATATTACGTTACCGGGCCAGGAAACATTCAAAGTCGGTGGCATCTATACCCCTGAAGAAGCCTCGTTCTCAAAAGAAGGTTTTAACGTCACGATGGGGCCTAACTTTGCTTACGGTGATTTAGATAACTTTGTTATTCATGCCGAATTTGCCCAGGCGGGTGTGGTGGTTGATTTTAATTTAGAGCGTACAACACCTTCCTGGCGTCCGGCAAATGGCCATTGGTATTTCAATCGTGATAAAAGCGAATTCTTTGCCTGGTTACCCTCGGTACCTAAAGGTAAAATCAGCGGTGAGTTAACCGTATTTGGTCAGAAGCAACAGGTACAAGGTTCGGGTTATCATGATCATAACTGGGGTAATGCGAATATGTCTGATTTGTTCAGCAACTGGTGGTGGAGCCGTGGAGATATTGATGGCAAGACCGTGATTGCCGCAGAGTTAAGAACACGCCCAGCCCATGCCTCACAAAAGATGCCCATATTTATGGTGGCCGATGAAAATGGCATTATTGCCGATGCCTCGATTAAGGGCACATCTTTGGTCTTAAATGAGTTGGATGTTAAAGCTCACCCTGATTCCGCCTCGGTAGAAAATATTGCCCATCAGTTATTGTGGCAATATGAGAACGGTGAAGACCACATTGAGGTTTTGATGAGCTATGAAAAAACCCTTAACTCCAGCGATTTATTACTGCTTTCCGGCTTAACGGATGAAGAAATCGCATTAGCCCGATTCATGGGCATGACACCCTGGTATTCACGTTTCTTTGCAAACGCGGATATCCATGTCGATAAAGACGGCAACGAAGTCAGTAGTAAAGGTTTTGCAGTGATGGAAAAAATGGACTTCGAATAAGAGCCATATTGATGGCTGGTAAGATAAAGTCAGCTACGTAAATGATCATGGTAAATAAAAGGCGTATAAGAACGCCTTTCATCTGGATGTGGCTCTTTGTTAGCGTTAAAATAGGCAAAAAACCGGAGGCCCATCATGGCTGATTATCCAGAGAAAACCTGTTCAGTTGATAGACTGGTACGTAATAAAAAATCAATTAAATCCAGTATTGAAGGGCAGAAGACGCAGCAGCGCCGTGATGGGGTTTATGCTTACCCAGGGGAGACGTTTGAGCTGGACGGTGAGGCATTTATCATCACCGATCTAAGCCGAGAAAGCCTGGCAGATATGAATGATGCTGCGGCACAAGCCGAAGGTTATCCGGATTTAAGCAGCTATAAAGATCTGATTTTAAAAATGCATCCGGGCATGACGTGGAGTGCAGAGGCACTGGTTTGGGTGCATCACTATAAAAAGTCGGCCTAATGTTGAAGATGGCTTAGGCCATTTATAGCCCTTTTGACGGATAGTTTTTAGCGGGCTAAATTGAAATACTGTGTGGCATAGAGTATCCGATAAGAAAGAGACTATTATGCAAATTGACGTATCCTTGATTGGCCCTAAAAAAAGCTTTATTCCAGCTATGCCTGCGACAAGGTCGGTAGCGGTAAAACGTGAATTGAGATCGGGCATAGAATCCAAGCTTTGCAAACGTCATTGCACCCGCTTTTATAGCAATCTGGATATCATTACCGGCCTTTTTTCACAGCTGATAAAAAGTGATATCAAGACCTATCGTAACAGCGCCGAGCGACAGGAGTTTGTGGCCTTGTTAAAGGTGAACTTTAATC
Source organism: Pseudomonadales bacterium (assembly GCA_013215055.1). GTDB lineage: Bacteria > Pseudomonadota > Gammaproteobacteria > Pseudomonadales > DT-91 > CAKMZU01. The sequence continues at coordinate 127,294 of JABSRQ010000009.1, read as the reverse complement.
AGGTTTCTGAGGCCGAACAACTTGGCTATAAAGACCAATCGATTGTTTTAGTGGCTAAAGTATCCAACCTCATTCATTAATAAACTTTTGCTTTAATGGCTTTAGGCGTTGCCTGTTTTAAGGCCTTGATAAATATCCCGCCCTCACAAATCATTCTGATTTTTAAGTGAAATTTTTAAGCCCATATTTAATGCTTTAATTGGGCTGACAACTAGAAAATATCTATATTCAGCTACACTATAGTTTAATAAATTGTCCTGTTGCGTTTTAAACTTAGCTGGAGGAAATGATGAATGTCGTAAAGAAATTTAATAAGTTATTCATTTTATTTACTTTAATAAGCTTTAGCCTATTTCAGCATGGTGCTGTGTTGGCAGACACCATCACGGTGAGAGCCGACCCCTGGTATCCGTATAATGGTGATCCAAAAAGCAAACATCCTGGTTATATGATTGAAATTGCGCAACTGGCATGGGCAGAAGCGGGCCATAAACTGGATTACCAAATATTAGACTGGGATGAAACTTTAAAAAGAGTTAAAGCCGGAAAAATTGATTGTGCTGTAGGCGTGGGTAAAGAAGAGGCGCCTGGCTTGGTTTATCCTAAACAAACCATGGGTGTTATGAATACCGGATTTTTTAGATTAACGGATTCCGCTAGCTGGAAGTATAGCGGTGTAGCGTCTTTAAAGGGTAAACGTATAGGTATTATTGATGGTTATACCTACGATGAAGCTGAGATCGATGCGTATTTAGAAACCAAGCCTGCGGACCTGCATATTGCAGGGGGTGATACACCTTTGGAAGATCTTGCCAATAAAATGGCCAATGGTGAATTGGATGTCATTATTGAATCCATCACGGTTTTTAAAGCAACCACCAGAAAAATGGGCATCAATTTCTTATTTAAGGGCGCAGGGAAAATCGATTCCGTTTCCGCGGTTTATGTCGCCTGCTCGGATAAAAATAAAAGCTCTCAGCAATATGCTGATTTGATTGATAAAAAACTATCCCAGTTACGTGCCAATGGTGGTTTGCAGAAAATGTTAGATGAATATGGTTTAGAAGATTGGCAATAGAGTTATGCCCCATAATTGGTTTTACCTCAGTGGCAGTTGCAACCTTAATGGTTAAAGAGGAAGGGTAAGTAAATTGCTGTTTTTTTATCAGAAAAAACAGCAATGAAATTTCCAGGCTATTAAGGAGAGTGACGGGTGACGCTAAATCAAAAATTTTTTCGCATTAATATTCTGGTTATTTCAGGCATCATCTTACTGGCAGCCTTTGCCACGTTTCAGTTCACTCATATTATTTCTTATTATGAAATTAGAACCCAGCTAGAAAAGGTTAATTCTGGCATGTTAAGTTTACGCCGTCATGAAAAAGATTTTCTGGTGCGCAAAGATAATAAATATCTGGAGAGATACAATCAAACCTTTGATGGGTTGATAAAAAGTTATAACGTGCTGCTTAAAAATACCGTTGACGTAGGGCTGGACAGTCAGGAGCTGGAAAAAATAAAACCGATTTTTTTAGATTATCAAGCCGCCTTTCAATCGGTGGTGCAGTTACAAAATGATATTGGCTTAACCCTCAATAGTGGACAATACGGCGAACTAAGAACGGCCGCACATCGAGCGGAAGAAGTGATAGAAGAGTCTGAGAATGTGACGTTAAATCGCTATATGTTGACCTTACGTCGTTATGAAAAGAACTTTCTTCTGTATCGAGATGAAACCTATATAAAGCGTTTCAAACAGGTTTTTAAGTTCCTAAAAAGCTCAGTTGCCAGAGTTGATGATGCCAAACTGCAGCGTAAACTGAATCTGTCTGTTACTCGCTACGAAGATAACTTTAATAAACTAACCGAGTTAGAAATCTCTATAGGATTAACCGCCGAGCAGGGCCTGATGTTAATCATGCGAGATAAGGTGCATTCCGGTGAGGCCGCCTTGGAAAAAACCCGGCTTCTGATTCATAAACAAGTTGATAGTGCGCTTTCAACCGCGATCATTTTATCTGTTGCGGTGCTTATTTTATTATCTATAGCCATCGCGTGTTTATTAATTTTTATGGCTAGAAATGTCTCCTCCTGCATTACCCTTTTTCAAACCGATGTGCAGGAATATGTCAGTGAATTAGAAGCAGGTAATGCCGATTTAAGTAAAACCGTCGATGTTAAAGGTTTTACTGAAATCGAAAACCTGTGTAAAAGTTTTAATCAATTCACCTCTGTTTTAGCGACAGAGACACAAAAAGTGAGTGAGTTGGCTAAATCAAGTCAGGTGGTTAAACAGGCATTGGATAATGCCAGCACGCCGGCATTGATTATTGAACCCTCGGGGCTGGTTACTTATTCCAACCTTGCCATGCAACATTTTATTCAGGCCCATAGTTCATGCTTTTCTGTTGCGGTTGATCAGCTAGCTCAGGCATTTCCGGTGAATCAACTGTGTTCTTCTTATCCCGAATTTATTAACGGCATTCATCAACATCAAGATTCGTTTAAACAGCGTATTGAACAAAATGGCTTAACCATCGATTGGCAGGTGACGCCCATTTTTGATGAAAATAAATCCATTACCGGCCATATTGTTGAATGGAGTGATCAGACCGAACAATTAAAAACTGAAATTGAAGTAGAGAGTGTTATTGCTGCGGCAAAGCAGGGCGATTTCTCTCAGTCTATCTCTTTACAGGGAAAAACAGGTTTCTTTTATACGGTTTCTGATGGCTTAAATAACATGATTGAGGACCTGGACAGCTCGTTAACGGATGTGTCTCAGGTATTAACGGCTATCTCCTGTGGCAATCTGGATAGCAGCATCACTAAATCTTATTCGGGTAAATTAGCTCAGTTAGCCGAGGCGACTAACTCGATGTCGGGGCAATTAAATGCGGCGATCAGCGATATTGTTAATACCGTAAATGTGGTTAAAAAAGGCCAGTTTGATACGCAGGTTAGTGAAGAGAATAAACAGGGTTTTTATCTCACCATTGCCCATGCGTTAAATGAATTGTCTTCGGTTTTAAACAGTGGCATCTCCGATGTGGGTCTTGTATTAAAAAATATTGCCGAGGGCGATTTAAATTCAAAAGTCTCTACACAGTATGAAGGCAAGCTGCAGGAATTAGCCGATTATGCCAATTTAATGGCCAATAAATTAGACGATACGGTAGGGCAAGTCTCTAACTTGGCCGAGCATGCTGCCAAGGGAAATTTTACGGTTAAAATTCCGACCACAGGACTCAGTGGCTTTTATCTGAGTTTAAGTGAAAATCTTAATAACTTAAATCAATCAACCGAATCGGCAACCTCAGATTTACGTCGCTCTCTTGCTGCGATGGCGACGGGGAATTTAACCGTATCGATCAATAACCAGCATCAGGGCACATTTGATCAATTAAAACAGGATACCAATACTACGATTTCTAATTTGGTTAATGTATTGGGTGAGATTAAAGCGGGTTCATCCTCGGTAAAACGTGCCGCTGATGAAATTTCCGCAGGTAATCTTGATTTAAGTCGGCGCACCGAACAACAGGCGGCGAGTCTGGAAGAGACCGCCTCGAGCATGGAGCAGATGACCGCAACGATTATACAAAATACCGAGAGTTCAAAAAATGCCAGTCAGCTTGCACTCAAAACCCGGGATATCGCTATTAAAGGCGGAGATGTGGTTAATGAAGCTGTTATTGCGATGGGCGAGATTTCTGAATCCAGCAGCAAGATTAACGATATTATCTCGGTGATTGATGAGATCGCATTCCAGACTAATTTGTTGGCGTTAAATGCTTCGGTGGAAGCGGCAAGAGCAGGCGAACAGGGCCGGGGGTTTGCGGTGGTGGCCGGTGAGGTGCGAAACCTGGCCGGGCGTTCGGCAACCGCGGCTAAAGAGATTAAAGATTTAATCGAAGACTCTGTCCATAAAGTTGAAGAAGGCAAGTCCCTGGTGAATGAATCGGGTGAATCCCTGAAAATTATTTTGCAATCGGTGCAGGAGGTTTCAGATCTGGTCGCAGAAATTGCCACGGCTAGTGAGGAGCAGTCTTTGGGCATCACCGAAGTGAATAGGGCAGTAACCAAGATGGATGAGATGACCCAGCAAAATGCAGCCCTGGTTGAAGAGGTTGCTGCGACCAGTGATGCGATGGGTAATCAGGCCAAAGAACTGGAATCTAAAATTGGTTTCTTTCAAATGTAAGCTGCCTCAAATTCCTTATCGTTAAAGGAAGGTATCAAGCGTGATTTTTTCTCGCTGCTAGACTGAAAAAGAACTTCGCTGAGATGGCTGGCATGTTCCCTTTTTTTTCGCATAACTTCTTTAGCAAAAATCTTCACTCCAAAAAGTTGGCTTTCTTAATTATTCTCTGTAGTTCGGTGATGACCTGTATTGCTATCTCAGTGACGGCATTTATCTGCGGCTGTGGCAGAAATCACAAGTGACCGCACATAACTCGGTTTATCATCGCGATAAATCGCTAGATGCGGGTATGGATGATTATCTGAAAAAACCGATTAAATTACAGCGTTTAAAGCAATTCCTGCAAAAAGTTACCGCCCTAAGGGCGGCGATCATGAAGGCGAATTTTTTCTGATTTTATGCATGGAAACTTATGCTTATGCACAGCAGAAAATTATTATTGCGGCGGAAGACAGTTGGCCACCTTATTCCAATGAAAAAGGTGAGTGCTGCGTTCAAACCGCATGATATCCAGATTAAGTTGGTTGCGGTGCCTTATGCTAGCGCATTAAATTACACCGAAACGGGCAAGGTTAACGCCTGCTGGAATGTGACTCGTCAACCCAGCACCGAGGCGAATTTTCTGTTTGGTGAAGAACCGTTATTGATAGCCCTGGCCTCGAATTTTTAATCGCCGGCCGATATACCTGATAAAACGTGAGTTGGCATTATCATCGATTATGAATACGGAGCCAGCTTTAGCCAACATCAACAGCGTTATGAGGTGATTGCCGTGCCTAATCAGGATCAACTGATAAAGTTACTGGTGAATAAACGTGTGGATGTTGCGATTATGTTTGATGATGTGGCCAGCTATACGCTTAAAACCATGGGTGTAGATGGTGCTATCATTAAAAAAGGTCAGAGAAATCATGTCAGTGATATCTATGTTGCCTTCAGTAAAAAACATGCCGACAGTGTCGCCCTGGCTAAAAAACTGGATGACGGTTTACGCCAATTAAAGGCCCGCGGTGAATACCAGAAGATCGTTGATGTAGCGGTAAGCGCGGGGCCTTAAATATGTATTCAGGCCGGCTCTACATAGCGAGATAAACTATTGCTTAAGACATCCATATGCACCGGTTTTTTAATAAAATCATTCATGCCGGATAAGGTGCAATGTTCTTTATCGGCATCCATAAGATTTGCAGTGACGGCGATAATTGGAATTGAATGGGTTGAATCTTGGCGTGCTCTTATGGCCTCGGTACAACTGAAACCATCCATCACCGGCATCTGTAAATCCATTAAGATTAATGAAATTTTATGTTGGTCGAGAATCTCCAGGGCCTCTTCGCCGTGATTGGCTGTAAGAGAGCTGTAACCCAGCTTCTCAACCATTTTCTGCATTAAAATCTGATTCACCTTATTATCTTCAACAATCAGAATAGGCAAGTCGGCCGATGCGAGATTCGCCGGGCTTTCTTCTGTTGGGGTTTGTCCCAATATGGCAGGAATAGTGAGGCTAAAACAGCTACCTTTGCCAACCGTCGATTGCAGAGAGATTTCGCCGCCCATGGTTTTTATCAATTGTTGGCAAATTGCCAGGCCAATACCTAGGCCGCTGTAACGTCTTTTAAAGCCACTTTCGGTTTGTTTAAAGGCTTCAAATATCTGCTTTTTATTTTCTTCGGCGATGCCTATGCCGCTGTCTTTGACGGTAATCAATAACTGCGCCTGAGCCGGGATATTTTGATATTTCACCAAAAAATCAATACAGCCTTTATCGGTAAATTGCAGCGCATTTTCCAATAGTTTCTCTAAAACGGTGAGCACTTTTTCTTCATCCAATTCCAGCCATGGCGGAATGTCGGGATCTATTTGCCAGTCTAATTGCAGATTTTTTTCCTCACATAGCGGCTGATATTTATCTTTCAGGCTTTGTAATAAATGCGCCAATGACAGGGTCTCGGCATTGACTCTACACTGATTAGACTGGACCTCGGTGTAAGCGAGAATATCATTAACCAGGCGCATCATATCGTTGGCTCCACCTTGAACAATGTTTAAGCTGCCTGGCATGCTGTTTTGGATTTCGCTGTGCAGCAATTCCAGCCCGGCAAAAATGGCATTCATCGGGGTACGTAATTCATGGCTGATGGCCATTAAAAAATCATTTTTAAGTTTGATGCTGGATTCAAATGCGGCGATGGCTTTTAGCTGCCTCCTGTGCAGTTTACGTTGCTGGAACAGGAAAAAAACGGCGACAACACCGGTTAATACCGCAACCCAAATCAGCAAGGCCTTCCAGTTCATTTGTTTTATAAAAGGTTGATTAACCCATTTATCAAAAATCAGTTTCTTCTCTTCGTTGCTGATATCTGCCAAGACTTTATTCAGAATCGGTATTAATGGGCTGAGGTTTTTTCTGACGGTAATCACCGGTTTATATTGATAATCGGTAATTAATGAAATTTTCAAATTATCAATATCGAGTTTCCTCTGCATATATTCAATCGAAACTCTATTGCCTATTAAGGCCGTTGCTTGTTTTTTTGAGACGGCTAATAATGCCCCTTTAAGGGAGCGTGTTTGTAATATTTGAATCTCGGGATAATGTTTTTTTAACATAGAATTGATATAGGAAGAGTGCACAACAGCTACGATCTTTCCTTTTAATTCATCGATATTATGCATGATATTTTCATCACGTAATGTTGCGACCACATAGGGGATGTCCATATAGGATCGGCTGTAGAGTAAGTCAGTGCCTGCTACCAAATGTTGCGGTAGTATCAATGCTATATCAAAGTCTTGAGATAAAAACTCTGTTAACGTGATATTTGCCTGAGAAATCAGTAAGGGTTGTAGTTCAATGCCTAAACGTTCTGAAAGCAAGCGTAGGTAGTCTTTATTAATGCCGGCTAGTTGGCCATCATCATCAATATATTCGAACGGCGAGCGATCTTTAAATATCGCGACTTTTAATGGCGGTAATGTCGATAGCCATTGTTTTTCCTGTGCATTTAAAAGTTTTTTATTGGGTGTTCCTACCCAGCGGCCAACGATCTTATCAATGCCTTTTTGCCCTATTGCCTGTAGCGATTTATTGATAATACTTAATAAAATGGGCATGTCGTCACGAATACCAATAGACAGCGGTTGGCGGTATTTTGAATCGAGAAAAATGGCTTTTACACCTATAAGTTGGTCTCGCATGATGATATATCGATCTGAACTAAAGCCCACATAAACATCGGCCGTGTCTTTTAATAAAGCAAAAAAGCCTTCTTGGCTACTGGCCAGCTGAGTCATCGATGCATTGGGGGGCACTGGCGCGGTTAAAATATCTTCTATCACATCCCCTGAATAGCTGACACGATAGTTTTTTAGGTCGTTTAAGTCGTCTATTTGAATGGCTTTTTCTGCCAGCGCATAAACCACCAATTGAATGGATGAATATGGTTGACTGGGAATAAGTTGATTTTTTTTGTAGACATAATGTGTACCTGAGATAAGCCCATGCACTTTTTTATCTTTGGCCAGTTGCTGCATTTCATGCCAAGGTAAGGTTTTCATTTTTACCTCTAAATGGCTTACCTGGCTTATTGCCTGAGCTAACTCAGGAAGAATGCCGATGAGATTTCCTGAGGGTTCCTGTAATAACCAAGGTGGATACCCCGTGGTAAAACCTAAAGTGATCTCTTTATGCTGTGCCAACCATTGCTTTTCTTGTTGAGTGAATAGAGGCGCTCTTTCGTGTTTTTTAGGATTGATCCAGGCGGCAGATATGGCGTTAAATCTTTTTGTGCCTATGGCTGAGATGGCTTTATTTAAAATCGCCAATAGCTCGGTTTTTTCAGGTGCAATGCCAAAGGAGAAGGAAATATTATTATCAGCGATATAAGCCAGGCTTATGTCGTCGATAACGTGTTGCTTAAGATAATAGTTATCGACACTGGCACCGACAAAGAGATCTGCTTTTTTGGCTAATAAATAATTAAAAGCCTGTTTAACCGAGGCTACATAGATGATCTCACTGGTGGATTTAAACGGGATTATGATCTCTTCGGTAAATATACGATTGTTTAAGGTCAGAATACGTTTGCCATGTAAATCCTCCAGGCTGTCGATACTGAAGGAGGCAGCTCGGCGTTTGAATATGGCGCTACTGGCATTAAATATCGTAGCCGAAAGTTGTAAATTACGTACCTTGGCCCCAGCCACCGTTATGCCAATAGCCCCCGCAGCGCTGCCATTTTTTATGGCTGCATCCATGTCGCTCAACGGTTGTATCTGTATAGCGATATTGCTGCCTAACACCTGGTTAATGGCATGCATAATATCGATATAAATACCCGATTGAGACTGGTTTTTGTCGACAATTAAGAAAGGTTCAAACCCTGTTGTTGCCGCCAATTTTATATCTTTATGGTCTACCAGCCATTGTCGTTCTTTGGGGCTGAGAAGTTCTATGTTGTTGTTGATATTAAGCCACTTGGAAATCACCGCATAGACATGTTCTTCACCTACTGCATCGATACCTGTATTTAAGATATCAATTAATTCAGGCCAATCTTTACGCACGGAGATGCCAAAGGGCATAAATACCGGGTTGATATAAGCAATGCCTATGCCTGCTAACTGGTGTTTATTAATCAGATAATTGTCGATGGTCATGCCAACAAAGACATCGGCTTTGCCTTCAAGAAGAAACGTCATGCCTGTAAAGATAGTGTCAACGGCGGTGATATTACTGCTTTTAAATTTTTCTAATAACTGCATGCTATTTTTGCGTTTGTTGACATAAATAATACGTAAGTCTTTAATGTCGTCCCATTGATTGAGCATAAAGGAGGCATCGTTTCTGGCAAAGATGGCAGCATTGGCGTAGGCATAAGGTGTGCTTGATAAAAAGTTTTGTTCGTTCGTAAATGTATTTACAGTACCAAAAACACCATCGATAAGCCCTTGCTCGGCTAGTGTTAATAGCTCCGGCCAGGGTGCGATTTTTATCTGTATGTGTGTACCTAAAACGTCATTTAACGCATGTAGTAAATCAATATAAATGCCCGAGAGCTTGCCGTTTTTATCTTGTATAACCGAGGGTTCATAATGCAGGGGCATGCCTAAAGTGATCTTGCTATGTGTTTTCAACCATTGCTTCTGCTGTCTGCTTAATGTTTTTTTATCCGTTTTAGTGCTGTCGTTAAGTAAATGAATATCCAGATTAATACCCACCGTTAAGGCTCCTATCACCTGTTTATTATCCAATATCGGCACGGAAACCTGGGTTAAAAAACGCTGTGTGCTTTTATCAAAATTAACGTCACTGATATGTACAGCCCCAGGGCCTGCATTAAAACTGGCAATAAATTTATCTTCATCACCCTGCCAGTAATCGGTTGTTCTATGAGTCATGGCAACAATCGCGCCCTGATTATCCATCACAAATAATTCGATAAAATAAGGCTGAGTACGCTCCATTTTTTGCAGCGTTTTGGCTGCCTGATTATTGAGTAGTTTATTAATCACGGATAAGGATAATTGGCCTGAACGCCATTTTTTATCTATAGATTTTATATCGCGAAGAGACTCCGATTGGCGGTTTTTGTTTTTTATGGCTTGAATCAGTTGCGGGTTTTTGGCCCATAGCTGAACTTGGGGCACAATATCTTTAACGCCGGGTGGAAACTCATCGGCGATGCTTTGGCTTGCCTGTAATAGCAGCCATATTCCACAAATAACCGTCAGTTTAATGACATTCATAGAGGCTCGGCGAAGTTTAATGAGCTGGCATAATAATGATCACAAATATAAGTGTAGGAAAGATATACACAATGAACAGGGTGTTATGCCTGAGCCGGAGAGCGCTCATCAGAGAAGGCCAGTATCCTCTATTGCCGTATTAAATACGGCTTTTTGGGGGGAGGGCGTTTTTTAGGGTGTGGCTTGATTTATTCGAGACGGCTTAACATATCCCCATCAAAACCTCGGATGTTTTGAAGCTCACCAGCTTGCATTTTTTCCAGCCATTGAGCATCGGCTAATAATGCGCGGCCTACTGCTATCAAATCATACTGGTTGTCGGCTAAACCTTGCATCGCAAGTTCAACATCTTTAACGCCGGCGCTTTCAAAAGAGCTGGAATCCAAGCCCACACTGCCGACCATGATCACCGGTTTAGCGGTGATTTTTTTCACTAACTCGGCGAGAATGGTGCTGTTATCGTCGAAGGCAGGCTCCCAGAAACGGCGTGTACTAACATGAAATAAATCCACGCCGGCATCGGCCAACGGTTTTATCCAGGCGTTTAACTCGTCTTTATCAGCGGCTATCTTTGCGCTGTAATCCTGTTGCTTCCACTGCGAGATTCGCAGTGCAATAGGGAAGTCTTCACCGACTTTATCGCGTATTGCCTGAATGATTTCCAGCGCAAAGCGATTGCGGTTTTCCTGTGATCCGCCGTATTGATCGTCTCGGTGATTGGTTGAGGCCCAGAAAAATTCATCAATTAAATAGCCGTGGGCGGCATGAATTTCTATTCCGTCAAAACCTAGATCCTGCGCATCTTTAGCAGCTGTGGCGTAAGCTTTAATGACCTCATCGATATCCGCCTGTGTCATGCTCTGCGGTACGGTTTTACTGAATGAATTTTCTACACCGGATGGTGACAGGGCCGGGTATTTTTTGTCCCAGCCGGTGCCAGCCGTTCTGAAGCTGCCGACATGCCATAATTGTGGGAATATCTTGCCGCCTTTTTCATGCACCGCATCAACCACTTCTTTCCAGCCATTAAGGGCTTCACCCCAGAAATAAGGTACATCTTTATAGGCCGCTGCAGCCGGATGATGGATAAACGTGCCTTCGGTAATGATAAGGCCAACACCGGCTTCGGCACGTTTGGCGTAATAATCAACCACGTCTTTGTGGGGGGTATTATCAGGACAAAAATAACGCGACATCGGTGCCATCACCAGGCGATTTTTAAGTTTGAGTTTAGGGCTTTGAAAAGCAGATTCTAATGCAGAGACGGGCATAAATTTGCCTATAAATCGGGTGAATGTGAATAGCTGCTGAGTTTACCTTAAAAGAATGTGTTGTTGTTAACCGCATTGGTAAATGCTTATTGATTGGAGATACACCGTAAAAATTACATATTATACATATGTAACTTTATGTTGACCCGGGCGGGATTTGCCATTAAATTGTTACACATAATATAAATGTAACAAAATCGAGGTCGTCATGAAGGTTACTCCCTGTCAGCACAAAACCATTAACGAAATCCGCAATGCGCCGGTATTAGTGTTAAATACCATCGATATTGATTGCCCTGCAGAACATCTGTTTGCCATCTTTGAAGATGAAAAGGCCTGGACGATGTGGGGTTCCAGTCTGGAGAAGGTCACGTGGACTTCACCTAAACCGTTTGGCGTGGGAACAACCCGCTCGGTAGAGATGGCCGGAGGCATTGCGGGCATTGAAGAGTTTATTGTTTGGGAAAAGAATAAACGTATGGCGTTCTTTTTTACCGAGTCATCAATGCCCAATATGAATGCCTTTGGTGAAGACTATGTTTTAGAAAAACTGGCCGATAACAAGGTGCGCCTGCATTGGTATGCCGCATTCTGGCCATCAAATGCCGTGGCGAAGTTTTTCTTTGCTTTGTTTAAACCGATGATGAAGTTTTTCTTAGGCTCTTTTTTAAAAAAATTAAAAACCCTGGCCGAGGGTGATTACCAGCCCAAGCCTGCAAGCCCGGTAGTGTCTTAATTTATCGATGTGAGAATAAATGATGCCCCATGTTGAAGTCAAAAGTACTGAAGCCAATAACAGCTATAAGCAGCAATTGGATAATAAAGACTTAAGCCATATTCCAGGCACTAAGGGCTGGCCTTTATTGGGCGAAGTGATTCCGTTGATCAGGGATTTTAATGCCCTGGTTAATCGTCATGTAGAACAATACGGCCATGTCTCACGCTTAAAAATGGGCATTCAGTTAGGTTTGCTGGTAACACATCCGGATGATCTGCAAAAAATCTATCTGGATAAAGACAAAAACATGTCATCTGAGATGGGTTATCAAGAAACCCTGGGGCGTTTTTATGGGGGTGGTTTAGCGCTGATTGATTTTGATGTGCATAAAGCCCATAGACGCATCTTTCAAAATGTCTTTAAAACCCAGGCCATGCATGGCTATCTGGAGATCATGAACCCCACCTTAAAGGACGGTATTAAAGACTGGGGAGAAAAAACCAACTTTCATTTCTTTGATGAAATTCAGGGCCTGCTGCTGAATCAGGCCTGTGATATTTTTCTTGGCATCGATGACCCCATCGCCGCCAAAAAACTCAGCCAGGCTTTTTTAGACATTAATGAAAAAGGCTTGATGGCGATTATTCGCGCGGAAGTGCCGGGTTTGGCATTTTCCAAAGGCATGTCTGGAAAACGTTTTCTCTATGATTATTTACAATCCTTATTTGCCGAAAAACGTCAAAATGAAGGCCTGGATTTGATGAGCATTCTGGTGAAAGAACGTGATGAAGACGGTAATTATTGGTCTGACGAGGTGTTATTACCGCACTTGGCATTTTTACTGTTTGGTGCTCATGATACCACCACCTCAACCCTGACTAATCTATTTATGTATTTAGCCAGGCCTGAAAATCATCATTTGCAACAACGTTTGCGAGATTGTTTTGTGGCATTGGATAAAGACAATCTCGATTACGAGGACCTGGCCGATTTAAAGTTTGTTGAACATTGCCTGTTAGAAACCCTGCGCTTGCATCCGCCCGTGCCGTTTAATATGCGCAGAACCTTAACGCAGACCACCATTGGCGGGTTTACCGTGCCGGCTAATACCGTGCTGTATAATACGCCGGTATGGGCAGGGCGTGATCCGGATACCTGGACGGACCCACTGACCTTTGACCCCGACCGCTGGGGTGATGAACGCGGCGAGCAGAAAAAACATTCTTTCGCCTTTATCGGTTTTGGCGGTGGTGCACACAAATGCATAGGCATGCACTTTGCGTTTATGCAGGCTAAGGTCTTTTTGCATCAGTTTATGCCACAATACAGCTTTAGTACGCCCAGTGATTACAGCCCCAAGGTGCAGGTGGTACCTATGCCCAAACCTGTAGACAATCTACCGCTAACAATAAAGAGAATTTGATATGAACAATGGCAAAGCCTTTAAAGTAGATGGGCCGTTTTATGCCACCTTGGATAATGCGGTAGAGAGCGTAAAAGAACTGGCGCAAGTCGGTTACGATGGCCTCTATACGATGGAGGGGTCACACGATCCCTTTTACCCGCTGATCCTGGCCGCTGAGCATGCTCCTAATATCACGATATCCACATCGATTGCGGTGTCGTTTCCACGTAACCCCATGCATTTGGCTTATCAGGCGCTGGATCTACAAACCTTCTCCAAGGGCCAGTTTATTTTAGGCTTGGGCTCGCAAATTAAACCGCATATTGAAAAACGCTTTGGCTGTGAATTCTCGCCTGTGGCTAAACGTATGGGTGAACAAATTCAGGCGATTAAAGCCATTTTTGATTGTTTTCAAAACGGCTCACGGCTAGATTTCAAGGGTGAATATTATCGCCATACATTGATGGGACCTATGTTTAATCCCGGCCCCTGTGAGTATGGCCTGCCACCGATTATCACCGGCGGATTTGGCCCTAAAATGTGTCAAATGGCCGGTGAGGTCGCCGATGGTTTAATGGTGCATCCGTTTAACAATATGGCTTATATCGAAGATCATGTGGTAGAGAATGTTAAGCTTGGCTTCGAAAAAGGCGGGTCTACAGGCGATGATTTTATGTTATCCATCGCCGCGATGGTGATCACCGGCAGTTGCGAGAAAAACTTTGAGCATGCCTATAACAGCGTTAGAAGTTTATTGGCTTTTTACGGTTCAACGCCTGCGTATAAACCTGCGATGTTGGCTATAGGTTATGGCGATTTACAGCCTAAACTGAATCGTTTATCCAAAGAGAATCGTATGAGCGAGATGGAAGCACTTATTCCTGATGAGTTTGTTGAACAGTTTGCGGTGATTGGCGAACCCGATCAGATTGCGCAAAAACTGGTGGATAAATTTGGCCATCTGGCCACGCGTTTAAGCATTTATGCCCCTTATTTTGCAGAAAATGATATGTGGAAAAACATCATCGCCGATATCAAACAAATCCAGGGCCGCTAGCTTATAGGGTGTTGAAAACGGTATACTGCAGGGGCTTAATACACAGATTTTAATGCCCTGTTTTTTATCGGAACCCCCATGTCAAAATCGGCCCGCACACGCCAGCGTATATTAGAGGCGGCTACCACTCAGCTTTATCAAGTCGGTTTAAGCAAGTTCCGCATCGATGAATTGGTCGCCGAATTAGGGCTTACGCGGCAAACCTTCTATAGGTATTTCAAAACCAAAAACGACATTATCAAAGCCGTTGTTATCGAATACGGTAAAGGCATGTCCCATACCGTGTTTGAAGAACTGGTGAGCATGGAGCTGTCGTTTCGTGAGTTCTTGGCCGAAGGGGTGATTTTATCGGTGGAGATGGTGAGGTCGGATGAAAGCTTTCAGCAATTCCTCGGTGATGATTTACCGCTGGCGATTAGTATTATGGTCAGCAACTTCAAAACCCTGGAAGATGAGTTATACCCGATTGTTGAGCCCTTTGTGCTTGATGCGCAGGCCCAGGGCATTGTTAAAGCCCATGTGAATACGCGCGACATCATGCGCTGGGTATTTCGTACCTTTCTATCGGAAATTTTATTATCTAGCCTGGAACCTATCGATGAGCGCCGCCAATACCTGATTAAAATGATGGTGCCTGCCATCTTAATCGACGAATAAATGTATCCTTTATAAAGAGAGCGTTATGACGACAGAATGTTTAGACATTAACCAGGAAAATGGCATTAAAACCATTATCATGAATCGCCCGAAAAAGAAGAATGCCCTTAATGAAGAGGCCTTTTACGGTTTGGCCAACGCATTAAATAGCGCCCGTGAAGATGCACAGGTAAACGTGGTGGTATTGGCAGGTGCCGGTGGCAACTTTTGTTCAGGTATGGATTTAAGCGCTAAATTTGAAGATGGCAGTAAAGCCTATGACGATTGTGTGGCCGCGTTTATAGCGTTCGATAAACCGATTATCGCCGCAATTAATGGCATTGCTATAGGTGGCGGTGCAACGATGGCGCTGCATTGTGATGTCGTGTATGTAACCCCTTCATTAAAAATGCGCATGCCCTTTGTTAACCTAGGATTAGTGCCTGAATTTGCCAGCAGCTATATGTTACAAGCCAATATCGGCGCCAGAAAAGCGGCCGAGCTAATGTATACCGCCAAATGGATTACCGCCGAGATGGCCGAAGATCTAGGCATCGCCACCGCGTGTGTGGCCGAAGATGAGTTAATGAATAAGGCGATGGCCACGGCCGCAGAGATTGCCCAATGGCCGGTGAATGCCTTACAGGCAACCAAGCAATGTTTAAAACAGGCACACAGTACACATATTCAAGAAGCGATGGACATAGAAAATAAATTAATGCATCAACAAGCAGGTTCAGAAGAAAATATTGAAGCGATTATGGCGTTTATGGAAAAACGTGAGCCTGATTTTAAGAAGTTGATTAATCACGTCGATTAAAGCGAAGTATGCACTGTCAGGCGATGAATATTGATCGTCTGAGATTGTAATAGCATCGTTGAAAGTATTTCCTGCGGCGTAATTATGTACAATTAATACTGAATAATCGGCGCTTTTCCTATCCAGGTATCATCGCTCAGCATCTGTATCATCGCATGGGCGCAGTCAGAAAAACTTATTTTTGATAGACCATTGAAGGCATTAAAACCTAGGCGATAGTTTGCTCTTTTTATGCCGTGTTGCATTTGTAAGGGGCGAATACCACTCCAGCATAAATCCTTATTTTCTTCTAGCAATGTAAGTTGATGTTCTTTGTCTGTATGGCGGTGTTTAAGAAAAGTCGCTGCGTAAAAACGTACAAACTTTGCACCCAGGGTGATGACATCATCATCTAATAAGTTGCTGCCACCTCCACACCAGATTAATTTTTTGATGTTGTTTGCTCGCATGCCGGCCAGAATATGGCGAGTGACATCGGTACATAAATTGGCGGGTGAGGTTTTTTCATCCACCCCAATCGCAAATAATATCGCCTCGGTGCCTGCGGGCAGTGCAGACATAACATCATCGACATTCAGTGCATCACCTTTAATCACGGTAATGCGGTTTTTGATGTTATCGGCAAGCTTGGCCGGGTCGCGTACTAACACGGTAATATCATGTCCTGCATCCAGGCTTTGTTGTAAACAGGCCTGACCTAAATCGCCGGTTGATCCAAATAGGGTGATTTTCATAAGGTTTATAAGCCGCGAAAAGGGGAGAATTAATTGTCAGTTTACGCTAACGGATGTACTGCAGATATAAACATAAACACAACGGGGTGTTGCAAAAATGAAGTGCTCTAAAAAAGCCCTAGCATCAGCATTGAGGCAAGGGCTTTGAGCATCATTAATGTCGGCTTATGTGCGACGTTGCCACTTAATCGGTAACTTGGCTGGCTTGGGTAATGGCACCCATTCAAAACGGGTTTTGAAATTGGTCGGCAAGCTGTAATCGTATTTGATTAACATCTGATGCATAAAGGTTTTGGATAACATCACCGCAAAGTGCATGCCTATGCATTTATGGGCACCCCCACCAAAGGGGTGATAGGCGAATGAATGGCCTTTATGTTCGGCCCGTTCTGGCAAAAAACGGTTGGGGTCAAAGGTTTCTGGATCGCTCCAGAACTGTGGGTCGCGGTGATTCATAATCGGTGATAAAAACACCATGGTATCGGCAGGCACTTGTACACCGTCAATCTCACAGGCATTGATGGTTCTGCGGGCAACAAAGGCCACCGAGGGGCGTAAACGCAGGCTTTCATGGAAGACGTTATCCACCACGTTCATTTTTTCCAGATCTTCGTAATCAATCTGATTTTTGCCTAAAGCCAGGCACTCTTCACGCATTTTTTCCTGCCACTGCGGATGCATCGCGGTGTAATAGGTCATATGGTTTAACACCGATGTGGTGGTGTCATGTGCGGCGAAAAGTAAAAATGAGGCCTGTGGGATAATCAGCTCTTTGGCAAAAAAGTTACCGTCATCATCTATTTCCCTGCACATCAGCGATAACATATCGACGCCATCTCCGCGGCGGCGTTTATCGATTTCTTGAGAGAAATAATCATGTAAATAACGTTCGGCCTTCTTGGCTTTACCGTATTTTGTGCCTGGCCATTCTTTGCGGACCTGGCCTAATAAACCGTCATTGATATCCTGGAATGCCTGATTAATTTGATCTGCTTCATCACCAAGTTCAACACCTATAAAGACCTTGGCACCCACCTCTAATAAGGCTTTTTTGATTTCCGGGAAAAATTGAAAGTTGTCGATTTTATCCCACGTTTCAAGATGTGCTTCTATGACCGGGTTCATCATGGCCACGTAGTTTTTCATGGCTGCATTTTTGAATGCACCTTGCATCATGCGGCGCAGGAATTTGTGATCGGCAAAGTCCTTCATCAGAATGCCGCCGTTGTAGAACTGGCCCAGGGATTCGGCAAAGCCCATCTCGGTGGAGAAGTTTTTATCTTTATCTAAATAAATTTTCTGGTAGTTATCTACACCTAAAACCAATATGCCACGTTGGTGCAAGATTTTTACCCGCGAGACGTTACCCCATTTTTCGGCATGGCTTTTTAACAGGTCTTCCATGCCCCAGATGCTTTTTAAGCTTTCACCAAAATACGGTATGCCGTCGGTGCCATCGATATGATCTAAATCGTGGTTATCCGGGCGGCTTAAATATGCCTTATTGATCTCTGCTTTTGCCATGTTCAAATCCTTAAAATTGACGTTTTATTTTTATCTCCATTGCCGTCTATCGAACGTACGTTCGGCAGTGGTATTTGCAACTATAGACAAACTTTTTAGCGCGTACAATAATTAATTTGACTATTAAATAGACACTGCAGTAGTGAGGGGGTTGTAAGGAGAAGGTGCGGCAGCGAATTTACGCGGGGGTGATGTGCCTGAGATGAATGGCTGTGGGGCTACAAAACAAGGGCGCAATAGAGGCCGGCAATAGCCGCCAGGGCAGTTTTATTTATGTATTTACAGTCTATTTTATTGCATGAAAATCCCGTAGATACGCCGTAATTATCAGACCTATAGATTCACATATCGATGTGATTATTATAGGGGGTTCGGCTGTTAATGCCGGCCATTTTCCATCGCAGTCCAGACCTGGTGCGCCCTCTCGGCTTGTTTATTTTTTCCAAAATTCGCTTAATACACAGTAGTTGAACTATTATTTGGAGGCGCAATACCGTAACCAGTCGCTTCAATAAGCCGTTGCTTCCATTGCTAATGGTTTTACTTATATGGTCAGTGTTTAGTGCTTAATACTTTATGCTCACATCGTTTTCAACGCAGGCAGCTATGGGCTTTTATTGTCATAGGCTGTTTTCTATTGACCTCTCTTGCCTCTGCTAAAGAAGCTATGCCATTAAAACTAAGTGATGAAGAGCAACGCTGGTTAAGCCAGCATGACAATATATCGCTTAGTTTCAGTGATCAGGGAGCCCCTTTTATCTACAAAGATGAAGGTGGTGTGCATCAAGGTTCCTTAATCGATATCACCAAGCAATTAGAAGCTTTATTGGGCATTCGTATCACTTCACATCTCATGCCTTGGGGCAAAGCCGTTCAGGCAGCAAAGAACCGTCAAGTTGATGGGGTATGGATGGCCAGTGAGGCCCAGGCGCGTAACAGTAATCTGCTAACGACTGCGGTGCTGTATGAATCTCGCCTGGCTGCTTACACTCGCAACCCCAGTGAATTTACCCTGGATGGCTTTGAAGACCTCAATGGCAAGCGTATTGCTGTGATACGCAATATGAAACTTAGCAACGATATTGTTGCTGGCTTGTCACCAGAGACTTCGGTGATTTACAGTAAAAATGCAGGTGCGGGCTTTGATGCGCTGTGGACCGGCCGGGTGGATGTCTATTTAGGTTTATCATCCGATAACTACCTGCTTATGGATCAATCTCGATTTGGCTTGAAGCTCAATTATATCGCCCCTGAAATGGTGCCGCTGTCGTTGAGTGTGCGTAACGATGCGCCACAGTTGCAATCAGTGCTGAATAAAGCGTTAAGGCTTATAGGCCAACGCCAGATAAAACGCATTCAATATCAATGGCTGAATATGGCAGACAGCGATAAAACGCTGGAGCTGACGGACGCTGAAAAAAACTGGCTAGCTAAACATCCTGAAATCGTCCTAAGCGTTAATAAAGACATTGAACCGGGTTTGATCATCAAGCCCAATGGTGAATTTATCGGGGTTAATATCGATATTATTGATTTGATGAACGCTTATATCGATTCAACGATTACGCTAAAACCCATACAGTTAAAAAATCAGGCACGAAAATTAAACGCCAGTGCGGTACAGGGGTTTATGGGCACAAGCAAAAAAAGATCCGATCAGCAGGGTCTACTTTTTAGTGACAAGTTTATTTCACTTTCTCCGAAGATCTATTTACGTGAAAACAGCCGCATCGACATCAATCAACTCAGTGACCTTGATGATCTAAGTCTGACTTATATGCGTAGCGATGTGTATGTGCGTCTGTTGTTAAAGGAAAAAGTTAATAGTCAAAAAATAGTGGCTGCCGCCGATGTCTCTGCGGCTTTTCAGGCATTGTTAGAAGGGCGAGCGGATGTTTTCTTGGGCTGGGATTATGATCAATATTTTATTAATAAAGAGGGTATTAGCGGCATAAAACAGGCTAATTATATTTCGGACTATGTCGACATCGGTTTTGCGATAAAAAAGCAGGATGCGCCGCTATTAAGCATTATTAATAAATTACTGCATATTATTGGCGAGCAAAAGCTTAATGCCATCGTTAATCGCTGGCTGTTTATGGCTGAAATGCCTGCCGTGAAAAAAGGCTTGTTCAGCCCAGAGCAAAAGCAATGGTTAAAACGCCACGGTACGATCAAGCTGGGCTTTGGTAAATACAGCGAGCCGATGATCATCGAGAATCAGGATGGCAGTTATTCCGGTGTGGTGGTTGATTATTTTAATGCACTGGAAAAACGTTTGGGTATTAATATTGAGCTGTATGTTGATGATTGGTTTGCATTGCCTGCATTGTTACAAAAAAATCAGATTGATGGTTTCTTGGGGGGCAACCCCAGAGCCGTGAAGAAGCAGGGTTTTTTATCCAGTGATACATTGGCGCATTTACAGCTGGCGACCTATATCAATACTCGCAGTGGTTTTCAGCCTCAAAACCTGGATGAATTAAACGGCCGCCGAATAGCGACCCGAAAAATTATAAGCAAGCTAACCTCGTTTTCATTGAGCGATGACTCGACACTACAGATTGTTAAAACCTCCAGGGATGGCCTGAATTTATTGATGGCCGGACAGGTTGATGCTTATGTGGGATTTAGCTATGAAAACCACATTATTATAAGAGATCAGTTGGCAGGCTTGCAGCTTGCGTTTATTGATAATAGACAGGAAATTGCGATTGCGATTGCGGTACGAGATGACTGGCCCGAGTTAGTTTCGATCTTGAATATCGCCCAGCAAGATATTGGCCCGCAAAAAACCCAGGCCATTATTGGAAAGTGGGTGAATATCTATAATGACAAAGGCGGACAAAGCTTAACTGAAAAAACTTGGCTGGCTTCTTTGCCGGTGTTAAACGTTGCCTTTTTAGATGGTTTTGCGCCTTTTTCATTTATTGATTCGGATGGTGAGCGTATAGGCCTGAGTCAGGATTATTTAAATATTATGGGGGAGAAGCTGGGCCTTAGATTTAAATTTATCGAGATTGACATTTCCGCAGAAGATTTTGTTGATGTGTTAGGTCGTGAGGCCGACATGACCATTCAACTGCAGGGGAAACCCGAATATCGCCAAGACTACGCGTTTAGCCAGGCTTATATTCATTCTCCTATCGTCGTGTTAATCGCAAGAGAGCATGCCCTAGTTTCGAATTTGCAGGCATTATCTGGAACCGAAATAGCGGTCTTGGCGCGCGGGGCTAGCTTCGATTATTTGCAAAAATATTACCCCGAGATAAAACTCAATACCTATACCAGTTTAAAAGAAATACTTTTGGCGGTATCCAGCGGGCGTGAACAAGCTTTGATTGCGAATGCGATATCGATGGATTATTTACAACGTGCATTGGGTATCGATAACGTAAAAACAGCTTTGACCTTAGATCACAGCTATCAACCCACCTTTTTAGTGAAAAAAGAATACGCCCCATTAATTCCGATGATTAATCGGGTGCTGGATGATTTTACCGAACAGGAGCATAAACTGATTTATGATAAATGGATAAATTATAAACCTGAAAAAATTATTCATTGGCACAATATCATCATGATTATTTTGGCCGTTTCGGTGTTTGTATTGATGGCCTTAGGGCTGATGGGCTATTGGAATCGACGCCTGGCCAATGAGGTTGATGAACGACGATCGGCACAATTATTGGCCGAGCAGGCAGAGAAAAAAGCCGAGCATGCCAGTCAGGCCAAGAGTACATTTTTGGCCAATATGTCACATGAAATTCGCACCCCGTTAAATGCAATTTTAGGTTTGTCAGAAATTTTATTATTTGAACAAGATTTAAAACCGGAACAGCTCAGTTCATTAAAGACCATCAATAATGCGGGTAACCATCTGCTGCAACTGATTAACGATATCCTGGATATTTCCAAGATTGAATCCGGCCATGTGAAAATTCAAAATGAGCCTGTGGATTTACAAGAGCTGATGCAACAGATGGCGGATAT
Organism: Pseudomonadales bacterium; assembly: GCA_013215055.1. Taxonomy (GTDB): domain Bacteria; phylum Pseudomonadota; class Gammaproteobacteria; order Pseudomonadales; family DT-91; genus CAKMZU01. The sequence goes on along the minus strand of JABSRQ010000009.1, from coordinate 105,184 downwards.
TTTTTATCTGCCCTGTGCGGATAAAAATATTCATTTAAATTTTTTAAGCCAGGCGAATATCCCAGCGGCCATATTGAGTGATGAAGGCAAGATACGTCAGATTTTGATTAACCTTATCGGCAATGCCGTTAAATTTACCGATGTGGGCGGTATCACCATTCATTTACGCTGTGATGTTATTGATAAAAAACAATGCCATCTGAGTATTGATGTTGAAGACAGCGGCAGGGGCATTGCAGTGGAAGAATACACCAAGGTGTTCTCCAGTTTTGAGCAAACTCATTCGGGCACAACTCTGGGTGAAGGCACGGGTTTGGGCTTGGCGATTAGCCGCCAATATGCGCGTTTAATGGGCGGCGATATTATTTTTTCCAGTCATATCGATGAGGTGACTCAGCGTGGCCCATCACCTGATTTGGCTGCTAGTGACACAATGGCGAGTGGCACCACCTTTCATTTTTTCATGGTGGCGGATTTTGCTGCTAAAAAAATGCAGTTTATGGATAAAGGCCCCATTATATCGTTGCTAGAAAATAGCCCGCAGATCACCGTGCTTATCGTTGATGACCAGTTTGATAATCGCCTGGTTGCCAGTAAAATCTTAACGGCCGTGGGTTTTTTGGTGATAGAGGCGGAAAATGGCCAGATTGCGGTGGATAAACATAGGCAGAAAAATGTCGATATTATTTTAATGGATATTCGTATGCCGGTGATGGATGGCTATGCTGCCATGGCGGCGATACGGGATCTGCCTGAGGGAAGTACCGTGCCGATTATTGCCGTGACGGCCAGTGCCTTTATGGAAGAAAGCAGTTATATCATAGAGCAGGGTGCCGATGCTTTTCTGGCTAAGCCCTATAGACGCCAACGTTTATTAGAATTAATTGCTGAATATACCCACATTCAATATCAATATGGACTGAAGACGGAACCGGTAGGCGAGTCAGCCAAGGGCAGGCAAGAAGAGGGTGTTCATGAATTGGACAAGCCCGCGTCTATTGAAACCGGGCATGCTGTAAAAATTTTGATCGCCGATGATGTGAGTGTGAACCGTCTGGTGCTACGCAAAATGGTTTCATCAGAGGCTAATCTTATCGAAGAGGCTGTGAATGGTGAAGAGGCGCTGCAACGCTTGCTTGACTGGCAACCCGATATCACCTTCCTGGATGTGCAAATGCCTAAATTAAATGGCTTTGAGGTATTGATCTCTTTACGTAAAAGTACCGACGTTATGCCAGTGGTGATCGCAGTCACTGGGGTGGATGATCAGGAACAAATTAAACAGCTTAAGTCTCTAGGAGCCGTAGCAGTTTGCCTCAAACCGGTATCAAGAGACCGTATGTTAGCGCTGCTAGATCAATTTACATCGTGAGGCCTTTAATCCCTTTGTGTATTGGCTGGTTTTTTAACAGCCCTGCTGGTGAAAAATAACAGATGAATCTTATTCCCGTTGATGTATATTCCAGACCAATGATTTTACCTGCCATGGATATTTTTTTATGCCTGATGTTATGCAAGCCGTTGTTTTTGATCAAAGCTTAGATATTCAGCAAAGCCATGCTTTGTTTGATAGTTCACAGCCTGTGCCTGAAGCTTCGGGTCATGACCTTTTAGTTGAGGTTAAGGCCATCAGCGTGAATCCGGTGGATGCAAAAATTCGCCTGCGGGCCTTGCCTGAAAAAGGCCAGGCCAAAATCTTGGGCTGGGATGCCGTGGGTGTTGTAAAAGCCATAGGCTCGCAGGTGAGTTTATTTAATGTGGGGGATGAGGTTTTTTATGCCGGCGATGTGACACGTGCAGGCTGCTATAGTGAGTTTCAGTTGGTTGATGAACGTATTGTCGGCTTTAAACCTAAAAACTTAAGTAATGCCGAGGCGGCCGCTGTACCGCTGACCAGTATTACCGCATGGGAAATATTATTTGAGCGTTTAGGCGTAGAGAAAAAATCTGAATATCAGTCTACTCCCTCGGTGTTATTGATTGTGGGTGCGGCCGGAGGTGTGGGCAGCATGATGATTCAGTTGGCCAAGGCCTTGACGGATGTCACGGTGATTGCCACAGCCAGTCGAGAAGAAAGCCAGCAATGGGTTCAGGAACTGGGTGCGGATCATGTTATCGATCATCATGCCGGTATCGCCGATGAACTTAAGCGTCTGGGTTTTGATGAGGTCAGTTTTATTGCCAGCCTTACCCAAACGGATAAACATTTTGCCGATTATATCGAGGTGATAAAACCGCAGGGTAAAATCTGTTTAATTGATGATCCCGCTGAGCCGCTGGATTTTATGGCGTTAAAAACCAAGAGTGTCGCGTTAATTTGGGAATTAATGTTTACCCGCAGCCTCTTTCAAACGGAAGATATGATTGAGCAACATCACTTGTTAAACAAGGTGGGTGAATTATTATCATCCGGGAAAATTAAAAGCACGCTTAAACAACATATGGGCAAGATTAACAGCGAGAACCTGATCAAGGCCCATGCCCGCATTGAAACGCAGACAATGATTGGCAAACTGGTGCTGGAAGGGTTTTAGCTCTGATCTCATTAGCGATTAGCTGCCAACGGCCTGACAATACGCTGGCTTTGGTCTAGGTGTTTGAGTTTCAATCAGAAAATTATCGGTCACGGCCTTGTTGTGATCGGTAAGCCCCAGCAACTGACAAATCAGCCCACAAATATCCGTTTGTTTAATATGACAATCTTGCTGATGAGTGAAACCCTCACCTATCACATATAAGGGGATATCCCGCTCTTCCGGCAACGTTCCGCCATGGCTTTTATCGTTATTCATGCCATGATCTGCGGTGATTAAAATCTGATAACCGGCGGCTATCCAGCTAGGGAGATATTTGGATAATTCCTTATCAGAATGTCGAACCGCATTACGATAATGTGTGCTATCAAGCCCGGAATGATGTCCGGCTTCATCGATACTCATGGGATGTACCAACAGGAAGTCAGGGTTGTATCGGCGTCGTAATAGCTCTGCATCCAGGTATAAATGGCTGTCGGGATAATTGCCCTCATGGTAGAAATGGCCGTATTGAATCAGCTGCGTGCTATCGATGGTGTGTCGGTCTCGAACGGGCTCGTAAGGGCTGTGATTATAGAGCTCGCTAAACCAGTGAAATGCGGCTGCTGCGGTACTCAAACCGGCCTCCCTGGCCAAGCTGAAAACACTGTGTTGATTCGAGTTTCGGTTGACCTGATTGTTGCTAATGCCGCTGATAGCAGGAGTCACGCCAGTCAAGATCGTCTCATATAACGGCCTAGACATAGAGGGCAGTTCACATTGTATCTTATACAGTGATGTCTGCCCCTGTTCTTTTAAGGCCTGGAGAAACCCCATGCATTGTTCGGCGGTTTCATAAGCCAAACCATCAAGCACAATCAAAATTACTTTATTAGACATATCTTTTACCCGCGTCATAAGCTGTGATGATCAACAAGAGGGTGTTGATGCATCAATTAAGCTCAGCATATTCAGGTTATATGACTAAGAGATGACAGTGGGAAGAACTTTTTATGACAGTTTTTTGTGCTGCGATTAGCCTATCGATGCAAGTGTCGCGCTTTTAGCTTTACCTTTCTGCGCGATGACCGCTTGTTTAATGCGGGTGGATGAGGTCTGTGGGTTATAGCTGACCTGAATAATCTGTTTGCCTTTAGACTTTAAGTAGGCTTCTACCGCAAGATTATGAGGTTGATCGCCCCAATCTTCGCCGATAACAAAGATATCGACATTCAATTCTTTACAGGCGGTGACATATTCAAGTTCATGATACGGGCGTACAATATCAACACAGCGTAATGCCTTAAGCATGGTTTCGCGTTGATTAAGAGGAACTACCGGCACATTAGGTTTATAAGAATGGACCACGGCATCGGAAGCAACACCTACGGCTAATACGTCACCCAGGGTTTTGCAATATTCCAGCAATGCCAGATGACCAACATGTAATAAATCAAATGTACCTACGGTATATACGATCATTTGTTAACTTTACCTATGAGGGGGTGAATTTGGCTGCTACCATACCACAGCCCCCCCCCTCCAGACGCTATTTTTAATTAAAAATAAACCTGTCACCTTAGCGCGTTTTTAGTGTGACAATTCTAAATTTATGTTTTTCAGGATGTGTAATGACCACAGAAAATACCACGGCTCAAGCGGTGCAGCCGCCAGCGATTCTTTCCTATGTTAAAGATCTTCCGAATCTCTGTTCACTGGCCGGATTAGCTTGTACCTTATTGGCGATTTATTTTTCCATACTCGGGATTTATTACGCGGCGATGATCGGCATGGTTTGGGCCGTAGCCTTCGATTGGGCCGATGGGCTTGTGGCAAGAAGAATGAAAGGCCGTACCGGAGAAGATAGTACCTTTGGTGGTCAGCTTGATGTATTAATCGATATCGTAAGCTACGGTGTAACGCCTGCGATCCTTTTGTTAAGTTATGGGGAATACCAGCCGATATTTCTTCTGGGCGCCTTTTTTATGTTGGCAGCCTGTGCCATACGCCTGAGTTATTTCAGTACTTTTGGTTTGGCGGGCGGCTCTAAATACACCGGGCTGGCGATGGATAATAATAGTTTAATCCTGGTTCTGGTGTTTTTGTTTGAAGGTCTGTTTAGCAGCGGTGTTTTTTCCGCGGTTTTGTTTGCCGCAGGTGTTGGGCTGGCAGCCTTGAATGTGTCGCAAATTAAAACCCCCAAACTTTCCGGCAACCCCAGGAATGTTTATATTCTGGCTGCCTATACGCTGGCAATTACGGCAATTTATTCGTGGAAAATGCTGTAATTTAAACCTGCGATGTGAATGCACAGACTTCCAGCGCGATATCTAGCTCGCGTTAATTTGCAATGAAAGCAGCGCAATAGCGTTGCTGACCTATTCTTATTATCGGCAACGTTTATGTCCATCTTGGGCGATAAGGCTGTGGTAGATGAAAATAGGTATTTTACTCGCCGATGTCCTGGGTCGTGAGTTACGTAGCACCTTTGGTGGCTATGACCAGATGTTTATGCGCTTGCTGAGCGCGGCAGAGTCGGATATTTCTTATCGGGTGTACAACGTGGTTGCGGGAGAATACCCGTCTTTGGTGGATGAGGTTGATGCCTATTTAATCACCGGAAGCAAGGCCAGTGTTTATGATAATGCGCCTTGGATTAAAACCTTGGCGGCGTTTGTTAAAAAACTCCACAGCCGTAAAAAAGCCTTAATCGGCATTTGTTTTGGCCATCAATTAATCGCCCATGTTTTAGGTGGGCACACGGAAAAGTCGGCTAAAGGCTGGGGTGCAGGTTTGCAATCCTATACCTTGGGCAAGGAGGCTAAAGACTTCGGCTTTGATGCCGAACATGGGCAATTTTATTTGCTAGCCACTCATCAAGATCAAGTTGAAAAAATAGCCACTGGTGCAAAGGTGTTGGCGGGCAATGATTTTTGTCCCATTGCGATGTGTGCAATAGACGGCCATATCTTAACCATGCAGGGCCACCCTGAATTTATCCCGGAATATGCGGCGCAGTTATTTTCTTTGCATAGGCAGCATATGGGTGAGTCTGTTTATCAATCAGCGCTTAAAAGTTTAACGTCTCCAGCCAGCAATGCTTTAATCGCTAGCTGGCTATTAAGCTTTCTTCGACAGGCGTTAAAGTCGGGGTAAACGCTATCATTAAGCTTGTTTTTTATCTTTTATTCTTCAGTTAATTCAAAAAACCCAGTCAAAATAATCACTTAATAGACGCTTGTTTGAGCAGGTTTTTATATGCGTATTCGATCTAATTAAATGTTTTTCAGCATAGCGTTTACTTGCCAGAATGATGAAAGCCGTTCCCCTTTGCTTTAAAAATTTAACTTTTTGAGTGAACCACACTATGAGAAAATCCCCTCCTGCGTTTACCGCGCCCAACTCATTATTGGCATGTTGTTTTATCGTTTATGACGCTAAAAAATGCCTAAGCACTTTATTATTAATACCTGTGATGTTGAGTTTGCTATTCTTAAGCGCCTGTAGTGATAGCGGAGGAGGGGGAGGGGATACCACCGAAGGGCCGGCGGATACATCAACGGTTACGCAAACCTCTACCAGCACGTCAACCGGAACAGGTACTGGAACAGGTACTGGAACCGGTACAGAAACCCTGAGCGCATTAACCTTACAAGGTACGGTGGCGGATTTCCCTACTACGGTAGCGACGTCTAGAACATCCACAAAAACCAGTTATATTAAACAGGCGCAGACGGAGCCGGATATCTCTTCATTAGCCCGGGTTGCTGATCTTAGTGATAATAGTTTTGATAGAAGTGATATGCAGCCTGCGAAGGCGCTGGTCTCTATCTTTTTATTGTCGGATGTCGATTTTACCACACCGATTGCAACCGTAGCCACCGATGAGGCCGGTGCCTATCAAATCCGAGCAGATGATGTCAGGGATTATTTAATTAGCCGTAATCTTGTTGCTGCCAACGCCTCTGAAAATGCAGTTGTTGCGGCATTTAGAGCGCTTGGGCAATTACAGGTTCGAGCTTTGATTGTTAAGGAAAATGCGCTTGGGGTAAAAAAAGCCATCGCTATTCAGTCTATCGCTGACCCCAGTAATATAGATGAAAGCACCGGTGAGCCTGTGCCGGTGATCGTTGATCCTATTGTGCATCGAGTGGTTAAAACCATTCTTGATCAAATCCGTGATGCGATTGGTTCGTTAACCGATATGGGCCTGGCCGAAGCTACGGTAGTCGCTTTAACCGAGACTGTTATTGCAGAAATTGTTGATGAAATTACCCGGGTGGTTGCGGAGGCTGCCGATACCATTATTGAAATACCCGAGGGCCAGACAGCTGCCGAGGTGATTGCGCAGCAGGAAGCCGAGCTGGAAATTATTGTTACGGATGCCGAGCTTTTAAGCCTGGAAGAGGTTATTGAGGGCACGGTAGAAGATGAAGCTGCCGCTATCTTGGCATTGGAAGAGACCGTTATCGATTCAGAAGAAGTTATCAGTGAAGAAGACAGCACACTTGAATCTTCTTTAGACAGTGAATCTCAAGGTTTATTGGCAGGACTGGAAGCTGTACTCAACGATACTCTTTCCGATGGTGTTGATGATACCTTGGCCGCGGCAGCTGAAGATGATGCGGCATTGGCTGCATTGTTTGGTATAGACCCAAACGATGCAGAAGCTTTAGCCGCCGCTCAGGCTGAGCAACAAGAAGAGCAAAACCGCCAATTAAGTGTAGCGCTAAGACGCTTCTTCCTATCTATGGGCTTGGCGGTTATTGTTGATCAAAATGTCGCCGCTGATGCGGGAGTCGTTGCCGTCAATCTGCCCGCTCCATTTCATATACCGACTGAAAACATACCCGGAGGACGAGGTTTTGGCGATAGAAATATACGTATCTTTAAGGTTGGCTCTGGCACCCTGGATGCGGATAGTGAATACACCACCGATGTGTTAGAAGTCGGTAGCAATGGCAAACTGTTTTATGCGCCTGCCTTTACCGATGTGGTGAGTGTTTTATTAGGAGGGGAAACCTTAGAGACTGTTCAGCTAGCTTTAGATGCAGCTTTTTCACGCATTTCAGATCCACTGGCGACACCAACTGATGCAGACTTTAATCTTTTAGATAGGGTGCGGCTCTATTATGAATTAAGTAGCCGCCTGTCTGAATCAAGCCTTGTTTCCAATGCAGTTATCGATGCGCTGGTTGCCAATAAAGACCGCACTATTCAATTAAAAACCTTGGCCGGTATAGTAGCCGAAAATTTCAACTGGGTGAATGAATCGGTTAACTTAACGCCCGAAGGTTTCCCTATATTTAATGGTCGATTTACGCCGCTGCCAGCGGGGGGCGATGTGGTTGAAAGCTCTGAAATTGTGAGAGCCTTGAGTTTATCTTTAGGTGAATCTCCCACCGATACCGCAGAAATATTAACTACCCGGGTGGGCTTTTACGCACAATTTGCGCCGGATGCTGTGCAATCTGCGATTCAACAGGCCAGCCTGGATGCAGGTTTGGTAGAAGCTTTATTGGCCGTATATCCAACAACCGCGGCACAATATCGTGATCTGATTGTTGGTACGGATACTACGGCTCCGGCTCCGGCTTATGCTTTTGCCAGAGACAGAGTCGCCAGAGGTTTAACCTCGGCGGTACCGGCAACATTATTTAGTCAAACCCTCACCAGTGAAACCGCCATCAATATTCGCTCTGCACTATTTCTATTGGACTTTGTGCTTAAGAGTAAATTTTTAATTGATATTCAAGATGGCTTCTTTATGAGCTTTAATCTTGATGGCCTAGTCGCTAATGAGCGTCTGGTGCCTAATTTTAATAATATTAAATTTATGGTGGGTAATGAAAATGTCACGGTGGCAACGATTGTGTCGTCCATGCTGAATGTGACACAGATTGCTAATGGAGATTTCTTTACTTCCGCCAATACTTTATTACTAACAGGTTTGGTTGGCTTGCCAGTATTGCCTGAGTTTAAAGAGCAAAATATCGAAGATTTTTCTGCCGAGTTAGGCTCGGTTGCGGATACCGTGCAACTGTCATGTACTGTTGAAATGTTTGACGGTTCAGATCCTGCAGCCGGTAGTAACCCTCTGAGCCTTGCGGTTTATGCGGTGGATTATGACCCAGATACCGGCGCCTTCAGAAAAGGTGACGAAGTAATGGCAGCCCAAGCCTCAGCATTGGTTGCAGATACCTCTAAACGCACATATAGCCTTTCAGGACTACCGTCTTTTGTTTTTGATGGTACAGATAATATCTATGGTCAGGATTATGTTTTACGTTTCACCAAAGGTGATTATCAAACCGATCTTCCTGAATTATTTTTCTGGGTTGATGGTTATCAACCTGAAATTATGCTGTGTGATCCTGAATTTCCATTATTTATTGGCCCTGATCAAGAATTTACCCCCGTTCCAAGCTTGGGTATGGTGGCTGATCAAAGCCGACCATCGATTGATGGAACTACAAGTGAGGCAGAAGGCATAGATCTATCTAATTTTGAGCAGCCCGGTGCACCTATCTACATCACCGAATCTGAGCAAACTGACGGTTTAGGCAGTATAGACTTTAGCTTTGTCTCTACCGATACCGGCTACTCCATCACAGGATTAACCGGCAGTACTGTAGGTTTTGCGCCTTTATTTGGTGCCTATGTTGATGGTCAGTTAGAGCTGGCCTTGATTGCCAGTGGCGCACATGAAGCCTTATATGGCATGCATTCGGTTATTGGCTCAGATATCAGGTCCTTGATTGAGACTGTCGTCTCCGATGATTCGGTACTTAATAGCGCCATCGATGTTTCCAGTGATGCTGAACTCTTTGATTATGAACGCCTGTATTTAATGCGAGATGCCGACGGCAAGTTCTGGATTATAGAGCTGCGCTTCCTGGATATATTTGTAGATTTTGATGGCAGCAGCCAGGCATTTATTGATGTCGGTTTTGCGAGTGTCAATTCCCTGGGCCAGGTGGATATTCCACAGGCCGCGTTTGATGACTTTGGTGGTGGTGATCCTGGCCAGACCGGAGCCGGTTTATTTTTCCAAAGCATGCTTTATGGTGACTGGATGGTATTAAGCCCTCCTGCGGGATATGACGGACCTATGTTACTTGAAGCCGAAGAAGTCTCATTTGGAGGCAATGCAGCCGTATATGATGCTTTAGAGGCGGCTACCGATGGGGTTGTGATTCGTTATTCCAGTAATCACTTTGATCAGAATATTACATCCGTAGATGACTTTTCCTCCGTGTTTGGAGAGCCTGCCGACTATAGCAATGTTCCGGTCAGACTCGATGCTGGGCGTGAAGGTATTACGTTTGTGAAGTTCAGCTTCGATCAGCCAAGCTTGTCGTATGTGATGACGCCATCACCGGTGGAAGCAGGAGGCTTTGTAACTAACCTTGAGCACAATGACATCGTGGCGGTATTTGATAATAACGTGGATGGTGGCCAATCGCCTGTCTATCTCGGGCGTGTAGTTAAACATTTACCTGCCGATGATCCCTATGCAAACTTTGAAATCAGTCTTGAATGGATAGACTTTGCAGCGGTGCTTGCTGATGTACCTGTGGATGGAGTAGCCGATCCCAGACAGGTTGTCTGCTTCACCGATGATGCAACAACATGTCCTACAGAACATCCAAGTTTGGCTTTTGCCTCTGCGTTGGATACCAGCGTTGGTACCGTGTTTGATGAAGACTTTGATGGGGTGCCCGCCTTGTTTGACCCTAACGATGCTGACCCGAATGTGCCTGGTTCAGGTTTTGGAGGGGACGCAGGTGGTTTTAATGAAGGTTTAGCGGTCAATATGTTATTTGAATCTGATGGTGCTGGTGGTGTAACTCAATCTTTCCTTGTGGAAACGTTTAATGTCTACCCGGGTGAGATTCAATCGGTATCGGTAAGCAGCGCTATTTTTGGTGTGGATTCCGTTCAACAAACCCTCTTTACCTGTGCACCTCCAACCTTGGATGACAGCGGTAATTTCACTGACTTTGTTTGTACTAGGCGTGACGTTGCCGGTGGTGTGACGGTGAGCTTAGCCTTCAGCAACGGTGGTGGTGTTGGATTTGTTTTAAGTGTTCCTACCGCTACGATGGATGTGTTAACGGATTTTGTTGAGCTTGAATATGAAATCACTTATCGCATCCCCGCTGATTTGGATGGTAACCCCTTCCTCTGTGGTGATACCGCATGTCCTGCAAGACCAAATACCGTAGGGCATATAGGCGTTAATATTCCTGCAGAAACACCTGCGGTACTGACGGATCTTAACTTCACTACCGGTACCGATGAGCCTGTGAGCTTTGCGGGCTTAACCGAGCTGGATGTCACTCGAGAATTTGTAATTTCTGGATTGCCTATTCCTGGTGCTGAAGACTATGAACTGAATATTTTCTGTGCCGGTTCTCAACCTGGTGATGAACAATGGTTACCGGAAGAGCATATGCAGTTTTTTGCACCCGCCAGAGATGAAACCGGCAGAAATATTCAGCCTGAATTCTTCCTGGATGTACCGTGGATAGGTGGAGGACGTACCTGTGATATCAGCTTAAATGCTTTCTTGGCCAGCCCCTCGGGTGAGTTTATTGGTATCAGTTCCATCACTTTTGATGATATCAGAGTCACAGGGGGTAATAGCGGTGGATTCTTTGATAATGAGCTGGGTCTAATGATTGGACAGTCCGTTTGTATTGAAGCGTCGGCTATTGAAGGCGAGCCACCAGCTGTGGTCTCTGAAGCTTGTACGGTAGAAAACACCCTGTTTACGGTAACGGATATTGTAGCTGGAGAAAATGGTAATACCGCGGTCATTACTTTGGGTGATGGTGTGACAGAGGCGCATGCAGATGGAGGGCGCAGACACTTAACCGAAGGTGTATTAACCGCAAATGCCACCGTATCTATTGATATCGATTTAACGGATACCAGTGGTGAAATACAGCCTCCCAGCTGTGGTGTCATCTCCGGTGATGAGTTCTCCAATAGCTGTATTGATAATCCGATTATGACGGCGTTTTTAGAAGTTAATGTTGATGCCACCGTGATGGGTTTATCTACCGCGATACAAAATCTGGCTATGACAATCTCTGGGCCAGTAGATAGCAACGGTGATATTCCATTAAATATGCCTGGCTTCTATCAGTTAGTCGATGAGATAGGCAAGCCGGTTATGGAGATGGAAATCAATGTCTTTACCGAGGCTGATGGTAGCACAGAAATTTGGGGCCGCTTTACCCTCACCGCAGGTGTTAATAACTTTGATGGCACTGGCGAGAGAGTGTTAAATGTGACAGCTCCAGGCTTTATGTTTATCAATCATATCAATGGCCAACCTGTTGATTTTGATCTGCGCTTTGTTCATATCACACCCGATGGCCTTGATGGTGAGATGGGTGTTGCATGGTGGTTGCCACCACCACGTTTTGATTTAACCCAAGCTCAGGATATTAATGGTGACGGTGTGATGGATGTATCTGCAGTGTATGCCGCCCCTATGTGGACGATTACATTCAGTGATTCTGTTATATCCCTGACCCATTTTACGGATAACGGGCCCATGGATATTGTGGCTAATGCCGATGGTACTTATACCGTGACGGTTGATGAATCCATTATGCCTTATGCTAACTTTGATGTTGAATTTGCCGATGCATTCTTTGGTGTCAATATGCAACTGGAAGGGGAGACCAACAGCTTTATCGAGTGGTTTAACTTCTCTGGCGGCGGTGGCGATCCAACGGGGCCAGGAGGTTGTTCAGACTGCCCCATGCCTTTGGCGCAATTTATACTCTCTTCCGGCAGCCTGACAATATCCAATGACAGCACTATTGGTATCAATATGGATGGAGTAGGCATGGCTTTGGCCACAGTGACGGTAAGCGAGGCGGATGTCACTATCGCACTGCCTGTGGATGCAACAGGTATTAATTTGACCAGCTTTGATTTTAATACCAACCAGCAAATTCAAGGCACCCAGTTATCGTTTGTACGCAACGGCAGTTTCATTTTTGTTGAATACAATGATTCAAATGCCGGTGCACAAAGCTTTGGCTTTGAATTCCAAGACTTTGGTATTGATGTTCAAATTCTGGTTTGGGAAGGTGGTGGTACCGGGGGCGGCTCTGATGGACAGGATATAAACCCGGATATAGACGGTGATACGGTGATGAATTTTGAAGATAACTGTCAATTGATTGCCAATCTGGACCAGCTAGATACGGATCAAGATGGCCTTGGTGATGTCTGTGATATTACGGTGCCTGTTATGCCAGGCATCTATTTGACTCAGGTGGTTCATGATGCCGGCAGCATGGAATTTGACGACCTCGAGGGTGATTGTATCGCTGCGGCTAATGAGACCTTGTTTATCGATATTCAAACCCAGGGTAATCAAATTTTCTTGCATATCGAAGATGATGACACTGTGTTTGCCATTGCGCAGACCGATGGTAGCTTTGAATTATTAACCGATCCTAGCGGTGATTTTGTACCAACAACAGGACAGTTTGATGATGTTGCGGGCAGCTTTACCTTTAGCTTCACCGAGCAAGAGGGCAGCGCCGATGGTGTTGTTTCCTGTGCTGCCATGGCGACGGTCACAGGAATATTACCCGATATGGCTGTGAACGAAGAGGCGGCTTTATCAACGGGTATAAGCTGGTTTGACTCCGATGTTGATGATATGGGCACCGTTGAATTCGAATATGGCATATTACAGGGCACGTCCATTGAATCTGTCTTTATATGGGATTTCTTTGCGACCACACCTGGCTGGATGGCTTTATCGCCAGCAACAGAAGACAGCGAATTTTATCTAACTGCGAATGGCATAGAAGAGGTGGATGATTTCATCCTGGTTAACGGCTATGTCGCCAATGGTGAAACTGCGCTTCTTCAACCCTCTGTAGCTGGCGTAGCTTCAACGGCAGAAATTGAAGCGTTGGATCTTGCCTCTTTTGATATTGCCGGCTTATCCGTTGCCGATATTATAGATGAAGATTTTGAGCTGGGATTGCCTGATGGTTTGAGTTTCTCTACCGGGGCCATTGCCTATGTTGCGACGATTACCCTGCAGCAGGATTATTATTACTTTGAATGTGATGAGGGTTTTGACCCATGGTTCGAGAGCAATCTTGTCTGTGACAATATCGTTGCCATCGACTTTATTGAAGATGTTACTACGGGTAATTTTGACCCAGTACCCGCGACAACACTTGATGAGGTGGTGAATGCATCTGATGCGATGGCCGCAGGTACTGCGGTTGGAGGAATTAATGCCGGTTATGGCTATGATATGGGCGGAGATTATCAGATCCTGGCTTTATTGGTATCTGACGACGGTAATGCTGCCGGGGCTAACTTAATGGCTAAGTTTGTTAAGCAATATTGGGCAACCGGTATGACTGAGCCTTTGATGGACGGCCCTGCACAATTGGCGCTTGTAGGCGATGTTCAGACAATTGAATTTACTCTTCCTGATATGGTCGTTAAATTAGGTGAATTTGATGAGGATATAATAGCCAGATTTGTGTTTGTGGATACGGTCTTGGAGACGGGCATGGCTATTGTGCGTCAAGGAGAAAAAGGCTTGGCAGGCAGCAAAGAAAAAGAATTGCTCTTTAATGCCACAGCCACAGATGATGTGATTAATAACTTTAATCCAGCATCCTCAACGACAATTCCATAGACTGTAATAGGGCAGCAATAAGATGTGATGATAAGCGAACAGGGATTGTTCGCTTTTTTATGCCCTAAGTTATGTCTCTTTTATTGCCTATAAATGCGCTATTCAGGTTAACTGTAAGAAAATAGCATGCCAGTTCTGAGTGCCAGTCAGCAAGTGGAATTCTCTTCATAAAAGGAAAAATAAATATAGGCAGAGACTCTGACTCCAACACAGGAAATGATGGGATAGGCGAGCATGATTATATTGCGTAATAGCATGGTTTACAGATAGCTTAACGAGGACGTAAAACTCGCACGTTTACACTAAACCTTGCGTGTAGGAATAAAGACAGCTCTGTTTATAAAAAATGACGTGAAGATGTTACGTAGTGGTAATCTGCGAGGTGCAAAGCCTGTGTTAAAGTTCCGCATTCCTTCACCTTCCTGTTAATGACAATAAATCGATTGCTATGAATTCTGCCAATAACTTCTTTTCGCGTTTAGGACGCGTGTTTATCACGCGACCTAAAACGGCCCTAGTCATATTGGCCGTGATCTTTGCCTTTATGCTGATGCAGCTGCCTAAGCTGCGTATTGATACCAGTGCCGAAAGTTTTTTATTACCTACCTCGGCTCCGATTGTTAATTACGATAAGTTTCGTCATGAGTTTGGCCGCGATGAATTTTTTATCGTGATTGTCACCGGTGTAGATGTTTTTAGTCTGGATTTTCTGTCCACGTTCAGGGATTTTCATCATAGCCTGGAGGCGGATGTGGCTAACCTGCAATCGGTGGAATCGCTGGTCAATGTGCGCAGTATCTATGGTGATGGCGATGACCTGATTGCCGAAGAACTGCTGGAAACCTTTCCCGAAAATGAAGCCGATCTACAGCAAATCAAACAGCGTATTCGCGGCAAGGAAATCTATTACGACAGATTGATTAATCGCGACGAAGATACCGTGGCGGTGTTGGTAAAAATGATGCCCACAAAGCGGGTTGTCGATGAGCAGGGTAATGAACATTTTGTGAATTTAGGTGATAGCGAAATCGCCACCGGCTCGGCTCAAATTCAAGCCGTTGCGGATAAATTCGAGCAGGCCTTCAAAGGTGGCGAAATTTACATCGGTGGTTCACCGGCGATGGGCGCTTATCTAAGTAAGGTAATACAACGCGATTTTGGTTTGTTTACCGGTACCGCGCTATTGATGGTTGCCTTCGTTTTAATGTTGTTATTTAAACGGGCTTCCGGTGTCTTGATTCCAATAACTATTATGGGCATAGGCATCGTTTGTTCTATGGCGATGATGCCGATTTTGGATTATCCCATGCAGATCACAACATCGATCTTGCCAACATTTTTATTGGCCGTGTGTATCGGCGATTCGGTGCATTTATTAACGATTTTCTACCGCAAATATGACGAAGGTGCAAGTAAATCCGATGCGCTATTATATGCGCTGGATCATGCCGGTACGGCGGTGTTTTTTACCAGTTTAACCACGGCGGCCGGTTTATTAACGTTTTCTATCTCTGAAGTCCAGCCAGTGGCAAGTTTAGGCCTGTTTGCAGCTATTGGTTCGGTAGTGGCTTTTGCGTTAACGGTGACGACCATTCCGACATTGATTACCGTGTTGCCAATAAAACGTAAACCGCTAGTGGCGGATGCCGAAAAGATGCAGGCCGGTGGTCTGTTTTATTTATTTACCAAGGGCTGTATTTATCTTTCAACCCAGCATCCGATAAAAATTGTGGTGTTAACAACCCTATTCACGGTATTTGCGGTGATGCAGGTGCCTAATCTGCGCTTCTCTCAAGATTCTCTGGCCTGGTTACCCGAGGATAACGCCGTTAAGCAGGCGATCTTTAAAGTTGAAGAGAAGATCACCGGCACAGCACCTATGGAGGTCATTATCGATACAGGCAAAACGCAGGGTGCATTGGACCCAGTGTTTCTGCATAAAGTGGATTTATGGCTAGCTTCTATCGCCAAGAAAGAAATGGCCGGTATTAAGGTGGTCTCCATCAATAGTTTATTAGGCTTAATCAAGGAAACTAATCAGGCGTTTAATGGCAATAATCCCGAGGCCTATATCATACCTGATGAGCAGGCATTGATTGCGCAGGAATTATTATTGATAGAGATGGATGAGGCCGATGATCTCTATTCCTATACTGACACGGATTTTAGTAAATTGCGTATCACGCTGATCATGCCGTGGAATGATGCGGTGATATATAAGGCCTATCAAGAGGCGCTATTGGCAGATTACGCCAAAACCTTTGGCCCTGACTCTGGCTATGACATGCACTTAACGGGTGTGACACCCATATTCAGTATTTTATTAACTGCGATGATTCAATCGGCTGCCGAGAGTTATTTAATCGCCGCGGTTGTGATCAGCCTGATGATGATTATTTTAATGCGCAGCGTTATCAATGGCCTGTTAAGTATGATTCCCAATCTATTACCTATTCTTGCCGCCGTAGCTTTTATGGTGTTGGTGGATATGCCCATGGATGTGTTTACCGTGTTGATAGGCTCTATAGCGTTGGGCCTATGTGTGGATGATACCGTACATTTTATGCATGGCTTTAATACCGCCTATAAAAAACACGGTGATACGGTAAAGGCGATAGAAGAGACGTTGATGACTACCGGTAAGGCGCTGATTATTACTACCATCGTTTTATTCTGTGGCTTTTTGACCTTTATGTTGTCAGATCTTGAGAGCATGCGTAACTTCAGTTTATTGATGGTGATCTGTATTGTTTTGGCTTTATTGGCCGATTTTTTAGTGGCACCGGCATTGATGATGTTGCGTTATGGCAGTAAAAAAATCGCCGATGAGACGCTGGTGGAAAACTCATTAGAGTCGCTGGCTGAGACCGACGCGGTTTAAGGTTTAATCTTTGGGGTTTAATGCCTTATGATAGGCGTTAAACCTGTCTGTTAAACACGCGGCTTCATGAAAACGGCATTGATAAAACCCGATAAAATATTTTCCATTCTGCAGTACTGGCAACAGCACTCACCCAATAAAAATGCGCTGTGGTGGCAGGGCCAATACATCACCTATCAAACCTTGTACCAACAGGTTTTGCAGATGGTGTCTTCCTTTAAGCGCGCGCTAAACGCGGGTGATAGAATTGCAGTGCTGGCGTATAACTCTCCGCAGTATGTGGCCCTGATGTATGCGATCCCTGCGGCCGATAATGTTTTTGTGCCGGTTAATGCCAGGTTGTCTGCCGCGGAATGGATTTATCAATTAAAAAAGGCCGGTGTCAGTTTATTGATTGCCGAGCCTGAACTACTACAAACGCTGCTAGCGCATGATGACTTTAAATCACAGCTGGCCAGCTCTTTAACCTTATTGCCTATAGGGCATGAACTGGATATCTGGCTACAAGAGCATTCCGGTTGTTTGGCGAATTCAGAGATGTTGTGTGGTAATGATCAGTCATTAGCCTGGTTACTTTATACCTCGGGTTCCACCGGTAAGCCAAAGGCGGCGATGTTAACGCAGGCCAGTTTATTGGCCGCGGTAGAATCCGCTGCTTATGGCAGGCCGGTGCTTGAAGATGATCACTACCTTTATCCGTTTCCGCTGTTTCATGTTTCGGCCCATAATATATTGTTACAACACCGCTTTGGTGCCTGCGTGGTTTTATTAAGCGCTTTTGATGCTCAGCTCGTGATTCAATGCTGCAGAGAATTAACTATCGATACGATGTCTTTGGCGCCGACGATGATCGCGATGCTGCTAGATCATCCGAATTTTAATTTTTCTGATCTTTCTCAAGTACGTACTATCGGTTATGGGGCTTCGGCGATACCCGCGGCTTTGCTGCAGCGTTTATTAAAAAACTCAAACGTAGGTTTATGCCAGGGTTATGGCATGACCGAACTATCCGGTAGCATTGCTTTTTTAACCCCAGCCGATCATCAACAGGCGCTGAAAAATCAGCCGCAGCGCTTAAAGTCGGTGGGCAAAGTGGTACCGGGCGTGCAGGTAAAAATCGGCGATGACGGTGAAATTCAGGTTAAGGCTCCGCAGGCTATGCTCGGGTATTGGCCGCAGGAAGATGATAATAATAACGGCTTTGCAGAAGGTTGGTTTTGCACTGGCGATATCGGCTATTTTGATGATGACGGTTATTTATATGTCGTGGATAGAAAAAAAGACATGATCATCACCGGTGGTGAAAATGTCGCCTCCCAGGAGGTGGAAGATGTTTTGACGCTACATGGCGATATACAACAGGCGGCTGTTGTAGCTTGTGCCGATAAACATTGGGGAGAAGCCGTGACGGCGTTTATTCAACTTAATACAGGCGTTAGTGCTAATGCCGATGAGATTAAGCTCTTTTGCCGAGATTTTTTAGCGGCATATAAGGTGCCTAAAACGATTTATTTTTTGGCCCATCTGCCGCTGAATGCCAGCGGGAAAATCAATAAACCTGCATTACGCCAAGAGGCTAAAAAGCGGGTTTTAAGGGGATAAGTCATATAACCGCTATTTCGTGTTCTTTAAAGAAGTATCATTTTCCGTATCGTCATACGCCATGCGATGAAAAAATAGAAGTTATAGTCTGTAACCGACTATTAAGATTAACCTGTTAGATCGGTTATTTCTATTAAATATTGAATAAGTAAAGGGGGCTAGGCATGTCGGCGTGGAATGCTGAGATTAGAGGCGTGGCTTATTGTTAAGTATTTATTCTTAGTGGTGGCGCATGCGCTTCAGGTAGCTGAAACGCCGGAGGGCTAGACTCTTTGGTTTTACTGATGTGATCTAAGATCTTTTTGATGATGATGGGATCTTTAATCGTGGCGATGATTTTCACTTTCCCACCACATTTACTGCAGGTCTCAATGTCTATGTCGCCTAAAGCGCCTACTTTTGGTGAATACGCGCTTTAGGCGCTGAGCCCAGGTTAAACGGAAAGCTGAACTTTTAGGCATGAGCCGCTTTTTTATTTTCTTTTGGCTTGGGCTTTTCTCTGGTGATTATTTTTATTAATTTATGATTGGGTGCAAATACACCATGGTAGCGTGTCAGGTTGAATTTAGGTGGTGGGATGAGTGCTGCTAATCGTGCGATAAATTCTAACGGTGTGAATATGACGTGAGTCGTGCTGTTATTGTAGGGCGTTTTCAATTGGTAGAGCACTTGACCTTATTTGTTTTGGCTTAGTCTGGCTTCAGATAAAGCCCCTCTGGCAGTGTAACGACATAGGCGTTCTAATTTTTTACGTTCTTTGGCTTGGCAGGTAACGCCAGCGTGTAAACAAAAGCCATTGGCTTTTACTGCTTGTGTATAATTACCTTCAATGATAGTTGGAATGGTCTTTAGTGTGAGTGTTTTTTGGCCTTGTAATGGGCCAGTGGCGATGCGGTAAGTTATGGCGCTGCCGTGCAGTTGTTGCATGCCAGAGTTATCAGGCTCTTCTAAGTTTAAGTAGGGCTGTTCAGCTTTTTTTTCTAGTTAGCCGGTTTGTTCTAAGTGGTTAATTAATTTATTGGTGATTTGATGGAGTAATTTGGTGAGCTCTTCTGTGTTTGGCGCCTTGATAGGTATGAACGTGGGCTGTTGAATATTTATCTTGTGGTTTTTTAGATATACGCCATCCAAGAAAAGCATATGTAGGTGAATATTGAGATTTAGTGCACTGCCAAAACGCTGAATAAAAGTAACGCCCCCCGTTTCAGCGGTTTTTTGTGTATAGCCAGCTTTTTTGATGATGGCTTTTTCAATGTTATGGCTGATGATTTTAAGCGTGGCAGTAATGAGCTCTGGTTTTGTGGCTAATAGAAACCTCAGGGGGAATGGTAGGCTGAGTACGTATTGGCGAATGGGATGGTAAGGTAAGATATGGTCGGTTAATAGGGCGGCCGTTTGTGTCATTCTACTGGCTCCGCAGCTAGGGCAAAAGCCACGAGTTTTTCATGGTGGCAGTCCTGGTATTTTGCTCTTAGAAAGCCATTTTCTAACCTTCCGCATTGCAAATATTTTTCAAACTCATGTTTAACGTAATTTGGCAGGTATTTACCTTGTTGGCTTAGGTAGCTGTCTAAATGTTTGTGGTTATCCTCAATCAGTTGGTATAGCAGTGTTTGTTCAGGGCAATGTTTTTGATACGTGGTATTGGTTGGCTGCGTTGAAAGTAAAAGTGATCCCATAACTGTATAAAATTACATGTGAGTATTTACACAGTATAAAGGGTGAGGTCTCATTTGCATGATCTGAGAGAAAATTAAGTGTTTTTTATAACAGTGGCTATCCTCATTTGATCTTGGCGGGTGATATAACTCGATACAGTAAAGCTCATCGTAAAGACTGCTTTTCTTCTTTGCAGCCCCTCAAGTTTACGTCTTGTCAGAATGTATTAAGGCTGCAACTTGCACAAAAAAGCCATTAACCTTGGGATGCTCAGGTTTTAATTAATGCCTAGCCCAGGGGGGAAGTTGGACTGTCATATCTAAAGCATCGGTACATTTAGATGCCTATATTAAAGGGAATTCGCTAGCATCAAGCGCCAATGCGCTCAGTCTTTGCGAGCAAGAACACTTTTAAAAACTGTTTAATAAAAAAGAGCAGGGGGCATGGCGCCCCTTGAAAATGATGACCAGAGTTTAAACTCTGTTAATGCCAATCATAACCGGGCTGAATTTTCTCTGGGCTAGTGCCTTTGCTACGTGCATTTGTCGCAGGCAGGCAGTAGGTATAGCGGCCTTTGGCGGGTAGATTATTGAAGAACTCGCCGTGGTTATTATTCGGTAATAATGCATTGACGATAAATTGGGCCCTGGGTATGACCGAGTCATCCATAAAACGGTTTATCACCGACCATTGAATGCTAAGGTCACCACAATCTATAATCGGAGATGAAAGCAGATTAGCAAACGCAAATTCTCGGTCGATATTATAATGGCGTTTCATCATCACCTCTTCGAATAACATTGCGGTATCTTCATAATGAAGAGTGTCGAGAGATTCCAGGTAGGCGTAATCATCGTTGGCACCGTCCGGGGCAAATAAAGCCGCAACATCTTCAGCAAAAAGATCAATCAAATTTTGTGTTGCAGCGACCCCTCGAAATTGCACATTGGCCAATTCATGTAAGGTTTGGCTGTTTAATGGATACGTTGCATCTACGTTTTCAGAGCTGGCGATGCTGATGTTGGAAAGCGCCAGTGGGCTGAGTTTCTTATCGGCATTTTGAATTGAACTGATAGAAAAGAAATCTCTGGCATGGGCCAGCTCATGGAATAATAACGCTGACAATGCATATAACACATCGGTGCTGCTTCTGCTCTCATAGCTCCAGGCTCGTTTTCCATTAAGTGAATAGCGGGCCAAGGTCATATAATTTAACGCGCTGCCAAAACCGGCGCGGTAGTCTTCTTCTTTGCTGATGGTATTCAACTGGCTTTGGGTTTGCCACAGGTATTGTGGGTCCAGATAAATGGCGCCGGTGTCAGACCAAAAGAAAGCCGGGCGTATATTGGCGTGAATCACAATGGTGGTGGTACTGGCAAACAGGTGATACATATCTTCTGGCATATCATCCAGCGCGGCAGAGAAGGTTTCTGCCATCCACGGGTGAGAGACAATCAAGCGCTGCATAATCTGTTCTTTGCTGGGTGTTGCGGTGCTGTTACCCAGAAAATCCAGCGTATTTAATGCGCAGGGTGTGTCTTGATAAAAGGCACATTCGGCCATAGTGCGTGAACGTGTCGTGGATTGACCGTCGACATCAATAAAATCGGTAAGTAAAATGGCGTTATCATCCTCAGCCAGATATTTGTAAATAAAAGAATCTGTGGCGATCTTAGACTCATCTCCGCAGCCAATGAGTGAAATCAGCGGGATAAAAATCAGCGCTTTAAACCAGTTGCTCATCATATGATTTACCCTGTTATTGTTTTTTGGGTCTTGAATTTGTTAACCCTATTCTAAAAGTTTAGCTGTAAACCCAAGCCTGCCGTGGTAGTGCTATAGTTAAATTCATCGCTGTTATACGATGTGACCCCATGATCAATTTTTCCGGTCAGCGCCAAGTAGTTGGTGAAGTTGTATATCAAACCTATTTCATATTTCCAGCCAATATCGCTGCTGTCATCAACTGGGGTTTCAAGAGAATTAACCTCTAGCTTGCTCTGCGTGATATGGGCCTTGATAAAAATATCGATAGCTTTTGATAACTCACCAGCGGTGACAATGCCTACAAAAGCCTGATTTAACCCCAATTTAATCGTCTTGTTTTTATTGTTGATATCGGTAAATGTTCTGGCGCCCAATTCGATGCCTAAAAATGGCATGAAGTTATAACCTACATAAGTACTGATTGTCTGTGTATCTTCGAAGCGGATGCCGTTTTCATTGGTGATTTCAAACCGGGCCGCTTCCGCCGTTGCCCCGATATAAAAGCCATCATTCATCGCATAAGCCTGCTGAGCGCATAGCGTTAACAATAATGGCGTGACGAATTTGAAAAAGCGTGATGACATAAAACCTACATCCTTGTTGATGACTTAATGTCAGTGGTTAATAACGTAAATCTTATCAGTTTATGCTAGCGCTAGCTATAGAGGCCGCGTGACTTAGATCATGCATGTCGTTAAACTTGCGGTGATATAAGGTTCAGATTTAAAAAAAGTTTAGGAAGTTAAAATGAAAAGAACAGGGAATTGCAGCTGCGGTAATGTGGCATTCAGTATTGAAGGTGATCCTATCAATACGGTGTTTTGCTATTGCAAAGCATGCCAGGTGGCATCGGGTTCAGATAAGTTTTACGGCGTATGGTTAAAGCCCGAGCAATTTTCTGTGATCAAGGGCACACTTAAATCTTATACCCGCATAGGTGATTCGGGTGGAGAGCTGACATACAAATTCTGTGAAAATTGTGGCACCAAGGTGTGTGGTGAATCCTCTTACGGCATCGTAACCGTCGCCGGTGCAACCCTGGACAACACCGATGGTATTGAACCTCAAATGGCCATCTTTACCAAGTCGGCTCCCAAATGGGCCGTGCTGCCTAAAGATATGCCACTCTATGAGACGATGCCCGACTAAAAGCAAAAATGTAACAAGTGTCGGCTGTAACTGCGTAATACTATTTCGCAGCTGGGGGCTGTCATTTTTTAACAAGAGAGATAATAACTTGTATCAAATTTTTATAAGCCTGTTCGTTTTAACGCTAAGCTCATCGCTGTATTCGCTGGATGTAAAATATCAATACGCCGAGATTGATAAACGTTATGCCAGTGTGTCATTAAATTCAAAAAAGATTAGTAATGCAAAGATGCAAGGTGAGTGTTTGGTTGGATTAAAAAATCTAAATTTCAAGAAAGCTAACACTTTTGATGCAGTAGCAGAATGGACGAGTTATAGGTCTGTTTCATTGCTAGAACAGTACTCACCCTGTGAAGTGCTTATCATGATGGAAACGGCAAAATCGAAGTTAAGCATGACGGCAAGCAATAAGTAAGACTTTAATAGAACTGTTTTGTGCCGCAACCCTGCCGACAGGGGTTAGGCGGCAGCTATCTAGAAGGTCATTAATCCTCCAGGTTTTTTAACATAAACATACCGGCTTCTACATTATCTTGTGGAAAGTGCGCCTGTTCAAAGCTGTTGATGGTCTGCCAGTTATTGGCAATATCGGCAATAGAGACTTCTTCGCCAGGTGGAAGAGCCAGGCCATCGCTGCGCTGCCAGCGTACTTTTCCATACCAGCCTGCACCCACTTCATAGAGACTGCCGTTTTCATTACAATCTTCATGGCAGAGAAAGGCGGCCAGTGGGCTGACTAACTCGGGTTTCATTTGTTTACGGTATTCATCCGGTAATAAACCTTCCAGCATTCTTGAATCTAACATCGGGGCAATGGTGTTGGCGTGAATGTTTTTACTGGCACCTTCAACCGCCAGAGTGCGGGTTAAACCATAAAGCCCAAGCTTGGCTGCACCATAGTTGGCCTGGCCAAAGTTGCCATAGAGGCCTGCGGCTGAGGCGGTAAAAAGCACACGTCCATAAGTTTGATTTCTCATATGCGGCCAGGCGGCTCGGGTTACCCGAAATGCGCCCTCTAGATGTACGCGGTGTATCAGCTGCCACTCCTCCAGTGACATCTTATGAAAGCTTTTATCACGCAGAATTCCGGCGTTATTCACTATCACATGCACTTGGCCAAATTCATCCATGGCCTGTTCGATAATGCGTTCACCATTTTCTACCGAGTCATAATTAGCTGTGGCGATGCCTCCGGCTTCTTTTATCGCGGCAACAACGTGATCAAGAGCCTGATTATCACCCATCGTGCCATCACGATTTACGCCTAGATCATTGGCAATCACCCGGGCACCCTGGGCTGCAAACAGTTTTGCATGGCTGCAACCTAAACCTATAGCCGCGCCGGTGATGACAACCACTTTTCCGTCGAATCGATATTGCTTATCGTTGCTTTTCTTCATCGTGGTTTACCTTTTGGCGATTGTTTTAAATTTTAAAGCCCCTGCAATCGACATCATGATGGCGGCGGCATAGATCAGCTGACTGCTATCTAGTGTGTCAGACAATAACAGGCTGGCAAATAACAGCGTGAAAAATGGCTGTATCAATTGCAGTTGGCTGATGGTTCCAGCACCCGCTTTTGCCATCGCGCCATACCAGAAACGAAAGCCCAGCCATTGGCTCATAATCACCAAATAAGCCAACGCTAAATAAGCGCTTATATTTGTGTTTGAGGCCTGACTATCTAGAGCTGAAAACCCTTCCTGAAAATACATACCAAACATAAAGGCTGAAACCGGCAGGTATAAGACTAACGCCCAGCAAATAGTGGGCCATGCGCCCAGTGTTTTGGCAGATTTTGCTCCGCAGGCATAACCCACACCACCAAAAAACAGGGTTGCAAGCGCCAGTGCCGCAACATTTTCAGTGGATGAGCTTACATCACTCACGGGTATTGCCTGTTGAAAATAGGTGATCAAGACCGCAGCCCCTATTAAGGAGCAGGCCCAGAATTTTAT
This sequence comes from Pseudomonadales bacterium, assembly GCA_013215055.1. Classification (GTDB taxonomy): domain Bacteria; phylum Pseudomonadota; class Gammaproteobacteria; order Pseudomonadales; family DT-91; genus CAKMZU01. Next base: position 79,957 of record JABSRQ010000009.1, on the reverse strand, counting down.
ATTGTACCGTTCTTTTAAAACTAACACGGCGGTGAGGGATGTTGCCAATGGCAGGCCTGCCAATATCACCCCCATATCGCTGGCGCTGATGCTGTTTAAGGTTTTAGCCAGTAAATACGGGAAGCCGATAACAACACCGGAACCTGCCAATAATAACCAGATGATTTCGCCGGGTTTAGGTATGGCCCAGCGATTAAATTGTACGATGGCCAGGCTCAATAAACCCGCCCCCAAACCTCTACAGGCGGCGATCAATTCAGGGCTGAACTGTATCAAAGCCAGCTTGGTCATAGGTACGGTTAAGCTGAATAACACCATGGCAAAAAAGCCCTGGGCTATTGCCAGATAATAAGATTGTGGACCCTGCTTGTTATTGCTTAAGTCACATTGCATCGCGGTGGTTTGATTCATAGCGCCTCTGTCCTGTTGATAGTGAACGGTAGTGAGAACGTATTATCGTGAAGACACCGTGTACGCTGTAGAGGCAAAAGCAACAATAGAAGGCGGTACAGTTTTATATGTTTCCTAACTGTACTGCTGCTATTCATAGAAACTGTACTGTCATAAGGTGCAGTTGCGTGTGTAAAATAGGGGCTGCCTTGCTTTATCAGGATAAAATCATGAGCGACACAGTAAATATCAAGCGAGTTCAGCCGTTAAAAACCTGTCTGTATCAAGTGGTAGCCGACGAGATTGTCGCAGATATAGAACAGGGATTATATCAAACGGGGCAGAAAATGCTTAGTGTTAGGCAGCTTAGTCGCAAACGTCAGGTGAGTATTTCTACGATTACGCAGGCCTATGGATTGTTGGAAGATCGCGGCTATATTCAGGCTAAACCGCAGTCGGGTTATTTTTTGCGCCAGCTTGATGTTGATACCCATACCTCACCACCGCTATCGATAGGGCGTACGCCAGGGCCTGTTACCAAGAGTCGGCAGATATCGACGGTGTTGGCCAGTTGCCAGCAGGCGTCGTCTATCAATTTTGGTGCAGCGATTCCTGCATTGGATTTATTGCCTCAGCGTGCCATTCAATCGCATATTCAAAAGGCCAGTCGTTATCAGAGTGATGAGATGCTGAGCTATCAGTTTTCACCGGGTTATATGCCGTTACGGGCACAGATAGCTCAGCGTATGCGTAATATCGGCGTACGTTGTCATATGGATGAGATCATGATTACACAGGGCTGTACCGAGGCGTTGAGTTTAAGTTTACGTGCCAATACCGTGGCCGGAGATATGATTGCGGTTGAGTCTCCCTGTTATTACGGCTTCTTGCAAATGGCCGAGATGCTGGGTTTAAAGGTTATAGAGATTCCTACACATTCGACCACCGGCATGAGTATAGAAGCGTTGCAGCTGGCTCTGCAGCAGTGGCCGATTAAACTGATTTTATTGGGTAGCCGCTTTAGTAATCCCACCGGTTCGGTGATGCCCGAAGCGCATCAGAGGCAATTAGTTAGTTTGGTGAATGATTATCAGATCAAGGTAGTAGAGGATGATATCTATGGTGAAATCGATTTCTCTGGCAAAAATAATACCGTATTAAAAACCTTCGATACTCAGGGGCGTGTGCTTTATTGTTCGTCTTTCTCCAAAACGATTGCACCGGGTTTGCGTGTGGGTTGGTGTTTGCCGGGTAAAAGTCAGGAACAGATGCAGAACCTGCAGATGTTTAATACGTTTGCAGCGGCGAGTTTGCAGCAATGTGCTATGGCCACGTATTTACAAGCCGGCAGCTACGATAAACACCTGCGTGCCTTAAAACGTACAATTAAGCAAAATATCGATTATTTTATGGTCGCAATCCGGCAGTATTTCCCGGCGACAACATTATTGTCTCAACCCGCCGGTGGCTTTGTTTTATGGTTGGCTCTGGCAGAAAATATCTCTGCTACGGAATTACAGACCCTGGCTTTACAGGAAAATATAACGTTGATACCGGGTTCGGTTTTTTCTAATACTCAACATTTCGATAATTATATTAGGTTAAACTGCGCGCTATCCTGGAATGCTTCTATTAAAAATGCATTAAAAAAATTGGGTGAATTAGTGATGATTCTTGAACAGCAGTCGTTATAAAATTTAGCGTTTAGTCGTTTTCTTTTTACCACTATCAGCTTTTTTACCTTTGCTGGCTTGCAGTTTATTTTCCGCCTGCTCTAACCATAACAGTGTATCGATGGAGGCAATAAAGCGATTGAGATAATGTGGAGAAAGATCGCGCATATCGGTTAATGCATTAACAATTAGCTTATGTGGGTTTAATGGACCGGGGTTTTCAGGTCCATTTTTAATCATCTGCGTTACCAGTTTATCGGCATTAATTTTACCAAAAGTTTCACGCATGGCGCGGGCTGATTTTAATTCAGCCAGGGGGGCATCTTTATTGCTGGTTTTACTTTTTCTGGTTTTGGTTTTTTTATTGCCTGTGTCAGGTCTTGCTTGAGGATCTTCTTGCTGTGTCTCTGTGATCAGCGCATTCAGGGTGTCTTCTTCTTGCTGGCGCAGCAAATCATCGAAGGCAAAACCAATCTGCGGTGAATCTCGATTATCATCAAAATGGCTTAAATGCGTCAGCTCTTCGGTTAATTCTGTCAACGGGCTGGGCAAGCCCAGGCCTTCCTGTTCGTGAATATGCAGCGCTTCACTGAAGCTTTGTAATTGTGAAAATCGGGCTTGATCAAACAGGGTTTGTAGTTTCTCTGCATCATCCGGGAATAGCTGCATATTGCTGGTTATGCTTTGTGCAGCTTCAAGTTTGGCTGCTTCAAAATCTGCTTGATAGGCCACCATGCTGGCTATGATTTTATCTTTCAATAAGGATCGAACACTTTCTCTGTGGCTAATCGCGTTGGTGTACATGGCTTCAATGAATTTGAAACGCACAGAGTCAAATTGTGATGCGCCACTTTCAACCAAGATATCGAAGTGAGTTGTCAGTTCTTCAATGCTGCAAGATGTTGCTGTGTTGTTATCGAAGATAGCCATCATAGCTTGTTATTAACTTCAGTAGTTTTAGGGACGGGAGCCATTTCTACCCGGCGATTCTGCGAGCGGCTTTGTTTATCGGTATTAGGCACTACCGGTTGTTGTGAGCCAAAGGCTGCCGCAAAAACTAACGATGGAGGCATGCCTTCATTAATCAATGTTCTAGTCACGGTTAAGGCACGTTCTGCGGATAACTGCCAGTTATCATTAAAGTGTCTATTGCCTTTTTGAATAGGTTTGTCATCGGTGAAACCGCTGATCATTAATAGCTGATCATTTTCTGATAAAAATACTTTCAGAGGTTCTACCAAGGTTTTTAATAGCTCATGGCCTTGAGGCTGCAGTTTGGATGAGTTGCTGGAAAATAAGACATTGCCGCTGATGCCGATACGGCCGTTGTTCATGGTGATGCGGCCAGTGGCGAGTGGGCCTGCCAGCGCTTCTTCCAAAGCAATGCGGCGTTCTTGCTCTGCTTCGCGTTTAACAATCTCTTGTTCCAGTGATTGTGTCAGCTCCAGCTGATAAGCCATGGTCCAAACCAGGAGTAAAACAAATACCCCAACCAGCCCCGACATCAAGTCGCCAAAGATGGCCCATATAGGTGGTGCGTTAGAAATTTCGTCTTCTAATTCATGCATTATTCAGCGCCTAGCCTGCTTCAACTGCAAACAGTTCGTTCTGTTTGCCGATTTGACGCAGCTCTTCAAAAATTTCTTTTTGTGAAAGCACGCTATGGTCGATCAGCTCGCGGGCCTGAGCGACATAATAATTCATTTGTTCGTCGCTGCGGCTGCTGGATTTATCCATTGCCGATTCAATCGCGCTGAGCTTATCTATCAGCAGTGTATTGGATTCGTTAAACAGCTGTATAGCCAGGCTAAAGGACTCGCCCATGGCGTTCATCTCTACCGCAGAACCTGAGAAATGATCAACCGTATTGGTGATCTTGCCTAATTGTGCTTCCAGATGGTGAGTAAACTGCGCACCTACGTCTTCCAACACTCTTGCGGAGGTGTTAACAATTTGTTCGGCGGCTTGTTGTTGCATGCTGGATGTTTGATGTAACGCATCGGAGACGGTATTTAGATCTGCCATGATGCGCTGGCGTTCTTCCAGCATAGAGTTGTCTTTTTCAATGTTTTTACTGATCTCCCCTCGCATCTGGGCGATGACTTCAGCCGCTGCCTTGGGTGTTTCTGATGCGGTTTCTATCAGGCGTGTCATTGGCTCTTCCAATGCATTACCTAAAGTTTCTAACTGTTTGGCTACTGCCGATTCCAAATCTGCCAGGCGTTCTATCGCAGCCTGACCTCGATTGGCTTCTTCGTCACGCAAGCCGCTTAATTGCGTTTTTAAGGTGCTGCTCAGTTCACTCATTCGTAGGCTATGATTATCCAGCCATTCACTCTCTGCAGTGGTTCTGGCTTCTACCAGTGCTTCTGAAGAGCTTAATAAGGTATTCATTTTAGCTAACATGCTTTCGGCGTTAGCTTGGGTGTTTTCTGCAATATCACCGGCAGCCAGCTGCAGGCTTTCAGCCATCTTCTGCTGCTGTGCTGTGGACTGTTCACCAGCCTGCGACCACTGTGTGCTAAGCGTGTTTGTTAGTGAGCTAAAGTTTTCGGTGATGGCCTCTAACGAGTTGCTCTGGCTGGAGCTCATCTGCTGAATTTGTTGATTAAAAGCTGTGGCCTGCTGCTGCTGGGTGTCGATATTTTGTTTGCTTGTGGTGTGCCATTGCGTGCTGAGGGTATCTGATAACACGGCCATATCATCGCTGATACGAGTAAACGCAGAGTGCTGCGCCTGTGTTAACTGCTGTACCTGCTGTTCAAAGTGGCTGGCCATTTGTTGCTGTTGTTCGCAATGGAGGGTGCTGGTTTCCTGCCACTGCGTGTTGAGCTGATCAGACATTGCAGTCATGTTTTCTGTGCTGTGTTTAAATACCTGTTGCTGTTGCGTCGCAAGCTTGGTGATTTCATCGCTGAAAATATTAACGGTGTGGCTGAGCTGCTCTTTTGTTTGTTGTTGCGTCGCCTCGATGGTTGCGCTTAATTGTTGTAGGCGTTCATGTTCGCTGTGTTGTTGCGTCTTCAGCCATTGTTCGTTGTTGCGGCTAAAAGAGGTGGTGATCTCGGCCATGGCATCGGCAATAATGGGTTTGATACTTTCGCCGGCTAATTGGCCGCTGGCTGCCAGGCTTTCTTTTAATGACTTATCTACCGAATTGGCTAAATCGGTATAGACCTTGGCGACGGACTCATGGAATTTATCCTGATTGGCCAACAGGCGATTACCCATATTTTCGCCCAACCGTTCAAACTGTCCGGCTAAACCCTGCAGTGCGGCATAACTTTGTTGGCGGTTGTGGCTTAATGAATAGCTGCGCAGCTGGGTATTAATTTTGTCGTCTAGCAAACGTGAGGCGATCAATCGTTCTCTGCGGCTAAGGGTGGAAATTAAACCTAATAACGCCGAGGCGGTAACACCGGCAACCGAGGTGCCAAAGGCCAGGCCCAGGCCTTTAATGGGCGCGGTTAATCCCGCTCTGATGGTTTCAAGTTCGGTGCTGCTTTGCATGGCGATAACCGCACCTTTTAATGTATCTACCATGCCAATAAAGGTGCCTAATAAACCTAACATAACCAGTAGGCCAACTAAGTAGGGTGTTAGGATGGGGCCTGGCAAGCCAACTCTTTCACCCTCAATGCGTAAGCGGCTGGCATTTTGTAGGCAGTTTGGCAGCGTATTTAACCAGCGGGATAAATCTGTGATTTCACTCTGGATAGTATTCAGGGCAGACGTCAGCTGCTTTGTCGCCTGCTGAAAACGCATCAGTTCGATAAAACCAATGCAATAAGCTGCAGCAATTAATGTGGTCACAAGCAAGGCTAATACATTGCTATGGATAAAGGTGGAACCTACCCAGCACACGGCAATAGCACCGAGTGCAAAAGCGATCAGTGATAGTATTTTGGTCATAGTGTCTTCTCTGTTCTTTCTTCCAGGGCTTCAATAAGCCCCAAGACCGGTTGCAGGCGCACTTCGAGTTCGGCTAGCAACAGCCCTTGCATTTCGTTGTGAAAATTAGCTAACCAGCCACCGGTTTGCAGCCATAGCTGCGGTTCATCGTCGCTATTATCGGTGTTGGTTTTTTGATGTTCTTGCAGCAAAAAATTAAAACGCTGGCGTAGCAGTTTGGGGATCACGGTAAACAGACGGCGGCTAGCCACGGCGAGTGTATCGCCTAATACGGTATCCAGCGCCGATAACTGTGATAATTCACTGGAGTATCCGGCTACACTTTCTCTGACTTCGCCGCGTAATTTGATGATGCGATGTTCCATCTCACTTTGTTGCATTGCATAAAAGCGCTGATAGGCATCCATGGTTTTGCCGCTGCTGATATTTTCTGCCGATTCGGCATCCGGCAACAATAAGGCTAATGAACCCTGGCCAGGCATAAAGCTTTTAACAATGGCTTCTACAATAATGCTACGTTGCTGCAGAAAATCGGATTTGATGGCTTCGGCATAAGCTGCTTTTCCATGATTGTCGATTTTACTGTGAAACGGTAGGCGTTTCAAACCACGCAGTGAATCCGACAGCGTGAAGGAGTCGGATAAATCGATTAACTGGCCCAGTTGTTCGGCAAAGTTTTTATGCGATATTTTGGCTTCGGCTACACCCAGATCCGATAAAAATCGAATCAGTCTTGAGCTCTGCTGTGTGTCTAATAATGAAACTGAAGCCATATCTGTGTTGTATATTTAAAATGAAACCGAATGTTTTTTGTATTTAAAAGTAACTCTTTGATATTTAAGACAGAATTTATTAATAGGGGGGACGTGAGTGGTTACTGGTGAGGTTTGAGTCGCCAATAAAAAGACTTACCCTTGCATCTGCTTGCCTAGCATTATCGCTATATTCTTATCGGTTTCAAGACTGGTATTTCAGTCTTATTTGTGATTGAGGCATGCTGAAAAATCCGCAAGATGCATAACGCTATGTTGTTTGAATATTAAGCAATAATAATTCTTTTGTTAAACAGAGCTTTGCGGTGACATGTTAAACGTCTGTGGAGTTTAATGCCGCCATTGCATACGGATAAATCAGGTTCTGGGTGTATGTTGTATGCCCGCAGGCACCCTATAAACCGAGGGTTGATGATGACTGCGGTCAAAGATGTTTTTTACGATAAAGCTGCTATGCCAATGGCGGTTAAATTTTAAGTTGTAGGGAAAATCGATTCTTAAATAATCGGGTAATTTCATCACGTTGATGTTCAAGGCCGATCAGCGCACGTCTATCGTGTAATGGCGACTGATATTTTAAGGCTATGTTAGCGCCACGTTTTTCAGCATCATGAAGAACACGTCATTGATTAAAGGCCGATGAAGTTGGGTTGTTTCTGGACATCTGCCAATTAAAAGCACTGAGTTGCAGTTTTATTTTATCGGAAACCTGCTGATGATACGGGCATTGAATATCAGGAAATCATTATCGCTGGCGGTGATGTTAGGCCCTAAACCTGGGGATATACGCGTGACACAGGCCATCTCTTTGGCCTGCATCTGATGGTAATAAAAGCCCAGGCGATAATAGTTTTTTTGATCCTGATTATTATGTAGCGCCAGTGCCAGAGTTTGTCCGCGCCCAGGCAATCCTCGGCGTAGTCGTGGCGGCGGTGTTGATCGGCCTGATCACTGATATCAACAGATAAATCCAGGGTCATCTGTTCTAAGATAGGCGTGGCATTTTTCAGGCTCAGATTGTAATACTCCTCAGAGCTTATAGTGCTATTTACCGCGCTATAATTTTTATTTTCACTGAAGGTATTTAAGACCTCTACACCATGAAATGCATCGGTGGCATATAGAACAGAGCTGGGCCCGCGTATCATTTAAGACGCCGGGTGAGCTGCGATCTTGTTCATATTGGGCCGTACCAAAAGTTAGGTCATTAACCGGGAAACCATCGATTAAGGTGGCAATGCCGCGTACCGATAATGATTGACCATAACCGCGAATAGTATAATCCATCAAAAATCATCACGCTGGGTTCAAAGGAAAAAATTTACGAAGTGGTTCTGAGGGCCTATTGCTGCCATTGCGGCTGAGAAATTTTAGAGGTTGATGCGGCAGATTGTAGGCGAGTATCATTAAATGAAGAGACCGCTGAAATGGTGAGCATTAAAAGTTCTTTAATGGATGAGTTAAAGGAATAAACATTCGTCTTGGTATTGATGTTACTGAGGCTAGCAGGGCCATCATGCAGAGCGTTAGAATAAAGTAGCTGAGCTTATGCCCTAGGGAACTCATGGCACCTCCGCAAATAATAAGCATTTAAATTAGAGCTAAACCTAGGTGCAGAGAAGGTATTTAAAGACTTAAGCAGAGGTACTTTTTAGTGTAAAAGAAAATAAAAAAACCTTGATGCCTGAGTGTTGAAACGCAGGGATGTTTTGATATGCCTATTTTCAATGGCGGAATTTTTTTAAGCTCGCCGCTTAAGAAACACTCGCCGCATTTTTATATAAAATTTCTGCAGTATTATCGTGAATTTTTACTAAGATAAAGTTAGTGCTTTAACCTATGAGTAAGCCGTTGAGGAGAGAGTATGCGCGAAAATATTCGATATTCTACTCAGGTTCCTATTAATGTTCATGTCGCCAAACAGGTTGCAATAAAAAATTCTGAATTGATCAATCTCAGTGTCGGGGGCTTATGCTGTGAAAGTGAAAAATTTATTGCGGTAGGGACGATTATCAATATTGATATTCCGTTGAGTCAGCCCAGTTTTCAGGGGGTTGGAAAAGTCGCCTGGTGTCGAGAGACAGTTGAGGGTGGCTTTGAGCTGGGTGTACATTTTGTTGATGACCTTAAGGAGTTTCGCACGCTTATGGTCGATCAAGTTCATGAGATAGAGAGTTATAAACAACGCATCTGGTCACAGGAAGGGCGTGATTTAAATAGTGAGGAGGCGGCCAGGGAATGGATTGTAAAATATGCGGAAGAGTATGGTCGCGAGCATCATGTTTAGAGGGTGCTTTCACAGGATAATAAACAGAGACTTTTTATGAATAAGCTTGAGCAATTAAATACCTCACTGTCTTCAAGTTTGGATATTGAAAATATCACCGATACACTGATTGTTAAGGCTTACGACCGCCTGGAGTCTAGTGTGTTCAGTTTGGCCGAGCAACGTGCTTATAAAGCCCATTCTGAATATTCAGCGTTATACGGTGATGAAAAAGCCAAGCAGGAAGACATTTGGGCAGAGACGGAGCGCCGGATAAGCCAGCAGCTGACATTTTCAATGACGGATGTGATTGCGGTGGCGAAATTGATGCTGGCTATTGAAAATATTCGTGCCGATGACGGGCATCATATGGACGTGAAAGAGGCTTATTCAAGCAGAATAGGGCATTAGTGCTTATGCCATAAGGCTTTCTTCCTGCCGGTTTGTTTCCGGCTTAAACATCATCCAGTGATTTTTCTTGACTTTAGCTTGATACATTGCAATATCGGCACATTTGATTAGAGCCAGCTTTTCCTGGCAATGTTGCGGATATAAAGCAATGCCCAAGCTGGCGCTTACCGATGGCTGGCTTTTTACATCAAGAATCGGTGAGTCGATAATCGCTAATAACTTTTCGGCAATCTTTACCAGGTCATCGGTGTTGGCGATATCTTCCAGGATGATGGCAAATTCATCACCCCCTAATCTCGCCACGGTGTCCATATCTCTTACGTTTTCTGTCAGACGCTTGGCAATCTCCTGTAATACTGCATCGCCAGCATCATGGCCCAGCGTATCGTTGATGGGTTTAAAACCATCCAGGTCTAAGAAAAACAGTGCGGTTGACTTTCCGTGGCGGTCGCTGCGGCTTAATGATTGACTGAGATTGTCATCAAATTGCAGGCGGTTAGCCAAGTTTGTTAACGGGTCGTGTGAGGCCATATGCTGAAACTTGCTGCGCTCGGAGGTGAGTTCAAGTTTTAGGCGGCTGTTTAACGTATCATAAACCACCATTAAGCCCGTCATTGCGCAATAGATAATTAGCCAGTGCACCATATGCTGTAGCTCCAAAATATCATCGGACAGCATCTGAGGGAATTTAAAATCATACACCTGCATGGCCATTAAACTGGCATGCGCAACCAAGATGATTTGGGTCCAGATTAAACCGGTACGTTTGTTGATTAAGACAAAAGCCATGGTGATGGGTAAGATACTCATCGGCGTGGCAGGAGCTGTCAGAGGACCACCTGAAATCAGTATTCCACCTGCAATGCCTATGGCGGTCATCGCGATAGTGAAGTTGGCAACAAGGCTAAAAAGGCCCTTGGTTTTTAATAAAATAAGTGCACAAACATAGGCCAGTTGTAGGCCACCACAAATCAATAATGCCGCTTTAAGACCTAAGCCCTGATGGGAAAAAAACAGCCATAGAATCACCGCCGTGATAATGGTGAAATAAACACAGATAATGGCGGTTAATACCCTAGCTTTGTAGAGCAGTTCGGCGTTTTTTTGTAAATTGCTATTGATGCATGAATCTAAAATCATGACAGAATATCTTTTATTATTTTTTTTAGATGTCTGTCAGATTATCGTAAAGCGGAATAAAAGTCAGCCTATTTATTGTTTAATAAGTAATCAAAAAATAGGCTTTGTACTTCATTATTAAAAGCTAACTGCCTAGTTTTTAGCTAGACCGCGCCTGCCTCTTTTAATGCTTCGGCATACGGTGCGGCTTTTTTATGGGCTGCGATGAGACTTAATAATGTGCGGCCTTTTTCATCCTGTGCATTTAAGTCACGTTTAGCGGCAGTGAAAAATGCCAGGAATTGCTCGAAGTTCTCCAGGCGCATATTTTTATAAGCCATATTTAAGACATGAAAATCGGCATTAACACCTTCCAGGGTTTCTAAATCCAGGAATGCCTTAACTCGTTCTTCGGTCCACACTTCGTCTAATACTTTTACTTTATCTTTTTTTAACATGTCAAAGTTCTCTATTCTATAGGGCGATTAGCCGTTTAATTTCTTGGCTAATAATTTGTTCACTAAGCCTGGATTAGCCTGGCCTTTTGAGGCCTTCATGATTTGGCCAACAAAGAAGCCGGTCATCTTTTTACGTTTATCTGCTTCGGCTGCACGATAGTTTTCAACCTGTTTAGGGTTGTTGGCTATCACTTCGTCGATCATCGACTCCAGCGCAGCTTCATCGGAGTTTTGTTTTAAACCTTTGGCATCGATAATCGTGTCGGCATCACCTTCACCGGCCCACATAGATTCAAACACCTGCTTGGCGATCTTGCCGGAAATAGAGCCGTCTTTAATGCGGGTGATTAAGGCACCCAGATTTTCGGCGCTGATAGGACAGGCACTGATATGCATATCATTTTTATTCAGCAGGCCTGAAACATCACCCATCACCCAGTTGGCGGATAATTTGGCATCATCGGAGGTTTTAGCGCAGGTTTCAAAATAGCTGGCCAATTTTGTTTCCGAGGAAAGCGCGTCGGCATCATATTCCGAGAGTTGATAGTCGGCGATAAAGCGGGCCTTTTTGGCTTCGGGTAATTCCGGCAATGTGGCGCGAATCGCTTCTATGGTGGACTTATCTATAATAATGGGCAGCAAGTCAGGGCAGGGGAAATAACGGTAGTCGTTGGCTTCTTCCTTGCTGCGCATGGGACGTGACAGGCCGGTATCGCCATTATATAAACGGGTTTCTTGCGCAATCGTGCCACCGCTTTCCAGGACTTCTATCTGACGCTCAACTTCTTGGTTGATGGCATCTTCCATAAACTTAAACGAGTTAAGGTTTTTGGTTTCGGTTCTTGTGCCCAGCGTGGTTTCACCCACCGGGCGAATGGAAATATTCACATCAAAACGCATGGAACCCTGCGACATTTCGCCATCGGTGATACCGATATTAGTCACCAGTGAGTGCAGCTTTTTGGCAAATGCGACGGCTTCAGCTGGGCCTGACATATCGGGCTCGGAGACAATTTCAATCAGCGGTGTGCCAGCACGGTTTAAATCGATGCCGGTGGAACCGTGAAAAGCTTCGTGTAACGATTTACCCGCATCTTCTTCTAAATGTGCATGATGAATACGAATGCTCTTTTTTGTGCCATTGGCTAATTCGATTTCCAGCTCACCGGGGCCCACAATCGGATAATCCATTTGTGTGGTTTGATAACCTTTGGGGGAATCGGGATAGAAATAGTTTTTCCTATCAAATACCGAGTGTGTGCAAATTTCTGCACCGATAGCCAGGCCAAACTTGATGGCGAGGGTGAGCGCTTCGGTATTGACTACCGGCAATGTACCCGGCAAGGCTAAATCAACCACATTGGCCTGGGTATTGGGCTCGGCACCAAACTTATTGGCAGAACCTGAAAATATTTTTGACTGAGTGGCCAGTTGAACATGAACTTCAAGGCCGATAACGGTTTCCCATTGCATAGTTGTACTCCTTAGCCTTTTTTAGCGAACGGCGCACATAAGGTGTGCCAGTCGGTTAGTTGCTGGAATTGATGCGCCACATTTAATACTCTTGCGTCATCGAAGGCATTACCGATTAACTGCAGGCCCACCGGTAAGTTGTTTTTTAAACCACAGGGCACCGAGATGGCGGGAAGGCCGGCCAAATTAACCGCGATGGTATAAATATCTTCCAGGTACATTTGCACCGGGTCATTGGTTTTTTCACCTAATTTAAATGCTGCAGAAGGAGAGGTTGGGCTTAAAATAAGATCAACATCATTAAAGGCGGCGGCAAAATCGTTTTTGATCAGGCGGCGAATCTTTTGCGCTTGATTATAATAGGCATCGTAGAAACCGGCAGACAGTGCATAGGTGCCTATCAGGATACGGCGTTTAACTTCATCACCAAAACCTTCGCCGCGGGTTCTGCAATACATATCCATCAAATCTACCGGCTTGTCACAGCGATAGCCGTAACGTACACCGTCGAAACGGGATAAGTTGGTTGAGGCCTCTGCAGGAGCCACAACATAATAGGCAGGCACCGAATATTCACTATTAGGCAGAGAGACTTCTTTAAAGGTAGCACCGGCTTTTTCCAGTTCTTTAATCGCATTGTTAACCAATGTGGCGACTTCAGGGTCTAAATCGTCGGAGAAGAATTCTTTAGGCAAGCCAATTTTTATGCCGTCCAGCTTGTCGTTCAGCTTAGCGGTGTAATCTTCTTTGTCGCGCGGCATGCTGGTGGAATCTTTGGCATCAAAACCTGCCAGTGTATTCATCAAGATGGCCGCATCTTCTGCGGTTTTGGCGAGTGGGCCGGCTTGATCCAGACTGGATGCAAAGGCGATCATACCAAAGCGTGAAACCGCACCGTAAGTCGGTTTTAATCCGGTTAAACCACATAAAGCTGCCGGTTGGCGAATCGAGCCGCCAGTGTCAGAACCGGTCGCTGCGGGCGCAAATAAAGCTGCAACGCATGCTGCAGAACCACCGGATGAACCGCCGGGCACACGTGTCAGATCCCAGGGGTTTTTCACCGCACCATAGAAACTGGTTTCATTCGAAGAACCCATGGCAAATTCATCCATATTGGTTTTACCCAACATGATAGAGCCTGCGGCATTGAAATTTTCGATAATGGTGGCGTTATAAGGCGCTATAAAGTTATCCAGCATTTTTGAGCCACAGCTTGAGCGTACACCCTCGGTGCAGAAAATATCTTTATGGGCCATAGGTATGCCACATAAATCATGCAGTTTTGTATCACCTGCCAATAAAACATCGGCTGTAGCGGCTTGTTTTAACGCCAGCTCATCGGTGATGGTGATAAAACTGTTTATTTCGCTATCGAGGCTGTTGATTCGGTTTAAATAGTGCTGAGTCAATTCAGTTGAGGAAAATGACTTGTCTCGCAGCCCTTGCATCAGCTGCTTTATCGTTTGTTTGTGCATGTCTGCTCCTTATATAATCAGCTTATTCAATAACTTTAGGAACCAGGAATAGACCGCTGTCGGATTCCGGGGCATTAGCCATTAATTTGTCACGTTCGTTGATGGCGGTCACTTCATCTGCTCGCAGGCGTTGAGTTGCATCGTGAGGATTCGCCAGCGGTTTCACATGGGTCGTATCTGCTTGCTGCATCTTGTCAACTAAAGACAAAATCTCATTGATACCGTGGGTGATTTCGGGCACCTGTTCAGCATCGATTTGGATGCGGGCCAGTTTGGCGACTTTGGCAATGTCGTCCTTGGTTACGGACATGGTTTGCTCCAGCACAAGTTCAAATGGTTTTACCAGGCCGATCGATGTAAAAAACAGTTGTTTTGAATGCATCGCGGCATAGCTCTCAGGGCGGCCAACTTACCATATTTACGCCTTGTTCAAAATGCCTTGTGCTGATAGAGTGGCAAGATTCATAAAAAAAGGGTTATTTGTGATCAATAACCTGAAATTTCGAGCAAAAATGTCACAATATGACGGTTTTGAAATTGCTTAGAAACATACAATGGGAACACTTTCTGCATCAGCACTTTTTTATCGACGTGGTAAGACTGATTAGCAGTTATAAACAGGATTTATAAACAATGTTTTTTAAACGTATTCGAGGCCTATTTTCCAATGATCTGTCTATCGATCTGGGAACCGCTAATACACTGATCTATGTCCCCGGCCAAGGTATCGTTCTGGATGAACCTTCGGTGGTGGCTATTCGTACCCACAATGGGCAAAAAATTATCGAAGCGGTAGGTGCCGACGCCAAGCTGATGCTGGGTAGAACACCGGGCAATATCACCGCGATCCGTCCGTTAAAAGACGGGGTTATTGCTGACTTTCAGGTGACTGAAAAAATGCTGCAGCACTTTATTGCTAAAGTGCATGAAAATAGATTGATCACTCCAAGTCCCAGAGTGTTGATTTGTGTGCCGTGTAAATCCACTCAGGTTGAACGCAGGGCCATTCGTGAATCGGCCTATGGCGCAGGTGCCAGAGATGTACGTTTGATTGAAGAACCTATGGCCGCGGCTATTGGTGCCGGGCTTGCAGTAGAAGAAGCCAGTGGTTCCATGGTGGTGGATATCGGTGGTGGTACGACTGAAATCGCGATTATCTCGTTAAACGGCATTGTTTATTCCGATTCCGTACGTGTAGGTGGTGACCGTTTTGATGAAGCGATTGTTAGCTACGTACGCCGTACCTTTGGTAGCTTGATTGGGGATGCAACTGCAGAACGTATTAAAGAAGAAATTGGTAATGCCTTTGCAGATTCCGAGGTGCATGCATTGGAAGTGCGTGGCCGTAACTTGGCCGAAGGTGTGCCACGTAGTTTTACGTTGCGCAGCGATGAGATTTTTGAAGCCTTACAGGAACCCTTGGCTGTCATTGTTGCTGCGGTTAAGTCGGCTTTAGAGCAGTCGCCACCCGAGCTGGCTTCAGATATTGCTGAAAAAGGTATCGTGTTAACCGGCGGTGGTGCGTTATTGCGTAATATCGACAAGCTTATTGCGGCCGAAACCGGCTTGCCCGTTGTGGTTGCCGAAGACCCGTTAACCTGTGTGGCCAAAGGTGGTGGCAAGGCGATGGAAATCATGGATATGCATAAACTGGATTTGTTATCTACTGACTAATCTTCCCTTTAAATAGCTTAACTGTAGCTAAAAAGGTAATGATAGGGAGACGGTGTTCTCCCTGTTTTTTATTCGATTTTACATCAGGTAGTGACTCATCAATCCTCTCTTTAAACAAGGCCCCTCCATCGTTTCACGCATTTTTGCCGTGATACTTTTTTCCGTGTTGTTATTGGTTTTAGATACCACAACAACGGCCTTGCAGCCCTTTAAATCTTATCTTATGGATGCAGCTAAGCCGCTTTATGGCTTGGCTGACATGCCTAATCGCCTGCTTAAATTTGGTGGTGACCGCACCATGACCAAAGAAGGGTTAGTCGTTAAAAATGCCCAGCTTGAAGCCGAAGGTCTGGTGTTAAGAGCCAAGGTGCAAAAATTAGCCGCCTTAACCATTGAAAATGTGCGTTTACGTGAGCTGCTTAATGCCTCTGCACCGATTAACGAGCGTTTGCTACTGGCTGAGGTTATCGTTGTTTCTCCTAATCCGCTATTACATTATGTGATGATTGATAAAGGCTCGGAAGACGGGGTTTATGAAGGGCAGCCGGTTGTTGATGCCTATGGTTTATTTGGTCAAATCATGGAAGTGGCAAGCCATAGCAGCCGGGTATTATTAATCTCCGATCAGCGTCATGCGGTGCCGGTACAGCTGGATAGAACGGGTGCACGTTTGATTGCCGAAGGCATGAATGACTTTATTGAACTGAGCATTCCGAATGTGGCCTTGACCAGCGATATCATCAAAGGGGATGTGCTCAGTACATCGGGGCTGGGCGGTATTTTTCCGGTGGGGTATCCATTAGGGCGGGTCGCCGAAATCACACATGATGAAGGCCTGCCGTTCTCTATCATTAAAGTTAAGCCGTTTGCCCATCTGGATAGAACCCGACACGTTTTATTGTTATTTAATCGAGATGGGTAACATGAAGGCTGATCTTCTGGTGTTAGTCACCGTCTTGGCTGCGATGTTGCTGAGTATTGTCGATATGCCTAGCTGGTCTTTATGGGCCCGGCCTGAATGGGTGTTATTGGTGCTTTTTTATTGGGTATTGGCGCTGCCCGAGCGTTTTGGGATTTTCTCCGCAGCGACCGTGGGTTTGATTCAGGACAGCTTAACCGCCAGTGTTTATGGTCGCCATGTTTTGGCGTATAGCCTGGTGGTTGCGGTGGTTCTGGTGGCGCATAAACGTTTACGTATGTTTGATGCCTGGCAGCAAGCTGGCATGATCTTTATGTTAATTGGCATAGAGCGTTTAATTAAATACTGGATAGATATCGCCTCGGGACAAGCCCCTTCTGGCCTGTGGTTTTTGTTTCCGGCGATGATATCGGCATTAATCTGGCCTTGGTTAATGGTTGTGTTACGCAGCCTGCGTCGTCGGGTGGGTTTAATTCGCGTCATCCATCATTGAGATCAATGTTATGGCTTTATTAATCTTGGCTTCAGCCTCCCCCAGACGTTTACAGCTATTACAGCAAATTGGCCTGAATCCCGTGGTGAAAATCGCAGATATCGATGAGACACCTTTACCGGGTGAAAGTCCGGAAACCTGTGTTCAACGCCTGGCGTTGGCCAAGGCAAAAAAAGTTGCGGCCCAATATCCTGACGCGGTGGTGATTGCTGCCGATACCTTTGGCACCTTAGGTGATGAGTTATTAGTTAAACCCAGCGATTTTTTAGATGCCAAAGCCATGTGGCAGAAAATGTCGGGTAATTGGCACGAAATTCTAACGGCCGTAGCTGTGGTGAGTGCCGATTCTGAACAGCTGATATTGCAAAAAAGTAGGGTGTTAATGGGTGATATTTCCGAGGCGCAGATGCAGCTCTATTGGCAAACAGGAGAACCGCAGGATAAAGCAGGAGCTTACGCAATACAGGGATTAGCCGCGATCTGGGTAAAACAGATTGAAGGCAGCTATTCTTCTATTATGGGTTTACCTCTGCATGAAACCGCAAAAATGTTAGCAGCCGCTGCTTGTCCGGTTTTATAAAACGCATGTTAGTGACAATTATGATTTTCCAAGCTTCCTTAACAAAGTGGTATACAGACTGATGAGTGATGAAATACTGGTTAATGCCACACCGATGGAGACACGTGTAGCGATTATCAATAACGGTATGCTGCAGGAAGTTTTTATTGAGCGTACTCAAAGTCGCGGCATCGTGGGTAATATTTATAACGGTAAGGTGGTACGAGTCTTACCAGGTATGCAGGCAGCCTTTGTGGATATCGGTTTGGAGCGCGCCTGTTTTTTACATGTGAAAGATCTGCAAAATGCCGAAGATAAAGATATTCGTGAGCTTTTGCGTGAAGGGCAGAAGATTACCGTGCAGGTGAATAAAGATCCGATTAGCACCAAGGGTGCTCGCGTTTCGGCGTTGTTATCGGTCTCTTCGCGTTATTTAGTGTATATGCCGGATTTAGACAAACTCGGCATCTCTCAGCGCATCGATGATGATGAAGAGCGTACACGCTTAAAATCTATTTTGGCTGAAATGCTTGAGGCCGAGGACAAAGACGATAGCGCGCAAAAACTCGGTGGTAATTACATCATTAGAACCGCCGCCGAAGGTGCCGGGCGAGATGAGTTAGTGAAGGATATGGCGTTTTTAAAGCGTTTATGGGCGGTGCTTGAGAGTGATATAAAAACCAAGAAAATGCCCAGTTGTGTGTACCAGGATTTAGCCATTTCCGAACGTGTATTACGCGATTTAATGTTGGCCGATTTCGAAAAAATTCGGGTGGATTCCCGAGAAACGATTCAGCGTATGCAGGATTTTTGTGATGAGTTTGTGCCAGACGTTAAACCGCTGCTGGAATGGTATCCCGGTGGCCGGCCTATTTTGGAACTGTATGGCGTAGAAGATGAATTGCAGCGGGCGCTGAGTCGTAAGGTCGATTTAAAATCAGGCGGTCATTTGATTTTTGATCAAACCGAGGCGATGACCACCATCGATGTGAATACCGGCGGCTATGTAGGGCATAGAAATTTAGAAGAGACGATTTTTAAAACCAATTTAGAGGCCGCAACTTCTTTAGCCAGGCAGCTAAGAGTACGTAATCTGGGTGGTATTATTATCATCGATTTTATCGATATGCTGGATGCGGAGCATAGACGCCAAGTGTTAAGGACCCTGGAAAAAGGCCTGGCCAAAGACCATACCCGCACCGCGTTAACCGGTGTGACCGAGTTGGGTTTGGTGCAGGTGGTGAGAAAACGCACCCGTGAAAGTCTGGAGCAGATGTTGTGTGAACCGTGTCAGACCTGCAATGGACGCGGCACGATAAAATCGGCAGAAACCGTCTGTTATGAAATATTTAGAGCCATATTAAGAGAGGCCAGGGCTTATGAGCATGATGCTTATCTGGTTTTGGCATCACAAACCGTGGTGGATAGATTATTAGATGAAGAGTCGGCCAATGTTGCCGATTTAGAAGACTTTATGGGTAAACCCGTGCAGTTTCAGGTCGAAAGCGCTTATACACAGGAGCAGTTTGATGTCATCTTGCTGTAATCTACGGCAGCTGCGATGGGTGGTTTTTCCTTGAAACTGCCCGCGCTCAACAAGCTAGTATTAAAGCTACTGGATATTTTATCGCGTTTAGTTATGGCGATATTTATTACCGTAGTGCTAGTCAGTGCCGTGGTTACCGCTGGGCTGCGTTATTATCTGCCGCAGGTGGATGAATATCGCGAAGCGATTCTGGAGCAGTTGAACAACAATGCACAGGGCATGGTTGTTACGGCTGAAAAAATTGACAGTGATTGGCAACCTCTGCGTCCTGCCTTGGTTTTTACGAATGTATCCATTCAACATCCCGACTGGGATAAAGCCCTGGCTTTAGATTCTATTGCCTTAGAGTTGGATATTGCCAAGACGGTGTTATTACAACGCTTAAGTTTTGCCCGAATCGATTTAGATGAACTGAATTTATTATTAACCCAGTCTGAATCTGGGCGCTGGTCGTTAGCGGGTTTTGTCAGCGCGCAGGGTAAACCTCTAGATGTTGAGGCGCTATTTGAGAAGATCTGGGATATAGAACGTATTAACTTAAGTGATATACGTGTACGTATGCGCCCGTTTGAAAAACCTGAGGTCACCCTTCCTGCCTTAAACGTTGTGATGACCTCAAGCGGGCATGCCAAGCGAATGATTGCATCATTAACCGATAGAGAAAGCCGTGTCAGCCGCTTATTTATCGAGACTCAGGGGCAACCTTTTAGTGAAGAGTTCTCTATGCAGGCTTATTGGAAGGTGGAGGATTATCAGGTCGCAGAATTCTGGGAGTTATTTAATTTACGCAGCCAGCTGAAATCGGCGATTATAGGTGGTGAATTCTGGCTCAAGTGGCGTCCCGAAGCTTCAGAACTACGTGGTCAGTTAAAGCTTGAGCAGATGTCTTTGCAAATGGCCGCCGCTGCGGGTATGGCTGGGGCGGTTTTAAATACTGGGACCAGCATATTGCCTGTCGCTAAAAAAGGGCCAAAATCTGCGCTGAAAAAAATCAAGATTGATCACATATCCACCGAGTTTTTACTGCAGCGTAAAGGGCAGGATATACAATTATGGATGCCTGAAATACGCCTTAAACATCAGGATTTACAGCTCAGTTTAAACCAGCTTGTTGTACAAAAAACTGAAAAGTTACAGTTGAGCTTAGCCCAAGTGGATTTAGCGGCGGTGACAAGTCTTATGCAGCGTCTACCGCTGCCTGAAAAGCTGCATAAAATATTACATGAATTATCCCTTGCGGGAGAGCTAAAAAATATTCATGTGGATCTTTTTCAACAAGCCGACTCGGCCTTGGAAATTTCTGCGCTGGCTGAATTAGCCTCGGTTTCTGTCAATGCCTGGAAAGGGGCTCCGGCGATAAGCAATATTAACGGAGTCGTAAAGGCCTCAAAGTTATCGGGTCAACTACAGCTTAAAACAGATGCCTTTAGCCTTATGTTTCCCCAACTTTATAACAGCCCTATGGTCTTTAAGCAGGCATCGGGAAACATCAGCTGGCATCTGGATGATGAAGACATCTACGTTGATGGTACGTCGCTGGAACTGAAGGGGGATTATGGCCAGGCAAAAGGTGAGTTTTATTTGCAATTACCCATAGATAAAATGCGTGGTGATGTGGTGCGCCTGATTTTAGATGTCGGTGTAAAAAACAGTGATGCACGCTATAAAAACACCTTTATTCCTAAAAATTTACCACCTAAGTTGTTGAGCTGGCTGGATGAAAATATTCAATCGGGCCGGGTTAATACCGCAGGCTTTATTTTCCACGGCCCAATTTCTAAGCCGGCGATAAAAACCGACAGGCTTATGGAGAAAAAAGTGGTGCAACTTTGGCTGGATGTGGAGCAGGCGCATTTATCTTATTTGCCTGACTGGCCTGCGGTTGAAAATGCCAAGGGCATGGTTTTATTGGATGATAAGCAGGTATTTGCCAAGATTGAATCTGCCGAAATCGCCTCTTTGCAAATACATGATGTCAGCGTTGCGGTAGAAAGCGTGGCTAAAGGTAGGCAGAAAGTCAGTATTAAAGCTAAAGCCAAAGGTAAAACCGACGATGTATTGAAGGTATTAAAACTGCCTGTTTTATCCAAACCCTTGGGGTTTATCGAGAATTGGCAGTCACAGGAAGGAAAAGTTAGCGCTGATATACGTTTATCCACCGTTATTCAGGATGCAAGAAATTCTTTAGTGGTGGATGTGCAGGCGAATTTATCGCAGGCCAGTTTAAAGCTAAGCGACTATCGTTTGCAGGTGCAAAAGATCAGCGGGCCTCTACATTTTAGTTTGTCTCATGGCTTATCTTCATCGGGCTTAAGCGGTGAATTCTGGCAGGAAAAATTAAGCGCCAAAATTGTATCGACTGGTGCGGCTGAATCTTTACAGACGTTTATCGATTTTTCTAGCAACGTCAAGATGCAAGATATTGCTAACTGGTCAGGCCAGCCGGTGGTGAATATGCTGATTGGCGCTTCGACGTTTACCGGACAGTTTTATTTTGGCAGCCAAGGTGCGGGATTAAATTTAAGTTCTGATCTACAAGGCACCGTCATTGATTTACCTGCACCCTTCGCCAAAAGCGTGAATGACAGCAGGGCGTTAAGCCTGAATATCCCCTTCAGCGGCGACGATAGAGAGCTGACGGCCAAGTTGGGTGCCGGTGTTGATATTCGCTTTTTAATGCAGGCAGGCGCTTTTACCGCCGGCCAGATTAATTTGGGTTTAAAGACATCGGCTTATCAAAAAAATAAAATCATCGTGGGTGGGCAGTTGGCAGAGGCCGATGCTGAGCAGTGGTTGGAAACATACAATACTTACCAGCAAAGGCTGGAGAGTGTGCATAGTGCTGATTTGATCAAATGGCAGGATGAGGCTGGCTCTGATTCGGGCTCTGGCTGGACGGTGGCTGTGGAGAGGTTACATATACGCCGCTTAAATGCCTATGATTATCATCTGGAGGATGTGAAATATGATTTATTTGATGCCTCCGCCTATTGGCAGATGGCGATAGAGCATCCTCAGTTAACCGCGAGTTTACGTATTTTTTCCGATGGTTTGCCTATGCGTTTAAATGTGCAAACTATTGATCTGGATTTATTGCAGCTTGAGGATAAGTCAGTTTCTACTGACTCGATGGATAAAGAGGTTAAAGAGCAAAATTTTTCCGCTTTGGCAGATCCAGATTTGGCTGATTTCCCCGATCTGGATGTGATTATCGATTCGATTTGGTGGAAGAAGCAGGATTATGGTGAGTGGCAGTTTAAGCTCAGGTCGGATGAAACCCATTTAGCTTTAGTCGATTTACAGGCCAGCGTAAAACATCTGCAGCTGACCGGTAGAGAAACCGTAAAGGCCTCTTTACGTTGGTCTTTGGGGGGAGATAGTAAAACCGAGTTCACCGGTCGATTTAGCGGTGAGAATTTGGCTGACGTATTAACTGCCTGGGGTTATGGTCAGGAAATTACCAGTGAATCTGCGGTGTTTGATGTGGATGTCGCTTGGGCGGGCACACCGATAGATTTTGAATTTAACCAGCTGGTGGGTAAAACTCATTTTGTCTGGAAGAATGGCAGTTTTTCCGATGTAGGTTCTTCTCAATCTGGTGCGTTAAAAGTGGTTGGGTTCTTTAATTTAAGTTTGCTGGTGAAGCGCCTGCAGTTGGATTTTTCTGACTTAAGTAGCAAGGGTTTAGCTTATGACTCCGTGCATGGTGAGGTGTTTTTTGATAAAGGCATCTTGACGTTAAAAGATGAATTGTCCGTGAAGGCACCATCCAGCTCGATTCAGCTAAAAGGCTGGGCCGATCTCAATACCGATAAGGTTGATATGGCGATGGGGGTTTCTCTGCCTCTGGCAACAAACCTGCCCTGGATTGTGGCATTAGCCGCGGGTTTACCGGCTGCGGCCGGAGTTTTTGTGATCAGCAAATTATTAAAGAAGCAGGTGAGTACCTTGTTTAGTGCGGTATACAAAGTGGACGGGGATCTAAACAAACCGAAGGTGGAATTTGTGCGTTTATTTGATACCGGCTTACCTGATTTGTCAGAGGTGAATAAGCCAGCCGCCGATGTCTCAGAATTGGAGGCAAAGGCGGTGAAGCAGCCGTTAAAGGAGATTAGCGAAACGCATTCTGCTGAAACGCAGTGAGTCGCTTAAAGGTCTTTTAAGTCTTTCAGGGACTGGAACAGCTTACGGAAATTTTTACCCGCCTCCACTTTTTTATCTTCGCTGCTGGGTTTTTCTTTTTGTGCGGCGCGAATGATTTGGCGCAACTGTTGAATATCACAGTCCGGGTGTTCATTGATTAATGTATCAAAAGCACCTTCTTTATTATTCAGTAAATCGTCACGCAGAATTTCAAGCTTATCTAAATCTCTGGCCAGGCGTTTACGCCCATTATCAAATTCTTTTAATGCCTTTTTCATTGGTTCTATATCAATTTGACGCAACACTTTAGCAATATGTTGCCATTGGCGTTTTTGTGCGTTATTACTTTTGATTCTTTTCAGCTCTTTAAAGCATGCGTCTAGTTCTTTGGGCACCGGACATTTTGCATAAACCGATTTAGGCAGCGCGTAGATCTTGTGGCCAAATTCAAACAGCTCATGTAAATCACGTTTGACCTCTGAGCGGCTTTGATAATCTTCGTGCTCGGGGTCTAATCTATCTCTTTTCATTTTTTACTCCAAGGCCTAACGGTTTAAAGATAAAACCAGGTGGCTAATCCTAAAAATGCGGCGAATCCAACAACGTCGGTGACGGTGGTTAATATGACACTGCCGGCCAGCGCCGGGTCTATATGTAATTTTTTTAACATGATAGGTAATAACGTACCCATCAGGCCTGCGGTAACCAAGTTGATGATCATGGCGATGGCGATAATCAGCGAGAGCAGTGCATCGCCGTAGATCAGCATGGTGGCAGCTGCAATAACCAGTGCCCAGACGATACCATTAAAAAGGCTGACGATAACCTCACGATTTAATAACCAGCGCGAATTATTGCGGCCTATTTGACCCAGTGCAATACCGCGTATAACGATGGTTAGGGTTTGGCTGCCAGCTACCCCACCCATACTGGCCACGATTGGCATTAAAACGGCAAGCGCGACGACCTGATCGATAGTGCCTTCAAAAATTTTAATCACCGATGAGGCGAGTATCGCAGTGAGTAGATTAATGCCCAGCCAGACGGCTCGTTTGGGTGCTGTGGTGCCTATCGAGGCAAAGGTGTCTTCATCTTCACTTAAACCTGCCATGCCTAATAAGCCGTGTTCGGCTTCATCTCGGATAACATCAACCACATCATCGATGGTGATGCGGCCTAATAATTCGCCGTTGCTTGCGGTGACCGGGGCTGAAATCCAGTCATGTCTTTCAAATAAAAGTGCCACATCACGCTCAGGAGTGTCGGCGGTGATACTTTTAACATCGGTAATCATAACATCTCGCACTGCGGTGTTAGGATCATTAACCAAGACCGTAGAAAGCGGTAATATGCCAATAAGTTCATCGCGACGGTTGACCACAAACAAATTATCGGTGGCCGGAGGCAGTTCATCATGGCGGCGTAAAAAACGTATCACAACATCCAGGGTGATGGCTTCACGTACGGTGATGATGTCTGTACTCATCAAGCCACCGGCGCTATCTTCGGCGAAGTGAATAACTTTTTCAATGCGGTGGCGGTCCTGCAAATCCATAGATTGCAGTACTTCTTGAATAACTCGGTTGGGTAATTGCTGCAGAATGTCGGCAATATCGTCGGCTTCCATGCCTTCGGTGACGGCCAATACCTGATTGGCGTCCATATCTTCCAGAAATTGGCTTTGAACTTCTTCACTTAAATATTGTAAAACGTCCCCTTCACCATCGACCTCAACAAGTTGCCAGATGGCGTGACGCATCTTAGGCGGTGATGACTCTAATAGGTGGGCGACATCTTGTGGGGCTAACGAATTAAGCATGCGCGCAACAGGCAGGAGAGCACCACTGTTTAATGCATGATCAAGCAGTTGTAACTGATCCTGTATATGAGCTTTGCTGCTGATTTGCGTAGCGGCCATGGTGTGCGCCAGTTCAGAGGTGATTTTCGCCGCTATTATCCAAGATTAGGCCGGAATTAACAATCTCTTGCTGTGCTTGAATCGGGATTTATTCTTCTTCATCAAAGCGGTTGTTGATAAGTTCACACAGTGCAGACATCGCCTCGGTTTCATCGTTGCCTTGGGTGTTGATAATGATTTCAGAGCCAACGTTGGCGGCTAACATCATTAGCTGCATGATACTTTTACCATCGATGTTTTTGCCGTCTTTATTGATTTCTATGGCGGCCTCGAAGTCATTAGCCAAGGCTGCAAATTTTGCCGAGGCACGGGCGTGAAGTCCCAACTTGTTGATGATGATGATGGCGTTGCTCTGCATGACAGCTTATCTTCCGTTATAACTGTGATTTTTGATTCAGTTTAGCCTAGTTTTGTCAGCTAAGTCGATTCAGTTCTCTATGATGGACCTGGGTGTTTTTATAATGTTGATGAAAATAAGTGCTTAAGCGTTCGGACAAGTAGACGGAGCGATGTTTTCCGCCCGTACAGCCTATGGCAATAGTGACATAGCTGCGATTATTACGTTCAAAGCGTGGTAGCCAACGGGTTAGATAATGGCTGATATCATCAAACATTTCCTGTACATCTTGCTGCTGCGCAAGAAATTTTTGTACTGGGGCCTGTTGGCCGGTGAACTCGCGTAACTCGGCTTCCCAGTAAGGATTAGGTAGGCAACGTACATCGTAGACAATATCGGCATCAACAGGTATGCCGCCTTTAAAGCCAAAAGACATAAATAAAATTGACATGTTTTCGCCATGTAAGTCATTACATAGGCGTTTTTTAATCATGCTGCGTAAATCGTGTACGCTCATTTGATTGGTATTGATGTGTAGATCGGCAATGGCGGCGATGGGCTCCAGGACGATTCTCTCCTGATCTATCGCCTGCTTTAATGAGGTGTTTTCATCACTCAGTGGGTGTTTTCTACGGGTTTCACTGAAACGTTTAATTAACGTAGGAGCGTTGGCGTCCAGATAGACAACTTGGGTCGATACTTCTTTGGGTAATTGTTGAATAACCGAGGTTAGCGCGGCAATATCTTTGGTGTGATTACGTGCATCAATGCAGATGGCCAGGCGTTTACTGTCGGCTGAGTCTTGTTTGTATTGGGCCACTAAAGCGGGAAGCAAACCTGCTGGCAGGTTATCTATGCAATAGAAGCCGGTGTCTTCCAGCACATTTAAGGCACTACTTTTACCTGAGCCTGAGCGACCGCTGATGATAACCAATTTCATAGCTAAACCTGGTTTCTATGCAGAAAAAGTGATTCTTTAAGATTACCGCATATCGCTGCCATTGGGTAGTGACAGCTAATATGGCATTATTGAATGGCGGCGAGATACAGCTCTTCACTGCTTTTGGCTTTACGCAGCTGATTACGGAATTCGGTTTTATCCAGATGTTCGGCCAGGTGGCTTAACGTCTTCAGATGTTCATCGGTAGCCTCTTTAGGCACCAGCAAAACAAAGATGATATCAACCGGGTGATTGTCAATGGAGTCAAAGTCTACGGGCTCACATAAGGTGATGAGTGCGCCGGTTGTTTGGCTGACATTACTACAGCGACAGTGAGGTATAGCAATACCGTTACCTATGCCGGTGCTGCCGAGTTGCTCGCGCTGTGTCAGATGCTCAAAAAGCTCATCTGCATCAATTTCAGGAACAGACCTGGCTAAGAAATCAGCAATATATTCAAAAGTCCGCTTTTTACTGGTCAGACTGATGTTGCTACAGGTACGTTCTCTGGTAAGAATGTCTTCGATAGTCATAAAGAGAACATCGTGTCCAAAAACGGTTGGTCATTTTACTGTGCCCAAGCTGCGACACAAGGTTTTTTTATTAAAAACATGATTCTTTTATAACAGGAGCTTAGACGGGTTTTACGACTTTGGGTAAAAAGATTAAGTTAAATGAACATTATGCGCCCTAAATGGGGAAATTAGCCAAATAGGGCGTGTGAATTGCTAGTGCTATAAAGAGTTAAGCTATTTTCTGTCGCCGATTCACGATTTTTTCTTTATGTTTCAGTACCTGCCTATCCAGCTTATCTAACAAAGTATCAATGGAGGCGTACATATCGGCTGATTCACAGTGAGCAAAGATATCATTGCCGGCAAGCTGTATGGAGGCTTCGGCTTTTTGCCGGTCTTTTTCTACACAAAGAGTGACCTGTGCTTTGGTGATATGATCGGAATGGCGTTCCAGTTTACTCATTTTAGAGGTGACGTATTCACGCATGGGGGGGGTGATATCAACGTGGTGACCGGTGATGTTGATCTGCATATGTCTCTCCTAGTCGGATTAAATGCAATGGGTTATCAGTATTTTTATACTGAAAGTTGCTGCTTTTTTACTCCTTAGGCTTCTTTAGCTCCCTGTTTTTTAATTCCGTTACTTAGCGATGGTATCAATAGACTTTATGCTAAGCGTTTTCGCTCATTTGACGGCGGGATAGCCATAGACTCCCGGTATTTGGCTACGGTTCTACGCGCGACCTGTATGTCTTGTTCAACCAGCAAGGTTGCGATTTTATTATCGCTAAGCGGTTTTTTGGTGTTTTCATTGGCGATCATTTTTTTAATCATTGCTCGAATCGCGGTAGAGGAACATTCTCCACCTTCATTAGTGCTGACATGACTGGAGAAGAAATATTTCAGCTCAAAAATACCCCTTGGCGTATGCATATATTTTCTTGTGGTCACCCTAGAGATGGTGGATTCATGCATCTCAATCGCTTCGGCAATATCATGTAAGACCAGCGGTTTCATGGCTTCTTCGCCGTATTCAAAAAACCCTAATTGGTATTCAACAATCTTGGCTGAGACCTTCATCAAGGTTTCATTGCGGCTTTGCAGGCTTTTAATAAACCAGCGTGCTTCCTGTAAATTATTACGCAGGAAGTTATTGTCATCACTGTTGTCGGCCCGTTTTACCAAGGATGAATAATTATCGTTGATACGAATTTTAGGCGCTGAGTCTTGATTCAGCTCTACGGTCCAGCGGCCTTCTGATTTTTTGACAAAAACATCGGGCACAATATATTCGGTGGTGCCGCTATCGATGCTGTCTCCAGGATGAGGGGTTAGCGATTGAATCAGTTCTATGGATTCTTTAAGGCGGCCTTCTTTAAATTTAGTGCGGCGTTTTAATTGGGCATAATCATGGCTGCCAAGCAGATTTAAATAGCGATCAACGATTAATCGTGCATCGTTTAAAAAAGGTGTTTTATCCGGGAATTGGGCAAGTTGGACCAATAAACATTCCCGTAAATCTTTGCTGGCAACACCTATGGGTTCAAATTGTTGAATCAGTTGGCGTACGGCTTCAAATTCTTCGAAGTCTATATCCATGGTCTCAGACAGAGGGGTGAAAATGTTGTCTGGCTCGGTGCCCAGTAAACCTGTAGGCTCTATCGCATCGATGATAGCCGTGGCAATAACCCTATCGCTTTCTACCAGGGAGGTCAGGTTGAGCTGCCACATCAGTTGATCTTGCAGGGTCTCAGTTGAGCTGTTTTTACTGTCAAAATCAAAGTCGTTATCACTGTTTGATGCCTGGCTTGGCATCGGCGAGTTGGTATAAATATCATCCCATTGGGTATCAACGCTAAGGTCGGTGGGGATTTGTTCCTGCCATTGTTCGGCACTGTCAAAGTCGGCCGCAGTTTCTAATGAATCGGTATTGTTATTTGCGCCATCGCTGGAATCGCTGGCATCGTTATTAGGTGATGTCTGGTTGTCAGCGCTGGTCAATTCGGGTTTGTCGCTATTGCTGGCTAAATCGCCGGTGTCGCTGGTCTCGGAGCTGCTGAGTTCTTCGTTTTCTTCGCTGACCTCAAGCATGGGGTTGCTGTCTAAAGCTTCTTGTATCTCCTGCTGAAGGTCCAATGTGGAGAGCTGCAATAAGCGGATGGCCTGCTGCAACTGAGGTGTCATCTTCAGTTGCTGGCCTAATTTTAATTGCAGTGTTTGCTTCATATCTGTGGTGCCAACCTTGTCATTTAAACGCTTAAAATATCATTTTTGTGTAAACTAAATCGTTAACTCTGGGCGCATGTTAAGTGCGTTTTTACATCCCTGATTCAGTCGCTTAAGCCATGACCGAGTTATTGGCGTTTTTTCCCCTGACCGGATCCTGTTAGCCTTTCCATAAGTGATAATCTTAGTGTAGCTACGGCGCAAAATAGAGGCAATCAAAACTTAAGGAATAATTGTTTTTTCAGTTAAGTTATTGAGCCTACAAGTTTTTTACAGGGTAAATTGCTCACCTAGATAGATATCTTTGACTTTTTGATTGTTGAGCACGGTTTCGGCATCCCCTTGGGCTATGATTGTGCCTTCACCCACAATATAAGCTTGTTCGCAGATATCCAGGGTTTCACGCACATTATGGTCGGTGATCAAGACACCGATATTTTTACTTTGTAAATGCAGAATGATGTTTTTTATATCACCAATCGATATCGGATCTACCCCGGCAAAAGGTTCATCCAGCAGAATGAAATCGGGATCCACGGCCAGGGCTCTGGCAATTTCTGCGCGCCTGCGCTCACCACCGGATAGCGCCATGCCCATACTTTTACGAATATGAGTGATATTAAATTCACGTAGCAAGTCTTCCATCAATTGGCGTTTTTGTTTTTTATTGATGTCTTTACGGGTTTCTAACACGGCTAAAATATTATCTTCTACCGAGAGTTTTCTAAAGATAGAGGCTTCCTGTGGCAGGTAACCTATGCCTTTTTTGGCGCGACCATGAATCGGCAGATGGGTGATGTTTTCGCCATCGATGGTGATTTCGCCTTTATCGGCGGCAACAATGCCTACGATCATATAGAAACAGGTTGTTTTACCCGCACCATTGGGGCCTAACAGGCCGACGATTTGTCCTGTTTCTACTTGTATAGAAACATCTTTAACGACCGCTCTGCCTTTATAGCTTTTGGCGATGTTTTTCGCTGCTAAAATTGCCATGTTATTTTTCTTCAGTGCTGCGTTTTTTCGGAGGAATAATCATCTGCACACGCTTGGTTTTTTGATTTTTACTGTTTTTGTCGCGTTCAGCTTTAAATATTTGTTGGTTCGCTAAATAGACGATATTGTCGCTATTAAGTTCGGCCTGCCCCTGTTTAATATGGGCGTTGCCTTTAAGTGTCATCTTGCTTTTATGGATGTCATAGCGGATTAAATTGGCCCGGCCATAGACTTTATCTTGGTCTAAAGCGGGTTTTTGTTCCAGTTTTGCAGGTGTTCCCAATGCAGTTAAACTGCTGACATCACCATTATTATCGGTGTTTATGGTGATTTTATCGGCCTGGATTTTAAGGCTGCCTTGCTGCAGTTCAACTTTGCCCTTATAGATGGTCAGGCCTTTCTTTTCATTGTGGTAGGCACTGTCAGCCTGGATCTTAATCATCTGATGTTGATCGCTTTCCAGTGCCAGTGTGCTGTTGATACAAAAAACCAAAAGGCTGACAAGCAAGCTTGTTAGCAATGTAGGCAGGGCTTGTAAGGTCATCTTGCTTTCCCTCTGTGAGGTCGTATCGTGGTTTTTACATGGGCCGGTAGCAATATGCTTTGATCTTGCATGTTGATGGTGATACCTGTGGCATCTGTCTGACTTTGATTTATTTTTATGTTCACGGGGGCATCAGTAAAAGCGGTATGTTGATCGTTATTAATGATCAACGAGCTTGTGCTTAATTGGGCTTTTTTATCATCGCTATAAAACCTGACATTATCTTGTAACAGGATGGTATTGTTGTTTTTATCGAAGTTGGCCGTATTGGCGGATAAATGCCATGGCTGAGCCTGTTCATAGAAACTGATGTTTGGCTGAGTGATGACCAATAGTTGATTCTGGCTAAACTTTTCGGTTTTTTGTGCCGTGACTGTGCTGCTTAGCTGTCCGCGTTCATCCAGTTGACTGCTGCGAGAATGAGTAAGGTAAGCTTCTATAGTCTTTTCTGTGCCGCGGCTGTGTTTAACCGTTTCCCGTCCGGTCAACTGATGGCCGTAATAACTGGCAAACAGACCAATAGCAAAAAGTAATATAAAAAAGTAGCGTGTACGCATCATCTTTCGTCGCCGTATTTAGGCAACACCTGCTTTTAATATATCGTGTAAATGAATAACACCGACGGGATGGCGTTGATCATCGGTGACAACCAGCGAGGTAATGCTGCTGCTCTCCATGATGTTCAAGGATTCCACCGCTAACATATCGTCAATAATGGTTTTACAAGTTTTGCTCATCACACTAGTGATAGGGGTTGTCTTCATGTCATAACCGATATCCAGGCAGCGGCGTAAATCACCATCGGTAAAAATACCCAGTAATACGCCTTCTGCACTTAAGATGGTGGTCATGCCTAACCCCTTGCTGCTCATTTCAAACAATGCATCTTGAATTAATGCATCGTCATCCACACAGGGGATTTCAGCGCCTTTGTGCATGATGTCTGACACTTTAAGCAGGAGTTTACGCCCCAGAGCGCCACCGGGATGCGAGAACGCAAAATCTTCCGGGGTAAAGCCACGGGCTTCCAATAAGGCCACCGCCAGTGTATCGCCTAACACCAATGAAACCGTTGTGCTGGAGGTGGGTGCAAGATCGTGTGGACAGGCCTCACGTGCCACGCTGGCATCCAGATGTACTTCGGAGGCCTCGGCTAATGGGGAATTGGCATCGCCGGTCATGCTAATTAACTTGGCTCCCATGCGTTTGATTAAAGGTACGATGGTTAGAATTTCAGCTGTGCTGCCTGAATTGGACAATGCCAAAACCACATCCTGTGAGGTGATCATGCCTAAATCACCATGACTGGCTTCTCCGGGGTGAACAAAAAATGCCGGTGTGCCGGTACTGGCCAGTGTGGCGGCTATCTTATTGGCGATATGTCCAGATTTCCCCATGCCGGTGACAACCACGCGGCCCTGGCACTGTAAAAGTATTTCACAGGCGCTCACAAAATCATCATCGATGCGGTTTTTAAGCGCAGTGACGGCATCGATTTCAATAGTGAGGGTGTTCTGTGCTGATTCAATGAATGAATGTGTCATAGCAGTTTCACGTTTATAGTTGTTGGTATAACACGAAATAATAAAGGCCATAACTGGCTAATAATAAAGCTCCAGCGCCTTTGCCAAAGGGCTTTTTACGTAATAGCGCGATACCCATCAATAAAATCCACAGGCCGCTGATCAGAACCATGGCCAGGTAATCACGGGTGAAAACCGCAGGTTCAATCACTTCGGTGCTGATAAAACCAGGTATCGCCATCACCACAAGCAAGTTAAATATATTGGAGCCTATAACATTGCCAAAGGCTATTTCATGGTGGCCGTGTCTGGCGCTGGATATCGAGGCTGCCAGTTCCGGTAAACTGGTGCCTACGGCAACTACGGTTAAGCCTATAATTAATTCAGAGATACCAAAATGGGTCGCAATGACCACCGCATTGGTAACCAATACCTGGGCACTGATTAATAAAATAATTAAACCGCCAAAGAAGTTCAACCAGACTTTTTTACCTGTTAAACCGGTGAAATGTGCCATCTCTTCATCGTCTTCCACCGACTCATCGATATTGCCTTTCTTCTGTTGGCGAAATAAATAACCTAAAAACAGGCATAGGCCCGCAAGCAAGAGTAGGCTATTACCTAAGCTGATCTCGTTGTCATAAAGCACAAAACCTGAAACGGCCATCACCAGGATTAAAATAGGTAATTCGGCTTTTATCAATTGGCTGGTGACCGGTATGGCAGCGACAAAGGCGGTGACCCCCAAAACCAGGCCTACATTGGTGATATTGGAGCCTAATGCATTACCCACGGCTAAATCGCCGGAGCCATCGAGGCTGGCAAACAGCGATACCAAAATTTCCGGCGCTGAGGTACCAAAGGCGACAATGGTTAAACCGATCAATAATTTAGACATGCCCCATTGAAAGGCTAAAGAGGACGCGCCGGCAATAAAACGGTCTGCACTCCATATCAGGGCAATAAACCCTAGAATAATAGCAATAGTGGCGAATAACATGGGGTGCTCGTTTGGTAAAAGCTGGCAGTATAAACTGAGCGGGTGTTAAGCACTACAATTCTATACCAACTTGGCGCATGAATTGTTTACTTCTATAGTGATTTATAGGCCTTCTTAATAGCGTGCCTGTTTGTCTGCTTGAATTAAAGGTATTTGATTCACATTATCATCAATAAATTCCAGCCTAACACTAGCCAAAGCAAATTATCTGGTTACAATATGCGCCTAACAAATTTGCCCCCTCTGACGTTTATACGTTTTGTGCTGTATATAAGGCTGCAAATAGTAAAAACATCGTCTTTAACGGAGATATTTATGAAATTGAATATGCTGGTAGCCAGTGCTCTGCTTAGCTGTGGATTGATTGCAACCATGGCGCATGCCAAGGTTGATGCAAGCCAGGCAGAAAAATTAGGCGGGGCTGAGTTCACCCCTATGGGGGCAGAAGTTAAAGCTAATGCGGATGGTTCTATTCCTGCATGGAGTGGCTCTATGAAAGCTGCACCCAGCGGCATGAAATATTCTGGCAGCGGTGATATTTATCCCGATCCCTATGCAGCTGAAAAACTTGTTTTACGTATCACTTCTGCTAATTTTTCAAAATATGCGGATAAATTAAGTGACGGCCAAAAAGCCTTATTTAATAAGTTCCCTGATACCTTCGTTATGAACGTCTATCCGACTCACCGTGATGGCAAGTTCAACGACCTGGTTGAAGCTCGTACCAAGTGGAATGCCACCAAGACCGAATTTGTTAATGGTGTTGATGGTTTGAAAAACTATACCGGTGGTGCTCCTTTCCCGTTCCCACAAAATGGTGCAGAAGTTATCTGGAATGCACGTACCATTCACCCACAGCCAACTATCGTAGGTGTGCTGGATGATATGGCGGTTTACCTGAATGGTAATACACAGATGCGTAGACAGAAATACGTGCTTGAATTTCCATACTCTTACAAGGAAAATCCTGTTGGAAAAGTTGATGCTGAAATCGGTATCAATGCAGGTCTGATCCATGTAACTGTAGAGCAGCCCAAGCGTCAAAAAGGTCAGATGACTATTGTTCATGAAGCTTTGGATCAGGTAGAACACGAGCGTAAAGCCTGGGTTTATATTCCAGGTTCTCGGCGTGTACGTCGTGCTCCAACCGTGGGTTATGATACGCCAGATGGCCCTGGTGGATTGGTAACTGTTGATGATTCTTTAGGTTTCAACGGTGCGATGGACAGATATGAATGGAAATTAATCGGTAAAAAAGAAATTTATATTCCTTACCATAACTACAAGTTTGATGATGCAAAAACTAGCTACGATAAGTTATTGCCAAAAGGTCATGCCAACCCTGATTTCATGCGTTATGAATTACACCGTACTTGGGTAGTTGAAGCTACACTGAAAAAAGGTGCTAGACATGTTTATGCAAAACGTCGTTTCTATGTTGATGAAGACAGCTGGCAGATCGCGTTATTAGAAAGTTTTGATGGCAGAGATGATCTATGGCGTGTCGGCATTTTAAATACCTTATATGCTTATGATGTTCAAGGTTATGTTGCACGTACACAAATGTTCCATGATTTACAATCCGGTGCTTATATCGCCTTACGTCTGGTCAATGAAACTGCCCCCTCCGATTTTACCGCTGCACCTAAAGGTGAAAAATATTTCTCACCTTCAAGCTTGCGTAAAATGGGCACACGTTAATCCCAAAGGATTAAATGAGATCTAAGAGACCGTTTAAATAGCCCTGCAAGAGATTGCGGGGCTTTTTTTTGCCTGCAGTTTTATCGACAGTTTTAGATTAATTAATTATAAAATATAGCTGCCTATATCTGATTAAGTCCTATGCTTCGCAAACCGTGATATGGCGGTGTTTCTATAAACGATAAGTCTAAGCTCAGTCTGAGTTTTTTTTATTTATCGGTGGATTGAGCTATACCTTGTAAAGGGTAAATAGCGAGGTCAATACCCATGTATAAATTCATACTTATTATTATTAGCCTTTTTAGTGCTCAATTATTTGCCGGTGCCTGTGATATTCACTACACAAAATACGCCTGTGAGGGAAATGAAAAAACTTCTTTTAGAACGTATTCTGGAAAACCGTCCTGTGTCAAAAATAAAGAAGCGGCTTCTGCCGATGAGTGTAAAGCCTTGGCGGTTAAGTCCTGTGCTAATAGTCGCCACAATATTACAAAATCCAAAGTGATTACCGCAACGTTTGATGGTGCTGTCTTAAAAGCATCGGCAGGGGCTAGTGATTTTTGTCTAGAGTACAGCAAGCGGGATGCTGAATTTAATCAGTGTGGTGAATAAACCTAAAAGCTTGGGAAAGTTAGGGGTCTTCAAGAGGATGAAGCGATGACATTAAAGAAAAAGTTTCTACAGGTAATTGCTCTGGTTATTGTATCGATCATTACGATTGCGGTTGTTGCAGGTTTGCAATTTAAGCAGATTTTATCGGATGTTGAGATGATAAAAAATGTGGATGAAATCGCCTTGAACTTCTCTGACTTAAGGAAGAGTGAGTTAAATTTCTTTGCCTCCGGAGATGCCTCATCTGCAGATGTTTTTGAAGAACAATACTCACAATTAGACAGTGATTTTAGTCAATTGATTGAGGAGGCCGATAATCAAGGCATTTCAACGGAAGAGCTTAAAAAAATGAAGTCTATTGTAGAGGCGTATTATTTTGCCTTTGCCGATGTTATCGATGTGCAAACCGAAATTGGTTTATCACCTACATCGGGACTCTATGGCGAGTTAAGAACGGCTGTACATACCGCCGAAGGATTGGTTAAAGAGGCGGGGCTTACGCCTTTATACCGTGATATGTTGTTATTGCGGCGTTATGAAAAAGATTTTATGTTACGTAAAACCGATAAATATATCCAAAAATTTAATCAACAAATGCAGGTCTTTAATACAACGCTGGAAGGTGTACCGGTAGAGGGCACATATACTAAAATTAAAGCGGCGATGGCGGCTTATGCCAGTAGTTTCAGAAAATTAACCCTGGCCGAAAAAGAAAAAGGTTTTACATCTAATTCAGGTATGAGAGCTTCGTTATCAACCATTGTTGTGGCGGCAGAGGCTTCGGGTTTGAAGGCCAGAAATACCATCAATGAAAAGGTTAATGAAGACATAAACTCGGCCATTTTTTTATCCATTTCAATTATGTGTATTTTAGGTTTGTTGATTGTTTTGGCTTTTCTATGGGTGGCTAGCAATGTATCAAAATCGGTTATCGAGTTTAAACAAAGTGTGCAGGATTTTGTGGCCGATTTACAAAGTGGCGATGCAGATTTATCTAAGCGTGTTGAGGTGACAGGATTTAAAGAAATAGAAGATCTGTCCAGTAGTTTTAATGACTTTACCCGCGTGTTGGCCGAGCAGACTGAAAAAACGCAGGCGTTAATGAAGTCCAGTGAGGTGGTTAAACAGGCATTTGATAATGCCAGTACACCAGCCATGATTGTTGAAAGTAACGGTATCGTCTCATATGTAAACCGGGCCATGTATGATTTTATTCAAAAACATGCTGCAAGCTTTGCGGTTAATACCCAAAATATGCGTGAATTCCCCTTGCTGGATTTATGTAATAGCGCCCCTGAATTTATTCAATCGATAGCCGGATTAAAACAAGCCCATTTGCAGCGTATTCAGCAATCCGGTTTAACGATTGATTGGCAGGTTACACCGATTGTGGCCGAAGATAATTCGATTAATAGCCATGTTATTGAATGGGATGATCAAACTGAGCAAATTAAAATAGAAGTCGAAGTTGAAGATATGATTACCGCAGCGAAGGCTGGTGACTTTACTCAATCTATTGTGGTGGATGGAAAAACGGGCTTCTTTTTGCAAGTCTCAGAGGGTTTAAATGAGATAGTCAGCTCTGTTGATACCTCTTTATCCGATGTCTCTTCGGTGTTAACGGCGATATCCGATGGTGATTTAAATAATCATATTACTAATGAATATTCGGGTAAATTAGGCGAGTTGGCGCAGGCGACTAACTCTATGGTGAAGCAGCTTAGCGATGTTATTTCAGATGTTTCTGAAAAAGTTGCCGCGGCAAAACGGGGAGACTTTGATACCCGTATTTCAGAATCGGGGAAACGGGGCTTTTATCTATCGATTACCGAAGATTTAAATGAGCAGGGCCAGCTTATAGACTCGGCCATGCTGGATGTTAGTCAGGTTCTGCGGGCCATTTCTGAAGGTGATTTAAGTGTTAAAGTTAATCAAAAATATGAAGGGCGTATTTTTGAATTATCTGAATATGCCAATTCCATGGTCACCCAATTGAGTGATGTGGTGGGAAAGATTTCTGAATCGGTGGGTAATTCAGCCAAAGGTGATTTTACCACCCGCATTCAAACGAGCGGGCAAAAAGGTTTTTATCTGCAGTTAAGTGATAATTTAAATAACTTAAATCAAACCACAGAATCTGCCATGCAGGAGTTGATAGAAACGCTATCGGCAATGGCCGCCGGAGATTTAACCAAAACGATTAATAAAAATTATGAAGGTATATTTAATGACCTTAAACGTGATACCAATGCGACAATAAACAATTTGGTTGAGGTCATGGCGGGTATCCAGCAGGGTTCGGCCTCGGTTAAACAGGCGGCCGATGAAATTTCTCAGGGTAATTTAGATTTATCCAGACGTACCGAGCAGCAGGCGGCAAGCTTGGAGGAGACGGCGTCGAGTATGGAGCAGATGACCGCAACGATTATACAAAATACCGAGAGCTCCAAAAATGCCAGTCATTTGGCTAATAAAACCCGCCAGGTTGCCGAGGACAGTGGGCGAGTAGTCGATAAAGCTGTTATTGCGATGGGCGAGATTTCTGAATCCAGCGGCAGGATTAACGATATTATCTCGGTGATCGATGAGATCGCGTTCCAGACGAATTTACTGGCGTTAAATGCATCGGTGGAAGCAGCCAGGGCCGGCGAACAGGGCCGTGGGTTTGCAGTAGTGGCTGGCGAAGTGCGAAACCTGGCCGGGCGTTCGGCAACCGCGGCCAAGGAAATAAAAGACCTGATTGAAGATAGTGTTAAAAAAGTCGACGAAGGTAAAGATTTAGTGAATAAATCCGGTGAATCTTTAACCAATATTATGAATTCTGTAAAAGAGGTTTCTGATCTGGTGGCTGAAATAGCCACGGCCAGCGAAGAGCAGTCCATGGGCATCAGCGAAGTGAATAGGGCCGTGACCAAGATGGATGAGATGACTCAGCAAAATGCGGCCTTGGTGGAGGAAGTGGCCTCAACCTCCGATGCGATGGGAGGGCAGGCCTCCGAGTTGGAACAGAGAGTTTCATTTTTCAAAATTAATGCCAATGCCGCAGCCAGGGCTACATCGACACCCAGTATGGCGGCCGCAGCGCCAGTCTTAAGTCCGGCTATGAGTGTGGCTGCAGCGCCTGCGAAGACAACTTCTTCTAGTTCCTCTAGCTCATCGATCAGTCCACCGGAAGATGAAGACTGGGCTGAATTTTAGGCTTGGGGCCTAAATAAAGCCCGTATCCCGGGGTGTTTCTTCGGTATTTTCCTGCTGGGACTGTTTGGCAGATTGAGTCGCCCACTGGTTGGCTTTAATATAAGCCGCTAATTTCTCAGCGCTGGTCATATCAAATAAGACATTCAGTGGGATATCAATTTTAAAGTGCTCTCTTATTTGCACTATCGCTCTTGAGGCTGCTAGAGAGTGGCCACCTAAATCAAAGAAATTATCATAAATACCGACTTTTTCCAGGTTTAAAATGCCAGCAATAATGTGGCATATGGCTGCTTCAATATCATCTCTTGGGGCGATGTATTCAACTTGTGTGATTGTTTTTTCGGGTTCCGGGAGCAGATTACGATTGATTTTCCCATTGGCATTTAGCGGCCATTTTTTCAGCCAGACAAAGTGAGACGGAATCATATACGATGGCAGTGATTGTGCGAGCTGGCTGGGTATATCTCCACTATCGCAGCTGTCGGTATCACTGAGTAGATAAGCGGTTAATTGATCATTTTTTAAAATGACCAGGCTTTCTATAACGCTCTCTTGCTGCTGCAGGGCTTGCT
Source organism: Pseudomonadales bacterium (assembly GCA_013215055.1). Lineage (GTDB taxonomy): Bacteria > Pseudomonadota > Gammaproteobacteria > Pseudomonadales > DT-91 > CAKMZU01. The sequence goes on along the minus strand of JABSRQ010000009.1, from coordinate 40,591 downwards.
CAATTTCACCCAACTCAATACGTAAGCCATTAAGTTTGATTTGAAAATCCTGGCGGCTGACAAAAAACAGATGGCCTTTGTGATCTAAATAACCCAGATCGCCGCTGCGATAAAGTTGACCAGGGCCGAAGGTATTGGCGATAAATTTTTCATGATTTAATTCATCATGGTTTAAATAACCACGCCCTACGCCTAAGCCTGCAATACAGATTTCACCGATTAATCCCTGGGGTAACAGCTTCTGATTGTTATTGAGAATATAGACTTGTACATGGGTATTAGGTTTTCCTAATGGAATCGGTTTATCAAAATATTGAGCTGGATTTTTGATGCGATAAAAGCTGGCAATATCGGTACATTCGGTGGGGCCATAATTATTGATAATTTCGGCATTAAATTCAGTCGATTCGATCCAGGCTTTGATGCGTTGCAGTTTAATGCTTTCACCGCCTAAGATAACGGTCTTTAGTGATGCCAGGCTGGCATAGCTTGGATGATCTTCCACCAGTGGATAAAAGGCAGAAGGCGCACAGTTAACCAGCGACACCTTATGTTGCTCAATCAGGCTGTGAATTGCCCCGCTGTCATAATTGTCCATCGCGGTTAAAATTAATTGGCCACCGGTCATTAACGGCGCAAATAAATTTTTCTGAGTCAGGTCAAAACCCAGCGCCGAGATGATGAGGACACGGCTGTTTTCATTAAAATCAAATTCTTTGCAATACCAGTCTTGTAGATTACAGACACCTTTATGGGTAACGGTAGCTCCTTTGGGCTGACCGGTTGAACCTGAGGTGAAAATAACATAAAACAAATCGTCGGCTTCATTGCTGGGTTTTAAATTATCCAGGCTTTGCATTTGAATGCTGGGGCGATGTTTGTCATCTTCGCTGCCATCAAGGCAAATCGTTTCACCGTGGTATTGTGCATATAGTGGCTTTAAGTTTTTATAACTTAACAGCACATGAATTTTACCGGCTTCTAAGATGGTTTGAATACGCTGCTGAGGATAGTTGCTATCAATAGGCACATAAGCACCACCGGATTTGAGTATTGCCAAAATAGCCACCATCGCATCGATAGAGCGAGGTAGGCAGACGCCGACTCTAACATCAGAGCCGACACCGATATTATGTAAATATCGGGCCAGTTGATTGCTGCGGTTATTGAGCTCACGATAACTGATTGTATTTTCATCATCGATTATAGCAATGGCGTTAGGTGTTAGATTAACTTGAGCCTCAAAGCGCTGTTGCAATGTTTTAATGGGTGTCTCATCGTGATGATCAATACTGTGATTCCAGTCGTAGATCTGCTGCATTTTTTCGGCTTTAAGGGCTATTTTTAACTCACCTACGGTTTCAGCCCCTTTTATTAGCTGTGTACATAGTGCCTCCAGGCGCGGCAGGAATTTTTTATCATCAAATAAATGATCCTGATAATATAAATCTAACAGCATATGGTCTGGCTGTTCTTTTAATACCAACTGTACCGCCCCATCGACAAAAGGTGGTTTTTCTATGCAGTGAACATCATGGCCTAACATCTGCGCATCTTGCGGGAAAAAATGGTAGTAGTTATACATAAACTGCAGGCGGCCGACAGGGGCAAGTTCATGGCTAAGCCCCGCGGAAATATTATTGACAGCCTTGATCTCTTTGCGGAAACGACTGGCATAAGTCAGTAACGATTTAATCGGCGTAGCCGCCTGGCATAAGGCATTTGGCATAATAAAGGGCGATTGTTGAAAGAAACAGCCCAGTTCAAAGGCGGTGTTTTTATCGCGTCCAGTATGGAAGTCGGTTAAATGGAAATCGGCTTCGGTTCTACAATAATTACCGATCAGCAATGCATATAACAGCTTAAATAATTGCGGGGGTGTTGTTTTATTTTTGCGGCAGTAGCCTTGTAATGCGGTCCAGGTTTCTTTACTGATGCGATGTTGTTTGACGATTTGGCGTGCTTGCGCCGTGGCTGATTTTGCGAGTAATGTATCGGCGGAAAAATCGCTGGCTTCACAGGATTTAAACGCCTGCTGCCAGAAATTCCTGACCTTGCTGTTATCCATGATTTGACGATTGTGCTCAATATAATGGCTGAAATCATAGGTGGAAATGCAATGCTGGGTATAATCCTGATCATGATGAAGCGCCTCGTATACGGCAGCTGTTTGCTGTGCAATCCATACCACAGAGATGCCATCTAATAGCGCATGATGAGCGGATAATAAAAGAATCGTTTTATCGCCAGTCAGGCGCATCAGACCATAGCGAATAAACGTGTTTTTTGTATATTGATGGGGTTGATAGATGAAATCGTGAACAATTTTTTGCTGGGTTTTCTCATCAAGTTCTTGCTGAGAATAATCCAATATTTCAAGCTGGATATGCATTTTAGATAACACGGCCTGATAGACAAACTCACCGTATTTAAAGTGATTGTTGTGAAATTCTGTACGTGTAATCGCCTGTGCGTTAGAGACTTTTTGTAAGGCGCTTTGCCATAAATCGGCATCAACATTAAAATTCACTTCTGCATGGTAACCCAGAGTATTCGCCAGGCTATCGGGGTTAAGCATTTGCGCTAACACCATATCATGCTGCATGGCCGTCAACGGCTGGATGCTGTCTATCTTTTTCCCTTGCAGCTTTAACGCATCAATAAGTTCGTCTTGATTAAGCAGATCTATCGCATTGATGTGGCTATCCGGGGCGTTTAAGCAGTGTTCTAACAATGTGATGAAGTGATTTAACATGCTCTCTATGGTGTTTTTATTATAGAGATCGGTATTGTATTCAAAGTTAATATTAAGTTTTTCACCTTTATCAACGACGATACAGGTGAGTTCATATTTAGCCACAACACGTTCAAAATCCAGATTTTTGATGGTAACATTGTCAAGCTCTAGCGATTGGGTGAAGTCGTCAGAAATAAAGCTAAAGCCTGTTTGAGCAACGGGCGCATACGACAGATTTCGCTCTAGCGGCAAGACATCGAGAATCTGTTCTATTGGTACGTTTTGATGGGCAAATGCACCCAGACAGCTATCTTGTGTGCGTTGAATCAATTGTAAGATATTGGGGTTGCCAGTCAGGCGATTGCGAATAACCACGGCGTTAACAAAATAACCAATAATATCCTGTAAATCGGCATTTTCACGCCCTGAAACAGGCGTGCCTATACAGATGTCATGTTGTTTGGCATATTTACTGAGTAGTAGGGCATAAACACTCATCAACGTATTAAATGCGGTTGTGCCGTAGTTCTGACAGAATGTTTTTAGTTTGTCACTTAAGTCTAGGCTGAGGTCCTGCGATAACATCGCACCGTTAAATGTTTGTTGTTCCCCTCTGGGTCTGTCGCTGGGTAATTGAATAACTGCGGGGGCATCGTGCAGCTGCTCCAACCAATAATCCAAATGTAATTGTAAATGCTCGCCCTGCATATTATTGCGCTGCCAGTGGGAAAAATCCGCATATTGATACGCCAGAGGCGCTAATGGATTTTCTTCTCCGGCCACAAATGCATGGTATAAGCTGCTCAGTTCTTTTTGCAGCAGGGCTATAGACCAGCCATCTGAAATAAGATGATGCATGGTCGCCATCAATAGCCATTGGTCATCGGCGAGGGTGATTAATTCAGCGCGAAATAATACGTCATTGTCGCAGGCGAAGGCTTTATTGGCTTCAAGATTAACCCGTTTTTGGGCGACTTCCAGGGCTGTATTTTCAGCGTTGACTTCTGCACGTAGGTCCGTGGTTAGACAGGTGAAATCACTGCTGTCGCTAATGACTTGATAAGCCATGCCTGTGTGGTTGACCTGAATGCATGTACGCAAAGATTCATGGCGCTCAACAATACAAGACAGAGATTTTTTTAATGCCTGAACATTAAGCGCGCCGGTAAAGGTCAGTGCGACAGGAATATTATAAGCCGCATTACCTGGGTTTAATTGCTCAATAATCCACAGTCGTTCCTGGGCCAAAGAAAGCGGCACAGCTGCAGATCTGTCGCAGGCCTGAATGCTGGGTAATTGGGTTCGGCCATCAAGATTGCCGCCATGTTCTATCAATGCGGCTAATTCGACGATAGTAGCCTGTTCAAAAAAATCTTTCAGCGCGATGTCGATACCAAAAGTTTTACTGATCTGAGCAATCATCCGAGTGGCAATCAGAGAATGGCCACCGAGTTCAAAGAAATTATCGTGAATACCAATATTATCGACACTTAAAAATTGCTGCCATATTTCGGTTAACTCTAATTCACTGGAGGTACTGGCGGCGATAAATTCGGCTTTAACGCTGTGATGTTGCTGCGGTTCGGGCAGGGCTTTTTTATTGATTTTTCCGTTAGGTGAAAGTGGCCAGGTTTCAATGCTGATAAAGGCTGCCGGAATCATATAGTCGGGTAATTGCCGTTTTAATTGCAGGCGTAAATCATGTAAATCAATATTTTTCCCAACGGTTTTCTGAATATAATAAGCCAGTAGTCGTTGATTACCCTGGCTGTCTTTATCGGCAAAAACCCGGCTCTCAAGTATGCCTTGATATTGATTGATTTGGGCGCTAATTTCACCCAGCTCCACCCGGAAACCCCGGATTTTTATTTGATCGTCGCTGCGAGAAATAAACTCTAACTGCAGGCCTGTATCCGTTTTATATTGGCGTACCACATCATGGGTTCGATACATCTTGGCGTCGACATCGGTGCCAAAAGGGTCGTGAATAAAGCTTTCTTGGTTTAAGGCATCTTGTTGGAAATAGCCCAGCCCGACACTTTTACCGGCGATATATAACTCCCCGCTGCTGCCTATAGGCACAGGCTGCAGTTGGGCATCTAATACTCGAATATTAACCCCGGGAATCACCTGGCCTATGGGCAAAGGCTTGTTCGATTTCAGCCATTGTTTGGCGTTATCCAACGTATAGGTACAGGTGATATCGGTGCATTCGGTTGGCCCATACATATTGCTTATTTGCGCATTAAAATGTGAGCTGTGAATCCACGGTGAGAATTTTTCTAAATCTATCGCCTCACCCCCTAATAAAATATGTTTGCTGCTGCGCAGATATTTTAATCTATCGATACGCTGGCAGTTTTCCAGCAGCGGATAAAATGCCGAAGGTGCACAGTTAATAAAGCTGACTTGTTTTTCATATATGGTTTTACAAATGACTTGTGGGTCATAATTTTTAGCTGGGCTAAAAACAATTTCAGCGCCGCTGATTAATGCCGCCAGAATGTTTTTCTGGGTTAAATCAAAACTCAGTGACGAGATAATTAATACCTTGTCATCACTGGTCATACCATAGTGTGGTGCATACCAGTTTAATAAATTAATTTCATTGGCATAGCTTACTGCGGCGGCTTTGGGGGTGCCGGTAGAGCCTGAGGTAAAAATAAGATAGAGCGCGGCTTTTTCATCAATCGCGGTTGCTATCGCATGACGACTTTGAGTTGCAGGCATCGGCGTTGTTAAATCAATCTTATCTAATAGAATGAGTTGTTTTGCGTTGTCGAATATCGCTGCATTGTCAGTGTCGGTGATAACGCAGGCCAACTCGGCGTTATTCATCATATGCTGCAGCCTATCATCGGGATAATTGGCATCCATAGGTACATAGGCCGCGCCACATTTGATGATGGCCAATAGGCTGATGATGCTGGGGATATCCGCAGGCAGACAAAAGCCGACTCTATCGTGATGACGAATGCCCAGATTTTTTAGCTGCTGTGCCAGTTGATCACTCTGGTGATGAAGTTGCTCAAAACTTAAACTTTTTTCTCCACAACTCACCGCGGTGCCTGTGGGTGTTTTATCCAAACGTAATTGCAGTCGCTCAAGCAGATTGGTTGGATCTTTATCTGTTTGGGAATCAGGACTTTCTAGCTGTAATAAGGCTATATCTTGTTGATCGAGAATGTCCAATAACGCAATCGATTGTTCCGGGTTGCTGGAAATGCTTTTTAATAAATGGGTAAAGTGGCGGCCTAGATCCTGAATATAATCTTCTGTGAAAAGGTCGGTATTAAATTCGATATCACAGGCTAAACTTTCACCCGATTCATCAATATGCAGCTGTAAATCATACTTGGCGGTATGCGATGTTTGTGGCAAGAATTTAAGCTGTAGGTTCTCCATATTCAAACTGATATCGGCCCCCGCTTGCATGGTAAACATCACCTGAAATAGTGGGCTGTGCGCCAGGCTGCGGTTGGCGCTGAATTCATCGGCAATACGTTCAAAAGGCAGGTCTTGATGATCAAAGGCGCAAAGCAGTTTTTTCTGCACACAAGCTAAATAGTTGTTAAAGCTTAGTTGGCTGTCTATTTGGGTTCTTAGCGCCAGTAAATTAATAAAACAGCCAATGATTTTTTCTATATCCTGACGGTTTCTGCCGGCTACCGGTGTACCTACGGCGAAATCGCTTTGGCCGGTATGGCGAAATAATAAAATATTAAAGGCCGATAACAAGGTGCTGAATAAAGAACTTTTTTGCTGCTGGGCCAGATTTTTTATCGCCGCTGAAGTTGCTGCATCGATAGTAAAATGAATATTACTGCCGTGATGAGTGGTCTGCTTAGGGCGTATAAAATCACTGGGTAACTCCAATACCGGTACTGAATCTAATTCTGTCTTCCAGTAATCCAGCTGGGTCTGCATATGTTCACTTTGCATCCACTTGCGCTGCCATTGGGCGAAGTCTACGTATTGAATGTCCAGCGGGGCTAAGCCGTGATTTTTCTGTTTTTTAAGGGCTGCATAAATAACACTGAGTTCATGAATAAGTACGCTGATGGACCAGCCGTCGGCGATAATATGATGCATATTGATAAACAATATAGTTTCGCTGTTGAGTGTGCCGTTATCGCTTAATGGGCTTAATCTGGCCAGGCGGGTTCTTAAGAATCGGCATTTACCGTTACCCACTTTATTTAAATCAAAGGGTCTCAGAGCCTCTTCCAACATGATTTCCTGAATACGTTCATCCGCGTCTTTTTGACTTAAATGGCTAAGGTCGTAATTCTCTTCTAATTGCCATTGGATTTTGGTATCTATTTTTTGCAACACCTGCTGCTGTTCATCAATAACAAAATAGCTACGCAGGGATTCATGACGTTCGGCTAAAATATCAAAGGATTTACGCATGAGTTTGATATCAAGCGCACCCTTGATATGAATCGCGGCGGGAATATGTAAAGACGGGTTGCCAGGTTCCAATCGATCTAAAAACCAGAATCGTTGCTGGGCAAAAGAGAGGCTGTATTCCTGATCTTTATCGCGGTTTAAGCGGGGGATGGTATCACTGAGTTTTTTGCCTTTGGCATCGGCGAGAAAGGCAATGACCGCGGGTTTATTGGCGATCAGTTGGTCTTTTAAGATGGCAGTTAAAGCACCTTTTGGAGCCTTAAAGCGTAGTTGCTTTTCTTCATCTAGCCAAAGTTTAATACCGGCTGCGCCGAGTTTGCCAATAAGCTGTGCCGCTGTCATAAAATTCCTTCTTCAAATGCCTCTTCGTCATCATCGCCGTATAAGTCGGCTTCATTGTCCATGGAGTGCGGTTTCATCGCTGCAATGATTTCAACCAATCCTTCAATGGTGCTGACTTCGAAGATCGTGCGTAAAGGCAAATCAACCTCGAAGCTGTCGCGGATGCGTGTAAGCATTTGCGTGGCCAGTAATGAGTGGCCACCTAATTCAAAAAAGTTGTCTCTAACACCGATATCGTCTATGCCGAGTAAATGTTGCCAGATCATGGCGAGGTCGGCTTCATCGGTGTTTCTGGGTGCTATATATTCTGCCTGTTTCAGCTGGCTTAAATCAACAGCGGGCAGTTTATTTCTGGCGATTTTTCCGTTGGCGGATAATGGGATTTCGTCTATAGGAAAATATGCTATAGGCACCATATAGTCGGGCAGGTGCTGATTCAAGCTGTGTTTATAAAAATGCTGTTCTTTTAACGGCTGCGGTGATTGTAAAAACGCCAATAACTGGGTTTGTCCGGAAATTTCCCGGGTGCAGACAACCGCGTCTTGAATATCGTGAATCTGGCGTAGTTGATGTTCAATTTCACCCAGCTCAATTCTAAAGCCACGGATTTTGATTTGATCATCGCAGCGGGCGATAAATTCAATCTGACCGGATTCCATTAAGCGCACTAAATCACCGGTTTTATATAAGATATCATTAGAGGCATCAGGGTTTTGAATAAAACGTTCGGCGGTGATGGCGGGGTTACTTAAATAGCCCTGACCTACACCGGCACCACCAATAAACAACTCACCAATAGCCCCTTGTGGCAGGGTATTTAAATAGCTGTCGAGAATATAGAGGTCGACATTGGCGCAGGGGCGGCCAATTGGAATGCTGCTATTACTTTGCTGGGTATTTAATGTGTAAGAGGTTGCAATATCGGTGCATTCGGTTGGCCCATACATATTGCAGAGTTCGGCATGGAAATACGGTGAATGTATCCAGTTATTCATATTTTTTAACTGAATAGCTTCGCCACCAAAAAATAACTTTTTCAGGCTTTGCAGCTGGCTGAAATCGGTGCAGGCATCATTGATGGGATAAAAGGCCGACGGGGCACAGTTAATCCAAGTAATAGCACTCTCGGCAATGGTGGTTAATATCAGCTCTGGATCATAAAACTCCTGTTCGCTGAAATGCAGCTGCGCGCCTACACATAACGGCATCAGCAGGTTCTTTTGGGTTAAATCAAAACCAATAGCCGAGAAAACCAGTAGTTTGTCAGCTTCGCTGCAGTGAAAATGTTCTGCATACCAGTGTAATAAATTGTTTTCATTTTCGTGGCTAACCATCGCAGCCTTAGGCAGACCGGTAGAGCCGGAGGTGTAAATAACGTAGAGAGTCTGCTGTATATCAATGTCGAGATTAAGTGCCTCATTGCTATAGCTGTTTAAATCCATCTGATCAATATTCACCTTATTGGCGATATTGATGGCGGCGGTATCTATGCGTTGGGCCGTTAATAGCAGCTTTAATTGTGCGTGTTCAGCCATATAGCTGAGCCTATCGGCAGGATAGGACGGGTCCATAGGCACATAGGTAGCTCCCACTTTTAAGCTGGCTAATAGGGCAATCATTAAATCGGCGCTGGGAGGGAAGCACAGGCCAATAAAGTCACCGCATTGCACACCTTGAGCAAGCAGGTAATGGCTTAGCTGATTGGCTTTATGGTCCAGCTCGCTGAATGTCAGCTGCAGGTCACCCTGTTGTATGGCGATGTTATTGGGGGTTTTAAGCACCTGTTGGGCGATTAAGCTGGCGATATCCAGTATCTGTTCAGGTTTTTTGGCAGCTGCTGCCTGGCTTAATGTCGCCAGATTTGTTGTTTCTTCATCGCTTAACATCTTCAAAACATGCAGAGGAGCCTGGGATTTTTGACAGGCCTGCTGTAATAGTCGGCAAAAATGCTGTGACAGGCGCTGAATCTGTGCCGCTTCAAATAAATCGGTATTGTATTCAAAGTGACAGCTTAAGGCCTCTTCATCGTTGATGATCTTATCGCTGATAACCAGACTTAAATCAAACTTGGCGGTATCGGTGTCGGCGGTAATAAAGCGCGTTTTAACTTCGGGTAAATGTAATTGCTGATCCGCATTTCCTGGGTTATAGCTGAAGAATATCTGAAAAATAGGGCTATAACTGCCATCACGCTCGGGGCTGATTTTATCGACTAACTGCTCAAAAGGAATATCCTGGTGGGCCTGGGCATCCAGCGTGGTGTTTTTAACCTTAGTTAATAAACTCTGAAAACTTTCTTCGCCATTGGCATCATTACGAATTGCCAGTGAGTTAACAAAGAAACCGATCAGCGGTTCTAAATCAGCATGGTTTCTGCCTGCCACGGGGGTGCCTATGCAAAAGTCCCGTTGCTCGGTATGGCGATAAATCAAGGTTTGGAATAGAGCCATCAACGCAATATAGACGGTGCTGCCTTGTTGTTGGCATAGGCTTTTTAAGCGAGTTACATCCTCAGGGGCAACGGTTTGGCGAATGGATGCGCCGTTGTAGCTGATCAGTGTAGGCCTGGGTTTATCGGAGGCTAAATGCAGATTACTACAGCCTTCTAATTGTGTGGTCCAGTAGTTTAATTGTTTGTCGGCGATATCACCGGCTAAATGTTGGCGTTGCCATTGGCTGTAGTCGATATATTGAATCTGTGGCTTAGGCATCACGATGGCGGTGCCTTGATAGGCTGCGGTATAAAACTTGGAGACTTCAGCCAATAAAATTTGGGATGACCATGCATCTGAAATAATATGATGCATAACAATGGTTAACGTGTATTCACTGGCGCTGATTTTCAGCAACTTCGCTCTAAAGAGTGGACCTTTTTCGAGGTCAAAACCTTCATTGGCTTCCTCATTAATCCAGCTAGTGCTCTCGTCTGTATCGGCTGTGGCTACGGTTAAATCTGTGAAATCTAAAAGCCAATCTAATTTATCCAGCACCTTCTGGCGTGCGCCTTCTGGGGTGTTGATAAAAACGGTTCTTAAACTTTCATGGCGTTGGATAATACGTTTAAAGGTTTGCTGTAATAGTTCGGGTTTTAAGTTGCCGCTTAAGCGCAGTGCCGCAGCAATATTATAGGTCGCTTGGCCGGGGTTTAGCTGCTCTAAAAACCACAGGCGTTGTTGGGCAAAAGACAAGGGAAAGTCTTCAGATTCACGTGCTTGCACGGCAATTGGCAACTCACGCAGGGATGGTGGTTTCCGGTTTTTTTTCTGTTGCAGCTTTTGCAAAAGAGCCTCTCGCTGTGCAGGCGAAAGTTTGCTCAACTTGGCAAGTAATGCATCATCCGGTTTGCTCATGGTATGACCTTAGTCGTGAAAACTGTTTCATTGGATGATGTGATACCACCCAAGTTCCCTGAAACTGATACAACTCACGTTTTCAGCCATGTTTCTCAGAACATGGTTTTATTATTGTTAGACAAAAATAGACAATTTGGAAATAATTTTGCAAACCTAGTGTACTTCATCTGCAGTCAATAATAAATAATGCAGCCATTAAGCGGGATAAATGAGACTTTTTACCGATTTATAGACATAAAAAAAGCCCCGAAGGACTTTTTTTAAGCATGACACTTGAGAATAAACTCAGGCGCTAAAAAATGCTTACAGTTTGCCTTTAATCGCATCTAGCGAGGCAGCGGCTTCAGCTTTAGCTGTTTCAGTGACTTCGGCTGCAGCTTCAGTCACGGCAACTTCAGCAGCTTCTACGGTTTGTTTAACTTCCACAGCTGCCGCTTCGGCAGTTGCAGCAACTTCTTGAGTCGCTTCTACGGCAGCAGCTTTTGCTTCAGCCGCAACTTCAGTCGCTGGGGTTACAGCTTCAACAGCTGCAGTTGCTTGGCCTTCTTCTTTACAGGCTGCAAGCGATAAAATCATGGCTGAAAATAAAAGTGCTTTTTTCATGGGTAATCCTAGATAGTGATAGTCTTTTTGTAGGTCTAGTAGAGCATAAAATCAGGAATAAAAGTTTGTAGTGGTTAACATCTAGCGTTTTTTCTTAAGCCCTGGCTGCTTGTTTGATGAATTTGCCTATGCTGAGTCGTCGAATAGGGGGGGCGTCCACACTTTGAAAGGATTTGTTTCTTCTAGAGCGTGGTGCGATATGTCTCTTTTCTTTAAAACCGTCAATATAAACCTGTTAAGCATGGTTTTGTATATTGCTTTTGCCTAGGTATTGAAACCGCCGTGGCAAAAGATGTTAATACTATCGCCTAATTAACCGTGCCGATGTAGATGAATTGGTCAGCGTTGTTTTAAAGGTGCAATAGCCCGCTAGTCTTCCAGTTCACTTAATAGTGCTAATAAATCGTCGTCGTCTAAATCCAACGCGCCAATTTCTTCTTCAATAATCACCAAGGCCAATTCGGCGGGCGTGGGATTTTCAAAGATCGATTTCAGCTCCAGCGTACAGTGCAAGGCTGCACGTATACGTGAGGCAACCTGGGTCGCTAACAGGGAATGACCTCCCAGTTCAAAGAAATTATCATGAATACCGACTTTTTCTATGTCTAATACCTCAGACCAGATCAGGCAGATGCTTTGTTCGGAATCATTGCGTGGTGCGATATATTCTTTAGATGAGAAATGATTGCTTTGTGGCGCCGGCAAACGCATCTTGTCCACTTTACCATTGGCGGTAAGCGGCCACTGTGTCAGCGTAACAAATGCCGCCGGTATCATATATTCAGGTAGCAGGGTTCTTAACTCGCGGCGAATATCATCCAGTTCCATGGCCGTCTCGTCTTCTACCAGCAAATAGGCGACCAGGCGTTTTTGTCCGGCTTCTTCTTCGCGTGCTAAAACAATGCTTTCTTTAATCTTATCTTGCTGGCTTAACGCAGATTCAATTTCACCTAATTCAATCCGGTAACCACGAATTTTCACCTGATGGTCTATGCGGCCAAGATATTCAATGTCGCCACTGGCCAAGCGTCTGGCTAAATCGCCGCTGCGGTACATGCGTTTATGTGCGGTGGCGGCTTCTACCGGAATGTCTTGAATAAAGGGGTTATCCAGAAAACGTTCACGGGTCAGTTCTTCTCTATTCAGATAGCCCTGAGTGACACCCGCACCGGAGATAAACATCTCACCTAATATGCCAGTGGGCGCAAGTTGGCCGTGGCTGTCGAGGATGTGAATCAGCAAATCATTCAACGGTTTGCCAATGATGCTGCGGCCACGTTGAATATCTTCATGGCTGATTTCGTGATAGCTGACATGTACGGTGGTTTCGGTGATGCCATACATATTGATCAACATGATGTCTTCTAAAGTGTGTTTGCTAATCCATTGCTGCAGCGCGTTAAAGTCTAGGGCCTCTCCGCCAAAGATGACTTTTCTTAGGCTTAGCAGCTTGCTCTCCGACTGCGCATCAATGCTGATTAGCTGCGAAAAAGCCGACGGTGTTTGATTTAAAATAGTGACTTTTTCATCAATCAAATGCTGATAAAAAGCATCCGGTACACGGGTCATCCACTGCGGGATAATGGATAACTTGCCACCATATAATAACGCTCCCCAAATTTCCCACACCGAAAAGTCAAAGGCATAGGAGTGGAATAGGGTCCAGACATCGTCTTCGGTAAAGTTGAATTGTTTGTCGGTGGCGGTAAATAAACGCGCCAGGTTGGCATGGCTTACCAGGCAGCCTTTGGGTTTTCCGGTGGTTCCCGAGGTGTAAATGATATACGCGATGGAATCGTTGGGGATGTAAATATTAAGGTTGTCAGTCGGCAAACTCGCCAATGTAGATTGCAATTTATCCACGGCGAAGATGTTTTTAACCTCTATGTCTTCGGCCAGATTTTGACTGCTGATCACATGTTTTACGTTGGCGTCTTTTAGGATGAAGTTGATGCGATCTTTAGGCGCATGAGGGTCCAGCGGAATATAAGCCGCCCCGGTTTTTAATATGGCCAATATAGCGATGATCAGCTCGCAGCTGCGCTCAAGATAAAGCCCGATATAATCACCCGCCTGAATGCCGTTGGCACAAAGGTAGTGAGCCAGTTGGTTGGCCTTTAAATTCAGGGTCTGATAATCCATGACCTGTTGTTCAAAGGTGATAGCGGTGTTATGGCTAAATTTAGCGGCCTGAATTTCAAAACGGTTTACGCAGTTGATGGTCAGCTTATTGTGGCTGGCTTGTTGCTGCCACTGTTCAATCATGATACGGCGTTCATCGAAGGTTAATAGACGTAATTCATTGACCGGTAAATCGGCATTTTTTACCATCTTTTGTAATAGACGCAGGAAGTGATCGGCCATACGTTTGATGGTGTCGTGATGATACAGATCGCTGCTGTATTCCAGATTTGCCTGAATTTCATCACCTCTATCGAAGCAACTTAAGTTGATATCGTATTTGGCAATATTCCAATCCAAAGGCTCCAGCTTGGCATGTTGACCTAAGGCTGCCTCGATCTTATCTTCAATAGATTGATTCTCTAATGCAAAAGAAGCCTGTAATAATGGGGTATAACTTAACGAGCGTTCTAGCTTCAGGGCATCAATAATCCGATCAAAAGGTGCATCCTGATGAGCATAGGCTTCAATGGTGGTTTGTCGTACCTGTTGGATATATTGATTAACTGTGGGGTTTTGAGATAGATCGGTACGTGCCACCAGGTTGTTAACAAAGAGGCCAATCAACGGTTCTACTTCATGTTGATTACGCCCGGAGATTGGAAAACCTACACAGATATCAGACTGCTGTGTATATCTGGCCAGCAATAAACTATAGGCCGCTAACATCGTCATAAACAAGGTGGCGCTATTATCCTGACTAAGCTGGCGTAATTGATTTAATAATCGGGTTTCAATCGTAAACGTATAGACACCGCCTTCATTGCTTAATTGTGCAGGTCTAGTCTTATCGGTAGGCAAATTTAATAGCGCCGGTGCGCCAGCGAGTTTATTCTTCCAGTAATTTAACTGTTCATCCAATACTTCACCTTGCAGCCATTGGCGCTGCCATAAGCTGTAGTCTGTGTATTGAACGCTGTGAGCGGGTAATTCCGGCAGAATTAATGGTTTGTTTTGTGGTGTATTTAATTGCGCTGAAATGCGTGTCCATAGCTGGCCTAATTCCGCTAACAACACTTCAACCGACCAGCCATCGCTGATGATATGGTGTAAACACAGGGCCAGAATATGTTCGTCGGCACTGAGGTGTATCATCACCGCTTTTATCAGTGGGCCCTGACTTAAATCAAATGCGTGACAGGCTAATTGATTAATTTGTATTTGGGCCTGGGCCTCGGCTTCATCCTTATTTAACTGGCTGAAGTCTAATGTGGGTAAACTCCAATCATCGCAGCTATTGATACTTAAATAGGCAATACCATTATCATCGGTAAATGACGTGCGTAAGCTCTGATGCCTGATGATAAGCTGCTTCAGCATCAACTCCATCACGGAGGCTTTGAACGGCATATTCAGGCGAATAGCCACCGGCATATTGTAGGCGCAGGATGTTGGGTTCAGCTGCTGTAAAAACCATAGACGCTGCTGAGCCATCGCGGCTTGAATGGGCTCCTGCGTAGCGGTATAGGCGGTGATCGCCGGCAATTGCTGTTGATTCTCTTGATTAAGCGCGGTAGATAACTCGGCGATGCTGGGATTTTCAAAAATCAGGCGCATATTCACATCAAGCTGTAGCTGCGTTTTCATCTCGCTGGCGGTATTCACGGCTAAAAGACTGTGGCCACCTAATTCAAAGAAGTTATCATGAATGCCCAGCTGGGTAATGCCGAGTTGCTGCATCCAAATATCGGCAATGGCGATTTCGGTTGTATCTCTGGGCGCGATATAATCATGATGACGTTCAAAGCTGATGTCCGGCAGGTGTTTTTTGTCGACCTTGCCATTGGCGTTAATCGGCAGTTTATCCAGCTGCATTAACGCAGACGGCACCATGAAATCGGGTAGCTGCTGTTTTAAATACTGTTTAATCTCGGCAGGGCTAACGGTTTCTGTACTGGTGTAATACGCGGCTAAATGGCTGGAGCCCGAGGTCGATTTCACCGCAATAACCGAGCAGTTGGCGATACGTTCATGTTGAGAGAGTTGCTGTTCTATCTCACCTAACTCTATGCGGTAACCCCGCACTTTAACCTGATCATCTTTACGGCCGGTATAGATGATTTGACCGTCTTCACGTAAAAAGCCCATATCGCCGGTGGCGTATAGCAGGCCCTTACCTCGATAAAAATCATCGCTAAAACGTTCATGGCTGAGCTGGGTTTGATTTAAATAACCGGTAGCGACACCTTCGCCACCCACTACAAGTTCACCGATGATGCCTACCGGGCATTGATTGCCGACATTATCGTGAATATAAACCTGGCTGTTATTGTTGGGGCGGCCAATCGGTACGCTGATATCGTCGGCTTGTAGATCAGCCATTTCAAAAACCGTGCTTACCGTGCCGTTTTCAGTAGGGCCATAGATATTCACCAGGTTTTTAGGTTTGCCATTTTCACAGCATTGTCGCATTAAATTAACATCCAACGCTTCGCCGCCAACAAGAATGGATTTAAAGCCTTTAAAAATATCGGCTTTATAATTGATCAATACATTAAAAAGCGCCGTAGTGATAACCGAGGCATGGGGCTTGTGTTTAACAATGAAATCGGCAAATGCATGCGGGTCTAAGATGGTGTCGGTGGCGACATAAAGCAGATTGCCACCATTGAGTAAGGAACCCCAGATTTCAATATTGGTGGCATCGAAGGATACGTTGGAGACATAACAAAATGTATCACCAGGTTCGACTTCAAAAAAACCATTGTTAATGGCCAGACGTTTAATCGCCCTATGAGGAATTTGTACACCCTTGGGAGTGCCGGTAGAGCCTGAGGTGAACAAAATACAGGCTATCGTATCTTCTGCAACGTCTCCGTGTTTATAGAGCGGGAAGTCTGTTGATAAATCCCGAATAAGTTCTTGCTGCTGATCTATCTCCAGTACGTTTTTATCACTGACAAAACGAATTTTTCTGGCATCGCGGCTATGGCTGATAACCGTGCCAGCTCCCGATTGTTGCAAGATCTGGCCAATACGTTCTTTGGGATAAATCGGGTCAATAGGAATGTAAATACAGCCCATTTTTAAACAGGCAAGAATGCAGGCCAGCATGTCCAGGCTGCGGTTCATACATAGCGCAAGGGTTTGTCCTGGGTTGATGCCGGTAGCGCTTAGATGATTGGCCAGTTGATTACTGTATTGATCGAGTTCTTGATAGCTGGTGGTATGGGTTTGTATTCCATCATCCCGGCTAAAGGCTGCAAGTTGTGGTTGTTGCTGAGCTATTTGCTGGAATATTTTAGCCAGGTTTACATCTTTAGGTAAGGGGGCCGCAGTCTTATTGATGTTTTTAACCAGTTCGATTTCTGCGGCGGTTCTGAAGTCAAAATCCTGAATCAGCTGCTGAGGTTTCTCACAGCTTTGGCTCAATATGTTATTTAAATGCTGGCATAGGCGCTTAATGGTCTCTTCTTTAAAAAGATCACGGTTATAACGCCATGAAAAACCGATTTCATCACCTTTATCAAAACAGGTTAATACCAGATCATAGATGGCACCACGTTGCTCAAGAGTTTTAACCTCTTCAATCAGGCCATTTTCTGTATGGTCGGTATCTTCTAGCTGATTCCACGAAATAGCCACCTGAAAAATCGGGCTGCTATTAGCATCACGCTGTGGTTGCAGCTCTTCGATTAAACATTGAAACGGATATAACTGATGTTTTAATGCGTTGAGTAGCTGTGGTTTATTGCTGCCAAGTAAGTCTACAAAGCGTTGTTCGGCAGAAAAATGATGGTTCAGTGTTACCGGATTGGTGAAATGCCCGGCAATCTTTTGCATCTCTGATTGCAGACGCCCAGCCACAGGCGAACCTACGGTAATATGTCTTTCACCTGTATAGCGGTGTAACAAGGTTTGATAAGCCGATAATACCCAGACAAAAGGGGTGACCTGATGTTTCTTAGCCTGCTGTTTTAAGGTTTGGGTTAAGGTTTTATCCAACGTAAAAGGGTATTCACGGCCCTGATAACTTTGCCGTGCCGGGCGGATAAAATCGGTAGGTAATTCAAGTGTGTTGGGCAGCGGGGTTAATTGTGAGTGCCAATAGTCTTTGGCGGCCAGCCCAGCCTCGCTGTTTAACCATTGTCGTTCGCTTAAAACATAATCTTTAAAGTTTTTTGTCAGCTTATTTAAAGGAGCTGCCTGGCCACTGACTTGGGCTTGATAAAAGCTTTGCAGCTCCTTGATGATCAAATCCATGGCCCAAAAATCGGCGATAATATGGTGGGCAACAATCAGCAGGTAATTATCGTTGCTATTGTTTAATAACGTGATGCGTATCAGGGCATCCTGTTCCAGCATAAACGGGGTATTGGCCTTGTTATCCAGCCATTGTTGTATCTCATCTTCTGTTGAAAGTGTTTGTTCTTCGCAGTTAAAAATATCGTTTACAGAAAATTTGGCCAGTTGTTTAACTTGACCATCATCGCGGCTTAAACCTGTTTGCAGGCTGGGTTGATGATCGATTAAATCGGCCACCGCATTTTTTAATGTCTTGGGCTTAAGGTTGGTTTGGAGTTTAACAAAACAAACCTGATTATAAGCATGGCTGTCAGGGGCCATATGCTGCATCAAGTGAATGGCTTGTTGGCCATGACTCAGCGCAAAACCGCTATAAGCTTTAGGCGCCGCTTCAAGCAGTGCGATGGTGGCTTGTTTGTGTTGTTTAAGGGTCGCTAGCGTGGCTGAATCCATGACAGATTTACTGCCGCGAAAGCGAAGTTGTCCGTTTTCCAGCCAAAGCTCAACGCCTTGTATCCACAAATTGTGTAGGAAGTCTTTTAATTCAGCTGTATTCATTGTCCGTATTGCTCGTTTTTTCAAGCGCTCGTTACAGCTGCATCCATTGCGGCATTGTGATGTTGGCGTCTAGGTTTCGTGGCGGGAAATCGCTGACGGCTCATGACTTGTTTGCGGTAAATAGCAAAACAAGTAATACATCTATGAGGCCTGAGTTTTATTCTTTTTATGGCAAGGAAGAAATATACCTATTTCAGCAGTGAATGAGAATGCTATAGAGGAGAAATGTTAAAAATAATTCATAAAACATTTAAACCCAGGCGATTTAAAGGAATAGGAGCTTGTTAGAGGGCTAAATAAAACCTTCTAACTCGTCATCATCGTCGATGCTCTCTTCAGGGTTTTGCAGGGCGAGTTCCTGAAGTGTGGTGCTTAGCGCCTGTATATGAGGTTGCTCCCATACCATCATGCTATCCAGGGGTTTATCCAGCCATTTCTCCAGTTCTGCTGTGAGTTGTACCAAATCTACGGAATCTAACCCCAACCCGTCTAATGGGGCTTGCAGTGGAATATCATCGATGTCGACGTTGATTTTGGCGGCTAGCCAACTTTGTATCCAGGCTTGTAAGGCGGGCTGATCTATTTCTGCCAGCATGATAGCGGGTATGGCTGGCAGTTTTTGCGCTTGAGTGCTGGCCTGCCATAACCCTGTTTGTTTGAGTTCATTATGTAAATATTGCTGTTTGACTTTATGGCGTTGAATCTTGCCGCTAGAAGTTTTGGCAATGCTGGCAAAGCGAATAAATACAAGGGTGAAAATCTCCACACCATGAACCTTGGCTACGGCATTACGAATCAGCTTGGCATGATGCTCTACATCAAAATCTTTCCGGTGGCTGCGATTAACCTCCTGCACAATCACTAACTTCTCTTCGCTGTCATCTTCACCGTTGCTTATGGTGAAAGCGGCAGTATTATCTAAATGCAAGGCTGGGGAAGAAAGGCCACAGCTGAGTTCAATGTCTTGTGGGTAGTGGTTTCTACCGCGGATAATCAATAAGTCTTTAAGCCTGCCTGTGATGTAGAGTTTGCTATCAACTACGCAGCCTAAATCGCCAGTGCGTAAAAATGGGCCTGCACCTGTGGCGGTTTTGGCTGAGAAAGTATATGCGCTAAGCGAGTCTTGCCCCCAGTAACCTTGAGCAATATGAGGGCCGGCTAACCAGATTTCACCCACTTCACCGTTTTTTTTCTGCAGCAGCGATTCGCTATCAACAATAATCAACTCTTGAGGTTTTGCAGATGTACCGGCGCTAACGAGTTGAGTGCTGCTATTGTCCAGCGGCACAAATTCATCAAATTGCAGACGTTCGGCGCAGACCGCCATAGCGCTTGATGTGTTATAGCGTGAGGTGGTAGAAAGCAGGGTGCATTCGGCCATGCCATAAGAGGGGGCCAGACTTTCGGGTTTAAAGCCGCAGGCTGCAAATTTTTCACAAAACTGCTTTAACGTACTGCTGCGATTGGGCTCGGCACCCGCGAGAGAGAATATCCAGTTACTTAAATCCAGTTTTCCCAGCTCATCGTCGGCGATATGATCTAAACATTGTTGATAAGCAAAGTTAGGTGCCGCACTGCCAACGGGGCCATATTGTCCGTATTTGTCTAATAACTTAATCCATCGTAGCGGTTTCTGTAAAAAAGCGGCCGGTGGCATTAATACCGCACCTGCGCCCCAGTATATAGGCATCATAACGGCACCGATTAAACCCATATCATGGAATAGCGGTAGCCAGCTGACACAGCGTAAATTATCCGGCAGTTGAAAAGCCTGCTTAGCCATCGCGACATTGCTGATGAGATTGCCATGGCTGACCATCACGCCTTTAGGTTTGCCGGTGGAGCCTGAGGTATATTGCAAGAATGCGATGTCATCGCGGGCCGGGCTATAGTGCTGGTAATTATCGGCAGATGAGATGTTGATTTTATCGGTGTTTATCCACGGCAGGCTTTGAGCTTGGCTATCAAAAACTTCCTGGCACAGCGGTCTGGCTTGTTCCATAACCGCATCGGCAGAGAGAAACGCCTGCGGTTGGCAGTCTTCAATCAGGTTAAGTAATCTATCGAGGTTTTGATTACGCCGTGGCGGATAGGCCGGTACTGCAATAACGCCGGCATAGAAACAGGCAAAAAAAGCCTCTAAAAACTCCATGCCTGAATGAAATAATAAGATAAGACGCTGGCCACGATATGGCTGTAATTCACTGGCAATCGCCATGCAGCGTTGGTTGAACTCGGCGTAGCTATAGGCTTGGCTGTCGCCCTCTCCCTGGGGGTAGAAGCGCAAAATCTCTTCATCAGGTTTGATTGCTGTCCAATGCCGTATGACATCAATCATATTATTGAGCTGTGAGGTGTCGCCGTTGCTGTTATTCATGGGTCAAAGTCTGATATGGCTGAGCGTTTGGGTGTTATTTTTGAGCTTATCGTTTTTGCCGGGCTTTGCATAGCAGCGAAAATGGCTAATTAGGTAGGGGGTTGTTACACTGGCAAGCAGCATAAAAATAAAATAACAACATGTCTTCTATTACATTTTCGATTAAGCGATTCCTGCAAGCCCCTAATAGCTATCATTTTTTGATATTATTAGGTTTGCTATTGATGCTGCCTAGCCTGTTTGCCGGTTTATTTGCCGATGATTTCTCACATGCCGTATTAATCAATAATCCGGGGCTGGTTTTACAGCCGGATAACCTTTCTTTCTTTCATCTATTTAGCTTTATTACCGAGGATGCCTCACGACGTGAGCAATTACAGGCAATTTCTGCGCTGCCGTGGTGGGTGAATCAAGAATTTAAGCTGGTTTTTTTTAGGCCCTTAGCCGAGCTTAGCCACTATATCGATTACCGCTGGATCAAAACCGGCTGGCTGATGCATTTACATAGCCTGCTCTGGTATGCGCTGCTGCTGTTTTTGGTGGCCAAAGTGTATCAGCAGTTCTGCGGTGATAAAAACCTGGCGATATTAGCTTTCCTGTTTTTTGTGGTTGATGCCACCCATGCGTTTACCGTGGCCTGGTTGGCTAATCGCAATGCGGTGATGGCTGCGGTGTTCTCCATGGCGGCTATTTTATTGCATCATCAATCTTGTATTGAATACTCGTTTAAAAAACGTATTGCATCAACCTTGTGTATAGCCTGTAGTTTCTTATCAGCCGAAGTGGGCATTACGGTGGGGGTTTTTCTGTTTTTCTATGCGCTTATTTTAGATAAAGATGGCTGGATGAGATCACTACTTAAGTTATGGCCAGCCTTGTTAGTGTTTATAGCCTGGGCCTTGATATACCGATATTATGGCTATGGTGCGTCAGGGAATAAGGCCTATTACGTTAATCTGATTACCATGCCCGGATTCTATTTGGAAAACTTTTTACAACGGTTTCCGCAGGCTATGGCGATACAGTTTAATTTATTGCCGCTGCATTTAATCGGTATAAGGGGCGGCGTATTAACGGCAATAGGTTTGTTTGCGAGTGTGGTTTTATTGTTGTTTGTGTTTAAACAAAAGCAGAAAAGTTTGACTTTCTTTTTTGCTGTCACGGTTTTATCAATAGTGCCTATTGCATCGGCCGAAGTGCAAGAGCGCAATATGTTGTTTGTGGGTATCGCTGCCAGCCCACTACTGGCGGCGTTGATTTTGTATTTACTGCATATGGTCAGAAACACAAATAAAAAAATCATAGCGATATTAGCCTCGTCAAGCATGTTTATATTGCTATGTGCACATCTGTTTTTGTCGGCCTTGATTATGTTACCTTCGGCATATGGGCCCAGGTTGTTTGCCCAGCCGGCGATTGATACGGCTTTATCTCTGCCTGATGATATCGAAGATAAACATATCATCAGCTTTGGCACGCCGTTATTTCAAGCCGGTTTTTTATCGGCGATCCGCTGGACCGCAGAAAAACCTATCCCTAATCGTTTCTGGAATGTCGCTACGCATATACAGGGGGGAAACGTAAAACGTATCGATGAACATAGCTTACTGGTAAGCCGAGAGGCTGGATTGCTAGGCGGGCTGGACTTTCTTTTGCGTGATCAGCTTATCAACCCGCTGACACCGGGTGAAAAACATCTGATAAAAGGGCTGACGATTGAGATTGTGGCAGTTAATAAAGAATCGGTGCCAATACAATTAAAAATCACGTCTCCACTATCGTTAAATGATGAAACTATAAAAATGGTGTTTTGGAAACATAGTAAATTAGTACCCATGACGTTAGCCGTGGGCGAGGAGAAACTTTTTGACTAATAACGTTGCCGATAAACTAGCAATTTATGACCTGGTCTTTAAATATTGCCGTGCGGTAGACAGGCGTGATTTTGCAAGTTTGGCCGCGCTTTACCATGAAGATTCCATTGATGATCATGGTGGAATGTTTAAAGGCACTGGCAAGGAGTTTGTAGTATGGTTGCCAGAGGTGTTATCCGGCATGAAGGTCACTTCCCATACCGTAACAAATCACTTGGTTACAGTGCAGGGCAATCAGGCCGAAGGCGAGGTTTACTGCAATGCCTACCATCTAACCCCCGATAATACCGAGATTATTATTGGTGGCCGTTATTTGGATAAATACATCAAAGAGAATGGCCAATGGTATTTCAAACACCGTAAAATTGTCATGGATTGGAATCAGATCAAACCCAGTAGCTGCGATATGAATTCGCCGGTAGTGCAGGGTACAGATGTGGGTGATGTATTTGATAAAGATCCAACACATGAATTCTTTGAGTTTTTAAAAACCGACTAATATTGATGAGCTTGCACATAAAATGCTTAAGCGCCATTTAAAATGGCGTCGGTCATTGCAGTGAATTTATACTCAGCCCATCACGAGGGTAATTGCCGCCCTAAAAAATACATTTACGCCACTTTACGTCAGTTAAAAAACAAGCTGTGAATAAATTGTCATTGTAATGTGAGCTGATTCACTCTATTTTTAAGAAAATTACATTTCTGGCACGTGAATTGACTACTTTTTAATCTCCTGTCTTTACTGATAACATGCAAACAATACTAATAATAAAATGTGGCCTCATACACAATTCAACATGAATACATTTCTCAATGTTGATATAGGCGGCTTCAAAAGGAACTTGTTCGTTAAAGGATGGCTTTAAATGCTTACACCACCACTTACAAAAGCTAAAACCCGCTATGGCTTGAATATTTTTTCAACAGCCCTGTTTGTCGCTCTTTTGTCTGGACTTAGCAGCTGTAAAGATATCAACCTCCCTTCCCGGAATACCCCGAATACCCCCGAAACCATTAAACCCGTTAGCATCTTCACTGACGTCACTACAGCATCTGGCATTGACTATTTTCAAAGCCAACCGGGGGCGAACTTGGGTTTTGGTGAAGCCTACTTTACCGGTGGTGCAGCTGCTGGAGACTTTGACGGTGATGGCTGGGTGGATATTTATGTAACCCGCTACGATGGTAATGATATTCTGTACCGTAATAAGGGAGATGGCAGCTTTGAAGATGTCACTTTAACATCGGGAATATCTCGAGGCCTGCATTCCAATGGCGCGGGCTGGGCGGACATTGATAATGACGGC
The DNA here is from genome assembly GCA_013215055.1 of Pseudomonadales bacterium. Classification (GTDB taxonomy): domain Bacteria; phylum Pseudomonadota; class Gammaproteobacteria; order Pseudomonadales; family DT-91; genus CAKMZU01. Next base: position 16,598 of record JABSRQ010000009.1, on the reverse strand, counting down.
GATTTAGACCTGTATGTCACAACATCATCCCCAGTATTAAAAAAGCGCGGCTATCTCTATATCAATCAAGGTAATGGCAGCTTTAAAGAAGAGGCGGTTGCCCGTAATGCCAGCGCCCAAGTTCGCCACGGCCAAAGTGTTGGCTTTGGCGATTACGATAGGGACGGCTGGCTTGATATAATGGTGGATGACTGGGCTTACACTGTACTCACCGGCTCCGTTTTGCTTAAAAATATTGGCAAATCATCACCCGGCACATTTGTTGACGTCACCGAAAGTGTAGCTGTGCCGATTAGCGACTTAAGAGCCTTTACCACCAGTTTTGCCGATATGAACAACGATATGTGGCCCGATTTAGCCATCGCCGCTGACTTTGGTGATACAAGCCTTTTTATCAACCAGCAAGACGGTTCATTTTTCAATCAAACACCCAGTGCTGGCCTCAATGAATTCATTAATGGCATGGGCTCCGCGCTTGCTGATATAAACAATAACGGAAAACTGGATTGGTTTATTACTGGTATCATCTTTGCTGGTAATTTAGCAGGTGAAACTGGCAATAAATTTTTTATCAATAATGGCAATCTTACCTTTGATCAGACAGCCCTATCCTCTGGTGTTGATGCCGGAGGCTGGGGCTGGGGTACAGCCTTTTTAGATTTTGATAATGATGGCGATCAAGATCTGGTTCAGACCGCAGGAATAGACATTCTCTTTGGCTACTGGCCACACAACATCCATTTAAGCTATAACGCTGACCCCATGCGTTTTTGGATTAATGATAACGGTCTATTTACTGAAAGCTCACATTCCTTAGGCCTAACCGATATACAGCAAGGCAAAGGACTAATCACGCTGGATTACGACCGCGATGGTGATTTAGACATCTTCGTGGTTAACAATAACGCCCAAGCAATTCTTTACCGCAATGACAGTATCAATAATAACGATTGGATTAAGGTCGATGTTAAAGGCACGGTCTCTAACCGAGATGGCATTGGTGCCAAAGTCACTCTCACTTATGGTGAAGCTGATAGCCAAAGCCAGTTTATGGAAGTTTTAGCCAGCGGTAACTTTTTAGGCCAAAATGAAAAAACCTTACACTTCGGCTTAGGTGAACATGCTGTTAATGGCCAGGTCAGCGCTATAGAAGTGAAATGGCCTAGCGGCATTGTACAAGTGATTAATAATATTGCGGTAAATCAATATATTACTATTACCGAGCCTAATATAGCCCCGGATTTAGATGGTGACGGCATTGTAGACTCTGAAGATAATTGTCACCTTATTCACAATGTTGATCAAGCCAATAATGATGGCGATGCACAAGGCGATGCCTGCGATGAGGATGATGATAACGATGGCTGGCCTGATGCGGTAGAGACCGGCACCGGCATCTTTTTATCACTTGCAGATACCGGCTCCGACCCATTTAATGCCGATACCGATGGTGATGGTTTTATTGATAGTCTTGAGAGCAATTCTGGCACTTATGTTTCTGCACAAGACCCCGGTACGAACCCCTTGGAAGCCGATAGTGATGGTGATGGCTTATTAGATTTTGATGAGGTGCACTATTTCCACTTAGATCCTTTAACCGCCAATACTGGAAAAACCTTTTCAGTAGCGCGTTACTGGAATGAAGAATTATTAGATGCGATTCGTACCGACTACCCTGCACCCACGGTACATTCACGTAATTTATTACATGTATCTGCTGCGATGTGGGATGCATGGGCCGCCTACGATGCCATAGCTGATGGTTTTTTTATTATAGAAAAACTCACTGCCGCCGACATCGAATTAGCTAGAGCCGAGGCGATTAGCTATGCTGCCTTTAGAATTTTAATGCATCGATTTGCTTCTTCACCCGGTGCCGGATCTGCCCTTAAATCCTTTACAGAGCGGCTTGTTATGCTGGGCTATGATGAAACCATTACCTCCACTGTTGGTGATGCGCCCGCTGCATTGGGCAATCGTATTGCCGAGGCAGTTATTCAATTTGGCTTAACCGATGGCGCTAATGAGCAGGGCCTTTATGCCGATACCAGTAGCTATAGCCCTGTTAACAGCCCAATGATTGTTAAATTACCCGGTATTGGTGATGCGGGGTTGATGAATAAGAATCGCTGGCAGCCACTTTCTCTGGAATACATTATTGCCCAAAATGGCATTCCACTACCGGACAAAACTCAAGTATTCTTAGGTTCACACTGGGGTAATGTCACCCCGTTTGCATTAACACGTGCCACGGCCATGGACGTTTATAACGACCCAGGCATCCCCCCCATGTTAGGTGGCGTAGGTGATCAGGAATTCAAAGATGCAATATTAAGGGTGATTCGTTTTAGCAGCTATATGGATCCGGATGATGGCGAGTCCATTGATATTTCACCGTTATCCAAGGGCAATAACACATTGGGTAGTAATGATGGCATAGGGCGAACTACCAACCCTAAAACAGGCTTCACCTATGACGATCAAATTCGAAAGCGCGGTGATTACCATCGCATTTTAGCAGAATTCTGGGCTGACGGTCCCGATTCAGAAACACCACCTGGGCATTGGAATACACTGGCCAATTACGTATCCGACCATAGCGCCACCCAAAAACGCTACCAAGGCATTGGCAACATACTTAGCGATTTAGAGTGGGATGTTAAACTGTATTTTGTTTTAAATGGGTCGCTACATGATGCTGCTGTATCCGCTTGGGATGCCAAAGCCAAATACGATTATGTCAGGCCTATTACCGCCATTCGCTACATGGCCAGCATGGGGCAAAGCTCCGATCCCGGCAAAGCCAGCTACCATGTCGATGGCTTGTTACTGGAAGATGGCTTAGTCGAGCTGATTAGCAGCTCAACCACCATGTTTTTAGGCAAACATTTTCACTTAGCTGGCTTTGAAGGTGAGGTGGCAATTAAAGCCTGGCAAGGAAATCCGGAAGATTCGCACAATTCCTACACAGGTGTAGGCTGGATTCGAGCAGTAGAGTGGGTACCTTATCAGCGTGAAACCTTTGTTACCCCTCCCTTTGCTGGTTACACCTCTGGCCACAGTACTTTTAGTCGCGCTGCAGCGGAGATTATGACTAACTTCACTGGTGATGAATTCTTCCCCGGTGGTCTAGGTCGCTTCACCGCGAATATAAATAACTACCTAGAGTTTGAAGTAGGCCCCAGCGAAACAATACAGCTGCAATGGGCTACCTATTATGATGCCGCTGATGAAGCAGGTCTGTCCCGTCTTTCTGGTGGTATTCATGTCGATGTGGATGATCTTAAGGGCCGCATAATGGGCTCGCAAGCTGGATTGAGCGCTTGGTATAAGGCCCAAACTTATTACGATGGCACAGCTTTTTAAGCTGTTCCAAGCTAAGCGTTTAGTAAATCTTTCAGCCTACCTCTTTGGTTGCTAGGGCGCAGTTTTAGGGTGAATTGTCGTTCTTGGAAATAGGTTTTTTGTGGGGGCGGGGTTTTGATTCTAGTGTGATCTTTTGGCATAGCAATACCCGTTCATTACGGAAGAAAGGCGTGGCGTTGTAGGGCCTATCTTTAATGCTGCTTACATTAATGGTGATGTCGGCCTCTTTGAGGTGCGTTTTTTGTACAATTCCGTGCAGGGAAGTGTGGCAAGTCAAAGCACTTTTTTGTCAAAAGGTTGCAGTGGTCATCAGCGGGAATATATAAGAAAAATAACATTTTATACCATTGATATGGGTAAATCTGCCTCTAGCCAGCTATTCGATACTGTTCATCGGGGGCGGCGGAGGTAGAGGTGTAAAATAATAATAATTCCCAATAAAGCCTGCCAGTAGATTTTTTCTAGTGATCTACAGATGAATAGAAAAAAATTTCCCTATCAACTTCACAATTTGAATCATTAATTTTCAGTTCTGATTGTTTTTTGAACTGCTTGTTTTGCTTAGTATTTATACTGTTTAGTTATGGTATAGGGATACATAAATAACAAAACTGAACAATTTATGGTCTATTTATAACAATATATTACTTTGTAATATGCTTGAGCTGGTTCATAATGCGAAGTAGTTATAAAAAGTTCCCACGGCTGTAGCGTAAATAAGCAGTCAGAAAGAAATAATAAATAAGGGTGCCCAGGATGAGTTTCCAAGCAATATCTAGAGTTTTTTCATTAATAGCCTTTGGCCTATTAATGTCGGGGTGTATTGAATCTACATTCTCGATCAGTTATCCACCTAGCGGTGGTTCCTATGTGGGTATGTACAACGAAGCGGCACCCGCACCGCTTGATGGTACTACCGCCTTGAATGAGAAATTCATTTTCAAATTTGATTCGGCACCCTCCAATGATGTGTTAGTGACGTTAAACGGTCATGACATTTCCGAGTATGTTGTCTATACCAAAATAGATGCATCCATTGAAGTGGCGAGAATCAAGCACTTCTTCCGTCAAGGTTCCAATAAGTTTTCTATTGATCCTTGGGGCTTTGGCCCTAGCAATACCTTCATATTAGATAGCGCTGGCCCAGAAATTATTATTACCAGTGGCGTGATGACATATGCCGATCGTGTGGTTCAGGGTTATAACGAACGTGGCACTGCCTCGGGTACGGCAGATATTCTAGAGCCCGACACGGTTACCATTAAAGGTTTTTTACGTGATCCTTCTGAGGTAGGCACTGAGGTTACTGTGGATTTGTATCTTATTACAGGTTACCAAACTAACGGCCAAATTAATCGTGAACTTCATAGCACACATGTTATTCCGGTTCTGCCCAATCGCAGTTTTACCAGTGGCCCAATTGCTATAAAAGGCCTGATTGAAGAAGAGATTTGGTTTGATAACGATGGTGATTACAGAACCCCTTATGTGAAAGCAAGCAATAACCAATATTATACCGGTACCGATAAGACAGGCTTGCCGGATGGTTTGCTTGGCACTGAATCCACCAAAAAAATCTCTTTGTTATATCGAATCAGTTCTACCGATGCGCATGAATATATCTCAAGCCGTGAATACCTTGCCGATAGCGAACATGCCGGTATTTTAGGGGTTGATAATGCTGTAAGAGTTGCCATCGGTGGCACGGTGATTGAATCTATGCGCCCGCTGATTGCGGCAGGTCTGGCAGATGCGATGAAGTTGGCGCCTATACATGCTAAATGCTTGAAGGTTGGGAATAATTCAGACCCTTGGGCGCGTAATGATGATGAGTATTGGGCTCCAGACCCAGCAGATCCTACAGGTCTTAATGGTGGTGTAATAGTGGGTATTGATACCTCTGTGCCGGATGCTGGTGCCGCTGAGATTTTAGAAAAAAATGCAGTCTCTCTTAATCCTGAAAATTGCCTGTATTGGGATACTGACCGTGTTTGTGGTGGTGTGAGTGGAGTTTATCCTGGGCAAAATATCACCCAACTCGATTTTGATGCACAAGATTTAGCGGATAGCAGCGCAGATCCGAAGGTGATGGATGGTTTTGTGAAGGATGCTGATGGTTTTGATAATGCTATTACAGATCCCTTTTACGTTTGTGCTGATAACCCAGTATTATCCGATGGTTCCACCATTTCACCAATGACGATACAAGATGGCTCAAGAGCCGGTGGTGGCCCCATGTATCTGCCTATAGTGCTTCTAGGTCTGACGATGAAGATGGATGCCTTTCTTCGTGAGACGATTATGTTGAACGGAAGTAAAGAGGTAAGTTTGGGGGGTAAGAAATATACAGAAATTGGTGGTATAACGCTTGAAAATCTACACGGCACCATGCTGTTAAATGGTTTTACCATTTTGGATAACAATACCTTGAATGTGAATATGGAAATCACTCATCTGGCGACGGGTGCGGCGATGGTAATGAAATCGCCGTTTGGCGGCAATATACTCATTGATATGGGCATGTATATCGGTGCAGTCTCGGTAGATGCTAATGCGATTGTGTCTGCCAAAGGTAAAAAGGTGGATGTAGCCCTAGACCCTGATAATACTAATATTGGCATGAGCGGGGTAAGGCTTACAGAGATCATCATTAAGATGGATACTTGGTTTGGTGTGATAGAGATACCCATAGATGGCTCGATGCTGGATGGGCTTATGGATCCGATGATGGGGTTAATCGGCGGTATGATTCCTGCGATGGCCAACCCGATTATTGCAGCGAATTTACAAAAAATTGCCATTGGTGGTGCAGTAGCGGGCCTTCAAGACGGTACTGAGTTCGAAATGATCATGAATGTTGCCGAATTAGGCACGGCCATAGCCTATTCGGGTGGGTTTGATATGGTTGTAGGTTTGGAGTCAGTAGTGAGTGTAACGTCTGCTGATCCTTTTGTGACACAGGCGCTAGGCCCCATCTTTAAAGATGATCCTATTAACCCCGCCGAAGTGATCAATGGTACGGAAAATGCGTCTAATTCGAATTTAAGTGTGGCGATCAGTAGTAATCTGATTAACCAGGCATTAGCGGCGGCTTATGGTACTGGCTCTACCCATATAACGATTCATAATGGCACGACCTATTTTGGTGCTGATCCACTAACACCAGGAGATCCTGCAAGCTTGCCAAATCCCGGAAAACCCTATTTAGAAGAGGCGGTTGTAGATGTTGTAGATGGCATGACTAAGCGTAACTTGTACACTAGAACCTTGGCGTCTGTCGGTGACACTCGTATACGTTTATGGCCGGATATGCCGCCCAGGTTAGATTTCTCTGAAGTGGTCGGTTCTGGCGGTGCAGGGTTGGCCCAAGTTAGATATGAATCAGCTACTGCTTATTATGATAAATTAGTGGATGAAGACGGTGTTCCTACATGGAAAAAAGTATTATCGATGAAGGTAGATTTTGACTTAGGTGTCACCATTGATGAAAAAGACGGCAGCTTTACGATGGCATCGGGCGGCCCACCGTCATTAAATATTAATAGCATGCAAAACTATACCAATATCCAAATCCCTCCATCCATTGTGCAAATCGCCATTGATATGGTTCTTGGTGCGGGTGGTGACTTCTTGTCAGATAAGTTCCTGGTGTTAGATTTGAATGAAATAGCTGGTGCAGCACTGAATAAAGAAGGTGGCGGTGCCGAGTTTAAGTATCGTTCAACCACAAACCTATACACCATTGATGAAAGTTTCGAGAATGCTTGTATAGAATATGTTGTTGATCCTGTTACCGGAAAAGATACGCTAGTGGTCAAGGATTTACGTACTGGGCCGAATGGAGAGACTATCGTTACCTTAGGTGCGGATCCAACAGGCTTAACCGACCTTGTTTGTAAAAAACTTAGCTTTGATGTAGGCACACAAAATGTAGGCACTATAGGCCGCGATGGCAGTAATTTATTCTTCCAGATGTCGGTGATTGATGCCAATTTCCCTACATTGGTGGGCTTGCCAAGCTTTGATCTTGATGGCGATCAGCCTGATGGTGAATCCGATTCTCGAGATAATTGTTCGGTCAGCCGTTTTGAGTTGAGCAAAGCTGTAGACAATATAGGCAAGGGTAACTTGGTTGATGCTGATGGCGTTTGGGTGCCTACTGCTGAAGATCAAATTAAAGCTGAGATTAATGCAATGCTTGCTAGTTACCATGGTACAGCTCAGCCAACGGCTGACGATATTACAAACTGGAATAAATTGAGGGTGGGTGATGCCGATGTGACAGGCAGTCCAGATTGGATTACCTTGCTTTATTCGAATCAAAGTCAATACGATTATGATGGCGACGGTATTGGCGAAATGTGTGAGGACGATAGAGACTTTGATGGTATTTATGCCGATAACTTACCGCAGCCGGTTGATAACTGCCCTAGTGTTTATAACCCGAATCAGGAAAATGACAAGCTCCCGCTGGACATTGGTGATGCCTGTAACGTACGTCACTCCTTTGTCATGATAAGAAACCTGAAAACAGTGGTGGATGGCAATCCTCAGTGTCTTGTGAATACTTATGGTGGGACAGGTTGGATATCGAATGCGGTGACAGCGACGGCTAATTGTGACCCGACAAATGCCAATCAACATTTTTATCTTAAGTCGGTGAATGGCCTTGATGGAAATAATGGCTTTATGTTTTACACAGATGAAGCACGCAAAGGCAATCGATTGGCGGCTTATGGTTATGTTACTTTGGACGGCTCAGGCTGTACCCCGGATCAGCATACTGGGACTAGCCATCCTGGCTCAATACGTTTAACAAATGCGAATAACGCCTTTATTGAGGGGCAGAATGGAGAGTTGCCCGGGGGTTGTTGGACAACTGATTCAGAGGATCGTCTAGATCCTATCTGGTGGCTGGGGCAGACTATCCTTTCAGGTGCAAGTGGGGATGAGTTTGAAAATCCTTGGTTTATAATGAATAAGTTTGAGTTTAGTTTTTCATACCCTGCGAACAACGTCCATAAATTTGATAAAGATCAGGCTTGTTTAAATTATGGAAGCCAAACTGATGTGTTTTCCCAAATTAACGAAGGGGCAGCTTGCCCTGAGGCAAATAATGTGCGCTGGGGGATTGTATTGGGTGAGGATATGACGCCATGGATAGGTGCGTGGTAAAGCGGCTATTTAATGAGTCACCGCGGGCACGAAGGTTAGGAAGCCGGTAAATATCAATTAAGAATAATAATTTGAAAGCCATAACCAAGAGTTAGAGGGCGTATAATGAAAATAAACGAATTAGCAAAGGCCATAATTATTTTGTGTGGCGGTCTGTTTGGTCAGAATGCATTTGCGGACCTTTGGGGGAGTGGGACTGCTACCTTATTTGGTGATAGTTTCGTCACGGGTGGAGAGATAATAGAAAATTTTGAAATCTGCTATTCGGATGGCGGTGGTTGTGATGATCAGATTGTTGTTACCGCATCAGGTGGCTGTACGGGTAGTGGATCAGATAGACAAGATGGGAGTGGGTTTCGTTGTTTTGGTACTTCACCTTGTGCCAAATTTGACTTGAAGATGACGTTAGGTAGTACACAGGCGTGTAAAATATCTATAGTGGGTTGGCACAGTAACGCTCTGGCAGGCACGTCAAACATTCCATCCAAAAGTGCAAAAGTAGAGCATGCTATTGACTGGAGTGTATATCCAACAGGTTTTGTCGCTTTGGGCAAAGGGGTAAGCTTGCTAGAGGCGGTGGCTAAAACTCTAGAAGGCACTCTAGATGGTAGTAAAGGTACTGGTACTTTGGGTGATATATCCGATCAAGTGGTCAGTGCTTCTACCCAAAACGGTTTATTAAAATTTAAATTAACTAACCCCAGCGATACGGTGTGTAAGGTAACAGAGGCCGGGTGGGTGACAGGGCTTACAGAGGGGCTTTGTGATGTAACTGTGAGTGTCAGTGCAGACGATACAGCAAATCTTATTCCGCTATCCATCCGTAAATCATGGGAATTCCGCTGGGAGGATACCGATGGTGATGGTATGCCTGATGGCAGTGATAACCCTCTCGATGTTATCGATAATTGCCCTGATATTGCAAATGGGCCAAATGTATATGCAGATACAGATCTTGTTCCACTTCCTCTGTGGCACTCTGAATCACAAAAAGACACCGATAACAATGGCCGTGGTGATGCCTGTAACTCGGCTCAGGATCGGGATGGCGATGAATATGAATATGAAAATGATAACTGCCCTGAAGACTATAACCCGCTGCAAATAAATACCGATAGCTTTGGCCGTGGGGATGCTTGTAACGATGCCTGGGATAAAGACAGTGATGAGTGGGAAGATGAAGTTGATAACTGCCCAAGCACGGCTAATGTGGATCAGGCGCATACCGGCCTTATTGGTGACGACGGTAAGATAATTGGTACTGCATGTAATGTTGATACTGATCTTGATGGTATCAAAGATCCCTTTGATAATTGCCCAGCAGATCCTAATCCAGGGCAAGAAGATGTAGGTGATGGAGTATTTGGTGCCAATGATGGTATTGGTGATATCTGTGCAAAAGATACCGACGGCGATACCATTGATGATGAATTGGATAATTGTAAGTTTATAGCCAATAGAAACCAGCTAAGTACTAACCCTGAAGCCCCTGCGGTAGGTGATGTCTGCTCAAAGGATAGTGATGGAGATGGCATTAAAGATGATACCGCAGCCGAAAAAGACAACTGCCCATTTATTGCTAATACGGATCAGATGGATAGCGATTCTAATGGCATCGGTGATGTGTGTGAGATGGTGTTTGTTGTTAAAGGTGGTGCAGGTGAGGTTATTGATAGAGACTGCCTAACTTGGGAGCATGCCTGTAGCACGATTGCCAAAGGTTTGGCTGCTGCCGAAACTCACGATAAACGCCAAGTGTTTATTGCCGCAGAGGTCTATCGTCCCCAGAATACCTTGGAACTTAAGGCTGGCATCGTCTTGGTGGGGGGCTTTAATGGGACTGAACAGCATGCAGGACAAGCCGATCATAAACTTAATATAACTGTAATTTCGGGTGATAAAGACGCCAATGACTTGGCCGATACTGATGCTGATGGTGTGGTGCGTTCAATTGATGGTGTGAATAATACTGAGAACTTAGCAGTCATCTTATCGGCCACAGCGCAGGGTTTAGGCCAGGATAAGCTGATTCGTTTGCAGGGTTTAGTGATTAATGCTGCAAAAGGCTCGGGTTTGGTGGTTGATAATTCACAAGTGTTGGTGACTAATAGCCAATTTATTGCCAATGCAGATTCGGCCATAAAGGCGACTGCTGGGGCAAACCTGAAGTTAGCTAAGGTGAACCTTGAGGCCAACGCAACGGCTTCAGCGCTTAACAATGGTGCGGCACTTAATGTAAGTGGTGCAGGTACTGCAGTGAATATAGAGAACACTACATTCTTCAATAATGTATCAAAAGGAATAGCAGGAGCTATCTTTCAAACAGATACCTCTTCGCTGGATGTGAAGAGCTCAAGCTTTAGTTTTAATACCGCTTTATACACGGGCGGTGCTATTCATTTAAAGAATGATGTGACAGTCACTATTGCAGATTCTACGTTTAAGTCGAATGAGGCAGATGACGGTGGTGCAATCAATGTGAAGAATGCTTCAATCTTGATGTTGAATGCCATTGAGTTTAGCAGTAATAAGGCACGGATAAATGGTGGCGCTATATCGATGAAGGGAACTGGCGGCTTGATTGAGGTAAGCCAAAGCTTGTTCTTTGGTAATACAGCTGAAGGTTCAGCAGCAGGCGAAGGTCTAGGTGGTGCACTATATGCTAATGCTTCCGGTGATTTGAACGTGATTAACTCAACCTTTTATGCCAATACCTCAAATAAATCTGGTGCTGTTGCATCATTGGATGTTGTTGATAGCACATTTGACTATCTAACCTTGGTGTCTAACACATCAGGTGAAGGTTCCGGTGGTATCAGTAAGTTAGCCGGTGGTAGCTTAAGCTTGAGCCGTTCCTTAATTGTGGGTAATAGCAATAATGCAGGTCCAAGTAATCTTGGCGGCGCATTTACAGACAATGGATATAATATTGTTGGCTTTAATGGCGTATCCGGCTTGATTGATGGCGCGGCAATTTCTGCAACAAGCTTTACTGCCGCAGCCACGCCGGTTGTAGATGGCCCTCCGGTTGCAGTAACGTTAAAAGAAATTGTTAATACTTCACCCAACTTTAAAGGCGGCGATGGCTATTATGGAAAAATGAAAACCATGCCTTTATCAGCAGGTAGTATTGCAAGTGATGTGATTCCTGGGGATCGTTGTTTTAATGATTATGCTGGTGGGCCTGATGTTATCGCTGCAGATAATCAAGTTGATATGCGTGGTGAAAAGCGCGCTGACTTCTTGAGTGGCCGCTGTGATGTGGGCGCTTATGAGTATACCGTGTTAACTTGTGCCGAAGATGCACAGCGTCGCTATGAGCAAGGTGAGGTGTTTATTAAATCTTGTGATGAACGATTTGAAGACTTTGAATTTGGTTCTATCAACCAGTTCATGTTGTCTTTCCTGGCGTTATTTGGTCTCTTATCTTTGATGAGAGTGCCACGCAGTAAATAGTCGAAAAAATATAAAGGAGCTTACGGGCTCCTTTTTTAACCGCTTAAAAATCAGTTTTCATAGTTTTAAAAAAGGAATATTCTGTTAAAAAAAATAACAGAACCAGGGAGATGGGAATGTCTGATTCAATCAATGAAAATGCCACGGTTGATGTCGTGGCAGTTATAATCGTAATTGCTGTAACTGTTACCACAGCGGCCTTTTGGCTGTTAGGTCGTTAGTTCAATGTGATTGGCATCGGCACAACTGTAGTATGATTTCTACATTGCATAATAAGAATACAAAATCCGCAAAGGATGTATCATGAAAAAAAATTCAATTTTGTTATCCACGCTTATACTGAGTGCAGCATCGACTGCTGCATATGCTGAGGATTATTATGTCTCAGATGCTAAAGGTATAGATAATATAGCAAGCAATGATTGTTTAACTTGGGATGAGGCCTGTAAAACCATCGGTTATGCAGTAGACATAGAAGCGGTTAAAAAAGGCGATGTGATTCATATTGCTGGCGGCGTTTATTATCCCGCTACAATTACTCCCACAGTGAATTTAACCTTTATCGGCGGCTATGAGGAAGGTAAAGCCACGCCAAATCCTGATAAATTTCCCACAGTTTTAAGTGGCGATGTTGATGGAAATGATGAAACAGGTACTCATGCCCATGTTCAAGATCCAGCTTTAGAATGTAAGGTAGCCGGTATTACAACTGACCATAGTTGTATTATGGGGACAAATACATTCCGTGCATTTTTGGTGGATAACCATGATATTAAACTTAAAAACTTAACCCTGACTGCATTTAAGGGAACTGATGATTCAAACGGTACTGTATTTGCAGCTCATGTTGGCGATGGTAAAGATTATACGATAGCTTTAGATAATGTTGATTTGATTGGGAATTCGTCCTTGAGTATGGGAGTGGTTTCTTTACGGGATGTATGGGGTGAAAGTGGTGGTACTTTAGATGTAACCATTAAAAACGCGTTAATTAAAGGAAATCGTGGAGATGGCGGCGGAGCGATTACCGTTGCATATAGCGGCGTATCATTAACTGTAGAGGATAGTGAGTTTTTAAATAACGATGCTATCAATGAAGGTACAACGGGAAAATCCTGGAATGATATAGGCCATGGCGGAGCCATATTTCATGAGAACGGTACACTATTAGTGAAGCGTTCTTTGTTTCAAGGAAATACTGCCGTTTTCACTGGCGCTGGAATATCGGCGGAAGGTGGTGGCGCTATTTTTACGCAGAGTAAAGCTTCAATCGTGAATAGTACATTTGTAGGTAATGAGTCGGCTTCTTCAGGCGGTGCTATCTATGTGAAAGGTGGTGAGGCGGATATCAGCTATTCAACTTTTTATGATAATACCGCAGTAGCTAATGGTGGTGGCATTGTTGTAAACGGTGGCACGATGAGTTTGCAAGCGAGCTTGATATTGGGAAATACCGGTACTGGCGCAAATATTCATACCGCTTCTGGCTTTACCGATTTGGGTCACAATTTAATTGGTGCAAATAATAACAGTGCAGCAGTGGTGGGTACTTGGGATAAAGGCGAAGGAAGTTATACCTCGGTAAATACTATAGAAAATATTATTGAAACTACATTATCCGATAATGGCGGGCCGATGAGGTCTATTAAGCTTAAGATTAATAGCGAAGCAAGAAATGCTATTCTTAACGATGGCATACAGTCTTTGGGGCAAGGCCAGTCAGATGGCTATCCATTTCCAACCATTGCCATGGCGACGGGCTCTGTTAAATCGTTAGAGACATACGCGAAGGGCACCTATTATTTTGATTTGAATGGTGGTTTCTCAACAACCGTGGATGATGAGGGTAATGTATTGGTGCCTGATGCTAATAAAGTAGCAATTCTGGCAGAGCCGAATGTGACGACATTTGAAAAGGTAAATTCAGGTGGTGAAACTGAAACTTGGGCAACAGGACGTGGTAACTGTAATGGTTCAATAACAATATTAGATGGCAGGGGTTTACCCCGTTCAGATTACGCTAATCCAAATGATGAAAATCAGTATGGCGATGTAAACGATTGTGATATCGGTGCTTTTGAATTTAACGATGGTTATCGATTTGACTGTTATACCGAAGATGGCGATAGACCTGGTTTACCTGTTATCGATTTGGCTACGGGCAATGTGGATTTTACCCGGGTGAGCTGTTTAGGCGGGAATCTGGGAGATCTAACTCCTCAATCATTTCTTGATAACTTCGGTGCGGTGAATTTTTATTGGATTTCGTTATTGGTTTTGTTAGGGCTTTATCGCCGTAAAGTTTAAAGAATAAAATAAATTATTTTCAAAGAGCCTGATGGCTCTTTTTTTTGTCTGAAATTTATACATAACACAGTTTAAGTTATCAGTACTTTTAAATAGAAATGTTAAAATTTAAATACTTTTTTCTGGCGCCTAGCGAGCAAACTTTCCAATATACATAAAAAGTAAGTCGTTTTAAAAAAACGTGGGATAAGCCATGTTTCGAACGGATCAGTGGTCGAACAAATAGCTGTATTAGAAGCATAATGTATTATGTACTTCTGGATAGAATCTACGGGGTTTGATTTGTCGGTATAGTAATGATAATGGAGCTGATTTTGATCACATTTAGCGATTGTGAAAAGACATTGGTGTAAGGCTTTGTGGGCTTATGTTGTTTTAATGTCTTTGCAGGTGTTAATATGAAAAAGTGATATAGGACAGCTTGTTTTATAACCGCTATGCTAGGATTGTCACAAATTAAAAAAACAATAAAAAGGCTGAAAAAGAGTTCGGCCAAGGTCATTCGAATGAAGAATCCTCTAAAGCTTATACTGTTTGCTACAGCAATACTGTTGGCTGGTAATGCCAGTGCGGCGAATAGCTGGCATATCAACACGGGCGATTTAGATCGTGCGACTTTTTTAGATCATGCACCCTGTAAAACGATTAAGTGGGGGCAAGATAATCAAGCCGGGGCTAACGATAGAATTCTTATGACGCATTTGGCACAGGGCTTATTATGAAAATCTATTCAAGACTGCTTACATCTTCCGCAGCCATATTGCTGGGCGGTTTTATCAACGCGGTATCCGCAGGCACAGGACCTGGAGGTGTGGGTAATGCCGATGGTTCATCTGGCTTGGTATTGTGGTTAGATGCTAACGAGGTGAAATTAGCTGACGGTGTTAAAACTTCATGGCTTGATTCATCCGGCCATAATCACCATTTTACTCAGGGTAATGGTGCGACTTTTGAAGGTGACTCTCAAAGTAATGGCTTTTCAGCGTTTAACTTCGATGGCAGTAGTCAGTATTTTGAAAAGCCGTATTCGGCGACATTAAGTAACCTTTCAGCGTTTTCTTTATTTACAACCAATAAGCTGGTTGGCAAAAATACTCATAATGCTATTTATTCAGACCGTAGCGGTTCTGGGCAGGCTTTGGTTTTATATGCGTTACCCAATAATGACGCATGTGTTAACTGTTGGGATTTTTGGACGGCTGATGGGAGTTGGCGCACTCTACCAGGTTCCAGTACACAGGGGAATTGGTCGACACAGGTGTCGGATTATCAATCGAATTCCAAAAATATGTATATCAATGGTGGTACGCCGTACCAGGCTTCTGAAGGTTTTGTTGCTAACTCCTCGAAGCCAACTCGAGTTGGGGCTGGAGCAAATGAAACCGGTCCTCAATTTTATTTTAATGGCCGCATCGGTGAGGTCATTCTATTTAACTCAAAATTGAACAGTGCTAATCGCATCATCGTTCAAAACTATCTGGCTGCAAAATATAAACATGCTACCGGTGATGATCATTACAGTCATGATGGCAGTGGTTACCGCTATGATGTGGCCGGCATAGGTCAAATGTCTGATGGTGGGCATAGCAGTTCAAAAGGCAGGGGTATTATTCTTATCAATAACCCGAGTGCATTAACGAATAACCAATTTCTGTTCTGGGGCCACGATAATCAGTCGAAGACTTTTGCCAATACGGATGTTCCTGCAGGTGTAGGCCCTCGCATGAGTCGTGTTTGGGCCTTTGATAATGGTGGTGTTGGTACGGTAGATATCACTATTGATTCAGTTGACGTGAGTAATCCATCCAATCTGGTTCTGTTGGTTGATTCGGATACGACGTTTGGCTCCGGGGCGGCTGTGGTTAATGGTACATATAATACCGTAACTCGGACCATGACCTTTGCTGGTGTTACGCCTTCGGCTTCGGGTTATTTTACCCTGGCAAGGATCTCGGACGCTGAAACCAATGCAGGGCCTGGCGGTGTGGGTTCTACCGACGGTGCGGATGATTTAAGTCTTTGGCTTGATGCTGCAAATTATTCAGGGGCTACATGGAGTGATAAATCTGGCTATGGCCATGATTTTACGGCTCAAAATAACCCAGGAACAACGGCTACAACTAACGGTCGTCCGGCAATTGATTTTAATGGGGCGAATCAATATTTTGCCAAGCCTTATTCTGCCAGTTTGAGTAATATGTCAACGTATAGCTTGTTTGCTGTGAATGATAATGATTCTGCCTCGAATTACGGAAATGTTTATTCTGACCGTAAAGACTCTACTGGGGCTTTTC
>JABSRQ010000088.1 GCA_013215055.1 Pseudomonadales bacterium | reverse complement strand
TATCAGTCTGCGTGGCAGTATCGGTTTGTGTGCCGGTATCAGTTTGCGTGGCAGTATCGGTTTGTGTGCCGGTATCAGTTTGCGTGGCAGTATCGGTTTGTGTGCCGGTATCGGTTTGTGTAACAGTATCGGTTTGTGTAACAGTATCGGTTTGTGTGCCAGTATCCGTTTGTGTATCCGTCTCGGTTTCTGTGCCTTCAAAAGCATCCAAACCGCCATCAAAACGCACAAAGGCCAGAGTACCCTGCTCATCATCCAGTACATTTAACTCAACATCGTGATATTTACCAAAGGTGATTTGAGCAATATTTTCACCCGTTAACGACATCGTGTGTAATAACGAAGCGGGTTCTTCAAAAGTCCCTAAACACTGTCTACGTTCATCATCACCGGTTACACAATGCTCTAAATCCTCCCCCTGTGTGGCCAGCAATTGAGAAGCTGCCTGTCGCCCAGAAGAAAAAGCGATCAGACCTTTTTGGGTATAAACCGGATTGCTATCATGTCCGGCATTGGCGATCACATCATCAGCAATAACACGCCTTATTTGCGCCGTATCAAATAAATATTCATAGATATTCCAACTGCTATGCTGCTGATTAAATTCAGGCCCATGGGCAGAAAAAAGCATACGCAGGCCATCACGAGATACCGACAAATCTTTAACATCGTAGCTATCGGATAAAAAATATTGCGCAAGTACATCGGAGAAGGCGGAATCGGTGGATAGATTTTCGCGCACAATAAGGCGAGCATAGGGATTAAAATGGTAGGGAGCTCTTATATCAATAGCAGAACGTACATCTTGCGATTGCAGATCCGTCTCATCACGCACCACATAAGCATAAGGGCGGCTATCCAACAGGGTTTCACTATCACTTAATCCATCTTCGCCATCCCCCCAACAACCAGTCAGTAATAGTGTAATAAAGACATACAACGGATATTCCAGTAAACGGACTTTGATACTCAAAACAAATCCCCTACAACTAATACAAACGTGCGCTATAAAATTACCGCACATATTAATTCTAGCTCTACTGGGGAATATTTTTTGACATTTCACCCGTATAAAAACTTTTAAAGATTGGGCCTAGTTATCACTTTACAGAATAAAAAATTGTGAAATGGCGGTTTAAAAAGGCAGGATATGGGTTGTTAAATGGTTTAAATGAACTTCTGCATCATTCAAAGTTCAAACGTTGTAACCTGCTTATGAGCGTACCAGAATGAACTTCAATAAATTGCCCCATATTAGCCACGGTAAACGTAAAGGTGCTCAATTTTACCGCCAACGTATAGCCTTTGAATCCCGTGTTATTCAACATGAAAATCCAAAGTCGACGTTACCACGCAATAAGGTAATGATTTCAACCGAGAATATGCAATTACTGCTGGCGATAGAAGATACCGAAATGGCCATCGCATTTTCCCGCAGCTCTCAAAATCGGCTTCAACTGCAAAATAAGGTGCTTGAACTGCGCCAGAATCTCAATCAAAAAATGCAGCAGCGCCTACATTAATCTCGTATCGTAAGAAAATGACGTAACTCAGCGTTATGGGCATGCTGATCCAACCACTGTTTAAATTCAAACACCTTGGAAAAGTCGTCTTCACCCACTAAATCGACATAGGTTTTTTTTAATGCGGCAGCCCGTTGTTCTTCTCGAAGTTGGCGCTGCCAGCTATCGGTTAATAATTGTGGAAGCTGCACCGGTAATTTTAATTGGGAAAATAAAGACCATTCATTTTTATCCAGCCACACTTCATCGCAGGCCAGACAATAATCCAGGCGATTATTCACCTTATGGCTTAAACGGTATTTCACCATCAATCTGCTACATTTGGGGCATTGCTTAGCTGTGGATTGATCCTCAACCGGCTCAGGTTTTATCGCATCACTTTGATTTTCCGTAGCAAGTTCAGGCTGGTTCTGCGCCCAAAATCGATAGTTAAATAAAGATAATAACGTGCCTTCACATGATTTACATTGCGCCCCAAGCAAACCCTTTTCCAGCTCAAAGGGGAATAAGTCATAACCCTTACATTGCACACATTGCATATCTACGTCCCTATGATTTTCTCTTAAGCTTGCGGCCTGATTGTTTACCGAATTTGCTGGCAATAAATGCCGCTACAATACCCGCAAACGCACCGGCTAAATGAAACTCAAATGACACAGCTTTATCGCCGGGTAATACACCGTAGGCCATTCCGCCGTATAAAATAATCACCAATAATGATAATAAGATATTTTTAATACTGGCCTCAAAATACGCATTGGCGATCACCAACGCCCATAAACCAAAGACCCAGCCGCTGGCACCTACATGGTAGGCAGGCCGTGCAAAAAACCACACCAGCAACCCGGATAATACGATAATAAAGCCACTGCTAAGCAGATAAAAACGCATGGAGCGTAATAAACACAGGCTGCTAAAAATACCCAAACCCACTAAATTGTTAAACAAATGGCTATAGCTGCCATGAATAAACGGCGCGCTTAAGATAAAAGGCAGGCTGGCCTCATGGCGGGGCAATACACCAAATGGGGTCAAAAAATAACCATTAGAGGCGTTAATCACCTGCACCACGATTAAAAAGGCTGCCAAAAAGAATAATAACTTCAAGCGCTGCCAGGCCAGTTTAATCACGTTTATTGCTCACCTTTTTTAGGTTTAACCGTGCCCTCAAGAAAACGTAATTGCTCCGAGATTTCCAGCATTTTATCGTGGGTTTTTAAATCGATATCCAGTTTTTTATCCATACTTTTTACCAGCGGAAAAATGCTGTGCTCTATCGTTTCTGCCAACACGGTTAAGATTTTATCCATACCCGGCACTGGCTGATTGACCACATTCACTTCGGTTTTTTGCATGGCTAATATTTTGGCCATCTTCTGCAAACTCAGCGTATCTATCTGCAGTGGTTTCACATCTTCAACAACGTTTATCGTTGAAGACGAGGCTTCTGCCACTGCGCTTAGCTGTTTAAGGCCATTCACCAAATCCACCAATTGCGCGACGACTTTGCCACCTACATCAGAGTCATCACCACCCATGGCTTTGTTGCGCAAGAAATCTTGTTTGATCTGAGCCCAACGTTGCTGCTGCGGCTCGGTCATATTGCCACGCAATTCGGCCAGTTTTAACAAATTCCCTTCGGCACCGGAAGTTAGAAGCTGCGCCTCACCCACGTAGTGATCGGCAATCATCTGTA
Source organism: Pseudomonadales bacterium (assembly GCA_013215055.1). Classification (GTDB taxonomy): domain Bacteria; phylum Pseudomonadota; class Gammaproteobacteria; order Pseudomonadales; family DT-91; genus CAKMZU01. The sequence goes on along the minus strand of JABSRQ010000088.1, from coordinate 18,678 downwards.
ATAACTCATCTTCGTTCATGACCGCAGAGACCTTCTCAGCCATTTTATTCATATTACGGTAACTGCCCTGTAATTTAAATGCAGGTTCGGTGCGGTATTTATCATCCTGAGCGGCCGATTTAATATATTGCATATTAATCTTTAAGATCACATCCTGTACCACAAAGAGCTTACGTAAAACATCGGTAATTTCATTAATCTCGGCACCGCTGTATTGATGGCTTAAATCGGTGCTGGCGATGTTACGGCCTTTGGCCATATCCACCAATTTATAAACATCGTCCATTTCCCGTAATGCCATAGGCGCTAACACTGCATTGGAGGTTAGGCCATTTTCAATATAACTGAGTGCAAACTGCTCATCCATACCGCCTAAAATATCCCCAAGGTTATAGATATCGGCCCGGTTAGCTAACATATCCGGCACCTTAAACGCCTCACCGGATTCCGTATACGGGTTACCCGCCATCACCACACAAAATTTCTTGCCACGCATATCGTAGGTTTTACTTTTTCCTTTCCAGATACCTTCGATTCGTCGGGTACCATCACAGAGAGAAATAAATTTCTGCAAAAACTCAGCATGTGTATGTTGAATATCATCCAGATACAACATCACATTATTCCCCATTTCCAACGCCAGATTGAGTTTTATCAACTCCTGTGCAGCCGTTGCATTGGGTGCCTGCGAAGGATCTAACGACAACACATCATGGCCTAAAGAGGGACAATTAATCTTCATAAAGATCAAACCTAGGCGACTCGCCACATATTCCATTAACGTGGTTTTACCGTAACCCGGCGGCGATATCATCATCAACAAACCCATCAGGTCTGAGCGTTTATTCTCACCCAATGTGCCCATTTGCTTGGCAAGGTTGTCACCAATTATCGGTAAATAGGCCTCATTGATTAAACGGTTACGCACAAAAGAACTTAATGGCTTGGCCTTAAATTCTTCCAGACGTAATTTTTCACGTTCATCGGCAATGATGTTTTGCCTAATCTTCAAGTAGTTATGATAGGCCGGAATCACCTGGTGTTTATGGTGCTGCAGACGCTGCAAAAATTCATCTAACGCAAAATGCAGATTGCGCTCTTTGATGCGGCGATGATCCCCCATCAAGTTAGCGACGGTAATTTCCACATCCACATCACTGGAACGAGTTTGTACGCGGTTTTGACTATTAATCAATGCTACCGCCTCAGGAATATAACGCTGTAAATGCTGCAATTTTTTATCAGTAATAAGAGCCTGTAACCAAGCCTGCGATAAATCCCAACGTTGAGCCGGGAAACCTAACATGTTATCTAATGCCGATTGATAAGAAGACCAGCTTTCATCATCCAAAGATCGCTTTAATTCATCTACTAACTGCAGTGCATATTTACTGCTGACAAATTCAATCGAAGCTCGGCTCAGCTCCTGCACTAAATAATCAGCCGCTAGAGCGATGGCTGTATCATCTATAATAGAGCCATCAACCGTTAAGGTATGAAGATCAATAAATGCGCTTAAGTGTTCAACAATCTCTTGCGATAATAATTCCAATGCATCTTGGCTATTAAAACTTTTTTGCATCAGAAGAGCCGACTGAGATCGTTGCTGCCAGGTTTGAAAGTCCAATGATGCAGCTTTAGTCGCTTGGGATTTTTTATCCTTGGTGGTAGAGATATTAGCCCAAAAAACTTGAGCTAAAGCTCGGGACAAAGGGTCAAAACGTAATAAATCGGCCTGTTCCATCACCGGCATCATGGCGCTTAAAATCGTGACCGCATCACTATCATGAATACCTTTTTCATAACCTTCTTTATAACGCGGGGCTGCAAAATCTCTGACCAGTTTAGCTATATTCCCAGGTTCTTGCATCGCCGTTTTTAAAATCGGCGATGATAAACCCTCTGCGTTTTTTTCAGCCGCCTGCAGAATTTCAAAGGCTAAATATTCGGCCCGGTAAACCTCATCGGTTTCAGATTCCAACGATAAATCCCAGAATTCACGTAAGGATAATAACTCGGCATGATCAATTTTTTCAAAGTAGTTAGTGCCGGTTAAATGCACATATAACTCGCCCTCTCTGGGAATAATGGTTAAATCCAGGTCCTGTGTATTGACGCTGAATTTATGCCGTGGCCCCAATTTGATAACATTGCCACCGTCTTCATAGATATCGGTTTTATCACGTAGCGAACGCAGCGCCTGCTCTTTAATTGCAACAAAACGTGATTCAATCTCATCGGCTTTTACCGCCGCATCCAAGACACGTAAATCAGCCACCAAATCCCTGACCTTCATGACCATACCGTCGGAGGCAAAGTAGGTGTTGAGTTTATCGGCTTCGTTGTATTTTAATGAACGTTTTTCGATACTGGCCAAAATTCTAGCCGCGGCATCACTGATCGATTGCGCTTTACGTTGGCGTTGATCTAATAACTGCTGTTTATGTGATTCAAAAGATTCATAGACTTCCTCGCGTTTATCCATGATATCGGAGAGAAATTCATCAAACTGAGAAAACTGGCTTTCCAGCTCTTCTAACTGCATTAATAATCGCGACAGTTGTTCATCACATAATTCAGGGCTGGTGGCCAGCCCTAGTGCATTGGTGATGCTTTGGGAGAATAACTTAAATTGCGCAGAGAACTGTGCAACCGCCTCCGATGAACCCAGGGCTTTTTGCGTGTGTTTGGCATTGGCCTTGCTCTGATTCAGCTTGGCATAGACTTCAGAAATCGCATCGATAATACGGGTGCGTACCGTCGCATCATCCACTTTTAACGAAGACATCAACTCCGATAAAAGATCCAGGCCACTGGCTGTGGTTTCAATAATGGCAATAATCGGATCAAGCAACGCAATGGTTGTAGCCTCTTCGGCCTGCTTATTGATGTTATCTATTTTTTCAAAATACGGTTGCAGGGCTTTTTCATCAGACAAAAACAATACCGTTTTTTGTGATAAATCCTCTTCCTGCTCTATTAACTCTTTCCCCAGAATCTCAATTCTAGCAACATCAATATAACGATATTCTTTAATGGTGGTTAAATGGCCACGCTGGGCCCTGAGTGATGCCAACGCTTGTACATAATCTTCGGCTGATTCCCAGTTTGCATGACGAATAGACTGCAAAACGGCGCTTTGATCGGCCTCAGCCTGCTGCATGGTTTTGCCAGACTGAGCCTGAATGCTTTGCACCTTGGCAAATTCGTCTATCACCAGCTCCGCCGTAGCGGCAATTTTCTTAAGCAGTTTTTCCAAGGCGGCCATGGGTTCATCGGCCAGCCAATAATGGCTGTCGAATATCTTACTCGCCTCTTTACTCAGCTCTTCATACAAACGCTGAGATACACCCTGATTTTCAATCATACGGCAGATGCTATAAATATCGGATACACCACGCACCAGCTCAGCATTACCTATTTTACCTAAAAAGCTCTGACTGGCCGGTTGATTCGAGGCAAATTCTGCCGATACATAAGGGGTCTGCCAAATCTGCATAGGATGAATACGAGTAGGCTCATCTTCTGCAGAAAATATAACCAGAACCCCGTCTTCTGCCAATGCATAACCATGACCAAGAATGGGGTTTTGCAGTTTTTTCTCTATCAGATTATAAGCAAATAAGCCCACCGCCCCGTTGCTGACGTTATAAAACACATACAACACATCCTCTCCGTTAGGAGATCGAATCTGACGTTTAAAGGTAAAACCTTCACTGTCGTCATCAAAGGTTTTAACTTCGCCACTTTGCAGATAATAACCACCGGGGAAGATAATACCGTGGTCTTCTGGCAACTGAATACAGGATTCACCGATGGCATCGATGCGTAATACATCTTGAGTGAGTATATTAAAAACCAGATAACGCCATTGCTCTTCGCGGTACGGGCGTATTTTTAATAAAATCAACTCGCCGACCTGGGCATAGAAAAAATCACCGTCATCCAGAGACTGGGTTTTATCTTCCACCTTTTCTCGGTAAATGCCTAAACCATCTTCGGTATTATCTTCAACCTTAATGGTTAAATCACCACCAATCGTTTCCACAAACACGGTATCGAGAATATTGATATGTGCATGGCGGCCATGCACCACATCTTCACGGCGTGTTTCTGTCCATTCAAAATCAAAGGCCGGTGGTAATTGAATATCACGTTCACCGCGGTTATCAATATATTTAATGTCGGCGCCATCGGCAGAGACAGCCCAGCGGAAGACCCGTTTATCCGTTAGGCGTTCACCAATTTGAAAGCCTGCCAATAACTTGCCATCTTTAACCGTTAACTCAACCAACTTGGTATTTTTGTAATAACGGTATAACTCTTCGAAGTCACTGACAAAGCTGGGCTCAGATAAAAAGCTTTGACTTATTTCCAGGGAAGCTAAAGAGCAGCCTTCATCCCCCTCTTTTTTCAAGTTAAATAAAGAAAATACATCTTCCAGCTTGGTTTCTTTTTTCAGCCCGATAAAAACGTTATAGCCAAATAACAGTTTGTCACCAATCTGCACCATATCCCTGGCGACACAGTTATTTTCGCTGCGTACACGTACCCGGGCAATCACATCCATGTCGGCACTGCCAAACTCTTGCAGGCGCAGTGCATTTAAGCCTTGAACTTCTGTGTTTAATATATTGCCTTGATCAACCAGGCGCTTACGAATCAATTCGTAGGCACCCCCTTCGGCAACCGCAGCATCAACAAGATTTTCAGAGCCTGATTCCAGCTTGGCCATACTCACATCCTTATCTAGAGATAGGTTAAAGGCTTAACTATTCGCTTTTTTCAGCTTCTGCTTCAGTTTTGGTTGATAAGGCTTTATCCATGACTCTATCCAAAATGGCGCTGATCGTTGTGCTCTTCTCAGCCAGGCCATCCACGGCCTTACCGATAGATAACGATTTAGCAAAGTTGTCGAAGAAGTGTTCTTCACCACCGACAATATCAATCTTCGCCTGTCCCAGCGCCACAGCCAAGACTTCGGCATTTTCTTTGGCTATCTCTTTACCCGCCTCGATAGTGACAACAGATTCTTTAAAGGCGGTCTCAAGGCTCATGCGGAACTCTTCATGATCACGCGCCTTATCACTCATGCTGCCCATCGCCTCAAACTTCTCAACTAAGCCATCGGCCTCGGCTTTAAATTGTTCACGTGTGACATCGGCCTGAGCCATACCAATTTGTTTCTGTGCTGACGCTTCGGCATCCCCTTTTTTGGCAATCACATCCGCTGCGGCCGTACCGGTGCCCAAATGTGAATCGGCTTCGGCATTACCCATCGCAATCAACACATTGGCCTCGGCCAAACCTTCTTTTTCTAAGGCGATAGCTTTAGCTTCCTGTACCTTGGCATCAGCCAAACCAGGCGCTGCACGTTCTGCTTGCGTTGCTTCGGCCAATTTTTTCTTGGCATCGGCTTCTTTAGCCGCCGCCTCCAATTCAGCCTGCGCCAACGTGGTAATCTCCACCGCCTTGTGTTTAGCTGAAATTTCTTCGGCCTCAGCCGCCTTAACCAACTTCACTTTTTCTTCATCGGCCAGGGCCTCTGCTTGCAAGATCTTAACCTGCTTGGCCCTATCTGCCTCAGAGACCTGACGCACTTCGTTGATACGCTCTTCTTCTATCGCCACGGTTTTATCCACCACAATACGTTCACGAATCACATTGGCGATTTCTTTTTTCTCAAGCTCCACCGCTTTTTCCGCTTCTATGCGCTGTAATTCCACTTCACGCTCGCGCGATACAATCTCTAAATCTCTGGCGCGGGTGACTTTTTCTTTTTCAATCGCCACCGCACGCTGACGGTTTTGCTCAGCAACTTCAATCTCACGCTGCTGATTTTCGGTCTGTACCGCTAATTCCTGATTCACCTGAATTGTGGTTGCTTCGGCTTTTAGGCGTTCTTCTTCCTGCACCTTGATGGTTTCGGCTTCTTCTCTGGCCCTGATCGTTTCTACTTCACGCTGCTGCCTGGCTTCGGCATCGGCTTGCTGGCGCTTCAGCTCTAACATCGCCTCTACCGTTTCTACATCCTTCTTCTTAATCGCCAATTCTTCATCACGCTCAAGAATATTGGTTTGTACATTTTGTTTGGCTGTTAGCTCGGTAATTTTACGAATACCTTCGGCATCCAATATATTATTAGGGTCTAAAGAGCTTTTAGGTGTTTGCTCTAAATAATCGATGGCCACATCTTCCAATACATAGCCGTTTAAATCATCACCTATGACTTCGATGATTTTTTCACGAAATTGCAGGCGGTTTTCAAACAGCTGCACAAACTCAATTTGCTTACCTACGGTTTTTAAGGCCTCTGAAAACTTAGCCGCAAATAATTGATCAACTGCGTCCTTATCGGAAGCACGACTAGCACCAATTGATTTTGCCACCTTCAACACATCTTCCTGGGTTTCATTCACCCGCAGATAAAATGCCACGGTGATATCGGCACGCATATTATCTTTACAGATAAGCCCATCTTGCCCACGTCTATCAACTTCCAGCGTGATCAATGAAATCTTCATCAATTCTTTTTTATAGATAATCGGCAATACCAATGCGCCGGTGAAAGCTACCTTCGGTATCGGCGACAGATCATTAACGATTAATGCCGTACCCTGCTCTACCTTGACATACCAGGCCTTAACAATGGCCAGCGTACCGGCAATAAAAATAAATAGTGCAACGGCAAACCCAACCACACCCATGATTCCACTTAAATCGGCCATATTTTTGTCCTTTAAATTAACAGATTATTTATTAAATTCTTCTTCGGAAATAACACAATAGCTATTGCTTTCCTGGATATACTCCAGCAAAACCACCTTGTCATTTCGGGTAAATGTTTGTCCATCAAGCGCCCTGACTTTCAAAATCAAGCCTGCACCACCGTCTTCTAATACTGCCTCGCCAAAACTTTCATCCACCCGGGAGGTTCTAACTACTGCCGTCTGCCCTATTAACACCTGCGGTGTATGTTGCTGCATTTTCTTAAATAAAGGCCTGATGGGACGTATACAAACTCCTGTAATTTTAATTGCGATGAGCAACGCTACAATAAATATAAGCGCGTTAACCAACCATGTCACAGGCCCTGCCATCAGGTAATCGATACTGAAATAAACCCCGTAATAACTGAAGAACCAGCCAAATAACGCTATCGATGTGATGATAATCGTGATGGGCACACCATTAAGCCCCATCTTTAAAATCAAGCCTGCAATGCCATCCGGCACCGTTGAGCCATCACCATCCAAATCCAATATGCCACCATCCACATCAATAACATCCAGAAATCCTATATCAATAAGCCCCAATACCGCAACCGACCAAAACAATAAACTTAGGATTAAGAAAAAGGTAAAAATCACCGTAGGAAAGCTGGATATATTCTGATAAAACGGATCCATCTTATCGCTCAGTAGAATTGCAAACACGCCTTACTCCTTTATCTTTTATTCTTAATTTTTTGTAAAATATCTTCTGCTTTGTTCGACTGTGGTGCAATGCCCGCATCCATCAACTTTTGCATTAATCGCGTCTCTGCATTGTCTTCGGCTAATTCACTGGCAGCATCCAACGTGGCTTCTTTTAATGCCTGTTGCTGCTTAATTTTATCCAGTGAGTCCATCGCCGTACGCAGCCTGGAATGTGAATGCCCATGACGCTCGGCCACTGCAGCCTGTGCTCTTTGTACCGATTCAGTGGCTTTAACCGTATCCACCTGTTGCTTTAATAATTTAATATTGCGCTCGGTAAAACTAATCGCCGTTTTTAATTTTGTCACCGCCAAAAAATAATGTTGTGAAGAGGACTGCTCACCGGCCAGTTGATTTTCCAGCTCAGCGATATTTCCCGCCACCTCTAACGCCAGGGCTTCATCTTTCTTTTCAAGCGCCTTTACGACATAGCGTTCATAGTCTTTTATCTGCAGCTGTATCTTTTTTTCATTGTTTGACGCAACTTTTTCTTTGGCCATCATTTCGGCTAATGTCTGTTTTGATAATTTCAGCTCATCTGCTGCTTCACGCACTTCCTGATCAAGAATACGCAAGGCCTGATTATCCACCCGCGCTTCACCGGCCTCATTAACACTGCCTCTTAGGGCTGTTAATACCTTTGCCCAAACATTCATTGTTCAACCTCTGCAGGCACATGAATAAACTCTGCATAAGCTGCAGCGGCTTGAATCACATTACTGGCCAGCACCTCTAGCTCAAAAATAACATTCGCCAATAGCGAATAGGATGACAGCGCGCCAAACATCATATAATAATCTTGCCCGTCAACACCTTGCTCCAGACTAATGGTCGATAACGGGAAATATTTATGTGTACGTAACACCGCATCGTTGAAACCGGCCTTATCAATTACATCAGCCACAGGCCACAACACCGATTCCACAATAATCTGCTCACCTGTCACATTTAAAAACACGGCCAAATCACCGTATTCATGCAAGGTGATATAGAGCGATGGGGCTATGCCTTCAATAATCTCAAGTGTGGCTTTTTCAGAGCTAAAAAGCGCTTCCTTGGCCAAGCTGGAAAAAAGGCTGTTGCTGGTCCATATTTCTTTGGCATCTGACGCTAACGACAGCTCAGCATCGGATATTTTTTCATCGGAGCTTATGCGTAACTGTTTTTCCACCGCCGATAAGCGTTTGGCATGTTCAGGTACTATCCATACCTCTTTTTTCACCAAGCCCTTTGCCCGTAAGCGCTTGCGAAAATCTCGCTGATAATCTGCCGATGTTTTTGTCTTCATGGTTAAAATATAGACTTTACATGTAATAACGTCAATTCATTACATGTAATAAATATTAGCGCTCAATTTTCTCTAAAAGCATAGAGCAAGCCCACCAACCTACCACAAGCGCTTTGCCTAAAAAAAGGTGGTAAGCTGATATTTGAATCACACACACGGAAGTCCACTTAAATTATGCAGTTTTCACTCCCCGATTTAAGTTATATGGAATGGACCGGACACGCGCTGGTTTTCCTGATTAATGCGCTGCTATTTCTGTTTGCCAAACCCTTGATAGAAATCATTACCACGCAGAATGAATCGGCCAATCGCATCAAGATTCTGCAGTTTTTAAATCTCTTTGTTTTTTTCCTGCATATCATCGATCTGACTCTGCTCAGCGCCAATAGCAATTATCAAAGCTTCTTTATCCACTTAGGTTTATCCGTTATGAGTGTTTATACGGCGCTGTATTGTTTTAGCCTCAGCTCATTTTTAAGCCGTAAAAAGTTTGGCCAGCAGAAAACCCTGGATGATAAAATCATTTATATCGACACTTACAGCACCCGTGTTGTTGATTTGATGATGCTGGTGATTATCTGTGTCGCCACCATTTATGCGCTGATTAAGATATGGAATGCCGATAGCCTATTGGAAACCACTGGCATCTTTGGCATCTCTGCAGCCTTCCTGGCTTTTACCAGTAATATATGGGCACCGGATATTTTCAGTGGTTTAATTATTCTCAATAGCCAGATGTTGGAAGATGGCCATGTGGTGAAGGTTGATGGTTACAAAGACGAATACATCATCAATAAGGTCTCGTTTATCTATATCATTCTTTATGATGTAAGAAACAATCACCGCACGCTGATTCGCAACAGCCATTTTATCAAGAGTAAAATCGATAACCTCAGTCGCGTCGCCAGCACCGATGGCATACGTAAAACCCTGATTTACAATATCGGCTACCCGGTGATTGCAGCCAAAGACCCCGATGAACGTTTAGCCGAATTAGCCCTATTTCAGAAAAAAATCGATAGGATGTTTTGCCGCGCGAATAAAATGGCCGCAGATAATGACAAGATAAAAGTAAACAGCAAAGAATTTGAATGGGCGCTGACTGAAACCGGCGATTATGCACTGAAATATCAAGTCTGGTTTTATCTTGAACGGATTCCTAATACCAAGCTTACCGCGGTGATACGTAAATACTTGATCTCAACGGTCTACCTGGTGAATGAGGCGATATTTAAGGCATCGATTGCCGAAAATATCGATTTATCTACCCCGGTTATAGCGAATATAAACAACACTTAAAATCTATTTATTCAGTTTCATCTTGGCCGCCTCAAGCTTGGCCAATTTGGCCTCGGCCCTGGCCAGCGCAATAATATCCACACGCGGATCTTGCTTGCCATTTAATACCGAGAGTTGATGATAAATTTTCATCACCCTCGCTGCATAACCGTTCCTGGGGTCCTTGCCCCTTAACAAATTTACATCCACAGGCCCTGGGCCTCGGTTATAAGCCGTTAAAGCCAACTCAGTATCACCATACATTTTGAGATACATGCCAAATATTTGCATGCCAAATTTAATCGCCGTTTCAGGATTTTTTAAACTATCGGCGATACCTAACACCGGCTTCCACTGCGGCAAAATTTGCATTAAACCCACGGCACCAACCGATGATACCGCAACCGGATTAAAGGCCGATTCATAGGCCATAATCGCCAAAACCATATCGGCATCTAATTTATAGATGCCGGCGTAATATTTGACATAACGGGCAATGGATTTAGCTAATTCGGGCTCTACCTTATTCGACAAAATCAGGATCTTCAAAAACAGATTCTTTTCATCATGCTGACTGGCCAGCAACTGCTGAAAATAGGTTATGGAGGCATTCACCTGGCGTAAATCGGCTTTTAAGTCATTCTGCATATCCATGCCCTCATGCCTGAATTGTTTCAGGGTCACCGCCATCTCCTGCTGATTCAACTGCTGATTTTCCTGCATCTGCAACATGCTGAACAACATAAATCCGATTAAGACGAAGCTTGCTATTTGCAGGCCACCCAATAGATAAAAACCTTTTCGCATATCTTTTTTCAGACCCTGCGCCTTGGCAATAATAGCCTTGCTGTCACGCTGACGTGATTTTTTTGCCGCTGCCTGTACATGAGCGGATGTGCTGGATTCAGCTTCTAAAGAAGAGGATGATGGCGATTGCGGCTCCACCGCATCCAGAGGCGTATTTGTGGCTATTAGCGGCTCCACTACGACTTGATCCTCTGTAATTTCATCCATATGATGCAGCTCGTCAGACGAAGATTCCTGATTTTCCATACGTTTTCCCTAAGTACTCGCCAAAATTTGAATTCAAAAGCATTTCGATTCATTATCTATAGCAGAGAAACATCCCGTTGGCGCAGATAATGCTGAAGAAGCCACCTGACTCACATTACGTTCAATGCCTGCTTTAATAAGGTTCGATTCAATATGAAAAAAATATTTTTTTGCCTTTTCCTTCTTCATAGCCTCGGCATAGCTGCAGAACCCGAGTTAGCAAAGGAGAAATCATCTTGCCCCAGCTGGCTTACACAAACACTGCCAAAACTGCATTCCAGCGATCAGGTCGACATCTGTAAGGTAAGCCAAGGCAAAGTGGTATTAATCGTTAATACCGCCAGCCAATGCGGTTTTACTCCGCAGTTCAAACAGCTAGAGCAGCTCTATCAACGGTATAAAGACCAGGGTTTTACCATCATAGGGTTTCCTTCCGACTCCTTTTACCAAGAACATGACGATGCCCAAAAAACCGCCACCGTCTGTTATCAAAATTACGGAGTCAGCTTTCCCATGGTTGCCAGCAGTAAGGTCAGAGGCAGCAAGAGTAATGCGGTATTTAAACACCTAGCCCAAACCAAGGTAGCCCCTAAGTGGAATTTCTATAAATACCTGATTAATCAACAAGGTAAAGTGGTGGATTATTTTGTTTCTACCACCGAGCCTATGAATGGCAAGATAGAACAGCAGATTCAGCAGTTATTGAAGCACTCTGCTGATAAGCCATAATCACAATGGCTTATTCTAAACCCGCTATAATCAGATTATTGAATAACAAAAGCGAGGTTTTCCAATGAGCCAAAGAAGCTTTATTTTTTGTGACATATGTAATAAACAAGGCATACGCAATATAGAAGAACGCCGTGAAATCAACCGCCCCGGTGGCAGGCGTATCAACGATGAACGTGCCTGGTTTGAAGGCTCAAAGATAGAAGCAGAAAACGTAGGTTGGAAGTGTGATGACGGTGAGCAGTTTTGCCCCCACTGTGCCCAGCGCTTAGGCCATTATCAGATCATGGCGAATCAATGCCAGCCCAGTCACTCCCCAACCACATAAAGTTATAGTATATTAGGCGGCCTTTTTTAGTCTCTAGTGTGCCCTGTATGCAGCTTTATATCCTCCTTGCCTCAGACCGTTTAGAAGAAAAACAAGAAAACCAGCTCAAAGAAAATTTACCGGCAATTAGAGAAGCGATAGAAAACTACATAGCCGAAAAAGATTTACCGACTTTAAAGATGATCAATCATTGCGATAGCGACATGTGCGAAGATTGGCAACTCGGCTTTGAACAACCGATCAAAAAAAATAAACAGCTGCAAACGCCCATCAATTTTTGTAATGACTTAGCCGAAAAATTTAATCTGGATTTTGAAGTAGGTTTCGTTGAAGATGAGACCCACGAAGCGGTATGTTATTTTGGTGCCGAAGAAGGCCCAGGCGATACATTTATGATCGCCCAGTATTTAGATCTTTAAGAGTCAACGCTATATCTTTAAAATTTGGCCGTTGTAAAACGGCTGTTTGTTCACCGGCATCTCTAAGTGTTAACAAACTCGCTCTTAATGCCGGTTGATCACTCTCATCATTCAAAGCTAATAAATCATCCAACAAACAAGCAAAAGCCCGCACTTCTATCGCCTGAATCGATTGTTGTTGCAGATCAGACAGTGGCGATAAATTAGACGCGGCACCAAAATCGCCTAACAGCATATTGGCATCGCTATCGATCATCGTATTATGTGCGTATATATCGCCGTGGCTGATGTTATTAGCATGTAAATGCGCCAGGGTATCGGCCATCGCCCATGCAATTTTAGCGATATCGGCCGTTTTAAAGTCCGTACCGTCACTGAACGTATCGCGTGTGCAGGTCACAAAACACGGTGGCAGGCCTAAGTTCTTATAGCTAGCTGGAATCAATTCCATTACTAAACCGCTATTTCCGGCCTCATTGACCTGCGCTATCACTTTCACTAAATTGTCATGATTGCCAGCACGTAAACAATTGGCCAATTCATCTTCGGGATAACCGTCGCTGGTTACATCACCTTTGAAGACCTTCACCGCAATATGCTTATCGGTGCCAGATAACGATGGCGGCTGTTGCAGCCACTGGGCTTTATAAATAATGCCTGACGCCCCTTCACCGAGTTTTTCCGCCAAAGCCATGGCGGATAAAGGGACCTTTAACATCTCTTGAAAATCATCTGTCTGATCCCGGTTAAAGGCATTACCGGCGATAGCTAACCAGGCTAATTTGGGCAGCTGTAAAAACGCATCGGGTATCGCGCTTAAGTTATTGGCCGATAAACGCGCTAATTCCAGGCTTTTACAGTCGGCCATGGAGGCAGGAATCTCGCTTAAGCGATTACCTGCTAACGCTAATTTCTGTAAACGATAAAGCCTGCCCATGGAATCCGGCAATTTTTCAATTTTATTATCGGTGAGAATCAACCAGCGGGTTTGCAACGGTAAGGCATTTTCAGGCAAGGTGGTGATTTGATTACTCTTAAAACCAATCATCTCAAGTTCAGGGCATTTCGCCAGAACCTCGGGCACGCAAGTAAAGTGATTATTGGATAAAAACAAAATGCGCAGTTTATGTAATTGATGAAAATCATCCGGTAAGCTGCTGAGTTGATTACCGGATAGATCCAGAATTTCTAAAGAATCCGCCAGCTCAAAAATTTCTTCAGGGAATTGGCTTAAGTTTTCACGCAGACAAAGCTGTTTAATGCCTATTAATTGACCAGACTTTAATTGTTCAAGGGTTTGCAATATGTGCTCTCTATTGATTTTTTAAGGCTATAACAGCTCTGCAACAATCTTGTGCAGTAAAAAGGTTTCACGCTCTACCGACATGCCTTTTTTATCACTACCGGCTATCGTGGCTTCATTATGCGCTATCGCCTCATGGATATTGATCCATACCGCTGACATGCCATTGTGTATTTCATAATCTTCCAGCTGAGTCGCCTGCAGCTCATCATCGATATGGCAGGTAAAACAATACGATTGCATATGCATCACATCGAAATCGGCTTTATACCACGGCCTAAATTCTTCGTATTCACCAAAGGCTTGTATATTTTGAATATTCTGGGCACCGGTTTCTTCTTGCAGCTCTCGAATCAACCCGGCTTCCAAGGCCTCATCCTCATCAACGCCACCACCTGGCAGGGAATAATCATGATAACGCTGGGTATATAACAGAAGAATCGACTGCCCTCTGAGCACAATCGCCCTGGCGGCCTTGCGATTAAATTGTGACGGGTTGCGGGCATCCACATCCGCGTGGCAGGCGCTATGCAATAAACGCATTTTATTTTAAGTTGCCACCGACCGGAAAAGTAGCCACATTACCCTGAGTTTTAACATCGGAAACTCTTACCACTCCCAGTTTTTCAACCTCATCGATACGCACAATGCTGTGTTGCGGAATATAGCTGCGTTTGACGCCGGCAAACTCGGCTTTGAGTTTTTCTTCACTGGGATCTACAACAATTTGGGTTTTTTCACCAAATAACAGCTCTTCGATTTCAATAAAACCGTATAAATCACTATTAAATATTTGTCTTGCATACACTTCAAAAAGCTCATTATCATTATAGAAAATGATCTTAAAGACTTGCTGTGCCTTGCCTGAAGAGGTGCTTGTATTGTCAGCCATATTCACATCAGTATTAAAAAAAATCTATATTACCCAGTAAAGAGCAGAATTTACAGTTTTAGCTGCTTTCTTACTCTGGGCAGGAGCCTCATAGCGCTGTATAATGAGCGACCATTTTTTGATCAATTCGAGTTTTAGCGTTCATGTCTGAGAAGTCTATCAAGAAACTATTTATTAAAACCCACGGCTGCCAAATGAATGAATACGATTCTACGCGTATGGCAGATCTTTTGGGTGAATCTCATCAATTGGTCAAAACCGATGACGTCAACGAAGCCGATGTTATTCTATTAAACACCTGTTCTATCCGTGAAAAAGCTCAGGAAAAAGTTTTCCATGAGCTAGGTCGCTGGAAAAGACTTAAAGATAAAAAACCTGATCTGGTTATCGGTGTTGGTGGCTGTGTTGCCTCCCAAGAAGGTGCAGCAATCAGCAAACGAGCTCCTTTTGTCGATGTCATCTTTGGTCCACAAACCTTGCACCGCCTACCCGAAATGATCGACGCCTCTAAAGAGAAATCAGCACCCACCATTGTGGATATCAGCTTCCCGGAAGTGGAAAAATTCGATAGACTGCCAGATCCTAAAAAAGATGGCCCTTCCGCCTTTGTATCCATCATGGAAGGCTGCAGCAAATACTGCACGTTCTGTGTCGTGCCTTATACCCGTGGTGAAGAAGTCTCACGCCGACTGGATGATGTGTTAACCGAGATTGCCGTATTAGCCGATCAAGGTGTACGTGAAGTGAATATGCTGGGCCAAAACGTCAATGCTTATCGCGGTGAAAACAGCGAAGGAGAGATCATCGATTTTGCCGAATTAGTGCATTATGTGGCGCGTATTCCCGGTATCGATAGAATCCGCTATACCACCAGCCACCCGGTAGAGTTTTCCGATGCGTTAATCGCAGCCTATGAAACCGTGCCAGAGCTGGTTGATCATCTACATTTACCGGTACAAAGTGGTTCCGACCGCATATTAGCGGCGATGAAACGTAATCACACCACATTGGAATACAAAGCCAAGTTACGTAAATTAAAGAAAATTCGCCCGAAGATGAGTTTCTCTTCAGATTTTATTGTGGGTTTCCCGGGTGAGTCGGATGCAGACTTTGAACAGACCATGAATCTGATTGCCGATATTGGTTTTGATCTAAGCTTCAGTTTTATCTATTCGGCTCGCCCTGGCACGCCAGCTGCTGATTTACCTGATGATACGGAAATGGACGTGAAGAAAAAGCGTTTAAAGATTCTGCAAGAGCGTATCAATCAACAGTCTATGGCTATCAGCCGCAAGATGGTTGGCAGCCGACAAACGATTTTAATCACAGGTCTATCCAAGAAAGATCCTGGCCAATTACAGGGGCGCACCGAAAACAACAGGGTGGTGAACTTCTCCTGCGATGATCACAGCTTAATTGGAGGCTTTTGCGATGTAGAAGTCACCGAAGCGCTGCCAAATTCCTTACGGGGTATTTTTATCTGTGGTGAAACCACATAACTCGCAGGCAGACTATAATTAAAGACACAGGCTGTTTTAAACATTAAAGCAGCTTGTGTAATAAGCCGTAATAAAGAGGAACCGCCCCTTTGTCACATATTGACAATGAAACACCCGAAGAACTCGCCAGCACGTTAAGCCAAAAAACCCTGGCCCTGGAACCGAACTTCCCCCGTGACTTAGCCACGCTCTGTGGTGAAAAAGACATTCATATTCGCCAAATTGAACAACGTCTCGATGTCAGTATTGCCAATAGGGGTAATCAATTTTTAATCAAAGGCACGGATGAAACCATCGCAGCCTGTGAAGCGGTGTTGCAATTTATCTACGCCGAAGTACAACAAGGGGCCGAATTAGATCCCGAAGCGCTGCATTTAAGCTTAAGTGAATCCAGCCTCAATGAAATCATCGAAGGCAATGCCGCCACCCATATTCAGCAGAAAAACAATAACGTCTCACCCATCAACAGCATTCGCACACGCCGAGAGTTAATTAAACCCAGGGGATTAAACCAGCAAAAATACGTGCAGGAAATCCGCAGCAACGATATCAACTTCGGTGTAGGCCCCGCGGGTACCGGTAAAACCTATTTAGCCGTCGCCTGTGCCGTTGAAGCGCTGGAAAAAGAACAGGTGCAACGTATATTGCTGGTACGCCCAGCCGTTGAAGCCGGTGAAAAACTGGGCTTTTTACCCGGTGATTTATCCCAGAAAGTCGATCCCTATCTGCGCCCGCTGTATGATGCGCTATACGAGATGATTGGTTTTGAACGTGTCGACAAACTGATTGAACGCAATATCATCGAAGTGGCCCCGCTGGCTTATATGCGTGGTCGCACATTAAACAATGCCTATATCATCCTTGATGAAAGCCAAAATACCACGCGCGAACAAATGAAGATGTTCCTGACCCGTATCGGCTTTGGCTCAACCGCAGTGATCACCGGCGATATTACCCAGGTGGATCTTCCCCGCGGCACCAAATCGGGCCTGCGCCATGTCATCGATATCCTTGATGGTGTTAACGGTATCAGTTTCACCCATTTTGGTACCAAAGATATCGTGCGCCACCCGCTGGTCGCCCGTATTGTTGATGCTTATGAAAGCGCCGATAAAGCCGAAGAAAAAGCAGCCGAAAAAGCGGGTAGAAAAATCACCCCGTTAAGGCATACCGATTAAACCCAATGACCATACTTACGCTAGATAGCCAGATAGCCGATGATCTGAAGGATGAATTCACGGGTTTAATACCCACTCAGGATCAATTTGAATCCTGGATTCAAGCAGCCTTAAACGCCGACACATACAGCAAAGATGAAGCCGAAATCAGCTTACGTATCTGCAGCTGTGCAGAGATCCAGGCTTTAAACCTGGCTTATCGACAAAAAGACAGCCCCACCAATGTGCTGTCTCTGCCCACAGACTTCCCCGCGGAGATGCAAATCCCGCTATTAGGCGATATCGTTATCTGTGCCAAAGTCGTTGCAGACGAGGCCGCGGAACAGGGAAAAACAGCAGAATCTCATTGGGCCCATATGACCATCCATAGTATTCTGCACTTGTTAGGCCATGACCATATTGTCGACTTCGAAGCAGAATTGATGGAAGCACTTGAAACCGAGGTGTTAATCGGTTTAGGCTATAACAATCCTTATTCATGTATCTAACAACTGAGGCAACAAAAAAACATCAATGAGCAGCGAAGATCGATCAGATAACGATCCAGGGGACAATCGATCCTGGATCGATAAAATCAGTGAACTATTTAGCTCTACCCCCAGAACCCGAGAAGAAGTTAACGAACTTCTGGCAATAGCCCGCGCCAATAAAATATTGGGTAATGATGAGTTCAACATCATCGAAGGTGCGATGGAAGTCTCCGAACTGCAAGTCAGTGATGTGATGGTGCCACGTTCACAGATCATCATGGTGTCCCATCAAGAAAACTTGCAGCAACTACTTACCAATCTGATTAAATCTGGCCATAGCCGCTTCCCGGTTTTTGGTGAGACACCCGATGATATTTTGGGTATTTTACACGCCAAAGATTTATTACCGCTAATCATCGATACCAGTAACGACACATTTGAACTGAGCCGCTATATGCGCCCGGTTTATAAGGTGCCGGAAAGCAAACGTTTAAATAAAATGTTAAAAAGCTTCCGCGAAACCCGCAATCATATGGCCATTGTAATCGACGAATATGGCAGCGTGTCGGGGTTAATCACGATAGAAGATGTTTTAGAAGAGATCGTCGGTGAGATTGAAGATGAATTTGATGTGGAGCAAGACGCCCCCATCAAACAAATTGGTGATGGCGATTACATCATAAAGGCCCATCTGACCATTGAAGACTTTAACGAGCACTTCGAAGCCCAACTGGATGATTCTGATTTTGATACCATCGCCGGT
>JABSRQ010000087.1 GCA_013215055.1 Pseudomonadales bacterium | reverse complement strand
TGGCACACAAACGGATACTGGCACACAAACCGATACTGGCACCCAAACCGATACGGATACTCAAACCGACACGGATACCCAAACCGATACGGATACACAAACCGATACCGGCACAGAAACCGATACTGATACTGGCACGGATACCGGTGTTGAAAACTCAGCGCCTGTTGCCATTGATGATCAATTTGGTGTGGATGTTAATACCGCGCTGATGGACAATTTTATGGAGAATGACTTTGATGCTGACGGTGATGAATTAACCGCTGATGCCTTCCCTATAGTCTCCCCCATCAATGGCGTTGTGGATATCCAGTCATCGGGTGATTTCACTTATACACCCAATAATGATTTTACCGGTACTGATAGCTTCCAATATCAGATTTGTGATGAATTTGGGCTTTGTGATTCAGCCGAAGTTCAGATCAGTGTGTTGGGTATACCCGATGTTTGTGATGTGACACGTGATGATAAACGCACGATACCCACCGTTATCAGAGACTTTTTATCAACCCATGTCGATTTTGAAGCTGGAAATACGGCTGAAGATGATATCACCGAGTTATGGTTAGATGCCGAGGGTAAGCCGGTTTATAACGATGCTATCAGCCATATTACGGTAGAAAGTGCGGCATCATTTGATGATTGGTATAGAGATAAAGCCACAATCAATCAAAAAATTGAAACCGTCACGTTAACGATGGATTTTGATGAAGCCAGGCAGTTGTGGGTATTTGAAGATTTCGATTTCTTCCCGATTAATGATGTTGGCATGATGCTGCCAGGTGAAACTGAGGTTGAGCATTATCCTTATACTTTCTGCCCAGGAGAAATTGGTACAGGTAATACTTGCCCGGATGGTTGGGAAACTGGCACCGATAAAAACTTCCACTTTACGATGGAGATAAATCTGTTATTTACTTATACGGGCGGGGAAACCTTCCAGTTTTCTGGTGATGATGATCTGTATTTGTTTATCAACGGCTATAGGGCAATTGATATAGGTGGTGTGCATGGTGCCATTGAACAAACCGTTAATATGGATGATTATTTTGATGATGTGGATAATGTTTTCAAAGATGGTTTTGTCACACAATTTAATAATGCGGTAGATAATGATGATGCATTAACGGATGCACAAAAACTTGAGAAAAAAATAAATATAGGTGAAACCTTAACGTTTGCATTGTTTTTTGCCGAGCGGCATACATCCAAATCTCAATTTACATTTGAAACCTCTATGGAGTTAACTTGTACCGTTGAGCAAGCGGCCAGGTCAAAATCAATCAGGGCGATTGAATTTGAAGAGTCTGTTAAAACCTATGATTTAGCCTTTGTGCAAGAGGATGGACAAGGCTTCAAGACCTATCATGAACATCATTTATTTAGCGATTTTAATGCGGCTACACAGCAATTTATGGGTTTTGTAAAAAGTGAAGATGGCGAGTTTCTGTATTCGGTTTGGCAAAGTTTTAGCCATGATATTTTAGGTGGTCTAATTCGTTTATTTGAGCTTGAGAGTGTATTTAATCTATCCAGTACAGTGGATGGCGGGGAATTTAAAACCGGCTTGATAGCCTCTGAACATACCACTTCTGATATGAGTATTGATGGGGTTTCTTTAACCGGGTGGTATAGCTCTGTTATACCTTACGGTGATAATACCAACCGTTTATTGATCAGCTGGAGTGATTGCCTGGTGCAAAAAACGAACGGTATCTTTAGCTTTTGTAGTGATGATTCAGATATATCCGATGCGGCATCACGTTACGGCTTATGGATTTTAGATCTGCAAAAATCAACCCGAATACCTTTGCAACAAGCACAAGAAAATATCATATATACGGACCTGGCTATTGGAAAATATTCTGAATCATCAGAATAAACTCTATCAATTCATGGATTAGATATATTTAATTCGTTAGATTGTATGGTTTACATATAAAAGCCAGATCAGCAAAGGAATTTTCATGCTCACGTTTAAAAAAGGTTTATTCACCTTATTAGCTCTGATGGCATTACATGCCCAGGCAAAAGTTGTCACCGAAGCTGTGACATATCAGGTTGACGGCAAAGACTTCAGCGGTTTTATTGCCTACGACAATACAAAAGGCAAACGCCCGGGTGTTTTAATTGTGCATGAATGGTGGGGACATAATGACTTTGCCCGACATCGTGCCGAAGCACTGGCTAAAGAAGGTTACACCGCGTTGGCGTTGGATATGTATGGTAAAGGCAATATTGCCGATCATCCCGATAATGCAAAGACCTTTATGATGGCTGTCTTCGATAATATGCCGGCGGCAGAAAAACGCTTTAATACCGCCTATGACCTGCTTAATAACCACAAAATGACAAAAAAAGGCCAAATTGCGGCGATGGGTTACTGCTTCGGGGGGGCCATTGCTTTGCATATGGCCCGAATCGGCAGCGACTTGGATGCGGTTATCAGTTTCCATGGCAACCTTTCGTCTAATTTAAAAGCAGGGCAAAGCCCGCAGATTAAGGCTAAGGTGATGGCCTTTACCGGTGGTGCAGATCCTTTTGCACCTAAAGAGCAAGTGATTGCCTTTGCCGATGAGATGTTTAGCGCCAACGTCGATTTTGATCTGCAGGTGTACAAGGATGTGAAACATTCATTTACCAATCCCGGAGCCGATGCGGTGGGGGAAAAATTTAAAATGCCTTTGCAATATAATCGACCTGCGGCCGAAGATTCCTGGGCCAGAAGTATGGACTTACTGAATCGTGTTTTTAATGATTAATCACGGTTTTCCTCTGGCCTGCTTTTGATAGGCAGGCCTTTTACCGTGGGTATAAATGATGGCCTCGGTACAGAATAAACGTCTATCGATTCGCACCTTATTGCAGGTGCCGGTCAAAATCATGCATCCGGTTTTAGGTGATGTAGTGGTACATACCGCTGATATCTCCGATGGCGGCCTGTATTTCGTTTGTCAAAATGCTAATCAATTCAACTTACAAGAAGAGTTTAAAGTACAGGTGATGGCTTTTGGGGAAGGAGACGCCCCACTCGTAAAAATGTCTGTAGTGCGTATAGAAAACCAGGGTGTAGGATTAAAATTCATGTAGTTTTTCTTCCGATTAATCGCAGGTGGAGGCGATTTTTATGGCCTTGCACTATGATTAAAAAACAGGTTTTTGTGATATAGCCAAGGTGATCTGCAATGGTTTTAACAGATATTGATGTTGATACGGACAAGTTGCCTAAAATTCCAAAAGTGGTGCAGCAGCTGATTCAGTCTCTGAATAATCAGGATGTGGATATGGCTGATCTTGCCACGCAGATTTCTCAAGACCCGGTGATTTTAGCTAAAGTGATTCGTGTGGCTAATTCACCTTTATATGGCGGCACAAGAAATATCTCTAGCGCCAATGAGGCAGTGGTGCGTTTGGGTTTAAACACCGTACGTTCCATTGTTTTAGCCGCAGGTTTTGTTTCGGCCTTTAAGTCTCCTGTAGATTTTGATCTTAAGGCATTCTGGAAAAACAGTTTCAGGGTCGCCGCACTGTGCAAGTGGCTGTGTTCCTTCAGTGATGTGGATGCCGATGAAGCCTTTACCTGCGGTATGATGCACAGTATCGGCATTCTGGCGATTCATTTACTCTACCCCGATAAAGCGGGTGAGATCGAAACGCTGGTCAGTCATGGTGGTGAACGGTTACATATTGAATACAGTCATCTGGGTTTTACCCATGATGATATGGCGTCGGCATTAGCCGAACATTGGAATTTTCCGGTTGTATTTCAGCAGGCTTTATTAGTTCAATCCAAGCCTATGGATAGACAGCCGCTCTCACAATTAGCGGTAATTATCTTCTTGGCAAAAATGATTGATGAAGGGGTAGAGCAGGGCGGGGAGAATGCACAAATTGTGTTTGCTTTATCGCCACTGGCTTTGGTACAGCTGGGTATAGCACCAGAACTTTTACAGGAAAAACTCGATATCGCCAGAGGTTTAATAACCGCCTCCAGCGTATTTATTGATTAAGTCTGTTGGTTAATAATCTTCGGCTTCAGCCTCGGCAACCCGTTGTTTACGGTCTTCTTCGTCGGCCATAATCGCTTTTATTTCGTCCAATACCGCATCTACGTCCGCTTCGTCTTCATTGGCTGCAAATTCTCCGGTTAAGACACTGTTTTCATCCAGTTCACCTTCTTCATATAAGGCCCACATTTCTTCAGCGTAACGGGTGTTTTTTAATTGCGGGGCAAACTGGCCATAGTAGTTGCTCATATTGTCTACATCACGTTTTAACATAGAAAAGGCATGGTTATTGGCTGAGGCATCTACCGCCTGTGGCAGATCGATGATAACCGGGCCATAGCTGTCTACCAGTACATTAAACTCGGATAAATCGCCGTGAATAATGCCAACACTCAACATCAGCTTGATGTATTCCATCACGGTGGCGTGGTCTTCAATCGCTTCTTCGGCGTCCATGCCTACATCGTTTAGGCGTGGCGCAACATCACCATCCACATCGGTGACCAGCTCCATTAATAACACACCATCAAAGCAGCCATAAGGCTTGGGTACACGTACACCGGCGTTATCCAGCTTGTACAGTGCATCCACTTCGGCGTTATGCCAAATTTCTTCCTGTTGTTTACGGCCAAACTTAGAGCCTTTTTCCATCGCACGTTGGCGGCGGCTATTTCTGACTTTTTTACCTTCGGTATATTGGGAGGCTTTTTTAAAGCTGCGTTTAACCGCATCCTTATAAACCTTGGCGCAGCGCACTTCGTCACCACACCGCACGGTGTATACGGTGGCTTCTTTGCCGCTCATTAATTGCGAAAGAACTTCATCAATGATGCCGTCTTCGATTAGGGGGAGAATTTTCTTTGGCGTTTTCATGCCGGCGATTATACCTGAACAGCCTCAATTTGTTCAGTGTTGATAAAATAAGTTTGTTTTTTGATCAAAATAAAGGATGTTTTAATGCAGGAGGATTGCTAACTACTTGTAAATAATACAAAAAGTCTCAGTTTTTTAATTTAATCGATGATTTTAATCAGAAATCAAAATATTGAATTGAGTATACATCTTAACCTATCTACAGTGCCGCGCGGTTAGGTTTCTAACAGTTTGTATAAGAGGGGTGTGAGGATTTTAGGGGGGATAATTAACTATTGGAAGTGTTACAGTCCCATTAAAAAATTAATCATGAGGAAGTTGTATGATTCTTTGCTGTGCTTCTGATTGAAAAAATATCCACGAGATATATAAACCAAACGAGGTATATGTATTCTTTTTCATCAACGGGCTAGCGTTATTCTGAGCATGATTAAGATTAAAATAACGTACAGTGCCACCAAAAACTAAGTTGTTAAGCTGGTATTTGGCCGATATGGCGATGCGCCCTGCGGTAAAACCGCCAATCGATTGATAAAATGCCCTGTCGTCGGTGACTTCGTGCTCTTGCACATCATAGATATAGCTGTGGTATTTTTTATTACTGATGACCACTCCAACATTGCTTTGAATGCTTAATTTACCCCTATCGTATTGATGGTAAAAACCGGGATTGGTGGTCCAGCCCTGATAATGCATAAAAGGTGAACCCAGCGTAAAGGCGGCTCGAATAGGAAAATCCAAACGTAATAGATGGTTGTTATCATTAAACAACTGGTATTCCAGGCTGGGGCCTACTTCGGCCATTAAATCCAGATCATCCATGCCGGCTCTGGTATCATTATCTTCACTGTTAACTGGCAGTGCACCGCTAAAACTTAAACGTAGATCCAGCCTTTCACTGTTATAGATAAAACCCTGGAAACCGTCACTATCGGCATTAATTAAATCACCTCTATAGATAATATAGGGAATCGGTATTGTGTATTGGCTTTGCTGATCAGCACCTAAATAATGCGGCAGAATAAAACTGCCTATGCCTGCACCCACTTCCATGATGGGCTCTGCATAGCTTACGGTGGAAAAGATCGTAAGCAGGCTCAAACAATATTGGGCGGTTAACGGTATAACTCTAGGGAATATAGGCATGCGGATTTTGTTATTAGAATTTATATTTTGATTTTGTATTTCTGCTGGCCACAAAGCAATGTTTTGTGACCTGTTTTTTGATTTTTGTTGAAAAATCCGTTTGTTATAAACGTGTGACATTTCTGTGAAGTGTTTGTGATTTTTACCTGAAAAACTGTAATTACCACTTACCGAAATGAGGAGGTTGAGATGAAAGCTAAAACCGCACTATTATCCACCGCCGTATTATGACTCCATCGTGGTTGCTGATCCCTTACCTGCGAACGGTAAATTCCAACAACTCATCCCTGGTGAAAACGGGCTTTCTACCGAGTTTGGTCCCAGGGAAGTGGGCCATTATGGTGGCCGCTGGTGGATTGATATAAATGGGGATGAAATGATGGATGTTGGGGATAAATATTTTCTCTGCCCATTATTAGGCCCAGGTCGTACCGAAATGTAATGCGGGTTATAAACCTGCCGTATACCCCTAGATCCACGGTTGTGGCTCTTTTTTAATGGTCTTTATTTTTGTTTGTTTAGTAGAAAGTTTAAGCCTTCTGTCATAGCCTAAACTATAAATAGACTATCTCTCCTGTGAAGGTACTAAGCCATCAGATCCAATGCTCAAAACGATGCAAGCAATCCAATGTACACGGGGAAAATCTGTGTATATTACGATGGTGCCTGTCCCAGCTGTGTGCGAGACAGGCAGATGTATAGCCGCTTGGCGGGCAAGCGATCTCAAAATATTAGCTGGTTTGATATCACGGGCAAAGATGACGAATTAAAAGCCTTAGGTATCGATCCTCAACTGGCGTTAACCGAATTACATATTCGTATCGATAATAGCGAAGAATATGCAGGGGCGATCAAATCAGAGTTGGATGCCTATATTATCTTGATGCAAAGGGTGTTCTGGCTAAAACCGTTGGCCGCACTTTTAGCTATGCCCTTATTAAAACCACATCTTGCCAGGGCCTACCATACACACGTGATAAAAAGATTAAAAAAACAGGGGAGATTATAATGGTTATTGATTTTGGTCAGCAGCTAAGATCAGATCAGCCTATGATTTATCTGTTTTCGACGACGCCACCTTCGCTTAATATAAGCGCATCTGAGTTATCGGCCTACGCCGATCAATGGTTGAAAAAACTACAGCCGCTGCAATATGATGGCTTGATTGTTTATGATATTCAGGATGAAAGCTGCCGCATCGAGACTGCCCGACCTTTCCCGTATAAAAAACACCATGACACGATTCTATATGCCAAACTGCTGCAGGATAAATCCGCCCAGGCGGTTATTGCCTATCACTGTGTTGCGCAAACCGATGCAGAGGCTTTTCAGCAGTGGCTGAATATGAGCCTCAATGAATATAAAATTAACAATCTGGTGTTGGTAGGCAGCCCTTCTTCGGCATTAGAAACCCCGTTATCGATTATGCAGGCTTATCAGCTATTAGCGGCGCAAGATGGTCCCTTTATTGCCGGTGCGGTGACCATTGCCGAACGCCATCATAATAAACAGGATGAACCACAGCGTCTATTACACAAGAGTGCGGCAGGTTGTGATTTTTTTGTCTCCCAAGCGGTTTATGATGCCCAGCTGACGATAGATTTAATCAACGATTATGCCCTGGTTTGCCAGCAAGAAGGTGTAAAACCCAAGCGCATTATTTTAACGTTTTCACCCTGTGGCGGGGAAAAAGCCCTGGCCTTTATTCGTTGGTTAGGGGTTGCGGTACCCGATGATATCGCCCTGCGCATTATTGGTTCAGCAACGCCGCTGCAGGAATCGATTGAAGTCTGCCAGGAAAACCTAAGCGCCATTTTGCAAGCTTGCCAAGATCTTGAGGTGCCCCTGGGTTTAAATATTGAATCGGTGGTGAGCCGAGAAAGTGATCTTGATGCCGCGGTGAGCTTGTTGCAAACCTTGCAAGATACCGTGAAAAGTTTTGCTATTTAAACATGGTGAGCAAGTGGTAGGCGATTTTGTGATTGTAATAATTTCATAGCATGAATAAAGCTTAAAGAGGCGGCCGGAATGGGGAGAAATGTATTAAAGGATTTTTTCAAGTAGCTGCTGTTATCATTTTTTCTGCTGATATATAAAGGTTTAAGCCAGCTTTTTCTAGCATGTAAACCTACGGCTGTGCCTATGCTATTGGTAAAGCCAAAACCTACAGTGGTTACAACCAAACCCGAATTGCTGATATCCATGCTTGCCTGTGTGTCTGCAATGCATTTTACATCGATATTATCGCCTATGGTCCAACCGTTTAAATTACTGATTCTTGCTGCGCCAAATTTTAGCAGCGAATGACCTGTCATCAATCGGATATTAATTGCGCTAATCACCGGTGCTTGCAGCTGCCAACCCGATTCAACTTCGGGTTCCTGTGTATAGAGAAAACCGCTATCTCCGCAGTGATCCCAAACAAAATTGACGGAGAATTGATCGGAGATAGAACTGATCAACGAGGTTTCAAAACCCAATCTTGCACCGATGCCAATACCCCAAAGGCTCATGATTATTTTCCTGATTAATTTATCGGCATAAAATAAGTTTGTTATGATGATGTGTAGGGATGTCTTAGTCCAATAATCCTAAGTGCTATATTTCATCTGTTTTAAAAGTGAATAGGAATAACGGGAAGGGGAGTTGATATTTATACCGGCAATGACTGCGTCATTCTAGAAGCTGCTCCTAGAATGACTAAAGCAGGCATAAAGTTTAATGGCTAAGTGACTGAATTCGTTTTAACGCAACTTGATGAAACTTTGCATTTAACTCATCAAGGCGCTGATGTGCTTGAACTCTCTTACTGGCCTTCTTTTCTTCATTTGTGGGTTGATACCAACTCTGGCGTAATAACTGAATTTTATTAATTTGTTCTCTTGGGGTCAGTGAATTCATTGTTACCTTCTCCTAGTGATAAGCTGAAGAGCGAAACCTTTATTAATAATAGCAGGCTTAAACAAACTCAAAATATAATGCCATTTAATTTCACAAAAAAATCATTAGCCTTAGACCTAATATGCATCATGAAACAGATTAAGATTTTTTTAGAAGCTCTCTTACCTTTGTCTTAATCATGTAATAACGTCACCTAATCACGGGATTTAAGCTGTGAGGAAAAATTAAGTTCAATGCTAGCTGCCGTCTTAGCGTTATTTTTACCACGTGATGAGAATTGGTTGATCAAGTTTTCGGCTTTCATCAACGAAAGCACTTGCATGCCTTCGGTATAGGGGTAGCGCAGCACAAAAACTGATTCTTGTAATGCCTGTTGGCTATGGCTTTCTCCATCGTATTCTTCGGCTAAAATGCCTCTGAGTATATTCGGGTTATTGATACGCCCCTGGCCCATCATTTCACCGGACTGGTTTTTTAGTATAAACACCAAATCTTGAGCATTAGTGCTTATGGATTTTGTTTCTGGCAGTTTTTCATTTAATACCCATGCATCAATAATGTGATAACTGTTATCGCTATAAGCGACCTGTAACATCAGGGTTTTGTTGGCCTCACTTTCTATGGGCGCTGCCGATTTTTCCTGTTGAGAAGACACTTCAGGAGGCGCTGCAAATACCGAAACACTGAAAAGGGTGCTACATAAAACGTTTAATAGGTTTTGGCGAGTAAAAATTTTCATCATGGTAAACCTGTGTATTATTTATAAGTTTAGCTGCTTAGTGATGTTTTTTTGAAAACTAATTCACAGAAACCTGCCATGTGATGGTGTCTGACGAATGGTTTAACGGATCATGTCGAATGGTCTGGGTTTTATCGCTAATTTCAACTTTTACTTCATAGTTGCGGCTTTGATCTGCCCCCAGTTCCACCCGGGTTTTATCCTGTAGAGTGATTTGTTCCTGGCCATTGATAAACCAGCGTAGTTGTTGTGCACCTTCTCCCATCACCGTGTCGACTTTAAACAGGGTGCTGGCATGTTGTTGTTGAACGACGTTATCCATCACAGGCATTTTACTGAGGTAAACCCCGCCGTGTTCATAAAGCGATAATGTCCAGCCTTCTTTGTTAACCGCATGAAAAGGCTGACCCAAAGAACGCATAATAGAGTTATCCGTGGGTCGCCATACACCGCTGCTACGGTATTGGCCACCTTCAAATAAACCTATGCTGCTAGCACCCGTGCCTGTACCTATCCAGTGTTTCCATTTAACCGAGTTGGCGTTATTATTAATCGTGACATTCGCAGCCGAAGGTTCGCGGGTTACAGCAGATGATTTTCCGTAGGTATATTCATCCGCTAAGCCGGCAAAGCTATGCCCCATCTCGTGAATGCCAACATCTTTGGCTGCGCCGGTAAGAGACACCGTGCCAATACCTGCGCCGTATCCTGCACCACCGTATTTGGTTGAATTAACGATAACCAAAATATTATCCCATTGTGGGAAAGCCTGATTGACCGCGGTGAAGGTTTTGCTGGTATTAAGGCATAACAATCGGTCGATATTACTACAGTTAAAATACGCATCCAGCGCCGTATCCACCTGGTTATTACCATTACTATTATCGGCACCGGATTGCTGTGAAACCAGATTCAGGCGGTGAATGTTCCAGGCTTTTTTATGGTTTTTAAACTCGCTTTCATAAGAGAACATAAACTCAATATAATCATCAACAGCCTGATTAAACTTGTGCATTTCACCTGCAGTAAAACCTTCGGCAACAATCACTAAATCTGCGCCAATACCATCGGTTCGGCCCTGCATTGTTACACCTGCATGTTCAGAACTGCGCATGGTGATGGTGGCGGTATTGGAATAATTTTCACCATCAAAAACACGGTAGGAAAACGTATCGCTATCACGTGTTTGAGTGTTGCTGTTGGATTGGTAAATAAATTCACCGCTGCTGCTGTTTAAGTTGATATTACCTTTTTGGGGGGCGGAGACAATTTCAAAACTTAAGTCATCTTCTTCTATATCATCGGCCTGTAATTGGGCCGAATATTGTGTGCCGGCTTTGATCACATAGGCGATATTCATGGCTAACGGTGGCTGATTAGCACTACTGATTTGTGTCTCTGTCTCAGTCTCTGTTTCAGTCTCTGTCTCTGTCTCTGTCTCTGTCTCTGTCTCAGTCTCTGTTTCAGTTTCAGTTTCTTGTTTTATGGTATTAAACTGATATTCTTCCTTTTCCCATTCGTTATCGATTTGGGTCCATAACGTGACAAAAACCGATGCACCGTTAAGCGGAATATTGTTTACGGTGATAGCACCTGAAATACCCTGGTTGTAAATATTTTCAGCACCTTTAGTGCTACCAATATCCAACCACATCTTGGCATCGTTGCTTGAAGGGCTAAATGTAATACTATGGCTTTTTAGTGTACTTCCAGGGCTTGGGCTTTGTAATTGTGCCAAGTTTACGGTTGTTTCTGTGCCATCATTATTTGAGCTGCCCGTGCCTGTGCCGGTTTCTGTTTCAGTAGCCGTTTCAGTAGCCGTTTCGGTTGCCGTGTTATCCGTTTCATTATTATCATTAATCGCATCTTGTACGTTATCGATGGCATTATTAATATCATTGTTGGTAATAGCACCGTCTTCTCCGGTTCCTCCACAGGCCGATAAAATCAGGCTTGAACTCATCATCATGGAAAGATAAATATTGCGATATTTCATAAACGATCCCGTTCCTATAACGTCAGCATTGATACTGTTGATGGCGTTAATATTACGGTGCTAAAGAGCGGTTTTGTATCGGCCTAATGGGTAGGAAGGCTTAAGCCTGATGGCTATAAAGCGTGCATATAAATAAAAAAATGGCTCGTTATGAATGTTTAATGGATAACGTTTAGCATTTTTAATCTAAAAATATCAGCATGAAACGAATGA
This sequence comes from Pseudomonadales bacterium, assembly GCA_013215055.1. GTDB lineage: Bacteria > Pseudomonadota > Gammaproteobacteria > Pseudomonadales > DT-91 > CAKMZU01. The sequence goes on along the minus strand of JABSRQ010000087.1, from coordinate 10,371 downwards.
ACATTATTCGATGGCATTGGCACGATACGTGAACTATAAAGTGTGAGCTGGCTCTCACTATTAAGGGCTGGTCTTTTAAACACCTTTTTTCCCATCGGTGATGATGTTCGCCTGATTTTGTGAGTTATTTATGCCTTTATCTTTACTTAAAAATGCCATCATAGCGGGTGATAAAGAACAATTTAAAGCCATTGTTCAGCGCCATTTTATGTTTGCTGAATCTGGCAGCGATGTTGCTCCCGATCAAACGCTGCGTATCGCTTATGGCAGTGCATTCGCACAGATGGAATTCAATACTCCCAATCAGACGAGTCAGCTTATCGTGTTGGCATTAAGCCAACACCGCTTACCTATGAACAGACAGCTGAATGCAGAGCTGGGATTTAATCTACAGATGGTTGAGCGTTTATTTAATCACAGCCCATTGGATAAAAAAATCATCGCGATCATACAGCCGCTTAAAGGGATTTTATTCTCTTGTGCGATACTGGATTCCGATTTTTGGACCAGTGATCATGCCTTATTAAAATTAGTGAATATATTACATGCACACGCGATGGGTTGGCAGGATAACTACTCTTCTCATAGCGACGATTTTTTAAAGCTCTATCAAAAAATTGTCACAATTGGCCATTCCTTATGCTTTGATGACGGCACAAAATTTGAAAAGTTATTAGAGAGTAGTGAGCTTAGACTTAATCGTTTTAAAAAACGTTTTGATGTTTTAAACACTCGCCTGGCGCATACAGAATCGGGTCGATTACATGCTGAAAGTGTACATGACGAATTAAATCGTTTTTTTATTCGGCTGCTAGATAATAAGCAGTTGCCGGTTAATGTCGCTCATTTTATTCAGGAAACCCTGTTTAATGAACTTAAATTTATCATGTTAAAAGAAGGCATTGATACATCGGTTTGGTCACTCTGGAAGCGTCGGCTTTTATCCCTGGTGCATTATTATCAACCCTCATGCATAAAGGCTTTGAATACGTTACAGGCTCAACGTTTAAAGACGTTCTGTGAGGACTTAAACGAGGCCGCTGAACTGTTATGGCGTAATGAACATTTACCCGCGCAGGGGTGGGCGAAAATGGCTTATCAGGTTTTTATCGATCAAATCAATTTTGATTTTTTGAAAATCGCGGCAGGGGATACTTGCACTGGTTTACAGCCGGCACAGTTTATTGCACTGAATGTGCCATCAGCTTGTATAAAACCGGTAAGCAGCCCCTACACCTTAGACCAGATTAATAAGGTATCAGTAGGCCAGTGGTTTATTTTTACCGAGAACAATCATCAAGTGAAGCGTTGTCAAATTGTGGCCAAGCTGGATGTGGTTGATCAGCTTGTATTCAGTAATTTTATTGGCCAGAAAAGCATGACGCTAAGTTTCAAGGCATTTGCAGAGCAGCTTTCTTATCGCCAGGTTTTAGGTTTGAATCATCGAGACTATTGCCACCAGATTTTTTCCGAGTTATTAGATGAATTATTGATTAATGTCAGTGTTGGTTCGGAAAATGAAATTCAGCATCGCCTCAAAGAAGAGTTACATCAACATCAAGAAGCGATGCAAGAATTAAAACGCCAGGAAGCGATCATGCATCAAGCCCAAGCTAAGCATTTATTGGCGCATCAAAAAGCCGATGAAGCCAGGAAGAAGGCCGCAATGATCACCGGTGAATTACGTCAACAATTAAGCCATTGTTTTGATGCTTTGGCACCGGGTGCCTGTATAGAAATGTTAGATGATAGTGGCCATGAATTTTCGCAGGCACGTTTATCAAACAAGGTAAGGGGCATTAATAAATTTACCTTTGTTGATCGACATGGAGATACCGTGATGGAAAATCATCGCACTCAATTGATTGATAAGGCGGTGCAGGGCAAGATTCGTTTATTAAGCCAAAAAAATCGTTTTTTTCAGCGTTTGCCTATATCACTTCCTGCTTTGGAATCGGCTCTATAGGTAGAGACGGATTCAGCGTATGGCCACAATAATCTGATCATTTTCAATATAAATAGCGAGTTGCTTAGGCTGCAATGAGGATATTTCAGCCCTTCAGTATCAATGACAAAAAACACGCCAAAGCGTCTAGATACATGCCCTAAAGGATTTTTATTGAAGAGCTGCTTTGAACTCAACCATCATTATTTTTTTATTCTAATATATCCGGCAATAGAAATTTATAAACCACTGTTATGCCCCGACTTGTATTCTAAAATATGCGCCAGCAATAACGATAGTTTAACCGGTTTAGAAAAGACTGCTGAGGCGCCCAGGCTAAGTAATTCATCTGTTTTTTCTTGATTGTCTTCATCGGCTGACAGGGCAAAAACGATGGGCTTGAGTGTCTGTTTTGGCAAAGCCTGTAGTTGCTGTAATACCTCATAGCCATCCATGACGGGCATATGCAAATCCAGTAACATAAAATCGGGGTTCCATGCATGCAATAACTTCAACGCTTCAACACCATTTTCAGCTTCCTTACATTGAAAGCCTTCTTTGCAAAGGAATGTACTCAGTAATAATCGATTGGGCTTAACATCATCAATGATAAGAATCCTGTTCGTCTGTGTTTGATCACTCATTGTTACGGTTTGATCGTTAGAGGCGTCTGAAATTCGAGCACTACGGCCAACCTTTTCATACTCGATAGAGAGATGTTTTGCCATCAACATCAGTAAAGACTCCCGACCTATGGGTTTCATCATAAAATCATTTGCACCTTTGTGCAGGGCCTTCTTGCGTTCGTCATTTAGCATGCTGGCCGATACGGCTATGATGGGCGTGATTTTGTCACCGCGTCTTATTATCTCAATGGTTTCAAAACCATCAAGCTCGGGCATACGTAAATCCATTAAAACCAGATTCGGTTTATGTTGATGGAACATGTCAATGCATTGAGAACCATTATCCGCTTTGATAATAGAAAAACCGACAGGGACTAACAGGCTTTCCAGCATTAACAAGTTATCTTCAATATCATCGACAATAAGAATTTTGAACTCGGATTCTTGTTTCTTTATATGCGAAATAGGTAATGTTTTATCGGGAAGTTCGCAGGCTTTTCCCAGATTGGCCTTAAATGTAAAAGTAAATACACTGCCAACATTCAGCTCACTGCTGAAGTTTATATCACCGCGCAATAAACGCGCATATTCACGACTAATCGCTAGCCCCAGGCCAGTCCCATTTCTTTCTGAAATACCCGATGTGGTTTGCTCAAATAAACTAAAGACTTTATGCATCTCATGCCTGCCAATGCCTTTTCCGGTATCTTCAATATCGATAACAAAACTGAGCCCATCAATCTCAAAAAAATCGAAGTGTATTCGACAAAAAATATGCCCCTCATGGGTAAATTTAATCGCATTTCCCAGCAGGTTTACCAGGATTTGTCTTACTTTCCCCTCATCGCATTGAATCGCATCGGGCAGCTTATCAACACCGTAAAAAATCAGATCCAAACCTTTTCGGGTAGCATCGATGCGAAACATATTTTCGACATTCTTCAATATGGCCTTAAAATCACAGGTTTTGATTGTCACTACGCTACGTCCCGCTTCAATCTTTGACATTTCCAATACGTCATTGATCAATTGCAGCAGGTGATTTCCAGATTTATTTATAATGCCCAGGTACTGCAACTCTTGTTGCGGTAATGTGGAATCAATTTGCATCATCTCAGAAAAGCCTAAAATGGCGTTTAACGGTGTACGGATTTCATGGGACATATTGGCTAGAAATATGCACTTTGCTTTATTGGCGGCTTCAAGTTGATGATGTTTCTCTTCCAGTTGAGATAGCGTTTTTTTAAGCTCTTGCGTACGCTCCGACACTTTGTTTTCAAGGCCTAGGCTAAATTCCAGAAGTTGCTGATTTTTCTGTTCAAGGGTTTCTGCATAGTCATAGAGTTTTTTTTGTGCCTGTGAAAGATTTTGAATCATTTCATTGAAGGCCTGTACGAGGATATTAAGTTCATTATGGGATTTTGTCTGAATATGTATTTGGGCCTTATCAAGGCTATCCAGATTCAATTGTGCAACGTCAGCTGCCATTTTCCTTAACGGTTTATTTAATCGGCCACCGGCAGCCCATAAAAATAAGGCCCAGAGAGAAAAAGTTTTTACTATGGCACTGATGACGATACGAATATAACCGTCCCTGACATTTGAAAAAATGACGGCCTCACTGGTATATAAGGTGGCACTGGCAATAGCGATATCGGTTTCAGGCTGAAAAATCGGGAAACTGTGTAGAATCAAGGATTCAACTAACTCATCACTCACTTGTTGCCGGCCTTGCCTATCTATGTCTACACGAATACCTTCTGCGTTAATGATGCTACCAAAAGCAACCGCTTCAACCGGTATCTGTAACGAGGTAGCTTCAATTTTAATACCGATTAGAATAGGTACGTTATAGATACCCTCAATAATTGACCAAAGCTGTTCATTATTCAGGTCAAATAACGATGTTGAAAGACCTCCTTCAAAGGCTTTCTGCAACAAGGTCAACTCATTGATGACCCGGTCTTTCTCCGATCGGTATTCCATCGCCATATGCCCCAGGGTGATCGATACCGAAATAAAAAAATAAATGGCAAAAACAATGATTAGCAGCTGATAGGCTAATGTATGTCGAATTTTATTGAACATACTCTTATTGGCCATTATGTTTTTCAAGGCGATGGAGAGAAAACTTTACGGCCTCTCTCGCTCTTTAATTTCAATGCCTTTCATTGCCTTCGTCCACAGTTTTATCAAACCGTTTCTATCTCGTTTGTTGTCTACTGACGGAAGTGGAATGATATATTTTTTGGCATAGTTTGGATCATTCAGGTGTTTTTCTTTAATCTGTTCTTCAGTCAACGTATCAATAACATTGTTAACAACAGGCATTAGCGATAAACGCGTGGCAATAACCTCGGACTGGAAGCGTTTTCCGATAATAAAATTCAGCCATTCTTCGGCAATTTTTTTCTGCAAAGGTTTATCTTTTAAGCTATAACCAATCGCCTGTATATCGGTGTAATAAGGTGAGCCTTCCTCGGGGTCTATTAATTTCCAGTTTTCCCCCTGCTTATTTAAACCGGTAATAGAAAACCCCCAGGAGGTGCTTAGATGTAATCCACTTAAGTGAAAAGCTTCATCGGTACCGGGCCAGAAAGAGTGTGCATTTTCTACCAGTTTTCTGAGTTTATTTTTGAAGACGTGATTGTTTAAGGTTTTATAATCGTCCAGTTTATCCCTGTCATATCCCAGCGCCAGCGCGGTTATAAATATATTGACATCGCCAAAGCTAGACGTGGTTGAATATTTGCCTTTATACTTTTCATCCCACAATACATTCCAGCTTGTGGGTGGTTCACTGAAGTATTGGGTATTGTACGCCAAGCCAAAAGGCCCGAAGGCAATGGGAATGGCATAGACCTGTCCATCAATCGTAATAAGAGACTTGATATGTTCCGGTATATATTTGAAGTTGGGGATATTGTCTAGGTTGAGGGGTAAGATCAGCTTGTTTTTTATGTATTGATAACGTCCGTCTTCCAGTATATGTACGCCGCCAACCCAAATATCCGCCTGCTTGGTGCGTATGGGTACAAATATGTCGTTGATATCTTCCATAATCTGACTATCGATGATGACCGTTTTCCCATACTTCTTTTTAATATACTGCTGGAATTCGACAATCATATCCTCAGGCACATAACCTTCCCAGGTTAACAGCCTTAGGGTTATTTTTTCATCGGCCACGCTTTTTATCGCTAATCCAAGCCCCATACAGGTGACAATAAGCAGAAGATAGAACTTAAAGGAATGAGTGAATAGATTTTTCATATTCAATATCGCCAAAATTGGATGGCCCTCATGTCATTCTTTCAACAAAGGGCTCCTGTATGAGGAAAAAATTCAGGAATAGAACTCTAAGCTGGCCTTGTTAATAACAATACTAAATATGGAAAGTATAGTCAGGTATCAGGTTTTTATGTCCATTTTTCTTCAATGGAATATGCTACGGTGAAACCGGTACATCATATGAAATAGACGTTTGATATGAAGTGTTCTGTGATTTCAAAACCAAGGTGATAATCACTGCATCAATGAACGAAGCGTTGCTTCTCGACCCACTATTAGCACGTTCGGGTTTAATCGAAATATATCGTGGTAACGGGTGAGGCTGGTTTATGGTATGGGATAATTCCCATTACATATCCCCCCTGTCTCGACTGTTTATTTGTGTATACAGGCGAGGTAACTCTCATCTATGTTCAACGAGGGTTTAATTCACAATTATCTATCTGAAAGAATAGGGATACACTGGCAATGCTCTCACCCTGAATGATTCGCTTGAAATTGACATAGACGTATGCAGTGAATGCGGTGGCAAGGTTAAAATCATTGCCTAGCTCAAAGATCCGCTGGTGGCCGTTCCTGCATCTCCTGCGCCCACTGCATTAGTGCATGACCACCAGGGATGGTGGAAAATATTACTAAAGCGCATCAACATTTTCTACTTCAAGGTTTTAGTGAATAGGGGGTAATGTCCCTTATACACCTAACGTTCATTTGGATTTTTTGTAGAGTTACAGTAGGGATCTCCAGTAGTCTTTGTGCACTCAGTCGTCTTCAAACTGTCATATACAGCTTGACCCCATTGTTGAGATGAACAGCCAGAAATGGTTAATATTGCTAACATACATAAAATATTACATTTTAATTTATTCAAATTTCTCTCCTCAACATATAACGCCGCCCACAAATTTCGGAAGTATGGTTTTACGGTTGTCTGCAATTAATCCAAGATTGCCATCATGATGAAAGTACCCACTAAAGTTGTGATAACCATTACCCAAAGCCACTTAGGACCTGTTTTAGTAATTTCAGCACACTCTAAACACATTATATGCTCATCAAATTTTGTACCATTTCCTACTCGTACTAGTTTTGTCTCTCGATTTTCAAGATCAACGCCACAACGAGGGCACTGATTATTAGCCGCTCTTTTTCCATTTGTTAACCCGCGCCACAGCATATAAACCATGAGCAGTGCGATAAATGAATAAACAGCACCTAAAATTAAATCTCCAATAAATTCACTTTCCATAACTCTCAACTATTCCCTCGTATAACACCAAGTTCCACTGCGTGACAATTTTTGGAGTCAGATTGCTTGGCCTTGTCATGAACTTTTTGGCCAAATGATAGTTTCATTATCATCTTCAAATAAGTAAGTACAAATAATTTCACTTAAAAACCCCGATGTAAACCATAGCGATAAGCCAAGTTTATCAATGGATAATAATTCACTTGTTTCAGGTTTATTCCAAGTACAGTCTTCATAAATAATCTCATAAGAGAAGTTGTCAGTAATAAACTTTTTAGCCCACTTTATATTAAAACCGAATATATCCTGGCCAGCTAAGCTATGTCCTTTTCCGTTTACTGAAATATCTCCTAATTTGTAATCATGCTCTTTCTCAAATGAAAAAGATAAATTTAGGTCATAGTAATAGAGCTCTCGATACCAATCGTCATTTCCTTCAATGTGCTCTAGTTCATCGATTTCATCGGGTTTACCTAAGCTATCAATTAGATCAGTCTCAGAAATTCCAAATCTAATTGCCCCAATTCCAATACCTGGGATTATTTGCATATGCTCAATGGCCATAACGCCTCAAGAAGTGGCACCGGTGACGGCGCCCCTCTTGCTTGACTTGTTAGCTGAATTTGGTTTGTAAAACTCAATTGCATTTGTACTAAATACCTTAATAGCTGCATCTTTACCTAATGTATCGGCTACAAGTATGAAGTCATCACTAGAATATGGGCGTGGCGCTCTTGTCGATGGGAGGTCGCTACCAAACATTAATGATTTTGGGTTGGCCATATAAAGCGTTTTTAATGCAGTGGCAACATCAAAGTCTACACGACTGAAACCCGTTGCCTTCACGCGAACACCTTTTTCGACAAGTTGTGTTAATACCTTGAAGCCAGATTTGCTTAAACCAAGATGATCGATACTTACAGACGGCAAAGTTATTAATGTGGGGTATAAATCTTTAAGTTCTTTAGAATCGACATATAGCTCTACATGCCAATTGGCCAATTCATAAGCTCGTGAAGCGAGTGATGATAGGTGTTTGATTTCCTCTGAGCCTCCACGTTTTAAATTAAACCGGATTGCTCTAATACCGATGCTGTTCAAGCGTAATATTTCTTCATCAGATACGCAGGCAGGAAGTTGAGTGACACCAACAAATCTTTCACCAAGATTTTTTAAAGCCTCAATTAGATAGCTTTGATCAAATGCTTGAAACGACCCTGAGACAACGACCCCACCACATAACTTATATGAGGCCATTTTTTTTAAATATTCTTTGTAATCAAATTCAGGGGGTAAGTATCCATTATTCGGGATAAGAGGAAACTTTTTATCTATGATATGCATATGGCTATCAAATAATGGATATTCATCAAACATTCAATGGTACCTCGATAGTTTTTTGCAGCTAACTCCAGCGTCAACTGCCGGGGGGATACATTCAATAATTAAGTTCTTCCATCTAATGTGAACTCAACTATTTTTATTATTTTACTAAACTCGATAACATCTTGTTCATATCCGTCTATCTCATAGCCTGATAATCGCGCAACCCCTTTTATTGATTTAGGATGTGCCTTCACATATCTTAACAACACATCTGTTGCTTCATCGTCTGATAAGACTCTTGCCGTTGCTTTATACTCTGTATTTTTTATACAAACAAAGACCGAATGGTTAACTGAAATATTCTTGAACCACTGTGACTTCTCACCAAATCCTGATGCGGAGTATAGCTTTCCTTTGGTTTTATCTTGATCGATAACTTCAATTACCGTTTCTTTCAAATTCCCTGACTTTCTTCCCCAATGTTTTAAATGGATAAATCTTTCACCCAAGAGAAAGCCAAGCTTAAAACGATAGAAATATAGAGGCGCCCTGAACAGTTTGAGTTTTAAGCCTTTAGGAGGAGAAGGCTCACCTATTTTCCTTAACATATTAGATTCCAATGCTTATTTTATATTTTCGGCGGCAACACCGTGGAGTAAAAATGGTGTTTTTTGTATGATCCTTGCCCTTGTTAAGTTTTGAACGCTCGATAATTGACGACATAGTAAATGAGCGCACCAACAAACCCACTGTACATGCACAGCTTGTGTAAAAGTGTTACTGACACCATACCATGGAAATCATTAGTGAGCGTGACGGGGTAAAATGGCTCAACGTCAGTGTGCATAATACTATCGAGAAAGACGTGACTAAAGCTGCCGATAAATGCGCTTAGAAAGGCGACCCACCAAACAATGCTAATCGGTTGATATTTGTCTATGCCAAGAACTCTTAGTCCAAGTTCTGAGAAGTACTTGCCGGTGAGTGCAGAGAAAATTGCGAGAAGAACAGCACCAACATATGTATGAGTAAAACCATGAAGATGGCCTTCTCCGGTTATTAGAACGATCAAAGGCTGGATGTCCATTACAATTTGAGTCCAGCCAAATACCATTAAGCTAAAGCTACTTTGTAAAAGCGCTTTAATTAAGATGCCTGGTCCCATGTGTATTGGAGTAAAGGGCATAACTATCCTAGAAACTTAACGCCTATTCTTCACGATCTATCCTTTGCAAGTCTGTTACCGCTACTTGTTATGGGATACTTTGGCTTTAAAGACTTCAATTAAAAATACTCCTATCGTAAAGATGTACATAGGAAAAAAAACAAAAATTGCACTTAATACAACAAACATTTCATCAAAGAATATTAATAATGCAGACAATATACTTAGTATGAATCCTATGACAGAAAAGACAAAGCATATCCATCCAAGGATAAAAAATGGTTTTCCAAGTATCGAGCCAGGAGGCTTTATCTGAACGTCCTTTGAAATAACATAATAACCTCGTAGAGAAACTAAAAGAAATATTATGGAAAAAGAAATCCATCCAATTGGCTCAGAAGAAGACCTATCCCTTAATATTGTTTCATAGAAATACAAAAGGCTGAAAAGAAAGCCTGGGGCCACCCCTGCGATGAATAAGCTATAAGCATAAATTCTAGACATACTCATTCCCATAAGGCTCGCCACAGCGGATTGTTATGCATTGCCTACTACGATTCAGCTCGAATAATAGTAGAAGGCACTATCATTTTATGTAACGGCTTTACAATCAACATCGATAATTTTCAATATAGTTGTCGCCTAAATTTTTAACGTTTATGCCGCCTGATTTTCCTCAGTATCATTTTTGTATTTTCCAGGGTTAAGGTAAACCTCACCAATATGATTCCAATTCCTAATATCGCCGCTCCAGCGCTCTGGATGCCTC
>JABSRQ010000086.1 GCA_013215055.1 Pseudomonadales bacterium | reverse complement strand
TTTTACTGCCTATATTGCCAAACATTATTTTGATGAGATTCATGAGCTGGATATCATCGATGTGAATGGCGGTGATCATGGTTATGCGTTTGCAACCAATTTTAATCCCGAGATCAATATTCGTGAAGTGTCGGCCGAATGTCGTCATTATGAAATGGGTGAAGAAATTACCACGGCCGCGATGAGCAAGAAGGCTGCATTTACCTGTCCGGAAGATGTTGGCACTTACAATATCTATCGTATGTACCATGAAGAGCTGGAATCATTAACCAAACATTATCCGAGCTTAAAACGTGCCCAGTTTTGGATGAGCTTTTCGGACAATTATTTAAAACATCTGGAAGTGCTGGAAAACGTGGGTTTAACGGGTATTGAGGCGGTGGAGTTTAATGGCCAGAAAATCGTGCCGATTCAATTTTTAGCGCATTTATTACCCGAACCTTCAACGCTTGGGCCTAGAACGCATGGTAAAACCTGCATAGGTTGTGTGGTAACGGGTATAAAGGATGGCATAAAGAAAACCATATATTGTTATCAAATTGCTGATCATCAAAGCTGTTATAAAGAGGTGGGTTCACAAGCTATCTCTTATACCACCGGGGTTCCGGCGATGATTGGGGCGAAAATGTTAGTTGAAGGTACTTGGTTAAAACCCGGCGTCTGGAATATTGAACAGTTTGATCCCGACCCTTTTATGCAGGCGATGAATGATTATGGCCTGCCTTGGAAGGTGATTGAGCTGGAAAATTTCAATTTGTATCATTCGGATACTGCTTTGACTGAAATATGATGATTACGGACTTTTCGACACTGGATCTAAGCCAAATTCCCACCCCCGCTTATATCATCGATGAGGTGGCGGTTGAGGCCAATTTAAAAAAACTGCGTTATGTGGCAGATAGCTCCGGGGCAAAAGTTCTGGCGGCGCTAAAAGCGTTTTCTTTACCTGCCCTGGCCGAAAAAACCGCCAAATATCTTGATGGTGTTTGTACATCAGGGTTACACGAGGCTTTATTGGGGCAGGAGTTTTATCACTGTCCTGATAAAAAAGGCGAGATACATGTTTATTCAGCCGCGTTTAGTGAATCAGATTTTGTCCAGTTGCTGACAATTGCCGATCATATTGTTTTAAACAGTCTGTCGCAGTGGCGGCACTTTCAAGCGTTAATGGAAGATGCACAGCAAAAACGCCCTGAATTATCTTTTGGTTTACGCATCAATCCCGAACATTCAGAAGCCTGCGTTGAACTGTATGACCCCTGTGCGCCAGGTTCACGTTTAGGCATTGTCGCCTCTCAGCTCGATTCAGAATTTATTCAGCAAGCAATTGCTTCGGGGCTACTTAGTGGCCTGCATTTTCATACCCTGTGTGAACAAGGCTTTGAACCGTTAGCCAGAACCCTGGATGTGGTGGAAGAGAAGTTTGGCTCTCTATTACATCAACTCAAATGGTTAAATCTCGGAGGCGGCCATCATATTACGGCTGAAAATTATGCTGTTGAACGCTTAATTTCACGTATTAAAAAACTGCGTAAAGTGTATCAAATACAAGTGTATTTAGAACCTGGGGAGGCGGTGGCAATAGGTACAGGCATGCTGGCAACGTCAGTGTTGGATATCAGTTTTAATCAATTGCCACAGGCGATATTGGATACATCGGCGACCTGCCATATGCCGGATACGTTGGAGATGCCTTATCGGGCCGAGATTGTGCATGCCGCTGCGGCCAATGAAAAAGCCCATACCTATAGGTTAGGCGGGCTAACTTGTCTGGCCGGTGATGTGATGGGTGATTACAGCTTTGATGCCCCGTTAAACGTGGGGCAGGTGTTGTTGTTTGAAGATATGAGCCATTATACCTTTGTTAAGATGAGCACTTTTAATGGCTGTCGACTACCGGCGCTGGTATTGTGGCATTCTGAAAGTGGCAAAGTCTCTATAGTGCGAGAATTTGATTACAGCGATTTTAGAAGCCGGCTGATGTGAAAAAAGTGAGAATAGCTATTCCCATTCACTGAAAGGTCTGAGGCTTAATGCGCTATTAAAATAACGTTTATCGTCAGATACCTCTTTACCTAACCAGGCAGGTTGATCAAAGCTTTGCTGTTCAGAATCTAATTCAATTTCGGCCACAACCAAACCCGCGTTTAGCCCTAGAAATTCGTCAATCTCCCAGGTTAAATCGCCTGCCTTTAAAAAATAACGGTTTTTCTCAAGCGCCGGTGTTTCGCACAGTTTTAGCAGCTGTTCGGCTTCATGCACAGGAATGGCATATTCAAATTCTTGCCGGCTAATGCCTGTGGTCTTGGATTTGATGGTTAAAAAGGCCTCTTCTCCGGCTATGCGTACTCTAACCGTTCTATCCGGCTCTGAATTTAAATAGGCCTGTTTAAATATCGTGGGCTTAAGGCCTGCTTTCCAGCTATCGTTTTTTACCAGGAATTTACGTTCAATTTCAAGTGCCATGATTTTTCCAGTTAGTGGCTGATAGGAGGCCGTGTCTTTAGCTAAATTATTGATTTTTAGCCATGGCACTTTTTAAACTTTTTGCCAGAACCACACCAGCACGTGTCATTACGCTGTAATTTGATATCGGCTTGAAAGCTGCCATTTCGATAAAACCATAGCCCGTTTTCTTTAATAAAATGTGACTTTTCATGCAGCTGCTGCACGGTTTCATTATCTGAGCTTGTAAAAAACGCCACAAACTGCACCGTGCCTGTGGTATCCATTTTCCCTCCGGCCTCGGTATTAACGATTTTCAGGCTATGCCATTGCTGCTGCTGACAGCTTTTGAGTAAATCGTGAAGTGCCTGTTTTTTATCGGCATATTGGCTGTGATGCCAGCTATTAACAAGGTATTCACATAACGCGGTTTGGCCCTCGGCGGCCAGATAAAAGGCACTAAAGCGTGAGCGCATTAATGCCTCGGCCGCGGTGGCTTTGGCTGTACCTAGATGTAGCGGTTGGCAGCACTGGGCATAGGGATTATGGCTGCCACAGGGGCAGGTTTTCGAAACTTGATTCATGGTGTGTAATGCCATTTTTGTAGCTTTTTTCAATGATGACGGATTATAGCGTCAGTCATTAGGGTAGGGGAATGGCCTGGCAATATTTACAATTTAGTAAGCTTCGGTGTTTTGAGGTGATTTCGATAGCATCATGGCTGCGACTAGCGTATTTTACATGGCTGTAAATTATTAAAAAATGTGCCGGTTTTTAACACCGCAGATTAAAAGGAGAGATCAGCATGGCTGTGATTGAGTTTTTGCAAAAAAACGACGGCGAACGCCAAAAAATTCTATTAAAAAGTCCGGCGACCCTTGAACCTCTTTACGAGATTGAATGTGAAACGGCTGAAGATGTTAATGCCAAGATCGCCAAGGCCAGAGCCGCACAACCGGCCTGGGGTGCATTATCGATAGAACAGCGCGCGCAATATTTCTTAAAGCTGCGTGATGTGATTCTGGATAGACAAGATTATATTGTTGAAACCGTGATCCGTGAAACCGGTAAACCCATGCAAGATGCTTTGACCTTTGAAGTGTATGCCGTGTGTTCGTTTATATCCTACTGGGTTCAACAGGCCCGTAAAACCTTAAAACCTGAAACTTCAAGACCGCCGGGCATCATGGGCCTGATGAAAAAGGTGCATTTAATCTATAAACCTTTAGGTGTAGTCGGTGTTATAGCACCGTGGAATGGCCCGTTTGTATTAACCGCCAACCCCTGTATTCAGGCGATGATTGCCGGTAATACCGTGGTTGCAAAGGGTTCTGAAATCACGCCGTTCTGCTCAAAAATACTTGAAGAGCTGTGTTTAGAAGCCGGTTTTCCGGAAGGTGTTTGTAATGTGCTGATGGGGGATGGCATGACCGGTGCGGCATTAACTTCGGGGGCGGTGGATAAAATCGCCTTTACCGGCTCGGTCACCACCGGCAAAAAAGTGGCCATGGCTTGTGTAGAAAACTTAACGCCTTATTCATTAGAGCTGGGTGGCAAAGATGCGATGATTATCTGTGCCGATGCCAACTTGGATGAAGCCGCGCATGCTGCAGTTTGGGGCGGCTGTGTAAATTCCGGCCATTTCTGCTGTGGTATTGAACGTATCTATGTAGAAGCGCCGGTTTATGATGTATTCGTAGAAAAAGTCACCACCTTGGCCAAGGCGATTCGCCAAGGTGCAAGCCATGGTGTGAATGAAGATTTAGGCGCTATTTTCTGGGATAAACAATTAGATATTATCGAAGCACATGTTGAAGATGCCAAGAAAAAAGGCGCTAAAGTGCTAGCCGGTGGTGAGCGTAATAAAGAGCTGAAAGGCCTGTATTATCCTGCCACGGTAATGGTAGATTTGGATGAAACGTGCGATTTAATGACCCAAGAAACCTTTGGCCCTGTGTTGCCTATTATCAAGGTGAAAGACATCGAAGAGGGGATTGCCAAGGCGAATGATTCCAACTACGGCTTACACGGTTCTGTATGGACTAAAGATAAGAATAAGGGGCTGGAGATTGCCAAGCGTATTCAAACCGGCTCTATGGCGGTGAATGATATTGGCATGATGTACGGTGTACCGTCTGCACCCTTTGGTGGTGTAAAAGAATCCGGTGTGGGTTCCATCAATGGTGCCAATGGCCTACGTGCTTATTCGCAGGCTATGCCGATTATTATTGGGCGTTATGCCGGAGCCGATACCGGTTATCCACATGATCAGAAGAAACTTGATAGGATGAAAAAGCTGATGAACTTTATGTGGAAAAATCCTATCGGTAAAAAACTGCTAGGGCCATAAACCCTGTAGAAAACTCGCGGTTAGCTAAAACTAACTAGCGAGTTTTTTTTT
Source organism: Pseudomonadales bacterium (assembly GCA_013215055.1). GTDB lineage: Bacteria > Pseudomonadota > Gammaproteobacteria > Pseudomonadales > DT-91 > CAKMZU01. The sequence goes on along the minus strand of JABSRQ010000086.1, from coordinate 17,488 downwards.
GACCTCTTCATTATTCTCTTTTAAATAGGTGATAAAAGTTTCCAGCGCCTTGGGTTTTTGGAAAATATAACCCTGGCCATATTCACAGCCCAATTCCTCTAAAAAGCGTTGCTGCTCTATGGTTTCTATGCCTTCGGCAACAATCTCCAAACCCAGTTTATACGCCATGGCCGCAATGGCCGAGGTGATGGCAATATCTTGTTTATCAAAGGGAATATCTTTGATAAAGCTCCTGTCAATTTTTAACACATCCACCGGTAACTTTTTTAAATAACTTAAGGATGAATAACCTGTGCCAAAATCATCGATGGCCAGCTTATACCCCATGTCTTTTAATTCGGTCAGTAACGCACATTGATGATCCAAATCATCCATTAATGTGTTTTCGGTAATTTCCAGTTCCAGGCGTTCAGGAACAACGTTCATGGCCTCTAATACGGCGCTGAGTTTTGCTATAAGTTTGGGGTCTTTAAATTGTTTGGCCGAGATATTGACAGCAATATTGATATCCTCGAGACCACAGCCGTCCAGTAACTTGATTGCTAAGCAGGCCATCTCAAACAGCTGCGGGCCTAATTCAACAATCTTGCCCGATTCTTCCAACGTATCGATAAAATCAAACGGGGCTAATAGGCCCTTAACCGGATGTAACCAACGTAACAATGCCTCCAGCATCACCACTTTACCGGTTTTTAAATCCACAATCGGTTGGTAATAAAGCCTGAATTGATTATTGGCGATGGCATTATTGATTTCTTTTTCCATACGCATGGAATTTTGAATTTTTTCATTCATGTCCATATCAAAGAAGTGATAACAGTTTTTGCCTTCTTGTTTGGCATGATACATCGCTAAATCTGCGCAGCGCATTAACTCATGTACTTCGATACCATGTTCTGGCCCGATTGCAATACCAATACTGGGGGTGACAATAATTTCTTTTTCTATGCCTACCACAACCTGCTCATGAAAAGATAAAAGGATTTTATCCAAGATCATTTGCACGTTTTCAATGTTCTTAACGTTGGGCAGCAGTAGAGTAAATTCATCGCCGCCTAAACGGGCAACCATATCGGTGGGTCTAACATTGTCAGTTAATCGATTTGCAACCTCAATTAAGAGTTGGTCACCAGCATCATGTCCGAGGCTGTCGTTGATACGTTTAAAATTATCAAGGTCAATAAAAACCACCGCAAAAATATCCCCACTGAGCTTACTTTCATCGAGTATTCGGGCTAAGTTTTCTGAAAATAAACGTCTATTAGCTAAACCTGTCAGCACATCATAAAGGGCCATATGCTCCAGCTCATTGGTACGGCTACCAATTTCTTTTTCCATCAATTCCAGTTGATGGGACAGGGAGATTGCGGTTTCCTCTAAAATATCCAGCTCATCGTGTGTCATGCCTTCACGTTGGCGTTTTTTGATCTCCTTACGCACCATCGCAAAGCCACTTTTTGCTAATAAAGGCAGCAGCTCGGATTGCTTTTTGATGCGTTGCATCGGGCCTCTTAACACTAAAAACATGGCGAGCAGGGAAAACACCAAACCGCAGCATAAAATAAGCCCTGAAATCATTAGGTTATGATAAATCGCATTACGTTGCTGGGTGACATCGCTCATCAGAATGATAAAGCTGGCGACAGTGCCATTATTCAGCTCGATGGGGATGGCATGAAAATAAATAACTTTATCGTCGATATCCAGGCTCACGCCTTTTTGCAGAAAGGTTTTTGGTTGTACTTCGGTGTTTAAGGTGTGTAGAAAATTTTGATAACGGCTTTTGTAGGTAATGCCTGTGATGTGGTAATCCCAGAGTTTAAAACGGTTATGGGACTGATTTTCTTGTTGCAGCCTTAGCAGGGCCGCGCCCAGTTCATGCTCTAGGCTGAAGTCGATGATAAAATCGACCAAGGTGGTGGAAAGAATCATGATCTTGGTTGTGCCATCATCCAAAACAATCGGTTGGGCGGCAAAGATGCGGCATTTATCGGTGCAGATGATTTGGGTTTTAGGTTCAAACGCTTCCATAACCGTATTGGCAAGTTTATCCAGCGCTTTGGTAGGTTGATAATTACCCCAGCTTTTTACGTTGCCCGTCTCTTGATTATGCAGGGAGACACTTTCCAAGCCCCATTCCAGTTGCAAGTTATACCAGTTGTTATTTAAATGTTTTTCTAACAGCTGTTCTTTTAATCCTTCTGCCATATCGGTATTAGCCGACAAACTGGTTGCCGAGCCCAGTTCCAACAGGCGCTGCCTGGATTGCTTTAATAGCGCATTGGCATTGTGTTGAATGGATTGGGATAGCTGTTGTTCAAAGAATTGTTGCAGATGTTGATAACCAATAAGCATTAAAAAACAATTAATCAGCACTAAAACCCCAAATAATAAAAAAAGGGTTTTCCACTTTAAGCTGAGGAAATGTTTATGTTGCTGATTGATGATCATTATCGGTCCATGTTGAGAAATCTAGATCAAAATCTATAAGATAAGGTCATAACAAACAGCTTCCATTTCTCTTTGGTATCAAAGGGATCGGGGTTATCGATGGTTGAAAGCCATTGTGTGCCTTTTATCTGATGTAGCTCTGCTGCCAGCATGATTTGGGGGTTGATATTCCAAATACCTCCTACGGTGAAATCTTTGGCATATACACTGTAATTAGGTGTATTTAAGACCCCGTCACCGTTTTTATCATCTTTATTGTCATAGACGACATCCCAGCGTAAATAGGCTGACCATTGTGGGTTAAAGATATACTTCCCTTGTAGATAATAGGCTTCGCCGTCTAGATCTAAATTGGGGATTTCTTGGCTGAACGTAGTTAATCCTGCCGTTGGATCCATTGGGTCGACAAGGGTAGGTATGGTTACCGAAGGAAATAAAGTTTTTGTAAATGTTAATCGATATTCTGTGCTGAACGTGATTTTCTCCCAGCTATATTCAAACGAGGCAATAATTTGCTGTTCTTCAATATCTCCTCCCGTTGGAATAGTAATAGGCAGGGTTTCAACGCCGGGGTTGAGTTGCTGGATTAATGCATCAAGCTGAGCCATGCCTTGATCCAGGGTTTCATCAAAATCCCTAAGATCAAATTGATAATTAACGGTGGCATTAATAACGGAAATTGCTGCTCTAAAGCTGCCGTCAAAGCTTTCAAATAATATTCGGCCGACGGCGGCATATTCATCACTGAAGCTTCCTCCTTTAGGGAAACCTGGATAGCCAGAGATATTATCTAAATTAAGCTTGCCATAGGATAGGTCGATATCCCATTGGCCGTACTGGCTGAACATACTGGCATAGAGCAGCAAGCCATCGGCGGCTATGCGAAGATCCCGCTGGCTATCCGAATACAGGGATTGAGGCAGTAATACCGCTTGCCTGGCAAAGGCCACATCGCGGGTTTCATTATACAGGCCAAAAGGTAATTTATAGCGGCCTAATCTAAATCCATATAAGGCCTGTTCGCTGCTGTAATATTGTGTATCTAGAACTAAATAATCGACGCTGATATCTTCAATCGCACCTGCGTGACGGTATAGGGCTTGTCCCGAAAGGCGGCTGCTACGATGGAATTGATAGCTGCCGCTGGCGCTAATTTCAGTAAATTCAAAACTGGGTGAATCCTGGCTATCTCCATAGAAATTATTTTCATCGGTTAAGCTCATACCTTGTGTTAATACGGCTTGATATTGCCATTTTTCAGCCGCACTTAACGGGCTTAAAAATAAGCTTAAGACGATTAACGCAGGCAGAATTTTTGATAGTTTAATCAAGGGATTAACTATCAATGTGAACGATAACAACCGTATCATCGATTTCCTCCCTGGGTATATAACCTATTGCCCCTGGCGTGTTGGCAATTTTTTGTTTCATTTCAGTGGTTGAGTTAACTGCCGACGGGGCTTGAGCGATGCCGGAGAAAACCAGCCTATCCCAGTTTCTTCTCAGGTGACGTGGCAGTGTTTTCAGTAGGGTCTTGCAGAAGTCTTTATGTGCCTGGTAGGTGTCAGGTAATACAAAAACCCGTATAGGGTCGCCATCTGGCCAAGTCTGCATACGCATACTATAAATGGCGCGTAAGGTTTGAAATTTTAATGTGCGATCGGGTGTCGATGGGTGGGTAACTAATATTAGCTCTGAACTTGTTTGGGGGGATTTAGAGGCCAGGGATATATTAATCGGCAACAGGCAGAAGCATAAACCGAGTATTGTCACTCCTTGGCGTAATACGCTGCAGCAGGATTTGAGGGAATCCTGCTGCCACATAAGCTTGGCCCAAAAAATGCTAAGGTGTTTGATCACGCATTATCTCGTTTGTGATGTTAGTGTTAAGCCTAGTTGAATAATTGACGGTTGCAGGGACGTAAGGGATAAAAGAAAGCGCTTTAAAGAAAGTTTTTCTCTAAGCGTGATAGGGTGTTAGCATGCCTGGTTATAACCCTTCTTTTTCTATCAGGTCACACCGTTTATGAACATAATAAAACTGAGCCTGTGTGTGCTTTTTATCAGCGCACTCGCTGTAAACGCTCAATCTGTTGATACTAGTACCTATATTGAAGCCAAGATGCATGATGCGATTGTGCCTGCTTGCAAAAAGCTGTTCCCGCACAAGAAAATGCTTTATTCGGCCCGCTTGCAGAGCTGGAAAACGGCCCATGAGCAATCCATCAATAGAGGCCGGGAAGATATGCGAAATTTGGCCGTGATGTTAGGCCAGCCTCAATCGGTCTTAACCCAGCAGAAGGTTCGCTCTGCAAAGCAAAGCTTTGAGAAATCCAGCATAGAGCAGCAAAGCCAAATCTGTGCAGAAATTGAGGCTTTATAATGCCTAATAAAACTGCGGTTGAAAATTTGATTGAATCGTTAGCTTTAGAGCCGCATATAGAGGGTGGCTTTTTTAAACGCACTTTTTCCAGTGATCAACAGTTGCAGTTAGAGATTGGTGACCGAGCCGCGATGAGCAGTATTTATTATTTGCTGACGGCACAAGAGAATAAGGGCTACTGGCATAAAAATCGTTCTGACATCATGCATTATTTTCATGCTGGCTCCCCGCTAAACTATTTTTTGATCAGTCCTGATGGCGAATTACAGGCCCATGTTTTAAGCAATGGTATAAGCTGTGGCAAGCCCCAGCTCTTTGTACCTGCAGGTTACTGGAAAGCGACGGTGTTAGAGCATGGGGATTATGGGCTTTTATCGGAGGCGGTATGCCCTGGGTTCGATTATCAAGATATGGAACTGGGTGATCAGGCGCATTTGATAGCGTTGTTTCCGCAGCATAGCCAACTGATCAAACGATTTAGTCGTTGATGCAATATAGGCGAGGCGCTTAGGCGGCCTCATCCAAATAACAGATATTGCCGTTACAGATATATTTATCGATTTTCCACTGCCCGGATATACGTTTCAATATAAACATATCTCTGTCGGTGGCGGGTAACTCAATGCCCGATTCTAATAATTTCAGGCGCATATCGGTCTCGCTCTCAACCACGGCGGTATTACCATTTATGCTGATTAAACTTTGGGTTAACGTTGCTTGATGGTTGATCTTCTCCAATAACTCTTCAAAGCTTTGCTGTATATTCTCTTTACCCTTGAGTTCATGGTCATTATCGGCCACATAAGTGCCATCGTTATGAAATAATGCGGCCAGCCCTGCCGCGTCATTTTGATTCAACGCCGTGAAATAATCTTCAACGACCTTCTTGGCAGCGCGTTGCTGATGGGAAATTTTCATTTTAGCCTGCGCAGGTAAGCCAAGCAGCGTCGAACTAATAATCAAGGTATGTATTATTGAGCGCAGTACAGATTTTGGATTTGGAATAAAACGCATACAAGTACCTATTAGAGAATAATTTATTGTTCTTATTGAATTTAATAATAGTAAAAAGTTCCGGGGTTTTCCTGTTTTTATAGGGCTTTTTGATCGACTTCACAAAACTACATTTTACTACTTATCTTTGGCATGAATTCTCAGGGAATTCATCACTGTGATGTTGTACGCTAAAAATATGCATGCCAATATAATATGTTTTTTATATCGATCTTTGTTGCTGTTTGACGAGCTATTTCATTTGTTTTAAAACTGCAATCAGCTTAAATCGTGATTAGTCCTACATAGACTATTTTTGTTAGATTATAAAAGCTACAAATCTATGACATGACGAGCAGTTTACAGCTGTTTTTTTATTATATGCCCTGTATAATTTGCCGCGCTAAATTTGCACAAAAGCAAAGCAGCATATTATAAATAGAATAACTCTATTAGGGATGTTATATGAAATCACTAACGAAAACGTCGTTAGCGTTAGCCATAGGATTAGCTAGCTCAGTTACATATGCGCAGGAAGCGACCACAGAAACTCCAGTTGCAGAAGAAGTCTCTTCTGCTGAAGTTGAAACCTCAAGTCTTGAAGCAAATTCTACGGCAGTCATAACTCCAGAAAAAGAAGCGGTTGTAGAAACTGCGGAAACTGAAGAATATTCTTCAGGATTAGAAGAAGTTGTTGTTACCGCACAGAAGCGTGAGCAAAATCTTCAGGATACGCCAGTAGCTATTTCAACTTTTGATAAAACTTCTATTGATGATCAAGTCATTCGTGATATATCTGACTTGTCTATGAGCATTCCTAATGTTCAGATAGTTCCAACTCCAGGTGGCTCTACGGGTGCAACTGTAGCCATGCGTGGCGCGACGATGATCAATCCTGCGGTAACTATGGAACCGGCAGTTGGTATCTATATCGATGGCGTATTCGTTGCTAAAAATGTGGGTGGTTTATTTGATGTTGCAGAATTAGAGCGTATTGAAGTTCTTCGTGGCCCACAGGGTACTTTATACGGTAAAAATACAACTGCTGGTGCTATTAACTTGGTGACTCGTAAGCCTGCAGAAGAATTTGGAGGTTGGGTTAAAGCTGGTGCGGGTAATGAAGGATACACTGAATTTTCTGCTTCGGTTGATTCAGGGCGAATAGCTGATGTTGCAAGTTTCAACGTAGCATACAGTAAACGAGATCGTGATGGTTTTTATGATAATTCACTTCCCGGTGCACAAATCTCAAAATACAATGAATTAGACACTGAAGCGGGCCGTATTTCTGCTCTGTTTGATGTCACTGATGCTTTAGAAATTCTTTATAGCTATGACTGGGCCGAGCGTGATAATACTGCTGCGATGTGGCAGTTTGAGATGCTAGGTGCAAATGGTAAATTAGCATCTCCTAAGCGTTTAGATTCTGCGGCATCTGACGGTGCTGGTTATGACAAGTCTGAAAGTTCAGGCCACAGTTTAAATGTTACTTACGATATCACTGAAGATATGACATTGAAGTCGATCACAGCTTATCGTGAAATGACGTTTAATGATCGTGGTGATTACGATGGTATGCCAATTACGGTTTTCCATTCAGACCGTAATGTTGATCATGAGCAAACTTCACAAGAATTCCAGTTATTGGGTCAGTCGGGTGATGTTAATTATGTTGTTGGTGCATTCTTCTTTACTGATGAATCTAACTCGGTAAATCCTTACACGCAGAACTTCAGTGCCTATGATGCAGAAGGTAATTTTATAATAGAAAATTACGTTTCTGCTGCAACAGGTGTTAGCCGTAACTTCTACGGTGTAGAAAGTACTTCTTATGCGTTGTTCGGCCAGGCCGACTGGGCTGTAACCGATGCATTGACATTGACGGCAGGTATCCGTTGGACCGATGAAGAGAAAGAAGCATATATGAGTCACCCGGATCAAATTGATGTGGGTTATGATCCTGTTACTTTTGCACCTATTTCTTTCACTCCTGCTCCTGTAACGGCAAATGAGAAAGAGTCTTGGAGCAATGTTTCTCCTATGTTAGTTGTTAGCTATGCAATTGATGAAGATATCAATACCTATGCTAAAGTTTCTCAAGGTTGGAAAGCCGGCGGGTTTAACGGAGAAGCCAGAACACAGGTTGAAGCTGAGACTCCTTACGATGAAGAGACTTTGACAGCATATGAAATTGGCATGAAGGCGCGTTGGTTCGATAGCACTGTGCAAACTAATGTTGCAATCTTCTTCAATGATATTCAAGACCTGCAAGTATCAGAATACAATCCATTAACAGGCTACTCTCAAATCGCTAATGCGGGTTCTGCAGAGACTTCTGGTTTTGAGTTGGAAACTTTGTGGGCTGTTACAGATGGCTTAACAGCATTCTTTAACTATGGTTATTTGAACTCTGAGTATAAAGACTTCACCAACCCTGTAACTGGCGTAGATATTACTAAAACTGCAGTGTTTGCATACTCTCCTGAGAGCTCATACTCTATTGGTCTTGAGTATGTGACCGATGTTAGCTTCGCAGAGTTGCGTGCTCGCATTGACTATGCCTTTACGGATGAGCAGTTTTTCTATAATGACCAACCAAACTCTGAGACTACTGCTTCTGAAGACTACGCTCTGTTAAATGCTAGGGTAGCTTTGACCAATATTGCTATTGCTGGAGATAACAGTCTAGAAGTTGGTGTTTGGGGTAAAAACCTGACTGATGAAGAGTACCGTCGTAATGGTATTCCTGCTGGTCCTACTGCGGGTTTAAACTACTACGGTGATCCTCGTACTGTTGGTGGTGATGTAACTTACAAGTTCTAATCTAAAGTTTAGATCGCTTGATTTAAATCCGGTGCTTGCACCGGATTTTTTATGCCTGAGTTTTACTGTATAGAAGTTTTATTCAGATTTATATTTTACGCTCACATCAATAATTCAATAGGCACTTGTTAAGATTAAACTCAATGAGGGGCTCTTGCTATAAGACGTTTGGATATGACGATTACTTGTTTCTTGATAAACTGACTGTATAAGAGTCTCAAATACCGGTGCTATACCATCTGTTTTATCGTAAAAAACTTACCAGATAGGCTGGATTGTCATCTGCAGTTACAACATCGTTGTCACAAATAATACTTATCGTATGTTTTAAATCTGGCATTAATAGCTTCTGAGCAACTTGTCTCAGTTATGCCGAATTTATTAAAGGTGTGGTTAGAATGAATGATGTTAAGGGGCTAGCAATGCTGTTTTCGCTTCTTTTCAAATTGCCCCTGAACATCTTTACCTACATTGGTTGTCGCCCAAATTTCACCGTTTGTACCTTTTCCATTTTTGGTGAGATCTTTAACCATTAGCTCTTTTAAAATGTTTTCTGTGGTGGCTATATCTTGTTTGATTTCATGGGCGATGGTTTTGGCATATCGCCAGGTGTAATCGGGTTTTTGCAGGCGTTTTAATACTCTATTTTCTAACGCCGTTATTACCTGGCTATTTTTAGCGTCGGCTTTTTGTTCCGGGCTGGGTTCGGTTTGATTGTCGATAATGGTGTGTACCATTCTCATTTCAGCTTCAAAACCTGCACCTTTAAAACGTGAAATTCTGTCGATATTACTAAATGCCAAACCTAATGCACCGGCAACAATCGCCAGCCCCATTTCGGTGGGTTTTCCGATAAACCCATAGGCTGTACTTATGCCTAATAACATCAGGTATGAGGCGATTTGAAAAGGAATTTTGATAATCTCGTCCTTGTTTTTATATGGGTTTTTAGAGCATTATTTTTAGTTGTTGTAGCTGTTCTTGTCTGTTTGTGATGTCTTTATAGGCTCGTTTATAAATGCCGCGTAAATGTTTTTTGAGCTGTTTTAGCGGCACTTTGTTATCGATGCCTTTTAAATGACAAAACAACGCCAGAGCATAAAGAGTATGGTTTTCTGATAATGCAGCCTGGCGATTTTCTGCAGGGTTATAACAACTGCCACAGCCGCCTCTAAAGGTGTAGGCCGTGTTTGCCATTAATAAACCAAAACCCATCATTACCGCGATAATCTCTGTTGCTTGTGGCAACGTTTCCTTGCCGCCAGGGGGATCAATTTGAGCCTGAAATAATTGGTGTTGCGCTAACAGATGGGCAAAGCTTGCGGCGAGGGCATCGGGTTTATTGATTTGCTGAGGCTGGTAGCTGATAGGTAGGGGATGATAATCTGCACTATAAGCGCTTATTTCTTTTTTTTGGCCACGTGGGCTGTGGCTTAACGCGGCTTGTAACATAATGGGTGTAGCTTGAAAGGCTTCGGGTTCTACCAATTCAAAGGGCCAGTGTTGTAGGCCGCTGTAATCTTGTACCCGTGCAAAAATACCACTTGCCATCGCGTGTACACTATCAAAAGAACCGGGAAAGAAGTTTTCATCCAGTAAAATCAGCTGCGTGTTTTTTTCAAAGAAGCGGGCGTCGAAATTTTCCAGCGCCCAGCTAAAGCAACTGAATATCCAGTTTATGCTTTCTTCATCAATCGGTGCCTGTGTGTTGAATAAGCCCAGCATGTTTTTCTCGTTTTAAGCAAATAAGAAGTTTTTAATCAGCTCTTTACCACCTTCGGTTGCAAAGGATTCCGGGTGGAATTGAATACCGTGAATGGGGAAGGTTTTGTGTTGAATAGCCATTATTTCAAAATTCCCGCCTTGGCGAATGGTGTCTATTTGATCAAATTGTTCAACGCTTATATCACCCACTGCGGCAGTGAGTTTTAGGCAGTCGGGAAAGCTCTGTGCTTCGCCAATGAGTGAGTGATAACGCATCACCTCAAGTTGGTCGGGAATGTCTTTAAACATGCCGGTGCCGGTGTGAGTGATAGGGCTGATTTTACCGTGCATGGGCACGTTGGCTTTAATCACCTTGCCGCCAAATACATGCATGATGCCTTGCATACCTAAGCACACCCCTAACAATGGAATCTTAGGGCCAAAGGTTTTGATGATATCGGCACAAATGCCAAAGTAGGCTTCATCATCGGGTGAACCGGGGCCTGGGGAGATAATGATTCTATCGGGCTGGTTTTGTTGGATTTCATCCAGTGTGACCTGATCATTACGTTTTACGATGATTTCAAAGTCTTTAATATTGCCCTGGTTTTTTTCGCTGGTTAGCACTTCACCGATAAATTGATAGAGGTTGTAGGTGAATGAATCATAGTTGTCGATGATATACACTTTCATGATTCTGGCTCCGCAGGGGTTTTGATAAATTGGTCTAATACTTTTTTAGTGCCTGCAAATTTGCGTTTGATTTCTTCGTATTCATCTTCCGGGTTGGAATCAAAAACATTGCCACCGCAGGTTTGCACATAGGCATTTTCACCATTGGCAAATACGGTGCGAATCGGTATCGCAAAGGCGCAGTCACCGTTAAATGAGAAGTGGCCTACCGCCCCCCCATAGGGGCCGCGACCTTCACCTTCTAACTCATCGATGATTTTCATCGCTTCTATTTTAGGTGCGCCGGTTAATGTACCCGCGGGGAAGTTGCTGGCTAACGCTGAAAACATATCTTCTTTGTCAGACATGATGCCGACAATTTCACTGGAAATATGTTGCACATGACTGAAGCGTTTGATATCCATCAGGCTGCGTACTTTTACCGTGCCAAATTGTGCAACGCGGCCTATATCATTACGATGTAAATCGACAATCATATTGTGTTCGGCAATTTCTTTAGGATCGTTGAGCAGGGCTCGGGCTAATGCGGTGTCTTCTTCTGGGGTTGCGCCGCGTTTAGCGGTTCCAGCCAGAGGGAAGGTCTCCATTTCACCCTGACGCAGGCGGAATAATAATTCCGGGCTGGCACCTATGAGTTTTTGTTCAGCAAACTTCACATAATACATCTGCGGCGAGGGATTCACTTCGCGCAGCTGCTCATAAATATTGATGGTATCGCCTTTTAGCAAAAAGCGTTTTTTAAAGCCCACTTCGGTTTGAAAGATCTTACCGTCGATAATATCTTGTTTTACTTTCATCACCGCGGCGTGGTGCTCTTCCCGGCTCATGGTCTCTTCGGTGGCGATGATCTCCAATTCACCATTGACGGCATCATCGGCAGCAATTAACGATTCAATCAATTCCAGGCGGCTATCGGTGTAATAGAAATAGGTGACCTCTCCGGTCATCTTGTCCAGCGTCAGGCCATCTTTATAGAGGCCAAATCTGAATGCATCAAACATCTCACTGCTGCGCAGGGTTAACGCTGGCTCAAAATAATTCATGCTGTCATAACCCAGATAACCGGTTAGGCCACCGGCATATTTTCTGGAGATAACATTTTGCGGTACGATATCTCTGAGTAGGTAATAGGGGTTATCACTGTCAAAATGTTCTACGCGGCCATCACGATGTTCAATTGTGAGTTTGTTGCCGTTGGCATACAGCAGCTGCTCAGGATCAAAACCAATAATCGAGTGGCGGGCGATATGGCTGTCTTCACCCAGGGATTCCAGGTAGAAACAATTCTCATAGCACTTTTCAATTTTTTTAAATAAGCCAAAAAAATCAAAGTCGGTACCTAGCGTGACATAGTGAGGTTTTCTTGGCAGTTCGAGTTTTTTGGGCTTTTTCAACGGTATTTCAGCTTCGTTCATATCGAGTTCCAAAGGCAGGTTTGCCAGGCATTTAAATTTGACGGTTCTTTAAGGCTCTGGAGCCGCGAGTGACTGTGGCGATGCCTACCCCTAGCTGCTCGGCTATTTGGCGCTGAGGCATACCGGTTTGCAATAGTCTAAATATTTGTAAGCGGTTGCTTATTTCACTCATTTCAGAGGGCGTCAGCAAGTCTTCAAGCTTTTCTTTCAACGTAGAGTTACTTTCAGCAGAAAAAAGGTGCTCTATAAGCGCTTGAGTCGCTTGTTTATTGTCGCTGTGCTTATCTGACATGGTAATTTATACAAGTAATGAGTGTATTCGTGTACTAGTACGATATCACAAGTGCAGGTTTTGTCAATCGTGTTTATCAGCGTTGTATTTTACGACTTAGTTAAATCGTTAATTTAATGGAAAATAGACTTTTTTTTCTAAATGCTTTTCGTGATAATGCGCGCAAATTATAAATGGATGTATTTCAATGAAACTTGCCACTAGCTTGCCCGCAGCATTAATTATCACGGCTGCAAGTACCTTTGTCATCGCTGACGACTTTACTTATAAAATAGGTACTGGCATGGGCGTGCGTCAGTTTAAATCGGTAAACACATCTGTTATTCCGGGCGTAGAATCGGTGTCAAAGCTAGATGTTGAACATACAACCATTAACGTAAATTTTGGTGCTGCTCATGGCAGGTTGTTTACATTATTAGAATATGAAACTTCTTTGTCTGATAGTGGCGCGTATTCTGATACGCCTGGGTTTACCCCTCAGCGTGCGCCAGTCGATGTGGGATTGGAAGATTATACTTTTACCCTAGGGGTGAATGTGTGGCGTGAACTTTCTGTATCTTTAGGTTATCGATCAGGTACATCTACAATTACAACTTATCATACGGGGTTGGATGTAGAAAGCGGGCTGCCAATTGCTGAGGTGGGAGGGGCAACATTCAAACAAACAGGCCCATTTTTGGGCTTGGGTTATAGCTTTGCATTTGAGATTGGCGTGTTATCTCTGGGCTATGCTTATGCCCCTTTTACCGGTGAATATAAAGAAGCAGGCTCTACGATTGTCAATGTGTTTGTCGATGATACAAAAGGTACCGTAACAACAACGGCTAGAACAGATCTATACAGTGAAGGGGATAGTCAGGGGCATAGTATTGCGCTTTCATGGCAGGGTTATATAAATGAGACGGCCTCTTATTATTTTAAGGTGGACTATCAAGATTATGATTTTGAGACGGATATGGTTATGAACATGCGTTCGATTACTACCTATAATGGTAACGTTGTTGGTGATGAAGAAAGCCCTATCAATGGTACGAACCGCATAGAAGAAAAGGTAAACAGTGTTTATTTTGGGGTTAACTGGTTTTTCTAAAATCTGATTTTAATGATTAAAAAACCGGCAGAGGCCGGTTTTTTTGTATCTACCTTTCAGTGATTAAAAACCACCGGAAAATACACGGTTTTTCCTGGATGATTTTTTATTCAGTTCTTGCGTTAATTGTTCTAATTCAGCCGAGTGAATATTATGGTTTTGCAAGTTTTTAACCAATGATTTGGCATCTTTATAATCCTTATTGTCGATTAAACTTTGCAGCTGTTGTGCATGTATATGGCTAACACTTTGCTGCACATTGCTGGCTTCTTGATTGGTGGTATCTAACGTTAACGTCTTATTTGCATATTGCCAGGCCTGATTGAGATGTTCAGATTTAGTTGCAAAAATAGAGCTGTGGTTGGCTTGATCTAAAGCCTGATTAGCTGCTACTAAGCTTTGTTCTATATCTTGTTGAAGCTGAATGTTTTGCAGTAATTGCGCTTTTTTACGCTGAATTTCAGCGCTGGGGTAATGTGTGTTTTGCAATTGTTGCAGCGCAATCTTGGCTTGTGAATGCTGATTGCTGGTAATAGCCTGATCAAATTGAGTGAGTGCATATTGCTGTGAGGAGTGCAGCGATGTGGCGGCTTTTTTATTGTGTTTTTCTATTTTGAGTACGGCCTGATACTGCTTAATTAACTCACCATTAAACTGAAGTGTTAATGGCTTTTTTTGTAGGCTGCGAATGTTTTTCCATAACTGGGCCGTAGGGCTTGTTTTAATGGTTTTTTTGGCGATACGCTGTTTATTAACTAACGGTTGTTCGGTTGCTTGCAGTTTGTCGATACGATTAGTTAAGGTTTTTAGCGTTTTGTTATCAATCAATTGGTGGTTTTGTAGAAAGGCCAGGCTTTGTTTGGCTTCTTTATAACGTTTTGCATGTATTTCTTTTTCAATATCCGCCAGCATGCCCTTGGCCATGTTTTGTTTACCCTGGCTTTGTAATTGCGCAATAGCCTGCTGGTTTTTTAAGCGGGATAATTGTAATTCTACCCGCATAAATTCACTGTCAGAAAGTGCCAGTGCATCAATGTGTATTAACAGTGTCTCAAGGGCTGCGATGTCTTCTTTGGCTAATAATGCCTTGGCTTGTTTTAAATGATTTTTAGTAACGTTCTGTAATAATTGATTGGCACGGGCATGCTTTTCATCATCTGACAATATCTTTCTTATCAGGCTTAAACTTTTTTGGGTATCGCTACCTAATAAATATTCGGCTTGATCTAAAGTTTTTTGGATGCTGTGTTGGCGTGAGGCTTGTGCTGCTAACGCCGTCTGCTGAGGCTGGTAATAGGTAAAATACCCTGCAATTGATAGACCGCCTAACAGCAGTATGGAAGCGGCAATGGGTAGTAACTTATTATTCTTAAGATGAATGCCAGTGATTGATGGATCGGTAATATGGCTGTGATTTAACACAACGGTTTTGTTACTTTCCTGTCCAGAAATTAAATCACCGGCTGCTGGGCCCTGTAATAACAAGTTATTATTAAACCCCTTGCGGCTCACGATCACTTGCAGTGCAGGTGCAATATCGGCAGCACTTTGGTATCGGTCTTGTGGTTTTTTAGCCAGCATTTTATTTATGACGGGTTGGAATGCACGTAATGCCTTAGGGAGGGGGTCGGGTTTATCATTAACATGTTTAACTAAAATACTGATCATCGAATCCGCTTTAAACGGTGGGGCACCGGTTAATAATTCGTAGAAGACGATGCCAAGGGAATAGATATCAGAACGCGGATCAATCGCATCCCCTTTAGCTTGCTCGGGGCTCATATACCTAGGTGTACCTACGATCGCACCCTCTACGGTAAGTTCGGTATCTTCTTGTATGGATTTGGCAATGCCGAAATCGAGGATGACAGGAGAACCATCTTCACGAAAAAGAATGTTATCAGGTTTGATATCGCGGTGAACAAAGCCTTTTTCGGCCGCAAAGCTTAAACCTTTGGCTAAGCCGCTGATAATATGTGTTACATCTAATGGGCTTAGGCCTTGTTCAACTTTCTGACTGAAACTTCCGCCTTTCATATATTCCATGGCGAGGTAGAAATGGCCGTTTTTATAACCTACATCAAAAACTGGGGTAATATTTTGATGAGTAAGCTGGGCGATGATCTTGGCTTCTTGACGGAATCTTTCACCCCAGGTCAAGTCTTGTGACTGACTGGCGTTGATGATTTTTAACGCAACTTCACGACCAAAGCTTTCTTGTTCGGCAAGGTAGACGGATGCCATTCCGCCTTGTCCAATTTTTTTAATGATACGGTAGCCTGGAATGGCTGCAGTTTCTTCCATGAGCATTTCTTGTGATACTTAAAAAAGTTGTTATTGATGGGCATAATATCAATAGAATATATTAAATCCTAGTAACAATTGTTATTCATCCGATTAAAATAATAAGATGACTAATGTGCGGATGTAAACCCTGTTTACAGGGTTGTTTTTTGTGTCGGAGGCTAGGGTTTTTCATTATCTGGCAATTCTGCAATCATCTTGCTGGCGAGGTTTAACCAATCTTGCACTAACGATTTAGCGGCAGCTTCCATACCCGTAGCGTTGCCTGCTCTGGCTTCAGTTTTGATATAGTCCATCAGTGTTTCAACCACAGCGCGTACCTGAAATGAATTTAATGTAACCTGAAAGTGATCGGCATTTTTATTGGATATTTGATGATCTGATTTGGGCAGGGCAGAACCTGCGGTCATATTGCGAATCAGTAGGGCCAGGGAAGGATCTTTTTTACGTATCAGTTCGAAGGTGGTGGTAAGGCTGCCTCGACTAAAAACATCGGCATCGCCTACAGATGCAGGCTTAGTTTCTTCAAATTCTTTAGACTCTTCAGACATAGACAGCTCTCTAGGCGATTCGCCACATGTACTTGTTGTAAGTATAGATAAGAATGGTTTTATGTTTATTTTTTGCATGATTAGTTGTGTTTTGGGCCGTTGTTAAATGTATGTCATTTTATTGACTCGGTATGTTATCTGGCTGGATAAATGCGTATTCTAGCGGTCTATTAATTAAAGCTGGGATGCCAGGCATGCACATTGATGAAATCTACCAATATCTATTGTATTTCCTGTTTGGTTTTTCGGCCCTGTCTTTTGTAGGGTCTTTCTTTTTCACCACGCCTTATGGGCGTTTTAAAACCACTAAAAATAAATTTGATTTCCCGCCATTACCGGGTTGGTTATTGCTGGAATCACCGTGTTTATTTGCTGCGCTTATTACCTTTTTTTATAGCGGAGGTAATACCACCGCCATCGTGCCTCTGGTTTTTATCTGTATCTGGCAGAGTCATTATTTCTACCGTTCGGTGATTTTCCCTCTTAGGGTATCCAAAGGTTCCAAACCTGTGAATTTAAGTGGAATTATAATGGGCGTGACGTTTAATAGCTTAAATGGCTTCTTAAATGGCTATGCCTTCTCGCATTCTGAGCATTTATTAGATGCTAGCTGGATGTCTACACCGTATTTTATTGTGGGCATCGCGCTGATGATCATTGGCCTGAGTATTAATATATATTCCGATACCATCTTAAAAAACCTGCGTAAACCCGGAGAAACCGGCTATAAAATCCCCCATGGCGGTTTATATCGCTTTATTTCTGTACCCAATTATTTGGGTGAAATCA
>JABSRQ010000085.1 GCA_013215055.1 Pseudomonadales bacterium | reverse complement strand
CCTCAATAGCGCCAACAGCTACCCATTTACCATCTGCACACTCATAGGTATCATAAAAATGTGCACCACCATCAAAAATATTCTCTTGGCGTCCACCTTCCCACATACCCATGGCCTTATAACCCTGTATCATTGTCATCAATGAAGCCACACCATCGGTGATAGCCGCATCCACAACCTGGCCCTTACCCGAAGATTGCGCCTCCAGCATGGCCGCTAATACTCCCATCACCAGATAAGCACCACCTCCACCAAAATCACCCACTAAATTTAGCGGTGACACTGGTCCACCTTCTGCTCTACCTATAGTGGCCAGCGCACCGGTTATCGCAATGTAGTTGATATCATGCCCGGCAACTTGAGATAATGGACCATCCTGCCCCCAGCCCGTCATTCGACCGAAGACTATTTTAGGATTAACCCCTAAACAAACATCAGGGCCTAAACCCAACTTTTCCATAACTCCCGGTCTAAAACCTTCAATGATCGCATCAGCCGTTTTCACCAAATCCAACACTAGCGCAACGGCTTTTTCATCCTTCAGGTTCAGGGCAATATTTTTTCTACCTCGCAACGTCGTCTCACACACATTGGCATGACCACTGCTGCTACGATCTATACGAATGACCTCGGCACCCATATCGGCAAGTAACATCGCAGCAAAGGGTGATGGCCCTATGCCGCCCATCTTAATAATACGTTTACCCGCTAACGGCCCCATAAACACCTCAGTCAATTTTTCTTAACAATAACAATGCTAAACCGTAAATAAAAGATCATCCAAGCTTAAAAAAGTGGAAAAAACGATTAAGCGGTTTACCCTTAAGTTTACTCTGGTTACGATAGGATAAATGGATTTGTGTCTAACACTGCAGCCATTCACCAGCTGCCAACAAAAACTATAATGAGAAGCAACATGAATCTGACCGCTCTGCTTAAATTTGTCGTCGAAAAAAAGGGAACCGACCTCTTCATTAATGTCGGTGCACCACCCATGGTTAAGATTGTGGGCGTCATGAGACCTGTAGGACAAACCCCGCTCACTACGGCCCACGTGATTGACATCATCAAAGCCATGCTCACCGAAGAACAATACAGTGATTTTGAAGAAGCCCGTGAATTGGATATCGGTTATGCACTTGAAGGCATGGGCCGGTTTCGCCTTAATGTATACTTCCAAAAAGGTGATCCAGCTCTGGTAGCACGATTTATTGTCAGTCAAATCCCCACCATCGAAGAATTGAATCTACCGCAAAGCCTCGAAGATATGGCCCTCTACAAAAGAGGCCTGGTTTTAGTGGTAGGGGCCACAGGCACGGGTAAATCAACCACACTGGCCTCCATGATCAATTACCGCAATGAAAATACACAGGGTCATATCCTGACCATCGAAGACCCCATCGAATTTATGCACAGCCACAAGAAGTCGTTAATTTCACAACGTGAAATTGGCATCGATACCCACTCTTATAAATCAGCATTATCCAGCGCCATGCGCGAATCCCCTGATGTTATTTTAATTGGAGAAAGCCGAGACTCCGAAACCATGCGCTCAGCCATCACCTTCGCCGAAACCGGCCACCTTTGCTACACCACTTTACATGCCAACAATGCGCGTCAGGCCCTGGATCGCGTGGTAAACCTTTTCCCACAGAATTTACATAAACAAATACGTTCAGATTTAGCCGAACATTTAAAGGCTATCGTTTGTCAACGCCTGCCTATAGGTACAGACGGCCAACGCATCCCCGCGGTAGAGATCATGATGTGCACACCCTATGTGCAGGAACTGATACGTGAAGGTAATATTGATGCGATTCAAGATGCCATGATCAAGGACAATGATGACGGCTCACAAACCTTTGACCAGGCCCTATATGGCTTGTTTATCGAGAAAAAAATCTCCCAGGAAGAAGCCTTAAAACATGCAGACTCCAAAGACAATCTGAAGTTGATGATTCGTTTTGGCGACTAAACCTTAAAACAACCTAGAAACAACAGGCATAAAAAAACGCAGCTAAGGCTGCGTTTTTTATGCGATCAGCAACTAGACTTAGCGTGTGCCCATCTTACGTAAATTTCCTGGCGAGAAATAGCTCAAGCCCTTAGGAGTAGCCATTAAATTAGGCTGAGAAGTTTCATTGACCAACCTATTAGCAACATAGGCACCTGAACGTAAATCATGGTACATCTGGGCTCTAGCGATATAACCCCGCAAAGAGAAGTCATATAAGGTATTCAGAATACCCACTTTCCATAAATCTCCACGCCCATCAAAACTTTCAAGCAATACGATCTGCCAGCTATCTTCATCAATATAAAAACGACGTTTAGCATAGATGTGCCTTGCACCATCCTTTAAATTTGCCTCAACAATCCAAACACGGTGTAATTCATTACGTGTATATGCAGGGTTCGCATGCCCTGGCATAAGCAGCTTTTTGTAATCAGCTGCAGGTGAATCAAACTTGTAGCTATGATAAGGAATATAGATTTCCTTTTTACCCAATAAAGTCCAGTTATACCTATCCATCGCGCCATTAAAGCCTAAAGCGTCATCAACAGTCACCAGACCACCTGGGCCATCGGGTGTATCGTAGCCTACGGTTGGTGCTCTGCGCACACGTCTGGAACCTGGAATATACACCCAAACCTGACGCTCATTTTTAACTTGATCTGTGGCCTCTTGAACAATGGTTTGCTGGCCTTTAGAACGACGCGGCAATATAACATTTACATGAACCAAGCCTGCATTGACACCAATTTGAGCCTCAGTATCACCAATCTTATTTTGTGGGTAGGAATAAGGAAATTCCGTTACAAATTCCTGCCTACGTAATTGTGAATCACCGTTTAGATACATAGCCACATCATCTAAAGTTCCTACAATGGTAGGGTGAGGATGGATGATACGTGCATTCCACATCACTTCAGCACCATTTTTAGGCAAAGGAAATGGCGCACCACCGGTGTAATACTGCAGACCATCAATACCATTAACCAATACGGTATTAGCCGCATTCCAAGCCGTACGACTCTCGGTTAGCTGAGCAAAACGCCCATCCCTATGAGAAGGGTAAACCGGGATATTATACGTCTCAGGGTATTTCTTAAGCAGAGCAACCTGGCCCTCAGACAACTTATCTTGATGTTGAGGTAAATTTTGCGCGGTAATCGTAAACAACACCTTATCCGCAGCATAGGGATCAGGATAAACATCACCACTGCCCATATATGACATCCCCTTTGGCACACCGGACATTTTTCCTGACCATGCAGGAATCGTACCTGCAGTATTGCCAGATTTCTGAGCACCCATGGGTGTCAACTCAGAGCCCAGTTTTTTAGCTTCCTGCTGTGATACGGCCGCAGAAGCAACCATAGGCAATAACAATAACGCCCCTAGCAAACCACCTGCAACAACAGATTTGATATTCATTAAAGGTAAACCCCTTAGAAGATGTAAATGAACTTACGTTCTGTAATCATCGAGTCTTTAATCGACCGCTCGATTTTCAACTCTGTTTAGAGTATAGAATCTAATATTTTTTTCAAGTCAAAAGCCCCACCCTAACAAGAAATTAAGCCGTTAGATCACGTTTTTCAACAAAACAAAAGGAGGCCGCAGCCCCCTTAAATATTTATCCGTTTGTTCTTACCGCAGCGTTAGGCTTTTTCTAACTGCTTACGCTCTTTTTTCTCAATTTTTTTCTGCTCTTTTGCCAGCAATTTCTCTGGCTTAATCAAGAAGTGCGCTAATGCTGGTAATAACCACAGGGCACCTATCATATTCCACAAGAACATAAAGGTAAGTAGTTTACCCATATCAGCCTGGAATTTAATCGGTGAAAGGATCCATGTTCCCACACCAATGGCCAACGTAATACCCGTTAACGCAACAGCCTTACCGGTTGTTTTTAGCGTATTAAAATAAGCTTCCTGCAACGGCATACCTTCTTTCAGGTAGGTCTCTAATCGGCCGTAGATATAAATACCATAATCCACACCAATACCTACACCCAACGCGATAACTGGCAACGTTGCCACTTTAACCCCGATACCCAAGTAAGCCATTAAAGCCTGACACAGCGCTGACGTTAACGCTAAAGGAATAACAATACAGGCAACAGCCGATAATGAATTAAAGCTGGCAAAGATCAATACAATGACTACAGCGTAGATTATAAATAACATGGTGTTTTGCGCATCACCAATAACATCATTGGTTGCAGCTTCAATACCCGCATTACCGGTCGCCAACAAGAACTCAAGATTAGGCATTGGGTTTTCTGCAATAAACTTCTCAGATGCGGCAACAACACGTTGTAACGTCTCAGCCTTATGATCAGCCAAGAATAAAACTAACGGCGCGTAACTACAGTCGGTATTAACCAGCTGAGTAGGAATTTGGAAGAAGGTACTATCGATAGCAGCTTGATCTCTTGGAATGGTATTCCACTTAAGGCTGCCCTCAGAGAAACCGGTTAACACCTGCCTGATAACAAAAGACAAAGACACCGAAGATTCAACCCCTTCAACATTCTCCATAACCCAACCAAAACGCTCAATCACCTCAAGGTTTTCATAGGTAGAACACTGATCTTTAGTGGTCTTAATCATGATCAAGAAGATATCTGAGCTGACCGTGTAGTTATCCGCAATAAACTTGTTATCCAGGTTGTAGCGAGAATCTGGATGTAACTCCGGAGCACCTGCATCCAAGTCACCAATTTTCAGATCCATACCACCATAAATACCTATGCCGAAACCAAACATCATCAAAATAACAGAAATTCTGGCGACCTTAGGTGACGCAGAAAGAGAGACTTTTTCCCACAAAACAGGATGCACTTCACTCTTATTATTAACATGCGCAATACCGCTTTTGGTGATACCAAAATAAGACATGATAATTGGCAATAATACCAGATTAGTAAAAACGATCACGGTAATACCAATACAAGCCGCGATAGTTAAATGCTGAATAGCTGGAATGTCAATAATGTAAAGTGTCGCAAAACCTATACCATCGGAAATTAACGCGGTCATACCCGGGATATACAACCCTCTAAAAGCATGGCGTGAAGCGGTTAATTTATCTTCACCATCTGACATATTAATCGCCACGGTATTAATAATCTGAATACCATGAGAAATACCAATGGCAAAGACTAAAAAGGGTACCAGCATTGAATAAGCAGAAATACCGTACCCCAAACTTGCCAAAATACCCAGCTGCCAAATAACAGCAATAATAGAACAGATTAACGGTGCAAAAGTGCCGATTAAACAGCGCGAATATAAGAACAACAGAACCATTGTAATAATAAAGGCTGCACCGAAGAAACCTACAATTTGTGGTCCCGCATCGGTTAAATCACCCACGAGTTTTGCTACACCAATTACATGAATTTTAACCGTATCCGATTGGTATTTCTCACGAATATCCTGCTCTAATTTATGTGAAAACTCCTGATAATTTAATGGTTCACCCGTATCAGGATTTACATCAAATAATGAGGCTGAAATAATAGCCGACTTAAAATTATCAGCAACCAGAGAACCTACACGACCAGAACGTAATATATTCTGACGTAACTCTTCAATTTTAGGTTCTGAACCATCATAACCGTTAGGTGTTACCGGGCCGCCCTCAAAGCCTTCTTCGGTTACAGCTGTCCAACGTACGTTAGGCGTCCAAATTGACTCTAGACTTAAACGATTAACACCCGGTAAATAAAAGGCTTCATCAGAGATTTGTTTAACAACCTCCAAAAAGTCCTTATCAAAAATATCACCTTCAGTATGCTCAACCGCAATTTGAATCGTGGTTCCCGTCGCCCCAACATCGGCAAGGTTATCCACCATATTCTTGATGAATTTATGTTCCGTAGGAATCATATTCAAAAAGTTAGTATCACCACGAGTTTTAGTTGCTTGATAAGTCAAAACCACCGTTGCAACAATAAACAGCATCAAGATGAATGGACGAAAGTTAAAGATTATACGTTCGTAAATTTTAGCTTCAGAGCCGTATTGATACGAAGCCAGTTTTTCGTGTTCAGACATATCTACCCCTTAATTATTTTGCAGCCGATTTAGGATCAAAGCGGTAAAATCCACCTTGACCAACGATGACATATTGACCGTTCTCTAACCCTAACACTCCGCTAAGAGAAGAACGTGAAGGCAGTGTAAACTCATCAAAGTTATCACCACCGTCTTGACTAAAAGCTACTGAACCGCCAGCCCCCACTAACAACAGGTCTTTGCCCTGCAAAGAAATACCTGCCAAGGAAAAGTTAACGTCTGGATTAAGCTTCTGCCAAGAAAGGCCATGATCAGAACTGCGATAAGTTTGCGCACGCAACCCTGTGGAGTAAACCGCGTTACCATCTTTAGAAACCGCGATATCAAAAATCGTACTCTCTGAATCCCAGCTGGCTTTATTCCAGCTTTTACCGGCATCGCTAGAGTACAATAAATAACCTGCCTCACCACCAATATAGACCGAGCCATCTTTACTTCCGCTTACCGCATTTAAATGCATGCCCATCTCATTCTCAATCATCTTGCTGGCGTCATGCCAGGCGATACCGCCATTCTTAGTGTATAGAAATTGACCGAAAGCCCCTACCGCCCAGCCACGCTTGGCATCCATAAACCAGACATCCAATAACGGATTGGCAATCGGGGCATGCAGGGATTTTTCGGTTGCAGATTCAAACTCCCACTGGGCATCATCCAAAGCCAATTCCAGCTCAACGACCTCGGCAGCATCAACACTTTCTCGTATCTGTTTTTTTATCTCAGCGACTTTAATTTTATATTCTTTAATTTTACGTACGTTAGACTCAGCCTGAGCACCTAAGCCATCACGTTGCAAAGTCCAGGTTGAACCGCCATCCAAGGTTTGTAAAATATGTCCATCATGTGCAACCGCCCAACCTTTCTTATCATCAACAAAAGAAAGTGCAGTCACCATTTGCGCAAAAGGAACATCAGCTTGAACCCATGTTACCGCCTGATCATCGGAGTATATAATATGCCCACGCTCGCCAACGGCAATAACGCGATCGCCAGCCTGATCTATATCCAGTATTAATGATTTAGTAACCTTAGGCATCTTCAGCGATGCAGTAGGCTCTAAAGCCAAAGTGGTAGCAGCTGCAGGCAACAGCAGCGAACAAGCAAAAACCAGTTTTGCCCGCTTAAAACTCGCTAACGAGATAGACATCAAAACTTCCTCATGAATTTATTCTGTGATCAGCCGTAGATTTATTTTTATTAAGTCTTTATTAAAATCTGGCTAAAATAACTCAACCATTATTACAAAATTGAATGTTAAAACCTAGCCATCGATGACATTAAACATGAAATTCGAAGACATTGGGCTAAGATGAATGAATTTTCACCTATTAATAGCAATAAATCTCTCATGCTTACTTAAGGAGAAAAAATCACGCACTAAAAGTTAACACGCTGCACCATATTAACACCGGACAAATCAAAAACTGACAGTGAGAAATCAGTTTTTTGTAGAAAGCCATAAACATCCTCAGCCTCCCGCATTTTCTCTATCGATTTTTCTATTGGCTCCAGCAACCACGGTTTGCAATAAAACTGCAACTCTACAACCTTGGCCTTTGAATCATATTCAGCATACCAATCCAACAGTCTATCCATCACTTGCGACATTTGCACATTTAGCTGCGCCACATCATCACTCACAATCTTAATGCAGATGCTATAGCGCCTAAACACTATAGCCTTGCGCATCGAGGTAATTTCAACTTGAAAATTCTTGCTAGGTAATGAAGATGAACGTTGCTGCTCATCAGTCGAATCGATATCCTGTAAAGCTAATGCTTGAGGTTCATGATTTTTCATAACGCGGCCTTCAATTGTTTTATTTTTACCCGTTAACAACTCAGAAAGCTGCTTAGCGACCTTGCCTAATTCCAAGCCATTTTGAAACCGATCTTCCACATCTTTAGCCATCAAACGATTAAGCAACACTTGAAAACTTTTATTTTTTTCAGGTAATACCGGTACCGCCTCAGTCACCTGCATCAACGCTACAGCTATTTCATCATCAGCAATAAATGGAGGTTTCTTAACCAACATTTCATATAACACAACCCCTAGAGAATAAAGGTCACTGCGATGATCTACCTGTTTACCCTTGGCCTGTTCAGGCGACATATATGCAGGCGTACCAATCATTTGACCGTCTAAAGTCAAATTTTCATCTATAGCCCCCGAGCTGGCGATACCAAAATCCATCAATACCGCAGAGTTATCTTCTCGAAACATGATATTTTCAGGTTTAATATCCCTATGCACGATACCTTTACGATGTGAATAATACAGCGCGGATGCAACCTGTTGAATAATTTCTAGAACCTCTAACGGTTCCAGACCAACATGAATCCAGTGAGACAGGGTCAAGCCAGGTAAGTATTCCATAACAATATAATAATGCTGATCTACTTGACCGACATCGTATACGGGAATGATATGCGCATGATTGAGTGTGGCAACCGTTTTTGCTTCCTGCAAAAAACGCTGAACAAATTCCTGCTCTGAAACCAACGTTGGAGTGAATATTTTAATCGCCACGGGGCGATCCATATTCTGCTGATGAGCTAAATAGACCAGGGACATACCGCCCCGGCCTAATTGCTTACCCAGTGTGTAACCTGGTATTGTAATATCCATCTTAAACCTTACCACTACTCCCTTAAACACGGCGTCCCTCGCCATGTGTTACACACTAGCTAACGTCAGATTAAGATGGGAAGAAATCCACCGACCAACGGGTTTTGGTTTTAGACACATTCGCTGCACCAAAATTGATCTTCTTCATCTTCGATACTAAACGTCTTTCAAGTTTTGGATTATTCAACTGCGAATTGATAATTCTACACTTGGAAACCGAACCATCTGCCTCGATGGTTAACTCAAACAAGACCTTGCCCATCAGTGTAGGATCTTTACGCAGAGCACGACTATACAAGTTGTATAGAGAACCCTTGTTTTGATCCAATACTGCACGGATATTTTGCTCCGAACGCTGACCTGACTTGCCGCCTCTTTTCTTCTTCTCAGAAGCTGCGATGGCCTGCTCAACATTACTACCCGCACCGACATCGGTATTACCTAAACTTACAGAGTCAACATTGCTTGCAGCGTTAGCCGCTAAACCACCTACCCCCATATTTGAAGGGATAACTGCAGTTTTGATTCCGCCGGAACCCTGTGTTGCCTTACCGGTGATCTGCGAACGTGTCACACGAGTCGCCTTACTACCACCTTTAGCCAGGTTTTTAGGTGCAGTGGTTGGTTTAAACGCCGAGCGCAAACCTGCCAATTGATCCTTCACCTTAGACATACGCTTCTTAGCTTTTTCCTTAGCTAATTCGCGCTCAGGTTCAACCTTTTTCTTAGGTTTATCCTTAGGCTTTTTCTTCTCTTTAGGTTTTTCTTTCTCCTTGGGCTTCTCCACTTCCTTAGGTTTTTCTTTTTCTTTCACCTTAGGTTTAGGTTTCGGCTTAGGTTTTGGCTTCTCTTTTTTCTTACGCTCCATCATCTTGGCAACAGAATCAGGCAATTTCTCCGCCTTCTGCCTATCCACCTCGGGCAATTTAACCGAAGACAAAATGAGCAAAGATATTAACATGGCCACGACAAAAATCACCGCGATCACATTAAATTTAGCATCTTCCCTGCGTGACGAAGACCAAGGTAACGCAAGATCTAATGACTGATATAAAACACCCATGATTAGTCCCCCCCTGCGCTAGATTTCTTAGCCGATTTTGACACCGCTAACGAAATATCTCGATATTCAGAACCTGCACTGGTCGCCATCAACTTACGCAAGATGATGAAAGGTACTCCCTTATCTCCCTGTATCGTGATCGCTCTACCCACTTCCTTCTCTTCTTCAGTCATCGGTTTTCTTGCAGCCTGATAAACCAATTCTTTTTGCAGAGCAGGAATAATATCGTCTTCCAGTTTCCGTACATCAGCAACCAATGCAATTTTCTTACCTTGAATCACAATAGTCGTTGCATCCACCTGTAACACTAAGGTCTCTCTTGGCGCTTTATCAGCAGAGGACTTTGGCATTTCAATGGTTTCAGTATCTTTTAACAGCTGAGCTTCACCGGAGTTCGCCATCAAGAAGAATACCAGAATCGTAAAGATATCCATCAACGACGTTAAGTTAAGGCCATCGGCTTTATTTTTAGCACGCTTATGTTGCTTGGCCATACGCCTAGCACGTAATGACTGTTTCATTTAGCACCTCCTTCTACAGCAGGTTCCGCAGTAGCTTTCGCTAACACAGGCGCATCACCCAAGGAGATATCCGGAAACAATTCAAAATTTGCCACGCCATTGATATGTACATCTTCGTACGAGCGCACCGTATCCATAGCCGTCACTATCGTCTGATAAGTCGTTTCTTCTTCAGATAACAATAAAATATCTTTCTTTTCGAAATCATTAATCGCAAAATTCTGCTTCAAGGCCTTCAGAAATGAAGAAAGTCCATTAAAATCATGCTGACCATCCTTTAGTGGAAACTCTGCGTTTGGCACTCCAGCTGGATAGTTCAATTTCATATGATCTTTACGGATGATCAATTCAATATCTTTATTTACATCTTTGTTTGCAATCGCAGCAGAGGCGGCAGCCGGTAACTTAATCTCCAACACCACTGTCTGCGCAAAAACCATATTCAAAAGAAGTACAGGAACTAATACAATCATCAGGTTCATGAAAGATGTTACATCAAGTTCCGCATCTTCTTTTACTTTTTTTATGCGTGCCATACTTATATGCCTTATTTAGATTAGAACTTAAGGGTTTAAGTTAAATCTTAATGGCTAAGAGTATTTAGAAACTTAACACCAGCCATTTCCAGGCTATCAACAATTTCAGTCGTCTTAGTCTGTAATAAAGCGTGAGATAAAATTAAAGGAATTGCAGCAATCAGACCAAAGGCTGTAGTGTTCATCGCTACCGAGATAGAAGCAGATAACATCGCAGCTTTCTCAGAAGGTTCTGCAGTTGCAACTGCAGAGAAGGCGTCGATAAGACCAATGATAGTACCTAACAGCCCCATCAAGGTTGCAATATTTGCCAACGTAGCAATGTATGAAGTACGTTTCTCTAAACGTGGCGTAGCTTCCATCACACCCTCTTCCATCGCGTAAGAGATATCATCTCTATTTTGAGTCACACGCATACGTGCAGCGCCTGCACCAATGATACGACAAATAGGGGCAGATGAAGAATCTGACATTTTAACCAAGGCTTCATACTGACCTTTTTTAATAAAAGGCATCATCGCATCAAACGCTTTACGGTTTGAAGATTTTGCACCGGTCAGGAATATCCAACGCTCTAAAGCAATCGCCAAGCCTAACGCTAACACAATAGCGATAGGATACATGAAGGCCCCGCCTTCCTGGATAAAAGTGACAATAGTATTCATAGTTGCAGCCTATTTTAAAATTAACGTAGAGTTAGTGGTTGATCTGTATTTTTTTGTTAGCACTGTGCTCAGATTGAGCCAATACATTCCCTATTTTTATTATTTTTATATGCAGGTTTGACTTGCTAGTCTAACCTGTTCATTACTAATTAGAAGACGTGAAAGGCATTTAATTCTATTTAATTACCTCTTTTGCCTAATTACTTTACAAACAAACTATGGCCCCAGTGTTTTATAACCTTTGATATGTCTTGTTGAACCAATATAAAGCCGCTCGCGGTTAAACTTCACTCTATCCAGGCTTTGAAAAACATTCACAGGATCACCTAAACCGTGTAATTCTTCACCGATATATTCGGGGTCTGCGCTGGCCTTCCAAGGCACAATACTTATGACCTTGGGCTGCTCTTGACTGCCGGTGATGGTAGATTCAATCATAATAATTTCTTCACTCATAACAAACGAGCTACAGAAAACCGCAAACACGGATGCAAGAATTACCAGATTTTTATTCATTCTCAACACTCACCTCTTCATCAAACTCTTCACTTACCTTATCTTCCTCAACCTCTGCCTGCTCTTGCGCAGCATTAACGGCCTGTGGATTTTCAGTTTCAGTACCCGGTGAATCCACCAAAGCTACATCACCCTCAAGACCACCATCAGAAACCACTTGTTCGTCATCAAGAGCCACTAAGGACTCTGCTTCAGCAACTGCCAGCTGCTCTCTATCCGACGCGTCCTTTTGCGCTTTCAAACGACGTTCGATATCCATGGTCCAGCCTAACACCTGCCTATCCTGCTCTTCCTGCAAGACATTGTATTGATGATAATAAGGTAAACCGACTTCAGGTTTACCCATATATAAATCATACAGCACCCCTAGATTACGATAGGCATCATCATAACCACCCCAAACTGTTAGATTCTTTTTATGCAGTTCTTCTGATTTAACAAAGTCACCCTTGCCTCTATAAATAATAGCCAACAGGTTACGAGCATCCTGATTATAATAATTTCTATCCAAGGCCAAGCTGGCAAACTTTATTGCATCATCTAATGCCTTTTGCTTATATTTAAGCATGGCCATATTAAAAGCTGGCCCAGATAATGTCGGCTGCTCATCAATCAACGTCTGTAATTCTTTTTCTGCGATGTCATCCTTACCCTCTTGTAACGCTGTCACAACATCGGTAAATGCATCTTTGATATCTTCGGTAACCTGAGGGGCCTGGGCTAAATACGGATCAGGACCAAACTGCTCCTTGCTATAAATCTCGGTTTTAATTTGCTGCGCATCATAGGTTTTAATGACCCATAAAGGTACGCCATCAACATCAACAAGAGGCACACCTTGTGCATCTTGTTGCATTTGAGCCGACATCAATTTTGGAGCAAAGGTAGACTCTTTCATCACCGCTTTTTCTGAAATGGTGGCAGGTATGGATACAGTTTCTGCATCCTCCGCATCACTCACGCCCGCAACATCTTCAAGGGCTATATTTTGCCCATCCGCGACGTCCTGATCTTGAGAAGCCTCATCAAGGCTTGCACCTTCATCTCCAGCGACCGCAAAAACATCCGGATTGATTCCAGCCTCAGCATCAGCGCCTGCAACAACAGCATCTTGCTCTGCTACAGCTTCATTACTTTCAAGCTCTGGCGCAGTAATATCCTCATCTGCCGTAGCAAAATAATCAGACATCTGCGCCTCATTAACTTTAGCTTTACTTTGCTTTTGCGCACAGGCTGCAAAGACTATCGCAGATAAAACAATGCACAGGCATCGCTGCAGTAGTTTAGCCACCCCTGCAGATTTAATAGATTGTTGCACTATACTCACCTACGACTTCTTGCTTGTTATAACGACCTGGCAACAATTCACCTAACGCTTTCATACTCTTGCCAACCCACTCATCATAGTTACCATTCCAACTATTCTGAACATTAGCTTCATGAATTTCTACAGCCTGCTCCTCAAAAGGAATAGCCTCATCTTCTAACAGATATTCATATTCTTCAGCTTCCAGCTCATCCATACCAGGAGGGTGTTCTGAATCTAACAATTTAGCACCTAAGTCGGCATATATTGTTGCCACCTTATATTGCGACTGCGTACTAAACTCTTGCACACCATAAGCCATAATTTGCTGATAACGTTTTAATAAATCATCCATTGCCGTGCGTTTTCGCCCTAAGGAATCGGCAATCGGCCAGGTTAGCTCAATAGCCACATACGCTTTAAACTTATCATCCGCAAACAAGTTCCTGGCAAATGCTGCTAGGTATTTAGATCGCGTGGTACTAGCTTCACCGGCATCTCTATTTGCAACAATAACTTTCTCTAACCAGAAACGACGACGGTAATCATCACCCATCTTTTTATACATCCCACTGATTCTAAACTGTGTCTCTATCGCTAGATCAAACGGCTGCGGGTATTGATGTGCATATTTTTTAAAGGTAGCCAAAGCACGTTTATCATCATCCGCTTTCTCATAATACTCAGCGGCTAAAAATAGTGCCTGCCTGCGCTTCTCAGCATCCTTGGCATCTCTATATACACGCATTAACTCTGCCGCGGCATCTGAATAACGTTCCAAACCTTCATAGGCCAGTATAAGCTTACCGGTGATGTCTAAATCCGTCTTTGTAGGGTCGAAGCGTTTACGATAAGCATTAACCAAACCGATAGCTCTTTCCCATTCTTCCGCCTGCAGTAAATAAGTCGCTGCATCGTAATCAGCCACCTTGCGATGTTTAGAGTTCGGCGCAATGGTCGCAACACGTAATAGCTGCTCAACCGCTTCAAGCTTTTTGCCTTCTGCCGCTAACGCCTCACCCTGCTTGTAGACAGAGGCTGCCATTTGATCAACCATAATGACATAGCGCTTATCTTTCTTATTCAGGTAATCCAACGTCTTTTTATAATCCAGCTCCGCCTGCTGATAATTTTTCAACTCAAAGTTACTATGCGCTTTCACCGTCCAAATCGTCAGCAGCTCTCTATCAGAACCTGCTGGCTTTAAACCTAAGAATATATCAGCTTGCTCCACCGCTAATTTATAGCGCTTTTCCGAATATAATAAATCGATAGAATCTAGCAGTACCGGTCTAGCAAATTGACTAAAGGCATACATATCACCAAAAGCCAGTTGTGCATTAAGCTTCTCTTTCACCCACAACTCACGCTGCTCTTCATTTTCCTCAGCCTTCAAGAGTTTTCTATATGCCAGTATACCGGCATAAGCGGCCTCTTCAGAAAAAACGGATAAGGGGTAGTCATAAGCAGTTGCTTCATATGCTGCTATAGCCTGTCGGTAATCACCCAATTGAACTAACGCGCCGGCTTTCAAGAAAGATTTCTCGGATGAATTTACATCATCACGAAAGGTTTCAATAAACTGATCGTATAATTCCACCGCACGTGCATAGTCAGAACGCATGATCTTGCTATATTTAGGAGGAATGACTTTATATCGCCTGGTTACACGCTGCGCTTTTGTATGATAGAAACGTGCAACCTCATCCAGATACACATAAAGATGGGCACGAATATAACGACGATTATCTAACGAGGCTCTATCATAATATTCCGTATCTAGCTGATAAGACTTAACAAACAACTCTTTTTCCGGAAATATCAGATCAAACAAGCGCCCTATACGCATGGTCTTAATAATTTCATTTTGCAACATGGGCGCTGCATCAGAAAATGGCTCACGCTGTATATACTCTTTATATGTGCTTATTGCATCTTGATAACGTTCCTGGGTCACATACAAATCACCCAAACTCCGATATATCACACCTTCATAGCTTCGGTGTCCTAATTTTTCGTAGGTAGCTGCAATCGTATTACCACCACTTTGATAAGAAAACATGATACTTAAAATACGTAGGCTATCATCTACCAACGAGGTTTTGCTTTGTGGAACATCCTCAAGCTTGCCGGATTTAGGAATGCTTAAATCTAAAACCTGAGTAAAACTTGCGTAAGCAGAGTCATAATCTTCAAGCTTAAACAATGACCAACCGTGCATATAAATCGCATTTTCATAATAAGCGGTTGTCTGCCCACCATCTAACACCGCCTGATAAGCTTGTAACGCTTCAGGGAAGCGACGCGTAGAGAATAACAAATCACCTCGTCGAAATTGTGACTCAACGTAGTAACGTGATTCAGGGTATTTGTTCACCAGCTGAGTTAATATACCTAAGTTATGTGAGCCCATAGCACTTAAGTCATAAGCTTTAGCCAGCTGATAGAGAACCTTGTCATTATTAGGCAAATCAGGGTATCGCTGTAATGCCGTCTTATAGGCTTCAATCGCGATCGTATAATCTGCTACATAGATTTCTTCAGAGCCCACACCGGACTCTGCCTCGGCCTCAGAATGTACAACCTTCTGATCTTGTAGCATCAATTCTAAATCAGCGATTCTAGCTAATACCTTTGCCGTAAGCTCTTGCGAGCTGACATGATCTAAAACTTTTCTATAAACTTCAATTTGCTCGTCAGTAGACACTTGCACAAGGTCATAGGTTGGAGAAACCTCAAGAGCAATTAACTGCCCCAAAGTCATCACATCACCCTCCTTCTGCTTCTCTTCGCCCCCCCAAAATAAGAAAGCATTAGCCGATGATGCAGCCAAAAGAACCACTACCAATGTTGCACAACGTAAAGATCGTATTAACGCCATAATTTACGACCTCCGCGCTGATAAAACTCTTCTGACAATCTGGCCAAGGCTATACGTGCCTGATTTTCATAAATAACTAACTGTTGTTTTTGCTCATCTAAAGCTTCTCGGGTTTTCAACAATAACAACTCATCAATTTCCAATTTAAGACCGGTAATATGAATTTTCACTGCATCAATACGTTTCTGCATCGCAATCAGCTCTTGCTCCCCAACATTAGTCTTTTGGGCATAAGGTTTCATGGCCCAATAAGCTTGATAACGCTGCTCTAACAATCGATACGATTCAGCTAAGCGAACGACCTTTGATTGAGTAAGATAAGACGATTCACCACGCTCTTTTGCCAACTCTTCCAATTCACCTAACAAGATACCACGTACGCGCTGTAACGAGCTTTGCAATCTAAGCGCCTGCTTTCCACTTGCATCATCAACTGATCTTTCTAACTTTAAATAACGTTTGTACTGAGATTTCAACTCAAATGACACCAACACATTTTGCATTCCCAGCGCCAGAATATTGCCACCCAAAATATTTAATTTTTCAAACAACTTGGCTAAGTTCTCTTCAACCCGAACCTCACCTTGTTGCAAATGAGCCAGTTTATTTTTATCAAATGTCATATTAAATATACGCGCTTCATCCAGCGCCTTAACCGTGCCCTCAAAACCCTCAATCAACTGCTGATATTTATCGACCTCGGCAATAACATCAAAAACATCCTGGAAATCACCGCGGGAAAAAGCATCCACCAACAAAGGATGTAACGGTGTAATAGCCTCACCTTTAGAGCGTGCATACTCAACGGCATGCGCCTCTATCGCATCGGCAGTAATACTCTGCCCCAGCTCATCTACTTTTTGAATTTGATCGGCATAGAGGTCAGCCGCGCGCTGATAGGCACGTAAAGCTTCTGAATACGCATTCTTACTTTCTAACGCATAAGGAATGGCTAAATAGCCTTCATAGACACTGATCGATTGAAACGGTAAATAAATCAACTGACGCCAAGATTCAATGGCCAACCCCGGCTCACCATTCTTAAATGCTGCCCAGCCGTAACCTAATAAACTGATATCAACCCATTCATTGTCAATGCGTAGTTTAGAAAAGTGATTTAACGAGAAATCATAACGCAGGGACTCATAATAACTCCAAGCCAGACTCAATCTTATTCTGGAGGCTAACGCGATCCCCTCAGCGCTATCATCCAAATACTCCATAGATTTTAAATAATAGCGCTGCGCATTATCATAATCTTCCATATAGTGCGCAGCAGATGCGATATTATGATAAATATAAGCAATACTGATGGATTTGCCTTCGGCAGAAACCGCGATACTTTCCGCAGCGGCAATAACACCCTGACTCAGGTTGTGCTGTTCTAACATGCAGGTTACACGTAACAATCTGACCTCATGATCATCTTCAGCAGATATATTTTGAATTTCAGCCAACGCATCTAAAGCACCGGTGCAATTATCTTCTGCCTTATGCAGTTCAGAGATATCCAACCACAGTGCGTTATGCAAAGACTCGGGAATATTCCCGCCCAAACTGGATTCAAAAGTCTTTTGAATCTGCTCCATACGCATCAGCTTTCGATTTCTTGCACCCACACCCATAGGCACAGCATTAGCATCGGTAGCCAGCTCAACAATCGCTTGCTGATGATTGCCACGCATATACTCATAGATGGCAACCGCTTTATTTATACTAATTTCACGGCTGGACGAATTATAATTTTGGGCACTGACAACTGCACTGCTTACAAGGAGACCTCCCAGCAAAACAGGTGCATACAGCCCCAGAGACAGGAATTTCATTGATTAACTTTCACCCCAGTCTTTCACTGAGAAGGAAGGTTTTTTAGAATCTTTTTCCGCACTGATTTTGATTTCAATAGAATGGCCAGAATTTTTCTTTTCAAAAGAAAAATGTATTTCTTCCTCAACGGTGCGACCTTTTTTATCCACACCTTTTATAAGTGCAGAAAGCTGATGTATGCCCATCGCAACATTGCCTTCCCAAAAGCGCTGCAAGCCACCTAAGCGTAATGCAGCCACATCACTATCAGAATAGATATGAAAGCTTTTTTCATCACCATCAACCAATAAAGTCATGGCTCTAGGAGTAAATTGCACATCGGTTGCTAATGACAGATAAATTTGAACACGTGTTAACGGAGGGAATAACAATTCACGCTCCAATAACGAGATGTCACGTGCCAGGTCATCCACCTCGGCACTTAAACTATTAACATTTTCCTCAAGATCAGCCTCTGAAACCTCAGCCGTAGCATGGGGTATCACAAAAAACAAAGGCGCTAAAAGACAAAAACCCCAAGAAAATTTGACTAAGCCAGAACTCAGCTTATTTAACATATCTATACCCATACCGCTTGGCTAATAGTGAGACCTGCGAACGTAATGTGAAGCATCTTGTCATTTGCATGTAAGGTTTATAAACCGTACACCACACTTAATTAATGACTACCCCATTACAGCTATCGTACACACCCACCAAAGAATTCTGTGATGCGAATAAACGAAAGTAGCAAGCCCATATGACATTATTATTTTGCAAGTTATTCTACAGAACATGACACTAAACACAAACAGAAATTAGCTTAACTCTTCACCGCCTTGACACACAACTGCTTGAAAGCACTAATAAATAACCAGAGGTACTAAAAAACCTCACATAATCACTATTTGATTATATGCATTAGCTCTTCACGGGTAAAAATAACAAAGTAAGCCCAACCATCACCGCCAACCAAATACCCAGCAATAATATCGTCAACACCGAAACGCAGGCAGAAATACCCTGTTCAAGGAGTGTAAATATCAACACCACCACAGCCGGTGCAAATTCATGCAACAGCATTTCCAGCAAAGGACGCTGCGATAGTGCTGGCAACATGGACACTGAGGTAAACAGCAAACCCAACACGGGGTAACGTAATAGCGCTTTAAACCACGGATCTTTTAAAAAGGACGTCAAACCATACCAACTCAAAAAGAAAGCCAGTGAGGCCAAGCAATAAAGCAACCAAGCTAATACCGTATCCATTCAACTCAACTACATTCCTTGTTAATAACCCGATCAAGATCAGACAGAGAAATTTCTCACTCTACCCAATAAATAATATGCTCTTCTAAATCATCCTCATCAATTTCAGATTCATTGATGACCTTATTACGTATAGACATTCCGGCCTCATGTACTGAATCTTTATCACCGGAAATCAACGGATGCCAGGATGGCAGGTCCCGGCCTTCAGATACCAAACGATAAGCACAACTGGTTGGCAACCAAAAAAACTCATCCACCATTTCAGGCTTTAACCAAACACAGGCTGGCACCAATTCATTTCGCTTAATATATTCGGTACACTGGCATGTGCCGTAATCCATATAACGGCAAGCGACATTGGTATAAGCCACCTCATCGGTGTCTTCATCCTGCAACTTCACCAGACAGCATTTAGCACAGCCATCACAGAGTGACTCCCACTCTTGCTTATTCATGTCGGTTAAGGCCATGGTTTTCCAAAAGGCCTTGCTTTGATCTAACAGTTTATCTTTTTCAGTCATAACGGCAGTTTAGTATTCTTTCTGGCCAACTCAGTCATCTCATCAAACTCATCCGCAGGCGGCATCTGCAGATAAAACCCCTTCTCAGCGATACCTGACAACACATCTTGCGCGTCAACCCGGGCCAGTTTTTTATCTTCGCCTAATAACATCGTCATCGCCAACTTGGCTGTACCAAACAATTCCTTTAATGCCTCAGGGACTTTTTTAAGTCCATCTGTCTTTGCCACATATAAATACATGCCCTCCTTGCGGGAACTTCTGTAGATACTACAAATAACAGGTTTCATATACCTACCTTTTAAGAATTAGAGCTTAAGTCCTGCATCGCCTGCAAATAAAACGGCTGACGCCAACACGTTACAATAGCGGTAACATCTTCCGGCTGAAGCGCTGACTTACGCGCCCTATATACGCTAAACAACGCCTCGTTATAGACTTTCTTACTGATCATCTGCTCAGCAATACCGTCCTTCTCGGCCACGGCCTTAACCGCTGCCTTTAAGCGATTTAACAAAGATTCAGCCTTTATAGGTCTAGGCATCACCTGCGTTTCACCTTCATATTCACAAGTAAGTATTTGCAGCAACTCATCAGAAAAACGCTGCGTCGTAGCGGCTGGCAGACCATCAACCTTAGAAAGACTATTTTTATGCCACTGTGATTTCACCGCCAATACCATCAGCGCTTCATTTTTCGCAATTTTATTACGGGGTAAATCATCGCTGCGCATTTTCTCTTCACGCCAGCAAGCCAACGCCTTGACCCTGGCAAATTGCTGCGCATTTAACTTCCAGGCCTGCCTTACCCGCTTAAAAGCCAAAGAGAAATCATCATTGCTGATTGCCCCAAACACCGCATCACACTCCTGCTTAACCAAGCCCTCATGCCCTGCGTTCTGCAGCTTCTGCTTAAGCCGACTATGCATATCTAATAAATACACAACATCGTTAGCCGCATAACGCACTTGACTCTCAGATAAGGGACGCTGCATCCAATCGGAGCGGCTTTCACCTTTTTCAATATCTTCATTAAACATCGCCGCCACCAGGCGCTGGTAACCCATGCAGAAATCATAACCACAAAACGCTGCTGCCACCTGCGTATCAAAGACATTCACGACCTCAACCTTTAAAAAGTGATGCAATAATTCAATATCCTCATCACAGGCATGCAACACCTTTACAATAGAGACATCCGCCATCACAGCTGAAAACGCCAGCCAATCATCAATAGCCAAAGGATCGATTAAAGCGATATTTTCGCCATCGTTAATCTGAAATAAACCGGGTTTGGGGAAGAAGGTGCTGACACGCAGGAATTCGGTATCCAGCGCGATGGCATCACGCGAGGCCAGCACTTTACAGTAATCGTTAAGCGCTTGATCAGTATCGATAATAGGGAGTATTTGCACAGGATTCTTTTTCAATTTATAAGGTTTAAAGCTGCTTGCGACTTAACAGAGCATGAGACAATGTGCCGCCGTCAATATATTCAAGTTCACCACCCACAGGTACACCATGTGCAATACGGCTCACACATATACCCAGAGGTTTTAATTTTTCGGTAATATAATTGGCAGTGGCCTCTCCCTCTACCGTAGGATTGGTTGCCAAAATCACTTCTTCTACATGCCCTTGGGCACGTGCGATCAAATCAGTTATGCCCAGTTCTTTTGGCCCAACACCATCAATGGGCGATAAATGCCCCATTAAAACAAAATAATAACCCCGAAAGCTGCCACATTGTTCGATGGCAATCACATCGGCAGGACTTTCTACAATACAAATCAGGCTTTTATCACGCTGTAAATCGGTACAGATATGACATTCATTATATTCGGTTAAATTCCGGCAAGACTGACAATTTTTAACCTTGGTTAAAGCCTCTTGCAAACCCTCGGCTAGCAACAAACCACCCTGCCTATCATGCTCCAGTAAATACATCGCCATACGCTGGGCTGATTTTTTGCCCACACCGGGCAGGCAATTTAATCGCTCAATCAATTGATTAATAACTGGACTAAACACAAGAAAAACCTATAACGTGAAGGGTTATGATCAAAACGGCATCTTAAAACCCGGCGGCATCTGCATGCCTCCGGTTAAGCCTGACATCACATCCTGATTATTCGCCTCTACCTTACGCGCCGCATCATTCATAGCCGCCGCAATCAGATCCTCAAGAATTTCTTTATCTTCAGATAATAAGGAATCATCAATAGATACTGATTTTACATCATGACGCCCCGTCATCACAATTTTCACCAAACCCGCACCAGACTCGGCATAAACTTCTTTTTCAGCCAATTCCTGCTGCGCCTTCTGCATCTGCTCTTGCATCTGCTGGGCCTGCTTCATGATACCGTCTAAACCTTTCATTTAAGATCAACCTTTAACTCTTGAATCATTATTTGCCTGAAGGTATCGCCTTCACCGTTTGCATGATAATTTCTGCCGAATACGTCTGCTTTATATGCTGAAGCCCGATATCCGCCTCCAGCTCAGTCAACGCACCCTCAAAGGCCGCCTTACGTAGGCCCGCCAAATACAATGCCGGCGTCTTTAACTGCTCATACTCACCCGGCTCTTTAATACGGATAACAACATGCACAAGCTCGGCAAAATAAGCCGACAATACATCCGAGATTTGCTGGGCGTGGCGTTCATTATACAACTGCGCATTAGTCATATCGAGACATAAAAATAACTGACTGGCACAGGATTTTGAACTTGTTCAGGATACTGCTGATATAAACCTTCATATAAATTTCATTAAATAAGAAAAAAATTGTAGGCTAGAGAGCGATTACAACAGGATATTTTTTAAAATTCCAATGGCCTTACCTC
>JABSRQ010000084.1 GCA_013215055.1 Pseudomonadales bacterium | reverse complement strand
TGGCCCACGCCGCTCGGGGAATAGCCGCCAGTATGGCCAAATAAGAGAGTTTTTTAAGAAACTCACGTCTGGTATTTTTCATCATCAATTGCCTTACTTTCGTTAAGGTGTAAAGAATAAACTCCCCCGCAGCAAGCTGCGGAGTATTGATCCATTAAATTACTTAGTTTTTGCCACAAAGTGGCACCAAATAAAGCTGCCTAAGCAGATTTATTAAAGTGTGTAACGCCAAGTCACCACCAGTTCAATCTCTTGTTTGCTGAGGATCTCGTGGCTGCCAAACGGAGGCATTATGGTTTTGTTGTTTTTGATTCGGGCATCGCTGACTTGGTCAAACAATACCTCACGCTTGGGAAATCGTGCTGGGGCATAATAGTGAAACAGCCGGTGATATGACTGCTGCCCTGCATGTCAGAAATGCCGATATCAACAGCGATGAAATTCGCATGGTGGAGAGCGACTTGCCCGGCCATTATACTGTTGAGCTGGTCTTTGATAACGGCACGATTAATACCAATAGCATCAATATGCCTTACTCCTCTGTACACAGTGATGAGGTATTAACCATTGATAGCAA
Source organism: Pseudomonadales bacterium (assembly GCA_013215055.1). GTDB lineage: Bacteria > Pseudomonadota > Gammaproteobacteria > Pseudomonadales > DT-91 > CAKMZU01. The sequence goes on along the minus strand of JABSRQ010000084.1, from coordinate 22,308 downwards.
GCTGGAATTAAAAAACGCCACCATCAATACGACCTCAGCCACTGATCTGGGGGGCAATCTTCGTGCCGCTAGCAATTCCAGTAATGTGCAAGGGCAGTTTAATAATACGATCACGTTTGATAATGTCGTGTTTAACAGTGGTGGTGATATAGAAATTGCCAGCGACCTGTTAAATGGTAGTAATTCCACCGGTAATCATGTTGGCATAAACACGGTACTGACCATAAAAAAATCTACAATCAACGCTATAGACCTGGAGTTTGCCAGGTGGAACAACAGTAACACGGGCTCTCAAAATGGCAGCAGCAGCAATACGATAACTGCCGATATCAGTGATTCAACACTTATATTGCAAAACCTCTATATCTCCGATGTTTCGGCCAAAGGTGACAACACGACCCTATACACTCAGGATATCAACCTTAATATTAGCAACAGCACGGTGACTGCAACTGGCCAGCTGGAGATGCTGGAATACGGTGTTGGTGCTGAGGCACGTTCAAACTCTGCCGTTGTTTTGTCTGTGAACAACTCGCAAATGACGTTTGGGGCTGACCTGTTCATGGCAGAGGATCTACAGTTTACAGATGCACTAGCACTCAGTGAAACGGTGGCAACAGCCGCACTGCAACTCAATCGTTCAGAAATGACTTTTGGGGAAACTATGTTCCTAGCCGATATGGGCGAAGAGGATATGGGCTTAGCTGTGAATGTCGATATGCAAGCCAACCTGCAGGCTGTTAACTCCCTTATCTCGGCACAGGAACTGCGCGCGGGTAGCGGCATGGGCAAGAGCACCATTCAATTGCATAACAGCCTGTTAACGTTGAAAGACATGGATGATGGCGTGGCAGGTGATACTGATACGCTATTAATCGATGAAGCCAGTTTAACCCTGGGGCAGACGAATACGTTAAGCCTGACGTTAGCCGGAAGTCAACGGGCCGATAATACCGTTGTTCTTAGTAATGACAACTTTTACAGTGCTATTGATGCTCACCAAGTGACATTGGGTGGAACATTGAAAGTTGCCATAAACCAGGAAGCCGTTGCATCTGGCAGAACAGAATTCGATCTGATTCGTGCTGTAGCCATCGATGACAGTGTTACCCTGGGAGAAAGTGCCGTGAGAGGAATTCATGGTGCATTTGACACGGTTAGCTACGTACTTGAAGAAGGCATTACTGTAGATAAAACCGAGATTGTCAGAGAAAACATAGCGGGCATTGATTACGATATCTATCGTCTCTATGTGGCTTATGAACAAACGGAGCAACCAACTGTAGCTTCTAACTCAGGGTCCGATTCTGGCCATACACCACTCTCTGGGCTACTGCTTTTGTTAAGCCTGCTATTTATACGCCGACGCTAATACTCCCCTACTATCCCCAACTTGAACAAGCTGGGGATAGGTTAATATGGCTTATCCTGGTTTTTAAGACAGCCCTTTCTATGGTCGCTGAGTTTTTACGCATCCCAGCCATCGATTGCTTAGCGCTCTATTCGAAAAAACAGAGTTTATTTTTATCTAAATCTCTCACATAGCCAGAAAAACGCGGTCCTTTTTGATTGGGCTCACCCTCACAGCTGCCGCCCAATTCAATCGCCTTTTTATGCAGCCGTTTTACGTCATCAATAGAGCCAACATCAAAACCAATCATGGTGCCATTGCCATGGGTTGCGGCTTCCTCATCAAAGGGGATGGCTACTGCAAATGCAAAATATTCAAATTGCCAGAAGGTCATTCTTATCGTCGTGAATACTTGCTTAGGCGGTGTTTGTTCAAAAAGTGCATTATAGAATGTAACCGCAGCTTCCATGTTGTTGGTGCCAAGAACGGTATAGCTCATTTTCATAATGTAATATCGCCTACGCTTAAATTTATTAGCGCAATGTTGTATTGCCCAGTATTAACAAGACAAAGTATATGCATGCCAATATGTGCAGGCAATGCTAGTCACTGTATAGCGGGAATGCATTAATGCATGGGGAGTTGCATGGGGAGTTGCATGGGGAGTTGTCTCCGATCACTATGCTCATATTGCTAGGGCTTTGATTTAGTAATTTTAGGGCTGAGTTTATGAGTAGGGGAGAATACGCCGTGATAGCGAGTGGCTAAGTTGAAAAACCTAGCCGCTGATCAGGAAAGGTTCACGATTGGATATGGGTTAAGACTGCCGATTTAAATCCAGAGATGGCTAAAACACAGCAAATAAGGCGAGTAAGGAATTGCAACATTAGTGACAACCAGCTTGAAAAAATCCGGTAAGACCATCTAGTCAAATAAAATCTAGACTACTCAGAGATCAAACCTTTGGTTGGTAGAGTACTTCCTTAAGCTTGCCCTCCCTGCAATCTATTGTAAGGAGAATAGGTGCAAGGGACTGAGCTTCAAGGGAAAATAATAAACCCCAATAGCAATTTATCGGGGCCAAGATGATTGTTGCAAGTAATTATAATAAACTTTTATCAACAACAAACTGATTATTCACTTCCAGGTTGCCATCAGCCCTGAAATTTAATGGTACCAATGGCTGATATCCGTCAAATTTATAGCTGATAATACTTTCAAAGGTTTCACCATCGATTTTTTCAATGGTGTCTCCATGTGCCAGTATCAGGTCACCATTGGCATCTTCAACAACATCAAAAGTATAACCTGCCTCATGGTAAGAGCGCGCTTCCCATTGCTCTATGATCTGAACCATACCATTAGAGGTGGAAAAACGGCTGAAGGTAAAACGCACACGGCCTGAACCATCCCCTTCGTAGAGATTGATGAATTTATCCTGATAAGCAAAATAAATATAATCACCTGTAATTTTAAATACCGTAGCTGCAGGGGAAGCTCCATAGGTATAAATACTCTGGCTTGTGCTCCATATTTGATTACATGAAGTATCCCATTTGGTTACATATATACGTGCAGCATTAAGATCAGTAATAGCCATATAAATGTAGCCATTATCATCTTCAACAAAGGATTTATAATAATTATTACGAAGATAACCCTCGACGACTGTCCCGCCAAAGCTTGGCTGGGCCTTATCACCATAGGTATGCGTGCTGCTGCAAACCTCATTAAAGTCATCATCTAAAATTGAAAGTTTTCTGCTATAAGTATTAAATGCAGCAAATTTACCATTGCTTAACGGGCTGCCATAATAAGCACTGAGCGTGTTAACAACGCCCGTTTTATCAATGGAATGAAAGCTACCGTTGGGGTCATGATATAGCCAACCACCCATAGGGTTTTTGATTAGCACAGTATCATCAAAAAACTGATTTTCGACGGTATAAGGCTCTATCTTCATGCTATCGCCCGACTTAAACGGGTAAATATTACTTCCACTTAATCGACCATTCAATCCCATTAACGAAGAACTGAGAGTAACTTCATTACTTTTAACATCATTCTTATAGATACCTAATACGGTTTTATTTGTATTGGTTGTAAAAACATAAGTACCTTGCTCGGAGAGAGCTGGGGTAACCAACCACTTATCAATATAACGGCCATCCGCAATATATGACTCCTCTTCGCTGCTTAATGATTTATCCAACACACTCACTTTGCTATTGCTTGTGTCTAAATCCAGGCAAGCGGTAATATAACTGGGTAAATCAAAATCACCTTTTGAAACATATGAAGTGGGGTCACTATTAAGTTTAGATACAGAACTCCAAGTTCCCTTGGTAGGAGATGTTGCCTTGAGTGTATACGTTTCTTCTCCTGAGCTATTACTCATCCAGATTTCAGCAGTTTTATCTTGGCTATTGACAGAATAACTCCATGAGCCATCGTCAAAGGTGTAAAGACTGCCGGTTGAACGTTTACCTTGTAAAATACCACCAGAATTAACGTTATGCCAAATAGATAATACCGTGCCTGCTACTGGTGCTTTTTCATGTGGATGGGTAATGGTTAGATCAACATTTAAATACTCTAGTGGTGGAAGATCGTAATTGCACGATAAGCCACTGGCACCATCTCCACCACCATTTCCGCCGCTGCCATCTCCACCACTATCACCACCACCACAGGCTACTAAAGAAGTAAATATGATGAATGTTAGCAATCGATGTTTAAGATGCATATAGGGCTCCGGACAGAAATAATTTTCTAATCTATAGCATCACCTCTATTATGCATTTAAACAATACACCATATGGTGTATATGTTTTTTACAGTATGGGGCTTATTTCATTAAGAAATAATTTATTCCATTTGCAACCTTGCTTGGGGATTCATTATTTAAAAAATGTCCTAAATGAATTAACGTCAATTCTGACTCAAGCTGATCAATATAACGCTTTCTAGAATCCTCATTAATCAGGCCACTACTCAGCCAATAATTTTTCCCCTTGAGCAATGCCATAGCTGACGAGGGGTCGTAGTCCATATAATTGGAAAACATTGCTGTAGCATCAGCGGCATTTACACTGGACATTTGCTGAATGACCCACTGTTTTTTCTTATCCGGCAGGGATTTTGAGGTATTAATAACAAGGTCAGAAACAGCTTTAGCAAAGTCGCTTTTCATGCCTAATAGAACACTCGCTTTAAAGTCTTTATCTAAAAAACCATAATCAAATACAAACGTATCTAATTGAATTAATTTGTCTATACGATCAATATTTGTTGCAGCAGCATGCAAAGCAACCATCCCGCCCATAGAATGTCCAATGATAGAAACGTTCTGCAGATTAAAATGATCAATAATGGTTGAAATATCTTTTGAAAAATCCTCTATTGTCCAGTTTCTATCTCCGGCAACAGAACCACCGTGACCAGGAAGATCAATATTGATCACATTCTTATTCTTTAGATCAGGTATCAGGTCATGCCAGAATGTGCGATTACAACACCAGCCATGAATTAATAACGTCGTACTTTCTAAACTGCCTAAAACGTCAACTTCAATGTAGCCGCCATCCCAGTTTTTAATCTTACTTATAGCCATATGTCTCTCTGCTGTTTATCAAACCGCTCAGTTTCAATCAATACTTATGTTACCATGTAGAAAAATATATAAAAGAATGAGTTAATGCGCTTGCCATGCTAACTACGCAGGACGATATTATAAAAACACTGTTCAGCAGTGTAGACACTGATAAGCATTGGAAGTTACTGCTTCAGCAACTTATAAGATCTTTAGATGCCAGATCAGCACGTATATTAGTTCTTAACTCTGAAGCAGATATTATACAAAATAGTATTTCGATTAATCATGATGAGGGCTATTTCAACCAATATATCAATCATTTTGTTAATGCCTGTCCTTGGCGCCCTGAGCTTTCATCTCTTCCAAAAGGCATTCTTTATTCTACTTTTCTTGATTTCAGCTGTGATCAAAATACCTTCTATAAAACAGAATTTTATAATGACTGGGCTAAACCCCAAGATATTGCACACGGCTTATGTGGAACTGTTTTTAAAAGTGAAAAACACACGTTACAACTCATGTTACAACGCACACATGGGCAAGGCCATTTTACACAAGAAGAACAAGCTGCAAGCAACAAACTAATCCCTTATATCCAGCAAGCATTCCAATTAAGGGAACAGTTTAAAAATATGCAGGAGGAGTACAAAATATCAAAATATGCTAATTCAGTAGCATCAGCTCCCTTTGTGGTCTTAACAAAAATGGGGCAACTGTACTATTGCAGTCCATCTGCAGAGTCAATATTGAAATCTAAGCATAGCTTTCTATATATTTCAGAAAATAAATTACACTTTATATCACCTAGTACTCAAAATGAATGGGAAAACTATCTATCGAATTTAAAAGACACCCCCAAAATTGATACCTTTTTTAGTCCTCAATCGGGTAGAGGAAAAATACAACTCACCTATTTACCTGAAACAGAAGATGCATATCAGTTATTCAAATACTCAGACCCACTCATCATCGGGCACTTATATGATGTTACTAGAATAACACTCGATCATGGGTATCTATCTTCCATGTACTCCCTAACACCTGCAGAATGTAATATTTGTGAGGCTCTAGTTAATGGTGAATCTATTCTTGATATCAGCACTCAAAAGAAAGTTAGCAAACACACCATAAGAACCCAGTGTAAAAACATCCTAAGAAAAACAGGCTCTAATAGTCAGAACAAATTGATTTCTGCGCTCTTAAATGGTCCGGCTAAACAGTTTTAAGATTAACATTCAGCATGGGCTACCGTTATCTCTGGTATTTTAGGAAATTTGAAAGGCTAAGCGAGCTTTTAGTCTAATAACTTAAAAACAAAGAAAACGCTGACGACAAATCAAATAACCGCGACTCTCCCGCTTCCGATAGTAAGAGTTAAATACCAATAAAGATGTAACGGTATTATCTTCAACTCAGAATTCTGGACTCAGCCTATAGATTAACCTGTAAATCTGAATTATATACAATCGCAGATTCAACTAATAAGTGGCTTAGCATTCAATGACGAAAATGCGGTAAAGCCCCATGCATGTTGATTGAATACGTTCTAGATGAATAACCTGTCGCTGTAGAATGTAGTTAATTAACAAGAGTATAAGGTGGATTACCCTATCTTAGCTATTTCTAGGTGCTCATCTGGCATTGAATAAGTAGAAGTAATAGAATAACGACTTAAAGAATGGAATGAGCTACGTAACAAAAGGTTTGTTACACATCAATATTAATGATTTTTTAGCTCAATAAATCTGACTTTCAAGTGGAGTATTTGAAGTCATTATAGGGACGTATTTACCTCAGTGCTGCCTGTTATGATTCTTAGCTCTAATGACACTGCTACTAAGGCCTCTATAGATGAAAAGGTATTTATCTCTCCTGCTTTGTGCTTCTTACATAGTTTCTGGTTGTAACGACAACATCGAAATAAGTAAAGATGTTACGCCCCCAGTACTATCTGACCCATCGACTATTGGCATTTCAAGAACTTCAAAGCCAACTTTTAGCTTTACTTCAAATGAGGTTGGAAACATTTCTCTCTCAGGTGCTTGCAACGTAGGTAAAGAGTTAGCTGTCGTGGGAATTAATACAATCAGATTTAATGCAATGCCGAATGGCAGTTATAGCGATTGCTCCGTTCAAGTTGAAGATAATAATGGCAATATTTCTGAGCCCTTATATTTGGCATCTTTTTCAGTGCAATGGTTAACTAAGCCGCTAAATGATACCGGTGTAATCAGTTGCGGTGATTATAGCTGGATTGATGATACTCCAGGCTATGAAATAACCTCAGCTTCGGGTTCAAGCACAAATACATTAAATTGTGCACATATTCCTTCACCTGTAACAGTTGAAAGCAATGGCTACGAAGCTGATGGTGATTTAGTCCCTATGGGCCAAGATGCTTTATTTGGTAGAGATGCCAGTATAAATGAAGAATCTGATGGGCATGCAGGTTTTGACTTTAGTCGTTTAGATGTTAATGGACAGGAAATAGCTATCGATTGTGATATCTATGATGCAATTGCACAAGGTGGTGATGACAGTGGTGTTTTATCACAAGCCGAAGCTCAAAATTGTTATTCAGTGTCGCCTTGGGCTTGCGTGAGAGATAATGTCACTGGCTTGCTCTGGGAAGTTAAGACGAATTCAGGTTTACATAAAAAAGACTATCAGTATGCCTGGTATAACTCTACAGGCCTGAATGATGGGGGACATGAAGGCTATGATGATGTTGCTTCTGATAATGGCAGGGATAATTGTCACGATGGTTCGCGCTGTGATTCAGAGAAATTTGTAGAAGATGTTAATACTCAAACACTTTGCGGAAGCAATGATTGGCGACTGCCATCCCAGAGTGAACTACTGTCAATTATAAACTTTGAGAAAGTGACAGCTGCTGTTGATGTCGCTTATTTCCCAAATACTCAAGGGGAAGTTAGTAGCTTTGGATACTATTGGAGTTCAACATCCTCTTATATTATGAATTATTATGGTCAGGCTAAATATGTCAGCTTTCATCAAGGGACTACTGGATATGATAAAAAGAGTAACGATAATCACATTAGATTGATCCGATCGAATAAGCCCGTATATCTCGCCGACGTGAATAATTGCAGTAATCCTATTGCAAATATGGAAATGAGAAAACCTAATAGCATTTATATGGATCCCAGGGATGGTACTGTTATCGATACAGAGACTGGACTGATGTGGCAGAAGTGTGCATTGGGGATGAGTTATAATACTCTCACCAACAGCTGTGATGATTCTCCCCAAGCTTTTACATGGCAAGTTGCACTTAACGCTGCGAACGACAACAAACTATATAATTATGAAGATTGGCGTATTCCGAATATCAAAGAAGTGAGTTCTTTATTTGAGCCTGCTTGCTATGATCCAGCAATAAATGAATCAATATTCCCTGACTTTCCTGGTAGTTTTATATCATCAACTCCTTATATGACTTTAACGCCATATATCTGGTCTGGCAGCTTTTTCAGGGGAGATATAAGCTATACGGCAAAGAATGATCCAAATAAAAATCATTCAGTTTTTCTTGTAAGAGATGTTCAGTAACAAGTGTAAAAAGGCTGGAGCGTATCTTCAGCCTTTAACTTAACTCTTTTGGAGTTAAGGTGGTGTTAGAGGAGTGTTGATACAGCGTTTATTAAAAATCGAAATCGTAGGGAAAAGCCTAGTGGCAAGGCCTGCCCCTATGAAGCTTTATATTGTAAGTCCTATATGAAAATGTAAGACCATACCTCGTACATGTACAGCCCTGGCTATGCATACATTCAGGCCGTAAGCGATTCAAGCAACTACTTTAACTGCTTGATCTCATCCGCCATCTCCGCCATCTGCATCTCTAACAGCTAGATACAGTCATCACGGTTCTGCCTATCAGCATCACCCTGCACAGCCACAGAAGCTGCAACAGAGCCTGAAAGAGACCCTGAACCTGAAACCTCACCACCACTCACCTCACCACTAAACAGATGCACATAGTGGCTATCGCGTTTAGGGAGCAAATAAACACCTAATGTAAGACCAGCCCCTACTCCTTTCTCGCTGGAAAACGTTACGCTAAAAATGCCTTAATATAACGATTAATCAATCGTTATATTAAGCAGCTTAACTAAGTATTTAATGTTCTTGAGGTATGAGGTAAATATCCTGTTTAAATTCTTCTACTAAAAAATCAATAAAAGCACGCACTTTGGGTGATTGATAACTACGAGAAAGATAAACCGCCCACAGTGAATATCGCCAGCGTGTATAGTCGGTTAATATGGGTAATAGCTGTTCAGATTGAATCAGTGGATTGGCAAGGTCACAAGGAGCTCGTACGATACCACGCCCATTGAGTGCTGCTTTAATCAAAATATTTAATGCATTGGCTTTTATATTGCCTGCGACATTAACTGCAAATGTTTGCTCATTTTCAACAAAAGACCACTCACTCTGATTAATATGTACAAAACAATTATGATTGCTGAGTTGATCAGGGTGTAGTGGTAAACCATGCTGCTCAATATAGCTTGGCGCGACACATAAGACAGACTCTAAATTTATCAGCTTTCTTGCTATCAACGACTCATCAGGTTGTTCGGTAAAACGTAACGCAATATCAATGCGCTCTTCCACTAACGCTTCAATATTATCAGACGCGATGATATCGATATTAATATTCGTGTGTAGCAAGGTAAATTTTTCAACCGCATCAAACAACATTGTACTAGCAAAACTAATCGGTGCAGCAATACGAATGCAGCCTGACAACTGCTCACTTTGTGCCTGTGCGTTAAACTCTAAGGCACACACTTCGCTGAGAATACGTTGGCAATAATCTAATGCCTCTTGTCCCGCTGGCGTTAAGCTCACCTGGCGTGTTGTTCTATGCAACAATCGTTGCTGTAACCATGCTTCCACATCTTGCACATGGCGAGACACTTGTAAGCGGCTCAGCTGTAACTGAGCAGCGGCTTTGGTAAAGCTTTGTTGGCTAGCGACCTCAACAAAACTCTTCATGGCAATAAATCGATCCATCATTAGCAACCTTAAACGATACAATTAGCATCATATCAGATTATTTATCTCAATTACTGAAGCTATTAAGCTGTCTTCAACGTAAACAAAACAGAGGATTAAAAAATGGATATCGCCATTGTTGGAGCAGCAGGTTGGATTGGCAATGCAGTATTACAAGAGGCCTTAATACGGGGCCATAAGGTGACGGCATTAGTACGTGACCCACGCAAAATCACAACAGCAGATGTAAATATTACACAGTTTGATATTAATGATACGACACACTCATTGGCTGATGCCGTGAGCAATTCAGAGGTCGTTGTCTCGGCGTTATCTGGCCGTCATAATGGTGATCACAGCATTTTTAGTACAGCCGCAACACGTTACTTATCACAGTTAACACAGACCCATGCAAAGCGTTTATTGTTTGTCGGCGGAGCAGGCAGTTTAGAAGTTGCACCGGGAGTAAAGCTGGTTTCTACAGCCGCTTTCCCTAAGGAATATAAAGAAGAATCACTGGCTATGGACGAGGCACTCACGCTCTTTTTAAATACTAGCAGCCCATTAAACTGGACTTTCATCTCTCCTGCGGCCGAGCTTTTTCAGGGTGAAAAACGAGGGGTTTATCAACTGGGTAAAGATAAACTGTTAACCGATGATGAGGGCAATAGCAGAATATCCGCAGCAGATTATGCCGTTGCGTTAGTGGATGAACTAGAACGTGGCATTTACCCTAAACAACGTATTGCAGTGGCCTATTAATACCTGGCTTACTTTCAAAGTAAGCCCTTTTATTTGTGCGTTTGCACGCATCAAACAAAGGGCTAGCCCATCACCCAACCCTTCAGCCCGTAAGGGATTCAAGCAACTGCTTTAACTGCTTGATCTCATCCGCCATCTCCACCACCTGCATCTCTAACAAACTAATCCTATCATCGTGACTCTCGGTATCCGTATCACACTGAACAGCGGCTAGATTAGAAGCAGATCCTGAGCCAGGCATTGAGGCTGCGGCCTCACCACCACTGACCTCACCACTGAACAGATGCACATCGCGGCTATCACGTTTACCCGGCTGTCGTTCCTGCTTTTGCACCAGCGGCGTTTTCTCAAACTGCTGTAAACTTTCCAGCACCGCCTCCACTTCTTTTACATCAATAAAATCACATAAGCGATTTGAGCGTGTGCGCAGCTCCCCAGGTGATTGTGGCCCGCGCAAAAAAAATAAACAGATGCTGGTACATTACAGTCTTTAATTGGCTAGGTTATACACCCTTATACATCTTCTATTTTAGACGACGTTGCTAAAGAGTTAGGTGCACGCGAAATTATTACGAATGATCAAATTTGTAAAGTTTCCATCGTACGTGTTGAATGTGTTGGAATGCGTTCGCATGCAGGCATCGCTAGAAAAATGCTAGCCAACCTAGCGGAACTTTCTATCAACATTCAACTCATAACTACTACTGAAATAAAGATCACTGTCGTTATTGATGAAAAATACATGGGATTTTCTGTACGTGGTTTACATTCAGTCTTCGCATTGGGCGGTGAAATAAAAAGTAGCCTAAAACGAGAACTACTAACGTTTTAGGTTGTCTTAAATGGTAGAAGTAAAAGGAATCAAAGTTTTATTTGTCAGCTTAAAAAGCAACAGCATAACTTTGATATTGGGTTAATTACTGAAAGGACCAGGTGTTTTAAATACCTGTCAACAAGGCTTAGGAGAAACTACATGCTTATTCTGACTAGACGTACTGGTGAAACTTTAATGATCGCTGACGATGTTACCGTAACGGTATTAGGCGTCAAAGGTAATCAGGTTCGTATTGGTATTAACGCACCTAAAAATGTGCCTGTACACCGTGAAGAGATCTACCAGCGTATTCAACGCGAAAAAGAGCAGGAACAGAAGGAAATAGTTACGGCATAACCCTGTAGCGCATGCCTTACCCAGATTTTTCCTATTAGAACCAATGGGGATTATCAAAGACCGGCATTAGACTCATTGGCATTCATCTGTGATGAATTCTGCCCTATAAATAAACCCATCAACATTTTCCGGTAATCAAGGGGGGCAGCCCCCTTGATCCCATAACGCAAGGCGGCCACTTAACAAACGACTAGGATTTTTTAGACGTAGCCGCAACAAAATGTTCCAGTTTGAAAATTTGGTTTTCAGCTAGGGTTCTACCCATGGGGCTGAAATAGACAGCATTGAGATCGTCTAACGTTTTGTTTTCCTGCACGCTAAATCCATGCTCAGCGAGCAGCTCAACTAATGCATCTTCCGTGTATAAAGATATCCAAGGTTCACCGACTTTGGCCGCAAGGCCCATGACCATGTCAGCGCGCCTCTTAGCCTTAGGGTAGCCCTTTCCAAAACAACGCTCTGGGTCAGTTTTAAGCAACGCGTCAACATAAGAGAAAATAAACGTGGCTGTCGTCTTTTGCGTAACCCTCTACCTCTTGGGCTATTGAGAGTCATCCATCTCAAGGTCGACATCATCTGAATCTAGCTTTTCTGTAAGACTTTCCGACTCGCCACCCAACACCTTATGAGCAACTGAATGAGAGGCAGAAACCTTACGTTCACCTAAGTTAAGCGCATACCTTGCATTTCTTCCGCCGCCAGGAAGGCTTGTGATACACCCTTTCTTAAGCAGGTCGGCCAAGTCTCGAGTAGCGGTAGCCTTTGAGCAGCCAGTGAGTGCCCCGTATTTTTTGGCGCTTATGCCATACTCCCAACCCTGTTCACCAGCAGCAAAGATTTTCTTAACAGCCTTTAACTGCCGGACATTAAATTTATCTTCGCCGTGCTCAGCCCAGAATTTAGATTTTGATAAAATAAAATCAATGGCTGCAACCGCGTTCTTTTGAGCTTTCAGTATTGTTCGGCAAAACATTTCAACCCATGGCGTGATATCCATATTAGCCTTGCTAGCCTCATGGAGTCCGTCGTAGTAGACATTTTTATTACTTTCTATTGCTGTAGAAAGCGATAGCAGCGGGGGCCTGCCAAGATCTTGAGCCAGTGCCTGCTCAGCAATAGCTCTTCCTACACGTCCATTGCCATCATCAAATGGATGGATAGACTCAAACCATAAGTGGGCGATAGCCGACCTCACAGGGCCGGGAATGATGCGCTGTGCATCCGCATTTACTGGATTTGTTTCATTATACCAAGATAAGAACTGATCCATTTCAGCATCTACCTGATGTGAAGGGGGTGCTTCGTAATGGACCTTTTGGTAGCCTATGGGGCCAGAGACGATCTGCATGGGCTCTTCAGCATCTCTGAATTTCCCTACGTTGAGTTCGACTTTAAACAAGCGATCATCCTGATGAGGCAGCACCATTTCATGCCACTGAAATAACTTCTCTTTAGTCAGCTCTTCAGAAAACCCCTTTCTGACATCAATCATCAATGCGGCTACGCCTTCAACTCTGGGATCGGAAATCCGAGTATAAGGCTCACTCAAGCCAAGATAATTCTTGATCGATGACCTAACATCATCTCTATTCAGATTCTCACCTTCGATCATACTGGTTTTAACGGCCTCGCTAACCATTAAGTCGATGGTGGCTTCATACTGCAGGTCTTCTTGTAACTGCCCCACCCCACCGGATAAGCGCCCTGCTTCTAATGCATATTGATAGAGAACATCTCTAAATCCACTTTCATCGTAGGTAAAGTTAGGCCAATCACTGTGTTGCCAGTTATATGTTTTCATCTGAGCCGATTCCACACCTCTATCGGCTCAATATAGAGCGAATATTGAGCCGAATCAAGGATTCATTCGGCTCAATATCAGCGTATTTACATGACGGGTAAGGCGGTACCTTAACAAACGGCTAGGCTTTTTTAGACGTAGCCGCAACAAAATGTTCCAGTTTGAAAATTTGGTTTTCAGCTAGGGTTCTACCCACAGGGCTGAAATAGACAGCATTGAGATCGTCTAAAGTTTTGTTTTCCTGCACGCTAAATCCATGCTCAGCGAGTAGCTCAACTAATGCCTCTTCCGTGTATAAGGATATCCAAGGTTCACCGACTTTGGCAGCAAGGCCCATGACCATTTCAGCGCGCCTCTTAGCCTTTGGGTAGCCCTTGCCAAAACAACGCTCTGGGTCAGTTCTAAGCAACGCGTCAACATAAGAGAAAATAAACGTGGCTGTCGTGTTTTGCGTAAGCGCAGCAATCTCCTGAAGCGTTGAGGCGAATGTCTCTTTAGTAATGTATTGCGAAACACCCTCAAGGGTAAATAGCGTAGACTTGCGGGTATCAAAACCTGCCGCCAAAAGCTGCTCCGATAGGCACTGGTGGTTAAAGTCGATACTCACATAATGTATTTGTGCTGATGTGGCTGATGGTGCTTGTGCCTTAGCAAGCTTAGCCCGTTTTATAGTCTGCACTTCGGGCTGATCAACCTCCCAAACGGTTAATGAGGAAGGCAATGTCAGCCTATGCGCACGGGTATCGTAACCCGCCCCTAAAATCACATATTGTTCAACGCCCTGGGCAGCCGTTTTCTCCACCAGCTCATCGATGTAGCGTGTTCTGGCAATTAAATGCTGATGAAAGCCCGGTGCAAACTTATTCGTGAGTGCGACACTTAATTTATGCCCCATCAACTTGATTAAGCGGGCACCGAGCACAAAATTCTCGGCATAAGGGTCATAAATTACCCGCGTGTCCGCGGGTGCTAAAGATTCAATCAAGCGTTGTTTAGCAACACCTTGCGCGGTTCCGTCTTTTGAAAACATTCGCTGACCTATTCCATGCAATTATCGTAAAGGCAGTATAAGCCAAGCGCCCAAGGCTTATGAAGTTCTATGATGCCTATTACGCATAGCAAAGCCGACTGCCAAAACCTGCCAGCAAAAGCATCAACACTAAAAACACCCCTCCCCTTCAGGAAGTCAGCGATTCAAGCAACGGCTTCAACTGCTTCTGGCGTTGTATATTTAATGCCACTGTGAAAATGCTCATGATTGTACCCATTCACAAAATCGTCTCCCCATAATCGGGCTTCAACTCATCATGCAAACGCCTTTCCCGGGGACTCTGGACGGTATTTCAACGTGCGAAACAGTCTTTCTCAGTATGGATTGTCGTTACTCACTGAAGGCCGGCTATATTCCATTTAATACAAGCATCACAGCGGTTTCTTTGTATAATGCCCCCCACAAAAAAACCAGTTTATTTACCGTTTGTCTCTATGGCAAAAAAACATGTGAATAACATTCAGGGATCAACGCTTCATGTTAAAAAATACGGCACTTGCGCGCTATTTGTGCAGCAGCCTGCTTCTGGCTTCAGCCTCCTCTTATGCATTAGTTTCAGATCTTAGCCTGAGCCTAAACGCAGATAAAAACACAGTAAGCAGCAATGAAAGCCTAAGCTATACCTTTACCGTAAACAACGATGGCCCTGATGATGCCAGTGATGTGGTGTTAACGATTACACTGCCAACGCAATTAAACCTGCTAAGTTCATCGGGCTGCGCTGAAGACCCTGCAGGGCTGCCAAGCTGTAGCCTGGGTAGCTTGGCAGTAGGTAGTAGCCAACAAATTACAGTTCTTACCAGTCTTAAAGCTGCTGCAAGCGCGGGCATTATTGAGGCCAAGGGCAGTGTCAGCAGTGCAAATACTGATCCTGATTCGCCTGCCAATGCAACAGACCCCGTTTACGATTCGGTTGATACCGCCTCTACCATGATAGAGACGCCAATTAATATCATTATTAATGAGGTTGATGCTGATAACTCTGGCTCGGACACACTAGAGTTTATTGAACTCTATGACGGCGGAGTGGGTAATACCGACTTAAGCGGCCTGGCGCTGGTATTTTTTAATGGCAGTGATGACGCCAGTTATGTACCCGGTGGTCATGCTAACGCTATTGACCTGGACGGTTATAGCACCGATGCCAATGGCTATTTTGTGCTAGGCAATGCCGGCATCGCCGCCGCCGATATTACTTTTACTGATGGTAGCCTGCAAAATGGTGCCGATGCTGTCGCCCTGTTTATGGCCGATGCTTCGGATTTCCCCAACGATAGCCCCGTTACTCATGTTAATTTGATAGACGCCCTGGTCTATGGCACCGGTGACGGTGATGATAGCGGTTTATTGGATGTGCTAACGCCTGGCCAGCCACAGGTAGATGAACACGGTGCCGGTGATGGAACAGCGCATTCCAACCAACGCTGTGACAACGGCACAGGCGGCGCCCTCAATACAGGAAACTATATACAAGCTTTACCCACTGCCGGTACGGAAAATAATTGTGGCCATGCTAATAATGTCATCATCATCATTAATGAGGTTGATGCCGATACCCCTAGCACGGACACACTAGAGTTTATTGAACTCTATGATGGCGGAGTGGGTAATACCGACTTAAGCGGCCTGGCACTGGTATTTTTTAATGGCAGTGATGATGCCAGTTATGTACCCGGTGGGCATGCAAACGCTATTGACCTGGACGGTTATAGCACCGATGCCAACGGCTATTTTGTGCTGGGTAATGCAGGCATCGCCGCTGCCGATATTACTTTTGCCAATAATAGCCTGCAAAATGGTGCCGATGCTGTCGCCCTGTTTATGGCTGATGGGTCGGACTTCCCCGAGGACACCCCCGTTACTAATACAAATTTGATAGACGCCTTGGTCTATGGCACCCGTGACGGTGATGATAACGGTTTATTGGATGTGCTAACGCCTGGCCAGCCACAGCTAGATGAACACGGTGCCAGTGATGGAGCAGCGCATTCCAACCAACGCTGTGGCAACGGCACAGGCGGCGCACTCAATACGGCAAACTATATACAAGCTTTACCCACTGCAGGCACGGCGAATAATTGTGGCTTGATTGATATGAACTGTGGCAACCCTGCAACCTTGATACATGATATTCAAGGCGCTGGAAATACCAGCCCCATGCAAGGACAAACAGTGGTGATAGAAGCCGTGCTTACTGGCAGTTTTTATCAAGCCGATGAATTGGGCGGCATATATCTACAGCAACTTGATGCCGATACGGATGCCGATGAAAACACCTCCGAAGGCATTTTTGTCTCCACCGATGGTGAAGGCCTGACACTCAGTGAAGGTGATGTTGTGCGCCTAAGTGGTGAAGTGGATGAGTTCTTTGAATTGACCCAAATCAGCCAGATTACAGATCTCAAAGTTTGTAGCAGCGGTCAAAGCGTCACATCAACTCAGCTAAATTTCCCTTTAATATCACTGGATCGCTTGGAAGCCGTTGAGGGCATGCAGGTAGAAATCCCACAGAAGCTCGTAGTCAGTGATCTGGATAGTATGCGTTTTAATCAAGTGACACTGGCCAGCGAGCACATCGTTGCTTATACCCAGAAAAACAGCCCGGATATGGCGGGTTTTAGTCAATACCAGCAACAGCGGGCCTTAAATCAAATTGTTCTTGGCGATGGGAAAAGACGGAGTGACGCGACAACCATTAGCTATCTTGCCCCCGGATTAAGCGCTGCTAATACCTTGCGCATAGGTGATAGTACCGACCTCAACGGTATCCCCATGCTGATGCATTATTCATTCGGTAAATATCACTTGCAGCCCTTAGCCCCTGTTGACTTTAGCCATGACAATGCACGCCCCCAGGCACCCACACTGAACAGCCCTCTCACAATAGCCAATGTTAACGTGAATCAGTTTTTTACCACATTAAATAGCGGTGGCGCTAATAACGCCACAGAGCTTACTCGCCAGAAAGATAAAATTGTAAGCAGCTTGGCAGACCTGGATGCCGATATCGTTGCCTTAATAGAACTTGAGAATAATGCGGATACAGCCATAAAAGCCTTAGTTGATGCACTTAACCTGCGTTTATCAGCCAACATTTATGATTATATCGACACAGCTGTCATCGGCTCGCATAGCAGTCGAGTGGCCTTGATATACAAGCCTGCCAAGGTCACGCCTGTAGGCGCCTTTCAGGTGTTAGATGAAAATGAGAATACCCTGTTTGCCAATGGATTAAGCCAGCCCAGCCTGGCCCAAACATTCTCAGAAAACAGTAGCGCAGAAGTATTCACCGTCGCCGTCAATGATTTTGTTAAACGCAGCTCTGCGATATGTGCTGGCCTTGGCGATATTGATTTACAAGACGGCCAGGGCCTCTGCCCCATGACACTGACAAATACCGCCACGGCGTTGATAGATTGGTTAAATACAGACCCCACACAAAGTGGCGACAGTGACTTTCTACTCTTGGGTAACCTGTCTGCCTATGCACAGGAAGATGCCATGCAAGTTTTTAGCGCCACAGGTTTTACCAACTTAATGGCAGCGTGGCTTACGGGCGATGAATACACCTCGGTAACGGCTGGGGTTGCAGGCTATGCAGACTATGCGCTTGCCAGCAGTCATTTAAGCCATCATATAGAAGCCGTTAAGGTATGGCATAGCAATGCCGATGAACCCAAGCTACTGGATTATAATACCGAAAGTAAAACGGCTGCTCAGCAGGCTGTTTTTTATAATAACGATGCCTATAGAGCGTCAGATAATAATCCGATAGTCGTGGGCATTAATCTTCAACAAAGCCATGATGCTTCACCCCAATATGTATTGGATCTTAATCTCAATGGTGGATCTGTATTGCCACTAACTTTAGTTGGCTTTATCGGTTTGTTGCTTATCAGAAGACATCGTAAACGCAGCGCGTATTAAGCCCCACTATCCTTTAACGGTTGAGCTTATGTAAAAGGTCTGCCGTTAAAGGGCTTTATAGCCAAAACAGTGCGAATGCTAACCTTTAACATGAGTATAAGGAGCATTAGCCCCTATCCACTAAAACCTTGAAGTAGAAAATGTTGATGGGGCTTATGGATATGGCAGCATTCAGATTAGCAATAATTGAGCTAGCCCCTCACTCTCCCCTTCAAGAAGTAAACTATTCAACCAGCTGTTTCAACTGCTTGATCTCCTCCGCCATATCCGCCATCTGCATCTCCAACAGCGCGATGCGATCATCAGTATTGCCTGTACCACTTATACCTGAAGCAGGCACAGAGCCTAATTCAGGCATTGAGGCAGAAGATTCATCAACACTAAACCCTCCACTAAAAAAATACACATAACGACTATGGCCCATACCCGATTGGCGTGGCAATTTCTGCAACAACAAAAGCCTTCACACACATTTTCAACATGAAAGAAAGCCACTTAACACACCTTTCACATAGGAATAAATTGATAATCGCACACCTTTTACCCACTTAATTAACTGATAAATACACTTTTTTGATAGGAAAACACTGATTCTGGCGTATACTGTTGTTATTTATATTCATTAGAAAACCTTATGCAACGTCAGTTAATAAGCCAATTAATAGCCTGGAAATGCCAGAAAAAAAGAAAACCTCTGCTATTGGATGGTGCCAGGCAAGTCGGTAAATCCTACCTGCTCAAAGAGCTATTTGGCAGGCAACATTTTCCCCGTGTACATGTCGTAGATTTTCTGAGAACACCTGAAGCATATCAGCTGTTTGAACAAGACCTTAATCCGCTAAGAATCCTCAATGATTTAAGCCTGTTTTTAAATCGAGAGATTGATGCTGAAAATGATTTAATTATCTTTGATGAAATCGGTGAATGCAGCAAAGCGGTGCAAGCGTTAAAGTTTATTGCAGAAGAACAGCCCGGCTGGTTTGTGTGTGCCAGTGGTTCCAATATTGGTTTGCTGGATAGCTTTCCCGTTGGCAAGGTCCATGGATTAACCCTGAGACCGATGAATTTTGAAGAGTTTATTCAGGCGCTGGGGTCAAAGCAGCAATATTCAGTTTTTGCAGCAGTCGATAGACGAGAGTTGGTGCACCAACAACTGTGGCCATTATTGCTGGACTACTTTTTTGTAGGCGGCATGCCGGAAGCTGTAGCCAGCTGGTTAGCATCAAAAGACCTATTATTAATTGAGCGACGCAGGCAAGTCAGACAAATCCAAAAGGATATATTACTCGGCTATCAACGAGACTTTGGAAAATACGCCGGTAAAGTCAATGCGTTGCATATTGAGCAAGTATTTAATAGCGTGGTTGGGCAACTACAGAAAAATGTTGAAGCCAGTGTAAAACGTTATACCTTTAAGCAGGTGATTGAAAAGAAAAGAACCTACAGAGATTTCAGCAACATTATTGATTGGCTAGAAAAAACCCATTTGCTGTCAAAATGCTATGTGATTAACCAGCCCCCCGCTATACCTTTACGTGCCATGCGTAAAGAGAGTTTCTTCAAGCTGTTTTATCTGGATGTAGGGCTTTTATGTTGTGAACTGGGTATTACTGAATCGGTACTGGCATTAGGCGATGTTGTCTATAAAGGGCCGATAGTTGAAAATTTTGTGCAAAATGAATTGCTCTCTTACGGCATGCAAGAAACCTATAGTTGGTCTGAGAATACCGCAGAAATTGAATTTATATTGGAATCAGCTCAGGCTTTGATACCCGTAGAAGTAAAAGCTGGCAGCAATACTAAAGCCAAGAGTCTGCAATCATTCAAGCAACGTTACAATCCAGCACAAACCATCAAACTAATTGGCGCTGTGGGCGGCACTAATGAGAAAGACCGGGTATTGCCGCTGTATTATACCAACCAGTTGAGGGAGCTATTGCCATAACACAGGAACTTGCACAGCCACAGAAGTTGCACAAAAGTTACAGCCTCCCCTCCTACACCCACGCCATCACTGGCTCACGATGACTCATCGATGACAGACATCGGTTAAGGTGGCACTTTAACAAACGGCTAGGCTTTTTTAGACGTAGCCGCAACAAAATGTTCCAGTTTGAAAATTTGGTTTTCAGTTAGGGTTCTACCCACAGGGCTAAAATAGACAGCATTGAGATCCTCTAAGGTTTTGTTTTCCTGCACGCTAAATCCATGCTCAGCGAGTAGCTCAACTAATGCCTCTTCCGTGTATAAAGATATCCAAGGTTCACCGACTTTAGCCGCAAGGCCCATGACCATGTCAGCGCGCCTCTTAGCCTTTGGGTAGCCCTTGCCAAAACAACGCACAGGGTCAGTTTTAAGCAACGCGTCAACATAAGAGAAAATAAACGTGGCTGTCGTCTTTTGCGTAAGCGCAGCAATCTCTTCCATCGTTGAGGCGAATGTCTCTTTAGTAATGTATTGCGAAACACCCTCAAGCGTAAATAGCGTAGACTTGCGGGTATCAAAACCTGCCGCCAAAAGATGCTCTGATAGGCACTGGTGATTAAAGTCGATACTCACATAATGTATTTGTGCTGATGTGGCTGACGTAGCTTGTGCCTTAGGCAGCTTAGCCCGTTTTATAGCCTGCACTTCGGGCTGATCAACCTCCCAAACGGTTAATGAAGAAGGCAAAGTCAGCCTATGCGCACGGGTATCGTAACCCGCACCTAAAATCACATATTGTTCAATACCCTAATTACTTGCTTGCGGATATAAGCTGATATTGGATGATGCCATGGCGAGTGGCCCAGCGTAAAAACGATGCTGTTATGTTGTATTTCATCCAGTTGCTATTGGTCGGTAACGCGCTGCTGTTCTTATAGCGTGGTAACCACTGGCAGAACCCGTTAATGACAGCTGCTGTAATATCGGTTATTTCAATGTCTTTGAAACCAGCACTCGCTAACATCTGTTGATATTGCTGGGCGCAGATGACGTTTGCTTTGGGTATTTTTGCAGCCTTGATGAGTATTGAAGCAATGTGAAAGCGCACCTTTTTTGTAAAGTTCCGGGGGGGCATACAAAAAGTAAAATCTGTTAGTGCTATTCGTCCATCAGCGGGTAATGCCTGATACGCGTTGTGGAAAAAACTTATCCGGTGTTGAAAGTGGTAGGCGCAATCCAGTGCGATGATATGGCTGATGTTGTTGCGAATATTTGTAACGTTGTGGCATGCTAAAAATTCAACGGCATCCCCTTGATGCAAAGCCACCTTAGTGTTGCTTAGGTTTAAATGGCTAATTTTGTTTTTTGCAACGTCAGTTTGGCTATTGGAAAGATTAATACCCGCGATAGAAGCGACGTCGTAGCGGTTGATCCAGGTCAACAGCTGCTGCCCACAACCAAAACCGCAGTCCAGTAGATGAGATTGCGCATCAAGGCCAGCGGCATCGGCCACCAGTGTCGCCAAGGCATCACAAGCCGCAGGGTAACTTGACGCTGATTGCCAATAGCCAAAATTTCCCCAATGGGTTTGAAATCCAGATTCCCCATTTAATTGGTGATCAGCTAAATCAAAAAATTCTTTGCTCATTGTTAAGAAAGACAAAGCGTGCTGTCGGGTTCTGAAACTTTTGGCTGCGGT
>JABSRQ010000083.1 GCA_013215055.1 Pseudomonadales bacterium | reverse complement strand
CATCTAGAATATCAACGGGGGTAACATTATTAATATCAACCCCCGCCCATTCAGAAATAGTTGTGTTAGCCTTATTAATTGCCTCTTCTGGGGGGGTGTCTACATTTATAAAATACTCAGCTAGGCCTGCACCTAGAGTAGTCAAATATGTTAATGACGTAGATAAGGCCTGCCCTTCCGTATAGATAACGATAGCCACTAAAAAATCGTCCTCTTTTAGTTCTATCAATTTATTGGAAAACTCTTCGTGGTACTGCCCATTTCTAGCTATCAATTTAACAGGCTGACCCTTCACGCTTTTCAAGCTAACGCTATATATTCCTTTTTCATTCGTAATCCCTTCGCCCAGTAGCTCTCCGGTTAATGAATAAGCATATACGTTAGCGTTTTTTAACAGGTTATCGAAGGCAGTCCCTTCAATAACACCCGATGGCCGTTCTCCTGGAGTACTTTCCCCTCCCCCCCCGCAGGCAGCTAGCATAACGGCCAAACACGTTACAACGAGTGATTTTTTCATATTTAAGTCCTTTTTAATGTGCTTGAAAATTAACATTGATTGAAACACTTGAGTCTTTTCCACTGGCATCTATGACG
Organism: Pseudomonadales bacterium; assembly: GCA_013215055.1. Classification (GTDB taxonomy): domain Bacteria; phylum Pseudomonadota; class Gammaproteobacteria; order Pseudomonadales; family DT-91; genus CAKMZU01. The sequence goes on along the minus strand of JABSRQ010000083.1, from coordinate 22,685 downwards.
GTTAATTTAATGACGTGCCAGCCATTCGGTCTATTAAAGGGATTTATTTCACGAGTAAGTGACGTGTTTGTAACGTAGGAATAGAGTTCGTTATCAATAAAAACTTCATGAGAAGTATTCCCAAATCCGTTAGCGTCTGAATATCCAAATGACAAGCTAAAATAAGTGTCTACGGTAATACCGCTCACGGTATTCATCCAAACAACTGGCTTCGTATTATCTATATATATACTCTTGCTAACTGTTACCGGATTCCCATCTACGTCCATGGCATCTATTCGTAACGAGTATTGGCCATCCACATAAGCCGTAGTGTCTAAAACATGCGATATACTGCCAAATTCAGAATAGCTTTCAAGCAGCTCATTATCGATATACAAGTCTACCGTGCCTTGTGTGGAGGTATCATTGACTGATGCGCTAATCGTGTAATTGCCTTCTATATATGAATCGTCCAGCAAGTCCCAGGTAACGACTGGCGATGTATTGTTAATATTGAACTTCAATACAAATTCATCGACCTTATCCAGATTGTTTACGGCCTTAACTTTTAAAGTATGCACCCCGTCTTGGAATAAAGTCGTATCGATACCTACAGTAAATGTATTATCGGATCCCCCTGCTAAATGAATTGAATCATCAACGTGAAAATATACTCTTTTCACGCCTGCTGGATGGGTAACAACAGCCGAAAACTTGAAATCCCCCCACACAGAAGCGTTATTAGCAGGTGTGATGTTAGAAAATGTCATATTGCTATTTTCCACAACAACCGCACGGTTCATTTCAATTTCTGCCCCGCCCTGGCTTATGGCTTTAATGTTTACAACATACTCGCCGTCATCCATCACAACTGTATTTATTGCAGTACTTGGGTTCTCGAAATTACTGATTAAGTATTCAGTCCCTCCAAATTTTAGAACAAGAGATTCAAGGCCATATAGATCGCTTACATCGAATGAGACATTAAATGTGCCAGAGACAACATCACCGGCCTGAAAAGATAGGTTGTTAATGATAGGTTTATCCGTCTCAAGCGGAATAATCGGGGCTCCATTAAAAATAGGGCTGCTAGAGTTATTAAACGCTGCAGCCTTTGCTCTTACCTTGTCATAATCAGGTAACAAAAAAATATCATTTGCAGCTGCCAACAAGAGGCCTTGTGCAAGTCCATTTCTATAGGTGTTTTCGTCAATATCAACGGTGCCAAACTGATCATTCCCAAAAGCCGACACACCATCCAGAACGCCATCATGGCTAATGTCTGAATAAGCACTATTTATAAATCCGATAGAAGTAAATTTTGTATTCGGCTGAAAATCAATATCGTAATTATTTTTCAGCAAAACATCAGCCATATAGGCTGATATGGCAGCTGTTACGGTGCCATATTCATAGGACTTAGAACCATCATCGATATAACCAATTACATTCACCGGCTGTACGTTGACCACATCAACACCAAACCAGTTAGATATCGTTGTATTCGCTGAATTGATGGCCTCAGAAGCACTGATTTTTTGTGAAATCGAATAATCGGCAAGGCCTACAGCAATCGTTGTTAATCCAGTAACTGAGATTAGCTGGTTTTCCCCTTCCTGGTAGTTAATCATTACCATCATACGGCTGTCACTGAGAGGGATAGTCTTGTTGGTGAATTCCTCGATATATGTGCCATTGCTGACAATGATGATTAAAGGTTGGCTTTCCGCGATAACGGACACTGAAAAGTGTCCAGAAATATCTGTTGTGGCAGTCCCTACCGTCTCGCCTGTTAAGGTCTTTACCGAAACCTCTGCAAATTTAACTTCACTGTCAAAGGCCAGCCCTTCTATCATTCCCGCTGAATATACCGATGATTTAGCCCCACTAGCCCCATCACTACAAGCTTGTAAAGAAGTTGCAATAATGAGCAGTAGAATTAACGTATGGAGTTGTGACCACATTTATTTAACATTCCTTGTTTTCAGCCCAATTGAATAATTATTTTTTCTCGCTAATATCCAGTGCAAAAATTTTATCTTTATCTTTAGGAGAAAAGAACACTGTGGCCATCTCTAAGCCTTCTTCTTCGAGCTTTAATTTTATTGCCGCATCGAAATTCCGAAAGTTTTTATAGACTAGACTTCGAGTCTTACCGTGTTCATTTTGGATCTTATTGGCAACATCTTCATATGACATACCGTCTACATAATGCAGACGAAACTGTGCAATTGTATCTTCCTTCCAACGTCTGCCTTTGCAGATCCATATTAGCTGTAATTCAGTCAACTTAATTACCATGTGAACCCGTCTTCTTACCCAGAAAATAAACGAGTTATTCTATCATTAATATTAAACTTCGAGCGAAGTTTTAACATATCAATAAAGAGTACCATGTACAACCCTTTTAAGATCTTTAAATCACGCATGAACAGTATATATAAACAACAAAACTAACGAAAAGTTCAAAGTTCAAATATCAATCACAAAGAAGAAGTTATGGAAAAACCGGCCTTTCAGAATGAATATCTCCGAGTTTCCCCGACAGCAATTAACGAATAATCCTTTCTAGTGGATATGAACAGCCCAGTGCGGCTAATAGTTATTTTTCTCCCTACCCGCCCAAAATCAATCCAGCCTTTAATGAGAGGCCTATTTTTAAACATATGCAGAAGTAATGGATAATAAAAAGTTGAGCTTACTGGTTTGATATGAGCGGAGCGAATCAACCAGTAAGCGTGGTGCGGTTTACCGCACGCATCATAAGGGCGTAGCCCGTATCTATACTGTTATAAAAACTATGGAATGTTTACAAGGGACACTTAATCGCTATTTGTTAGGACACTTAAATATATTATTTATTCATTAAAGAGGGGGAATGGGGGGAGATAGCCTGCTGAATGCTGCTGTAACGAGCGAGATTATAGAGAGTCGTTGTTAGGGAGGGTGTTTTAAGAATTGTAACCAGAAATTTAAGCCATTAAGAAATCATTAGGCAGGTGGATGCAGCCCAATAAAGAGCTTATCAAGCCAGGTTAGCCTTGAAGGCTTTTAAATCCTCCAGACTTGCATTGGGGTTATCTTGCACGTATTTGATCAATCGATCTGATAAAATACGTTGAGATTGTGCCCCATCATTAGCCGCATATTGGGGCTTTTTACGACTTTTTTCACCCATTACACCTTTAAATCGCAATGCATCACGCGCTCTGGCGGTGGGCGTAACCATATTAACAAGCGTTTTTTCTTTTCGACTCTTAGCTAGTTTCTTCCTAGCCTTAGCCAATCTTTTATCCAGACCAAAGGCCGCAAATATCAACGGGGATACACTTTTTGCAGCGGATAGCCCCCTGTAAGAACCATCCTCTTTGATTTCATAGCGAGCCTTGACCGTGATGATACCTGCTGCTTTCAAATCTTTGACAGCACGCTGTACACGTTTGATATGGTAGCCTGTGGCATTAGCTATTACTTTCCAGCTCAAGTGCTTAAAGCCCTGATTATTGGGTATTCCCATGCGCATTGTTACAAGGTCAGTATGTTTTAAAATTGCCATAAGCACACAAATACACGACTCTCGGCGCTCTGTACGCTGCTGACGATCAGAGTCGTTGGCATTGTTTAAAGAATGCAACTTTCCCTCTGGATTCCAAAAATATTCAGGGAGCCGGTCTATAAGTTCGCGGATTACCCAAGGCACTCCCCCTTTCCCGTTTTCAGTTCCTTCGTTAACAGGCTTCATCAAGCCCAAACTCGGAGCGGCAGGATTATGCCAACAAAAATTCCCCCCCTTCGAGTTATCGCGAGGGGCATATGCATGTGGAGCAAAGATACTGGCCACAAAATATCCCTATAATTAATTTATGTGCTTCGTTCGCACAGGCAGTAAATTGCGGCTCAAAAAACGCACACAGAAATGCCATACAATTGAAATTCAATTTTATAAGGGAGGTAACAAACAGATGGACTTTTACTTGACCGAGCGAATGCCCAGCGCTATATTAAAGCCACTGTAATGGTTCCTCCAGTTCTCCCGTAGAACAATCTAAATCAGGTCTCACACCAATTTAGTCCTTACAGAAAGGATGATTCAAAAAAACCGGTGCTATAACATCGGTTTTTTTATGCCTGTGATTCACAGGCTGTATGATTTTTGTACTACTTTCAACACCTTATAAACGAGCTCGAGCTTCACCGTACCCCAAAAAACACCCATTAGCAACATTAAGTTATTCGCTGAACACTACTGTCCTCAAGGGATACAGAGGAATCGCACACAATAAAAAGGCCTTGTGGAAGGTCTGATGATTTTTTAGGGGCATAAAAATAAGCATGGATTTCACCCCAATAAATTAAACCTTATTCTCTTTCACTAACCCTTCTTTGAAAAGACTTAGCAACTTGTCAGGCATTATTTTATAGCGCCGATTATGATCACCAAGCGCAAATGCTTTGACCTGGCTCTTAGACATTTCAACACCGGCTAACGAAAATATCGCCTTAACATCATTTTCCATTAATCCCTTTTCTCGAATTAATGCCTTATATTCATCGTTAGTATTCATACGTTCACCTACACCTGGATTAATCAAGAACACTTCTCAACAATCAGGCTATCAAGTGCTTTTAACTCGTTAGACAATTCTTCAGTCAAATCTGTATTACCTAACTTCTCAATAAACTTTGTTACATCTGCCACTTTCAACGTTTGCGGCTTCTTTGCTTTTGGAGCGCTTGCCTGACGTTCCTTTTCAGCATTGTTCTCTGAAGCTTCAGCAACTGACTGGATATTTGGCTTCGAGCCGGAGGATTTAAGGTGCTTTTTTACATCGCTGGCAATTTTTCTCAAACTCCCTGAAAACTCGTTATTAACCAACAAATTCAATAACTTATTGAGATATTTCTTCTTCGCTTCGGAAACATCAAGCATGATGGCTTGAGCTATTTCATATAGCGCATTTACGTCTCCCACAAGCTTATCGCGAACAATCTGCATGAACTCAGGGCTTCTACGCATCGCCTCCCCAATTTTCATTTTTTTAGAAATTTCTGCCATTGGTATCCCTGTGTCTTCAGAGAATGCTCTTATAGGACTCTCATAATCACTAAACTCATGTTCTATTGCACTTACCATTCCCGCAACTTCTTCATCAAGGCTAGGATCTTCTCTGTTCACATTCTCTACAAGAGCAATAGTCTCTTTAAATCTAGCTGCGGATTTTGGCCAGATAAAGGCCTCAATTTCAGACGAATCAGTATATTTAGTTATAGCTAAGAAGCGGCGCTGACCGAATATCATTTCAAAAGTATCATCGCCATTATCAATCAATCCAATAGGTGAAAGCTGTCCCTGTCTCTGTATATTAGCTCCGAGTTCCTTAAGCTTATCTTCGTCAAAAGTCTTACGGTAATTCTCAATAGGAAGGATTTTCTCAGTCGGAAATTTTTTTATAAAGTCCTTATCGATATCACACAAACGGGTAAGCTGACCTCTTAACTCAGCATTAGTTTTTTCATGCGTGTCTGTAGACACAGACTTGTTAAAAGCATTAGCCATTCAACTTTACCCCTAGAGTTTCTAAAACCTCCATCGTTAGGTTTTCCATCTCCACTCTACATTTTTCATATGATGCTTTTTCGTCAAATACTGTATGTCCGTAAGTATTAGCCTCCCGGTATTGCTGTCTAGTATGTATTGTCGTATTAAACACAGGGATATTTTTGACGGTAAGTTGCAGTCTTAGTTGAGCTTGTAAACTTTTACCATCGTTGATGGTATTGCCTGAATAAGGCACTTCGTTAATTAAGGCTTTATATATGGGCTTGCCTGTAGCTTCAAATCTAGGCTTCAGTAAGTTATCAATCAAATTCATTGAGGGTTCAACATCTTGATCGCTTCCCTTCATAGGCACGATAACTAAATCAGATAGCTTAATAGCCGAAACTGTTGACACTGTGATTTCCAAGCTGGAACCAATGATTTCACGAAGTCCCTGATTTATTTCTCGGCGCACCGACGAAGGAAGAGAAGTATCATCAGATAACCTTCGCATAAAACGAACAAGCTTTTTTAGTTGTTCATTGGCTTCAATGCCAGGCTCCCCATCAATAATAAGAAAACTAGCTTTATAAAGCTCCGTATCAGTTTTCTCTAAGTTCTTTCCTAACAGCACAACCGGCGGGAAATTATCTGATGAAGAATTACGCTTCCAACGCATTGAACCGCCTTGTGGGTCATTGTCAATAACAACAACGTCATACCCTGCCGCCTTTAACCCGCAAGCTAGGCCAATGGCCGTATTTGTTTTTCCCGAACCGCCCTTCTCATTTTCAATTGCAATTATAAAGGTTTCCATTTTTTCATCCTAAAAACGTATTTTATATTTCTGTACTGGTCAGCCATTGGCCAGATTTGGTGTATATATCCGCGCCCCCTAAGCTTAAAGCAGTTGCTTTGTCTCTTAGTTGGTCAGTCAAACTCGAAAAATGGATAAACTCAACATCAGAGCCAGCCTTGTATCCCTGCATTTTTTCTACAGTTCTATGCATTTGAGGGCAATCTGTCTCGATGGTTTGCCCGTCTAAAGATTTAATAATTAACATCCAGCTTTCCCTTACTGATAATTAAGAGATTGTGCCACCAGCTAGCTAGCTAGTGGCACAATATAAACTATTTCCCCCTAAAAAGCGGCTGAGCAGATCTTAAGTTCTACTTCCGTTAGAACTTCGAAATTCGGATCTACCGATAAAAAGGCCTTCATAGTATTCCACTTTCTCACAGACATAAAATCAATACACTCATCAACCTCAACAGAAGAAGGATCTAATATAAGCGATTTGAAATTGGCATCTGGATCGGATCGAAGGAAAGAAACTGATATCATAATAAACTCCAAAATTCATTGGTTCTGATTTCGCATGATTGCCAAATCAGTAAATACATTATACCCCAAAGGGTTCACCATACAACCCTTTTGAAGTATTTACTCTTCTTTAAAACGCTAAATCTTTGAGAAAATGAGCAAGCCTAATCGCTTTTTCTGCATCAAGCCCCCTTATAGAAATATCAACATTATTCGCCCCATAAACCCTAATCTTACCTGGGTTAGGAGTATCAGAGCCAAAAGATGCAGCATTAGAACAAGCCCTGTCATAGTGCTTATGAAAGCTCGGTAAACCGACTCTTTTTAGTAAATGCTCAACATAGCATTCATTATCATAAACTCCTTTTTTTAACTCGGCCTGAGCTAAGGCTTTTTCCAAAGCCTCCGTGTATCTTGGTAAAAGCCGCCGCTTTATATCTCTTGCGATCCCGATAAAGTGACGATTTTCAGCAACGGATATTTCTTTACAGTTAATACTTAGATGCAACTCAACTGGTGAAACGCCCCTAAGATAGATCCTGCCTACACTCTGCCGCCGCCATCCTCCATAACTGACACTTATTCTCATTTTTTCAACTGGATGCATAAGCGAAAAGCAACCAACTCTATCTAATTGCCTAGAGTCTACACGCCACCCTTTCCCAAGATGCTTGGCTATAGTGGACAACTGACGCAAACGCTCTTTTTTAATTTGCTCCATACTCACACCTTAAAAAAACGGCTTATGCCGCTTTCCCCGTTAATTTCTTTTTCCCAAAGGTTTTTACTTTAGTTGAGCCATGCATTCCACGTATATCATCCATTCCCATCTCACCACGGGAAACTTTCTTCCAGTCGCTGGGCCTAAAATGCCATGCTTTTTTCTTACTTGCCCACCTATAACCGGCCTCTTTCAACTTCTCTTTATGCTGTTTAGTCTCACCAGTAACCCACACCCATGAACCGCACACCTCAATGTCAAGCCCCTCAAGATTAACAATGGCATTTAACGCACTATTTAATTCATCCCCATATTGACTAGGCTCGAACTCCTCACCCTCAGCCGCCCCTAATGTGCCGCTGAAATCTTTTAATGACTCATAGGCCTCATTGACTGCTTTCATCATTTCAGCCCCTGCGGGGTTTCTATCTGGGTGATATTTTGCAGCCGCTTTCCTATAGGCTTTTTTTATATCGGAGGGAGTAATATCACCGGCTAGGTTTAAAATATTTGCAGCATCTATTATTTTCATTTTTCATTCCAAAATTCATTGGTTCTAATCAGGCGGAGCTGCCCAAATCAGTAATGTAATTATACAATATAACGGTTCTTTATAGAACCCTTTCCAGCTAAGAAAGAACAATCTCCCCCCCCCTTGACCGATCAACTTAAAACTCTAAAGCCTCAAGAATAACTAATAAAAAGTAGGCTATTAATGTAATTATTTTCTTCCCTACCAGCCCCGCCGCGAAGCGGCCTATACACATGAAACTTAACAAAACCACTCATCAAGAATGGTTAAACTAGAGCTAGACACGTCCACTGACATGCATATTAGCAACAACATTTCTTTGCGCGTTTCACCCCTCCTTGCATCAAAAACGCAGCACTAACCCTCCCTGCGGAGCAGGGAGGGAGTGTTGCGATATTGATGCAAGAAGCCGCGAGCACAGGCATCTTACAACCGCTTTAAAGTACAGTTAATTTACTCAGTAGTTTGATTGATTGGAGTGTATGAATAGTTTCTTTCAGAGAGCGACAGCCGCATGATTTCTTTTCCTACCAGCCCCGCCGCAAAGCGGCGAACACCCGCGCGCAGCGCGGGGAAAATCTGGCTCTGTTTCACATGTGAAATGACGGGTAAATCTGGCTCTGTTTCACATGTGAAATGACGGGTAAATCTGGCTCTGTTTCACATGTGAAATGACGGGAGGAATCTATATACCATACGCAACTACGTTGCTAGCAAAGATCGATATAAACAGCGTATTTATTGACTCTTAGCGTGCTATAACATAGCATAGAGACGTGTTATAACATAACACACGGGAATAAATCGTGTTATAACGTAGCACATGCCATCTCAATCAATTGTTTTATAAAGGAAAATGTGGATATGCCACCCAGACGACATATAACAACAAGAATCCCTGAAAACATCATGCGAAAAGTGGACGCATTCTCCAAGGAAAATAACTGTACAGACCAGACCCAAGCATTAATAAAGCTGTTGGAAAAAGGGCTGCTTTATGATGAGGAAAAACACGTTGTAGACCTTGTTAATATGAAGATTTTATTTATCCTTCGTGGCCTGCTTGAATTAAGAAAGGACAACCCGTTAGAGGAGCTGGACAGAAAGTTTGAAAGTGAGAAAGGATACATGACAGAATTAATACGGAAGGAAGGACTAGATTATGCAGCCATCATCGAAGAATTATAAGGCATTCAAAAAGGCAGAGATGGAGGTTAGCCTAAAGGCAACCAACCTACTAATGAGCTTAGCAATCACGGCCGTTATTGGCCTTGCCAGCTTTGCATCATCACTGTATTTAATAACGAGCCACGAGACGCGATTCAACTCCTTCTCTTATGCCGCGTCAGCAACCCTTCATGCATCCAAAGCACAGGGTGAAGGCAAGCCAATGAAATACATTAAGAACGGAGGCAAGCAAATATACGATGTATCAAAATATGCCGAGAACCAGACGCTGGCCGAAAGTATTGAAGATCTTAAATCCCTATCAATATACGCCCTGATAGCAGCCTTCATAATCACGGCAATTTCTCATATATACATTAGAAAGTGGGTCAGTAATTATTCAATGAAGTCTCTATTTTTAAGAGGCGGCCAACTAGTCTCACCAAACATCTTAGAAGCGCAATTAAAAGCGATCATCAAAAAGGAAGACCCCGAACACAGACCCGAAGACTACCCCCGTATTTACGTGGAAAACTTACCCCTCCCCTATGATAAAGAGACTCGCCACTTCATGCTGTCAGGCGACACTGGCGCGGGTAAAAGCAACCAGTTAATGACGATTATTGAGACCGTAAGGAAGAGAAAAAAGAAAGCCATTATCTACGATAAAAGCGGGGAATTAGTTCAACACTTTTACCGCCCAGGTAAAGATATAATCCTCAATCCATTTGATGACAGATGCCCTTGGTGGAGCATCTTTTCCGAAGGTAAGGACATTATGCGGCTAGAGCGCATGGCTGCCTCTTTCATGCCAATGCCTGCCGACTCAGACAAGGCGCACTGGACCGAGGCCAGCAGAACAACCTTTTCATGGCTGTTCTATCAGATAGCCGCCAAATATGGGAAGGCCACCATAGACCAAATTTTTGGCCTGCTTATCGCCAGCGAAACCACCGTTGAAAAAGACGCACTAGGCGAAGACATTATTGTGAATAGAAAAGAAATGGACAAACTATTGAAAGGAACACTAGCTGAAATGGTTGTCAATGTAGACTCACCACAGCACTCTTCAGACGTCATTTCTACACTTGTTCCTAAAATACGGAGCCTTTGGGCAATGAGAGGACTAGAATCCAGAGCGGAGTTTTCCATCAGAGACTGGATCAGCAAAGACGATGACAGCTTTCTATTCATCCGCGTAAACGATGACGAACTAGAATCAGTCAGACCGCTTGTAACTGCATGGTTAGATACAGCATTAAGTGCTGTTGTCAGCTTGCCTAAATCACGTAGTCGTGAAATATGGGCGTTCATTGATGAACTTCAATCACTTGATAAAATCACTTCATTAAGCAAAATAGACGAGGTAAGGAAGTTTGGACTTCGTTTTGTTTTAGGGTTTACAAACCCTGCTCGATTATACGCAACGTATGGAAAAGATAATGCTCAAGCTATGTTTTCAATGTGCGGAACAAAATTAATATACAGGCTATCGGAGCCGACTGTAGCTGAATGGGCATCAAAGCTAATGACTGAGGAAGAAGTCATTACAGAAAGAAGCTCTGTTAATGTTGGTAGCAATACTTCATCAGGTACTAGCGAGCAAAGAGAAAAGCTAGCATTAGTTTCCACATCAGAGATTCAGTTATTAGATGATTTTAATTTTTACGTTCGGATGGCAGGGAACTTACCCACGACCAAGATAACAAGCACATATAAAAATTGGCCTATTATTGCAGAGCCTACAATTGTTCGCACACTACCCGCGCCGGTTGATTACTCTAAGTTTAAAGGGTTGACGGATAATGAGCCTGAAGATGAAATGGAAGCATTTAGAAACAAGCTGAACAACGGGGAAGTCAGCTATGCATCCCAGAATGAGAAAGCGCCACCGAAGAAGCCAAAATCTGAGTCTATTTCCTCTGCTGTAAACGAGCCACCACAGAGAGAACACTCCCCTACAGATTATTACCAAGCCCTCGCAATGGAACAACCAGCGGAAGATGAAGACTACATTTAAAGGAGTGAAATAATGCTGACACTAGCCCCGATAACATCCTCTAGCGATGCTACCAACTACTACGCGATGGACAACTATTACACCAAAGAAAACGGCGTTGAGCAGAGCTGGTGGCAAGGCAATGGGGCAGCCGAACTTGGGCTTGAAGGGCAAATAGACGCCGAGAAATTCCAGTCACTGCTAAACGGGGAAATAGGCGACACTCAACTGGGCAGAGAAACCCAGAATGGAATAAAGCACAGACCTGGCTGGGATTTAACGTGGAGCGCGCCGAAATCAGTATCGATACTCAGCGAAATATACGGAGTGCAGGACGTAAGGAACGCTCACGAAAAGGCCGTTAAGAAAACAATCGAAGCCGCAGAGAAGCGATATGCCCAATCGCGACTTCAAGTTGATGATAAGGTGCAGTTTGTAAAAACCAATAACGTCATTGTTGCCGCATTTACACACGATGTTTCTAGGGAGCAAGATCCTCAATTACACACCCACACTATCTTCATCAATGCCACGCAAACAGATCGAGGATGGCGCTCACTCTCACCAGAGCGACTGTATAAAGATCAGAAGACATTAGGGCATATTTACAGATCAACACTAGCAACTGAATTACAGAGCATGGGCTTTCAGTTAAGACCATCCCGCCATGACAAAAGCCTCTTCGAGATCGACGGGGTTTCAGATGCGTTAATTGACACTTTTTCAACTCGATCAACTCAAATACGAGAATATTTCAAAGGCAAAGAAATGGATTATTCGCCGCAAAAGGCGAAACAAGTTTCATTGATCACCAGAAGGAAGAAAGAAACATTAGCCAGGGACGATTTGAGAAGCAAATGGCTAAACCGCGTTAATCAAGAGCAAGTGCACCTATCACCCGATCTTTACCAGCTAGTAAACGCATTACAGCGCATCGATGACAGGCACCTTGAATTAGATCAGCCCAACTATGACACACCTCCAGCATACATTACCGAGGTAATACCACTAGAGGCCTATGCAGACACCGCTATTCCACTTCAAGAAGAATGGCATACACAACCCCTACCCATGACGGAAAAAATCACATCGGCATACAGTCCTGACAAAGATATCGTCGTTAGTGATAAATTTGATATTGATGCCGTTAATCAAATCATAAGAAAGCTGAGAGGGAAGAACGGCGATATTGCGATCCAATCTCAAGAAGAAATCCAGATACTCTCTGAACGTTTTGTTAAACGCTATGAGTTAGAGGATATTAAAAATTATAAAGTCGGTGACGTCATCAAAATAGGGAAGGGCAACGAATACATACGCATTGAAGCGATTGACATTAAAAACAATTCGTTTAAAGGTCGCGTTAACGGTCAAGGTCAAGCAAAGAACATTCCTTTTGAAGTACCCAAGGCTTTATATACTCGTAAAAAAATCCCTCTTGCTCCAGGAGACAACATAAGATTCACACAAGATATTCACGAACTAAATATAAAAAAGCATACGAAGGCAAATGTAGTATCGATGAAAAACGGAACGCTGAAGGTATCAATCAACGGAAAAGAGATTGACCTAGACACAAAGAAACCGTCACACCTTCACATTGATTATAATTATGCGAGAACTCTACACTCCATCTCTGTAAGACAGAAAAAACCTGTTATCGCCGTATTTAATGGATCAGATTCGGATGCTGATTTATTTGATCGACTAGCTAAAGCCAAGGTTTCAAAAACTTTCCTCGCCACAGACCAGCAAAAATCTATCATCCAAGAACAATGGACTTCTAGGCAGCAACTCTCAGCCGTTAGAGTTGTAAGGCGTGGTATTCGTAGCCTGTCAGAGCGAGAAATGGCATTCACCCCCAAACAGATAGAAGCAAACGCCCTTAAGTTTAATATTGAAGGCCTGCCTATAGGCGTGATCAAATCAGAGATTGACCGCTTACTCGACATTCAATTTCTTATCGAAGCACCAAAAAATTCAGATCAAAAAGAGATGCTATACACGACAGAAAGAAATATCAAAAAGGAGCATAAGCTTATTGATTATGTTGTTACCGCTCAACAGTTTGATAAGCCGATCATGCAAGAAAGAAAGGCTATATCGCAGCTAAAGCGCTCTGGTCTTAATGACCAGCAAAAGGAGGGCGTCATCAAAGCCGTCACATGCAGTGATCGAATTTTTGCAATACAAGGTGATGCAGGGGTAGGCAAGACAACCACTCTAAACGAATATAGGAAACTGCTAAAAAAACAAAAAGTAGACGTTATTGGATTAGCACCAAGCCATCAAGCAGTCTCTGAATTATCATCGAGCTTAAGCATTCAAGGCATGACAGTTGATCGCTTTCTAGTTGACACTAAGCAGCAGGATCTCATTAAACCTAAAAAGAAGACTGTTTTAATCGTTGATGAAAGCTCTATGCTATCAATCGAAAAATTCAATAAGCTTCTTTCAATCGCAGAGAAGAAGAACGCTAGAGTATTACTGGTTGGTGACCACAAACAATTAGAATCAGTTGGCGCTGGCCGAGCATTCAAAATAATACAGGACGCTGGTATCGATAAAGCCATTATTGATAAAAGAATGCGGCAGAAAACAGAACAGTTAAATAAAATTGTAGGTTCATGGATGGAGGGTGACATATCAGCATCGATAGATGCCCTGAACGCAAACCAAGGCTATATACAAACTGAAAATGAAGCCCAGTCCATAGCCGCCTTGGCTGGTAGCTGGAAAGAACTAGACAAGAAAGAAAGAGCCGTTACACAGATCATTACACCAACAAATATCCAAGCAGAACATGTAAGTAAAGAAATAAGAAAGATACTGAAATCCGAAGGCGGCATTAAAAAAAGGGAATATTCGTCCCCCCAATTGAAAGAAAAATATTATACAGAGCAAGAAAAGCGCATTGCGAACAGCTACAAAGTAGGGGACGTCATCCGTTTCTCTGTAGATCAAATAGCTGATAATAAGAAAACCTTAAAGAAAGATCATTATTATGCTGTGCAAAACATTGATATAAAAACTAACAAAATAACCGTCACTGACGAGAAAAACAGTAAGCCTATAACCTTAGACCCTATGAAGGTTGGAGCCAATGTTTCAGGTGGAATCACCGCTTACGAAAAAAATGACATAGCAATATCAGTCGGTGACAAACTACGCTGGACACACCAAAAGAACAAACACGGCCTTAAAAAGAATGATGAGGTAGAAGTGAGATCTGTATCTAGCAACCATATTCGCATCGCCTGCAACGGAAAGAGTGTCGTATTAAAAACCAAAGAATTAAGTGATGCTCACATTACTTACAACTACTCAAAAACTGCCTACGGTGTACAGGGGCAGACTGACAAGCGTATCCTGGCACTTATCGAAGGGTTCAGGAGAAATACAACTAATCAACGAAGCTTCTTAGTCTCTTTAACTCGCGCCAGCCATGATGTAAAAATATTCAGCAGCAGCTCACCCGCCCAGATATCAAAAGACTTAATAGCCAGAGATGCCAGCAACACAACTGCGCTAACCAAAGAAGCCATTCAGAAACGCAAAAAAATACAACAGGAGTCTACACGACAACTAAGTCGCTAATAAAAAACAACTAACTCCCTATAGAAAGGGAGTTTACGTCCCTTCCTATTAGGGCGGTTTTCTCAAGAAAATATATATACTCACAATTCATCACTTAAAACAGGACGGTTCATGAAACACATTTTAACGGCAGTTACGGTTTTATTTTTTTCATTGTCAGCACAAGCAATTAAAGACAAAAAGCTCGAAACTGAGTTTATCAGCCCTTTAACTCAAAGCATCACTGACGTAAGACTCCCCAATAAATGCGCAACTGTAGATTCAGCGATTAAGGCTCCCGAGTGTTACTCCGCCGTTGTGTCACGAATGGCCAGTCTCAGATTAGGATTCGATCTCTGTGTTAACGACATGGCATCTGATGAAGCCTGCCAGATTATTGGATCAGAGATATCCGACGTCACACCAATTTTTGAGGCCATCCAAGATGAAATGAATATGTTAATACGCAAGCAGGAAAATATTCGACGCACCCATAAATAGTTATTCCCCTGAATAAATTCAGGTTCTTCTTATCCTCTCGTTATTGTTATACATTACAGTAATAGAAAATGGTAATTTAAAAAATCACGAAAAACAAATGCACTTATTAATAATAAACTAAGGAAAATACTGATGGCAGCAGAGAAAAAAACATTAAACACCACTAATGAACTAGAAAAGGAAGTTCATAAACTTAAAGATAAGTTAGCCAAAGCACAAAGTAAATCTGTTACGCAGAGTGAGAAAGAGGTTGTTAGATTAGTTAAAAGCGCTGCAGCAGCAGCTAAAAAGGTGGCTGCGGCCAAGAAAAAGTCTGTAGTCGCAAAGAAGAAAAAGAAAGGTGTTGAAGAGGCTGCTGCCAAGCATAGCGCCGAGAAAGACGCTGCCTCAGCAATTAAACTCAATCTGGGCATCGCTAAATCCGCCTTATCTGCGAATAAAACTGCATTAAAACGTGCTAACACTCTGTCTAAGACCGAAGAGAAAATATTAGCATTGTTTGCCAAAGAAGACGCCAAACAGGAAAAAGCAGCTGCAGTAACGCAAGTTCTAGCTGATAAAACAGAAAAGACTGCTGCCAAAAAAGAAGGGGGCAAGAAAGCTACTGCCAAAAAAGAAGGGGGCAAGAAAGCTACTGCCAAAAAGGTAGAAAAAACTACGGCTAAAAAGCCTACCGCAAAAAAATCGCCTCGCAAGAAAACTAAACGTAAAACCGAATCGGTTGTGTCCGAAGTCGTTCTAGACGCGATTTCAGTAGACGCCCCAGTTGTTGAAACGCCTGTAGTTACTGAAGAAATAGTTACGGCAGCTGTTGTTGAGTCTCCTGTAGCGACTGAAGACGCTGTGACAACCTCATAGCCTGGCCTTTTAAACGTGGCAACCACGTAACCATAAATAGTTATGGTTACGTGGTTGCGCGCCATTCCTGATGCAGCCAATGGAACCGATCAGAAATTCGGCACTAACACGAAAAGGCGATGGAGTTATTGAGAATACCGCGATTAATCATGGTATTCGCCAGTAGCACTGACCCAGGATGGTTTCTGCTTGATTAACAACTCATCTAGATTAATGACTACTTCCACCTTTAGACATAGCAACCTCCTTTATTTAGTAAGGCACTATGTGTAAGGATAGCCCCCCAACCAGATCAACAAAGTCGCACTGCTATAGGCCCTTGAAATTGAAATACTTATTAATTATTGCTGCTTTTCTATTCTCGAGCGTTAGCTTTGCCTGCGGCAATGAAACAATCCAATCTTTCAGCAAGGCAAAAAAGCATTTAGAGCGAGAAGTATACGTCGATCACCGCGAGACAATCTACTGCGCAGCGGCTTTTGACGCTCAGAAGAACATCACCACGCCTGCAGGCTTTACGACTGTGAAACACATAAAGCGGGCTAAAAAGGTTGAATGGGAGCATGTGGTACCGGCTGAAAACTTTGGCAGAACGTTCCCTGAATGGAGAGAAGGCCACGTCCAGTGCGTAAGCAGCAAGTGGAAAAGCTTTAAAGGCCGGAAATGTGCTGAAAAGATCAACTTGGAATATCGTTACATGCAATCCGACATGTACAACCTGTTCCCTGCCATCGGTGCGGTTAACGCTATGCGCAGTAATTACAACTTTGTTGCCTCGGTAGATGCTAAAAGCGGCTTTGGCAGCTGTGAAATGAAGATCTCAGACAGAAAAGCTGAGCCTCCGGCAGATGCCAGAGGCCGTATTGCCAGGACTTACCTTTACATGGATGACACATACAAGCGTTACAGCATGAGCAAGTCACAGAAACAGCTGATGTCGGCTTGGGACAAGATGCATCCAGTCAGTGAGTGGGAATGTAAGCGGGCTTTGAGAATAGAGAAGATACAGGGCAGCAAGAATCACATCATGGCTGCCCGGTGTGAATAAGGCAGCCAACTTTAACTTTATTGGAATAAGTGGCTCCGGTACCCAAGTCGACACCGGAGCCACAATAGTTTTAAGTACAATACAGGCGTTGAATTATGGCCGATGTTGAGAAAATAGCAGCTTAAAAATACAGGTGAAATGACTTTATGGAAACAGTTTAATTCGTTAGCGGTCTAAAATCGCCTGAAATAAGTCGTTTCTGGTTTTCGTTTCAAGATGCGACATAACCTAATTTGGGGGGCTGCAAAGAGGCTTAAGCGGCTGTTGAAGAATGCCGCTCCTTCAACGTCAAATACTCAAGATGCAACCTCTCTTTCGCGTAAAGTATTTGGATCTACTACTTCCCGCAAAATCTGTAGCTCCTTCAGACTTGGAGACCGGCTTTTGTTGACGTTATTTGGAATACTAAGCTCAAATCCAGTGTTTTCAATGACTTCTTCGATAGACACACCGGGATGTATTGAACATAAACGCATTCTTTTATCTGGTGTATCAAAATCTAAAACAGCAAGATTTGTTACAACCCGATGAAGATGATGAAAGCGCGTATTGGCTGGAGATAACTGTGCTGATCGATCGTGACCTATCCCACATACCATATCGACCTGATCAACAAAGCTTTTACGAGTATGTTGAGGCACCCAGTAACTTGTTTTATGGCAAATCGTATTGCTAGGAGCTCCTCTAACACCTAATAGCTGGCTTTTTGGCTGTTTATATTCACCAATAAGTGAAATGTTTTGATTTCCATATCGGTCAATTTGAGTCGCTCCCATCATTACATGGCGTTTCCCCGAAAGAACAAGATCAAAAATAGCTCGATAAGGTATCCACCCTTCAATTACCTTTTCTTGCTCTGATGCAGGTGTATCTTCCTCTGAAAAATCAACAAAAGACGCAATCCCATCAGTCATTAAAAGCTCTTTTTCAAAGCATATCTTAGCTAATCGCACTCCGATCGAAGGCAAAAGGCCTATAGGGCTTGCAAGAATTTCACCCGAATCCCTGAATGCATCAGCAATGGCTACTGCACATATTTCCGCACGAGTTATATTTGAAGTTATAGACATTGGATAGCCTCCTGATAATCTGCCTCAGTGGCAACATCTAAAAAGCGTTGTTTGAAGTCCCGCCATGCCTGAGGATCTTTAGCCGTAGCGCTATACAGTCTCTGGAAAACTTCATCGCGTGCATAGTCTGGTTCACAATCGGTAAAATGTGCACCATTTTTCGCTTCAATCACACCATCAATGAGCATGCGACTTATTTTTAAGGTATGAATGCTGCCTTCATCTAGCAGCGCCTCCGTTGGAATAATTTTTTCACAGCTCATATAGCTACGTTCTGCTGCACCACAAAAGAGGTCATCAAAATAGGGGTCAGCCCCTAAAAATTGACCGTTACCTTTCTGGTCTGCGCGATTCATATGGATAAGTGCAACATCTAACTGAATAGCAGGCATCGCCAACAATTCCTCAGCATCCTCATAAGGTGATTTCACCGTCTTTAGCCAAGGACTATATGTCATGACATCAGAGCCAAGACCTGCACGAGTGGGAAGAAAGGGTAAACGCAAGGAGGCGGCATACAAGCCCCAATAGAGCATGCTTTCATCAAGCTCAACGGCTTCTATTTGGCCTGTTTGTCTAGCCTTACGAAAATGTCCTTCCAAAGGTATTGAGTCCAGAGAAACAAAACCGTATATCAGCTTTTTAACTTTTCCCGCTGCGCAAAGTAACCCTATGTCAGGCCCTCCATAGCTGACGATCGTTAAATCTTTGAGATCTGACCGTAATATTTCTCTGACCATTGACATAGGTTTTCTCCGCGAGCCCCAGCCACCTATCCCTATCGTCATTCCATCCTGAAATGTATTCACGACCTCTCTTTCAGTCATTCGTTTATCCATCTTAATTTCACCTCATCAGTAGATTGCAGTTACAAATCAAGAATAATCTGCTTTAATCAATATGAATAATGAATATATAAGATACAGTAATGCAGGATATGAATAATTGAATTTAAGGAAAATTGATCTAAACCTTCTGGTGGTATTCAACGTACTAATGCAAGAACGCAGTATTACTCGTTCAGCTGACAAGTTATCAATGAGCCAGCCAGCCGTAAGCCATGCTCTGAGTCGTTTACGCTTGCAACTTCAAGACCCTCTGTTAACTCGCTCCGGCAATACAATGCAAGCAAGCCCAAGGGCGATGGAAATACATGGATTATTAAAGGAATCGCTACAATTACTTGAGCAGTCGCTTGACGAAAATACAGTTTTTATTCCTGCTGAAAGTGCAGCAACATTTACCATTGCAACAACTGACTATGTTGAAACTTTATTGTTGCCAAAAATTTTACGGAAACTTAACGAACAAGCCCCCGGTATTCAGTTAATAATTAGGAATTTGTCCTCCAGCTTACCATTTGATGATATCGAGAGTGGGGATTCTGATTTAGTGTTATGTCGCGTGGGCAAACACCCAAAGAGCCTCAGAACGAAAAAATTGTTAGAAGACAGGTTTTTATGTGCAATGTCTCATTCGAACCCTCTGACAGGAAAAAACTTAACACTTCAACGGTATTTAAAAGCTGAGCATCTACTCGTTGCCCCCGAAAGCAAACGCAAGGCAATCGTTGATAAGGTTTTACAGCAACAAGGAAGTAAGAGAAAAATCGCAGCAACTGTGCCACATTTTTTGGTTGCCTTACCAGCAGTAACAGAGACTAATCTCATAGTTACAGCACCCGCTCGTCTACTAGAGAGAATGGAGAAACATTACAATCTTCATATTACCGAAGTCCCTTTACCATTGGAGCCGTTCAGTATTTCGATGTTATGGCATCGCCGCAATGACGCTGATAAAGGTCTAGAATGGATACGACAATGTATACTGGATATAGTTAAAACTGAGGAGGCAGTTGTTAGCCACTAGCTGCGATAGTAATGACCAACAGCTGCTTAAGCCTCATTGCAGCCCCACAGGCTATGGGTTTGTAATTATGCTCTTAGACTGGTCATGACACATTCCTGTCCTACGCATTCCCCCCCTTAATGAGCGCATTTCATTGATTTCCGATATGTTCAGTAGCCCTTTAGGATGTGGCTACGTTTTCGGGCATTTCGACAGAAAAACCTGTCCAAAACAAGAAATAAAATAATATATAATGGTATTCAATCGTAGAGAGATGCGGGAACAAATTGAAAAAGTAAACGCATTACTCCCTTAAAATAACCTATCGGAAACTAAGTTAAGGACAACCATGACTAAGCGCACCACCCCGGAATACAAGCCAGCATCGGGTAAAACCAATGCTGTGCCTAGCCCGCAGGCCCAGCACAATCAGCAAAGCAATCGGTCAACAGTAAGCCTGACACCACGTACTAAAAAGAAGGCCGAGCTGACCAGTGAGACACTGGCTGCGCAGATCGCCGCCTTTAAAGCCGCAGGCGGTACAGTTGATGTGATCGAAAGAAAGCCCACGTCGTTGGCGACACCGGCCATAGCCGAATAAACCTATCGGAAACAGATCTATCGTTATGACTGGCCTATTAATACCGTTTGCTAAGCAATTAACCACAGGAAACTTTGTCTTTGTAGATGAAGTTGATAGTGGGCTTGCCTGCGGCTGTGTTTGCATCGGTTGTGACGAGGATTTGCAGGCAAACAAGGGGAAGGTGAAAACACACCACTTCTCACATAAGCCAAAAAGCGTAGATGATGACCGAATCTGCCCATTTACCTTTGAACGATGCATGTTCTGGATGTGTCGTGAAATAATGGAAAATATTACTTATATTATGCTGCCGGAGTACAGTATCGACTTTGTAAGCAGACAGGACATGGCTAGGGAACAGAAGCTAATATTTGATCCTGATTGTATACACTACCCCATAGGTCTTGAGAATACCTACCGAGAAGACATAGCGGTAATTAGTAAGAAAAGTGCTACGGGTAAAGTCTATAAAATAGCTTTTAAGTTCCACTATAAAAATGAAAAGCAAATATCACATATATGGGAGCCTAAAAGATCATACGAATTTGAAGGTGAAGAAATAGCTTTAATTTCAGTTTCTCTTAATGGCCTGGGAGATAGACTCAACAAAACAGGTAAGAATTTTAGAGATGGGCTGCAGGATATTCTAGCAGATGATTTAGAGATTAAATCTTGGTTATACCACCCCAAAGAAGCCCCCTTGAGAATAAAGCATGAGCAGGCTTTAGAAGAAATAAATTCTGAGCTGAGAAAGGCTGAAGAGTTAAAAATAAAGCATCGTCAAGCTATGGTTCATACCAGCAAGCCTAAGATTAATAATGATACAGGTGATAACGAAATAAAGCCTATGGAACGCTCTGTAACTCCAGAAGACGAGGAAAACCGATTGGAGGAACTTGTCGCCCAAGTAAAATCGTTGAGAGTTCAAGGTGTATCAGAAGCATACCTATGTAAATATTGCTTCTTTATGAGCGCGATTGGTTCTTCTAAATGCGATACTTGTGGTCATTCTGAGCTTGAGAGAACAATGTTGAATGATGAGTATTTTATAAAAATAGAGAAAAAATACAAATCTAAATGCAGAGCATTATTGTCAGCAAAACGGCATTACAAGATTGTAAATTAACCTATCGGAAACAGGGAAGCTATGAACATACTGAACAGTAACGTAACCAGCATCGATAAGCCCCGCTGTAGCCAGTGTGGTGTGTTTAAAGACCATGCAGAGCTTAACGGTTACGATCCGTTCGCGCCGGTTGGGCAGAAATACAAAGACGCTTATTGCACCCGTTTGTCTGAATGTAACAGTGATGAGGCGCGGGGCATCATCGATGACCTGGTTAAACATCTTGAAGACTAAATAACCTATCGGAAACAGATACTGCCCATTTTTAAGGGCAAAAAATTAATTAATTTACGTAGGCACTTTTTACCTACCCCCTCTTAGCCCTTGTCGCACTAAGCGCACAGTGCATATTTAGGGGATTTACCTACAGTCTTGACAGGCTTCCTGTCTTATATTAGTGAGATTATTAAAAATGAACAATTCATTATCAATCACTCATACTGCCCAGGACGGAGAAATGGGCGTTTTATCGGATGGTGAACCCTATCTTAGCACTAAAATGCTGGCCAAGGTCTGTGGAGTATCACGCCAAGTTATTATCGATATCAGTAAAGAATGGGTAGGATTCGTAGAGTCTGACTTTAAACCCAAAAATGGATCTAGAACTGACAAAATACTCGCTCGCGCCGGTCATTCAATGAACCCTCCTTACAGAGAAGTAGGCCACAAAAATTCAACACATAATTGTTGGTCTATCGATTCCATAATAGCAGTGCTTCAATACTATGCCTTTGATACAGCCAAACCCACTGATGAAGCTAAGATATTTGCCGGAGGCTTAATGCGTCATGGATTGGTCGAGTTCATTTAC
>JABSRQ010000082.1 GCA_013215055.1 Pseudomonadales bacterium | reverse complement strand
GACCGATATTTGGGTACGATTCCAGAAACACCGAGGTCACCAATGCCGCTACATCTGTGCCGATGATGCACATGGCACGGCCATTATGCTAAAAGCCGAGCAGCTGGGTGTAACGCCGGAACAGCAAATTGCCAATGTGAAGGCCGAACATGAAAAAGACTTTCAACAATTCCTCATTAACTTCGATAATTTTCACAGCACCCACAGTGAAGAAAACAAGCAGTTAAGTGAAGAGATTTACATCCGTCTACGTGACAATGGCCATATTGCCAAACGTGAAATCACCCAATTATATGACCCGGAAAAAGGCTTGTTTCTGGCCGACCGTTTTATCAAGGGTAGCTGTCCAAAATGTAAAGCTGAAGATCAATACGGCGATAACTGTGAAGCCTGTGGTAGCACCTATACACCGGCAGAATTAATCAATCCGCAGTCGGTATACTCCGGTGCAACGCCGATTGAAAAATCCTCAGAGCATTATTTCTTTAAGCTGCCAGAGTTTACTGAATTTTTAAAAACCTGGACACGTGCTGGCCATTTACAAAACTCTGTGGCCAATAAGTTGTCCGAATGGCTGGAAGATGGTTTACAAGAATGGGATATCAGCCGTGATGCACCCTATTTTGGCTTTGAAATCCCCGATGCGCCGGGCAAGTTCTTTTATGTATGGCTGGATGCTCCTATCGGCTATATGGCCAGCTTCAAAAATCTCTGTGATAAAGAAGAAGGTTTAGATTTTGATACCTTCTGGGGTAAAGACAGCAAAGCCGAGCTCTACCATTTTATCGGTAAAGACATCATTAACTTCCACGCGCTGTTCTGGCCTGCGATGTTATCATCGGCGCAATACCGCACACCTACCGCCGTTTTTGCCCATGGGTTTTTAACCGTGAACGGGCAAAAAATGTCCAAATCACGCGGCACCTTTATCAATGCGTCCAGCTATCTGGAACATCTACAACCCGAATACCTGCGTTACTACTTTGCCTGCAAGTTATCAAGCCAGGTTGATGATATGGATTTAAATCTGGAAGACTTTGTTAACCGTGTCAACGCCGATTTAGTTAACAAACTGGTCAATATCGCCAGCCGCTGTGCCAAATTTATCAGTAAAGGCAATGACGGATTCCTTTCAGACAATATTGAAAACCCTGAGCTGATGCAGCAAGCGATATCAGCCTCAGATAAAATCGCCCAATTATATGAGCAGCGTGACTACGGCAAAGCCATGCGTGAGATCATGGCTCTCGCCGATGAAGCCAATCGCTATATCGATGAAAAAGCTCCCTGGGCCTTAGCCAAGCAAGAGGGCAAGGAACAGGAAGTGATTGATATCTGCTCCATGGGTATCAACCTCTTCCGTATCTTAATGACCTACTTAAAACCCGTGCTACCAGAAATGACAGTAGCTGCCGAAGCCTTCTTGAACGATACATTAGATTGGTCTGAAGAACTCAGTGCATTAACCGGCCACCAAATCAATAAATTTAAACCGCTGATGAAACGGGTAGAAAGCAAACAGATTGATGCCATGCTGGAAACCAATCAAAAAATGATTGATGCAGCGATGGGCACAACATCCGATGCCAAAACAGGTCAAAAAACAGAGGGAAAAGCCGAGAAAAAAACCAAGAAAGCAAAAAAAGACAAAAATGTCATTGCCGATGAAATCGAGTTCGACGACTTTGCCAAGGTCGATTTACGCGTCGCCAAAATCATCAAAGCCGAACATGTAGAAGGTGCCGACAAACTCCTGGCATTGACTCTGGATTTAGGTGAATACGGCATCAAACAAGTTTTCTCAGGCATTAAAGCGGCATACGCACCAGAAGACTTAGAAGGTAAATTGACAGTTATGGTCGCAAACCTTGCACCCCGAAAAATGAAGTTTGGCATGTCTGAAGGCATGGTGTTAGCCGCAGGCCCCGGCGGTAAAGATATCTGGTTATTAGAACCGCATGACGGCGCTCAACCCGGCATGCGCATCATGTAAAGCACACACGTCACTCAGCCCGGCTCTGCCGGGTTGTATTATCGGCAAGCTTAAATACTGCGTAACGGATCAACTTTTTCAACTTCTCTTATCTCTCTTTCCCATTTTGAGCGGTGTTTACTGCCATTGCCTTAGCAGATGCTTAAAATAAAGCCTCTTATTGCTAGCCGTAAAACCATGTTCAAAAAAACACATTATCTTAAGCTAGGTAAAATTTTTATATTTTCCAGTGCCTGCCTAATCAGTAGTTTGTTATGGGCACAAAAACAACCTCTGCCCGCACTGCAAGTCGTCAGCCCGTTGAAACGCCTGGCCTTAGCAATAACCCAGCAAAGCCTGTTAAAGCAACAAGACTTTATCGCAATAGCCATCACACAATTAGCCCACAGTTATGATGAAGAAATTGCCAGCGCCGTAGCTGAAAAAAAACATCATAGCGCCTGGATTAATCAAGTCAGAGCATACACAAATAAACTGCGGCAACAATCGGCATCAGCCATAGGCACTACACAGCTGAAGATACAATTTACTCAGGCTAACGAACTGGCCTTAACGGTTAATCGACAAACAGCCATCATCTCTGCAGCCAGATCGTCCCAGCAACTCGCTTTAGAGAAAAACATCATCGCTGAATTTTGCAACAAAAACGCCTGTGAAAAAATGATCAGCAGCATCCAACGTTCAAACCCAGGAAAAATAGAAAAAATTCATCACGATGCGTTATTAAGCTGGAGCTTTGATGATAATGGAAAGATTGCTTGTGATAGTGGCCAAGGCCTATTTTTACAGTTTCCCAGTATGAAAGACTTGCCCGCCAAACGCCGTTTATGCAAAAGATTTATGCATGAGCTAGCACTGATATTAATTAACCTGCAACAGCTACACAGACAAGAAAACCTGCTGAACTGGCAACAATTTGATTTACAGCCGGTGAGTGGTGAATCTCATCATCAACTGACCATCAATAATCATGGCGATGTTTTATGGTTAAGCCTGCCTTTGAGTTTTGCCTTACCGGATCTTTTGCGCCAGGCGATGCCTTGGCTACAAGCCCAGTTTTCAGATAAACAACTGACATTGCATATTAACGTTGAAGAACTCACGCCGCAGCTACACGTCATCATCTCCGCCACATAATCAGAAGTGGCATTAACAGCTGGCTAAGAATATCCTTATTGATGTAAAAAATAAAAATACAGCATTTAAAACATCCAAACAGGATTCAGTTATGAAACTAACATCAGTATTAACGCTAGCGTTAATCGCCCTTCTCCTAAGCGCTTGTGGCGAAAAAAAACAAGACAAACCCGTTCAAGCTAAAACCACGATACTAGCCCCTCAAATTCAGGCCTTAAATAAAGCCAAAGGGGTTGAAGCACTATTGCAAGAAAACACTAAAAAACGCCTACAAGAACTTGATCAACAAACCCAATAAAAAAGCAAAAAAATGCCGGTGATGTTAGGGACATCACCGGCTAAATGAGCTGTTCCACAACTCTTGGAACAGAAAACCTTAGGAGGAATTTTCTGCTCCAGCCACTATCAGGGTATAAGAGCTTAACCAATCAATTAAGTTCAAATTCTTTTAATAATTTCTGCATTTTTTTCTGTACAGCTAATATCTGTTGTTTTTCAGTTGCCGATAAACCTTGCAACAACTTTTTTTCCAAGTCGGCATAAAAATCCATTCCCTGATTCATCTGCTGTTTAGCAAATGGCGTTAACGTTACAATTTTTGCGCGTTTATCCTTGGCCGAGGCTTGTAAAACGACCCAGCCTTTAGATTCTGCCAGTTGCACCTGCCTGCTGGTTTCCTGTTTAGAACACTGCATTCGCGACGTTAATTCAGCCAGGCTATTACCTTCTTTATCTATCTGGCTAAGCAGAGATAGCGGCAGGTTCTGCGTTGAGACATCCTGTGCTTGCAAAGCCTGAGCCGCAATACGTTTAGCCTGCTTACCATTATTAATCAGTAGGTAGACCAGGCTTGTTTGAGTTTTTTTATGCATAGAAATTTAGTACACAGTATAGACTTTATGGGTTTTTTGTTTAATTATAAGTCCACACTATAGACTAAATGGATGCAGAGAAATATGGCTAATGCTTTTGAGATGCCCTGGGTAGATTTAATTAAACCCAATATGGAAGAAATAAAACCGGCACAATTGGTTTTATCGCAGACACCCGAAGATCTACATAAAAACCATAACGGCGATATGCATGCAGCCGTTATATTCTCTATGTTAGAAATGGCTGGCATGGGTGTTATCACGTTATTCTTGGGTGATGCCATCAAAGATTCGTTAGTGGTGCTGAAAGATATGCATATCCACTACGATGCCAGAGCCCAAGGCAAGATATTTTTTAAAGCCAGTTTAGACGAAGGGCTACAGGAAAAACTGAAACGTGCAATCGATAAAGGCGACAATATTGAAGAACAGGTTTACGCCGTGGCCTACGATGAAAATAATCGTCAGGTTGCTCATGCAAGCATGTCTGCAGTAATTAAATCAAAATAATGAAGGGCTAAGCCGTTTTTGCAAACGGCTATAATATATTAGAACATGCCCTGAATAGCCACATCATAGATATAGCTATCTTCAAATCCGGAATCAACAGTATTACGGAAGTTACCGCCCGTACCGTCAAAATCTCCAACATACTGCAGTTGCGCTTTAAATGACGTTTTAGGCATGAAATCCCATTTAATACCCAGCATTTTAGTGCTTTGTTGACGGTTTAAAAACGGGCCATTAACTGCGCCAATAGTTGTAGGCACTGGGCCAAATTGCGGATGATCAATATTAATCATCTGCGCACTACCGAGCTTTGCATTAATACCTGCGGCAAGCTCATCGCTATTCGTTACCTTGGTCTGTGAATAAGCGATATAGGCGAGTACCGGGCCAAAATACCAGCCGGTAGTGATATTGAAATTCTGATTTTCATCCAGCGCATTATCCTTCGCAGTGACTACAACCGCTTCAGCCGAAGCATACAACTGACTATTATCAAACTTCACCGAGCCAATAATATAAGTTAAATCTTCGCTCCACTGTGCCTGCATACCCTCAGGAAAACCATAGCCCGTATCATATTTGGCCCCAACAGGAACATCTATATCTAAGGTTTCTTCTGCAACCATATAAGCCAAGCGAAAGGCTAAGTCATCATTCGCCAGGTTCAGAATTAATCCTGAAGCATCTTTGAGCTGCACCCTACCAGCAACGGTTTCCTCATCGGCATTACCCCATAATAATAATTTACTTTCTAAACCCCAATCATAAAAATCCAGACGGTGGTTTATCGAGATACCGTCCATATGGGTTAAAGGCAAGGTACCATACACTTCCGCAGGTGGCAGAACCCAGGGGTATGAAATACCGGCATAATAGGTATCTGATTCCATAAATGCAGGAAAACGAATACGCCCCAATTGCATATCAAAGCCTTCACCTAAATCTTGTTTAAAATACAGCCATTCCGTTTGTAATTCAAAAGCAGTACCGGATGCGTTAGAGCCTTTAGCAACAACCTGCATAACAAATTCACCGCCTTGATAAAGCTCGGCATTTATTTGCAAACCGGCATAGCTGGTGGGTAATAACGATAAATCACCACTATGCCCGGTGATATAATTATATTGGGCATCACTTTCACTCAACTTCGACAGCCCTACACTATAAAAGCCATGAAAAGACACGGGGTTATTGTTATTAGATTTTGACATCGCATAAAGTTGATCCCCCTGCTTTGACTGCTTGGCCTCCAGCGCTTCAATTTTCGCCATTAATACAGACAAGTCAGCATCAAGCGAATTAGATTCCTGACTAAGCGTGTTAACACTGGTCAATACGATAAATACAGACAACACACACTGGGTATAAAATGGATGAATGGCCTTTGCAATATTTCTCATAATAGCTCCCTAACTATTGATATTCTTGGTAATTCATCCTGATTTCACCACGAAGTTTTAGTTATTTTTGTTTAATTTCTAACGGCGCGGGCGATTCTAGTATAAAAAGCACAAAAAAACGAACAATAGAAATTCATTGCTATATGCGCTAATAAAGAATGCCCAAAAACATCAGCTTTAAAACTGGCGTTTTTCAGTGAAAAAGTTGCTAATTATTAGTGAGCAGTTTCACCTACTACTTCCATCAGTAATTGAGATACACGAAGGTTTAACTTCAGTCCATTCACTAGCACCTTCAGCTTTGGTTTTTCCAGCGAAGTTACCATCTAATTGAGATACAATAACGTAGCTTGCAAACAACGTTTGAATTTCAGGTTTCAGATCAAGGTAAGCTTCTGCCACTTGACCTAAAACTGCAGCTGCAATCAGCTTATTGGTTTCAATACCCAAACATATTCAGCCCAAAAGTTTAAATAAGTTGTTAATAAAAAATAAGATCGATATCCGGAAGGTTATTGGCTACCGCTAAATAATCGTCTGCCGCAAGCAAACTTTGTGTAATCAAAGACAGGGGTTCTGCCCATATTTCAGGAAGATCTAACTCCCCATCGATGTTAATAGGAAAAGCCAATTGCTCTAACGGCGGTGTAAAACGTGCATTAACGCCTTTTTTATTACCTCTGGCATCCAGCCTATACCAGCCATGTTCAGGCAGATAAACAGCATTTAAGCCGTGTAAACAAAATGGCGGCTTATCATCCTCTATAGTCAGACGTTGATAACAAAGCCCTGCTGCAATGCCATTGGCACGTAATAAGGCCGCCAATAAATGACTTTTTGCATAACAATAGCCGGTGCCAAACTTCAACACATCCGATGCCTTGCATGTCACAGGGTTTTCTTGATAATCCCAGCTATGACGAATTTCATCCCTAACAAACTCAAAACAAGCCTGAGTAATCGCCTCTTCACCGTCACAATCCTTGGCTAATTCAACGGCTTTAGCGGCGACAGCCTTGTTATTCCAATCAATAAATTCTGATACGGCTAAATATTTCTGCAATGTCTGCTCCTGAATATTATGTATTCATGAATAATATAAATGACTGATGCAGCAATTTCACAAGCTTTTGTTATGATGTCATCCACCGCCTTATTTTGGCCTTGAAGAGGTTTCCATGTCGATACAAGCTCCCAGTTTTATTCAAAGTGTTGGTATTATTATCCAGCAAGAATTTCAGCGCCTTTTTTTTAGCCGCCAGGGAGGATTGTATTTATTTGCCTTTATTTTCTTCTGGGCGCTGATGTTGCGTTACGTCATCGTTAACGTATCCAATTTCCTGGCTCAACAGGGCGCACAAACAGATTGGTCAGATACGGTTTTCTCTACCTACTTTAATATCAGCCTGTATTTATTCCCGCTGCTGTGTATTTTCATTGCCGCCAATCAAACCGGTGCCGATAGAGAACGCGGTACACTTCGCCTATTATTAATGCGTACCAGCCGGGATGTAATCTTTTTTGGGCGCTTTTTAGCCCAAGTTTGCATTCAATATTGTTTGATTCTTTTCACCGCCACCTCAACCTTATTATTAGGGTTTTACTACCAGGGTTTTAACCTGTCTGCAGTGTCTAATGCTTTTATTATGGCGAGTAATATCGCGCTGGTTTTATTACCTTTTATTGCACTGATGGCGCTTTTATCCGCAAGCTTTAAATCATCCAAACAGGCAACCATTTCAGCAGCCTTAATCTGGTCAATGGCCAGCGGTATCATTACCGGCATCAGTCATTATTTCCCAGCCGTTGAACCGCTAAAAATGTTAATCCCTGGTATGCAGTTCTCTAGCCTATCCCTGTTAGAAGGCGTGGAAATGTTTTCTATGGCCTATATCCCGCTATTACAAACTGCCGCCCTGCTGATTGCTGGCCGCTTTATTATGCATAGGAGCAGTGTATGAGCCCGCTTATTGAATGCCAAAATCTTGATAAAACCTATGCCGGAAAAACAGCTTTAAAGAATGTCTCTTTTACCTGTCAGGCGGGTGAACCTATTGCATTAGTGGGACCCAACGGTGCAGGTAAAACCACTTTATTTTCAATTTTATGTGACTATATTCGCCCTACATCAGGCTCGGTAAAAATATTGGGCTTTGAACCTGGCGATAAGGCATTATTGGGACAAGTCTCTGCTTTACCCCAGGATGCACAATTTGATCCGGGCTTTTCGATTCATTCTCAATTAAGTTTTTATGCAAAATTACAGGGTTTTAAATCAGCGCCGGCCAAACAAGAAGCAGAACGTGTATTAGCGTTAATGGGCCTGGAAGATAATCTGCATAGCCTGCCGAATATGCTGAGCCACGGTATGCGCAAACGTGCAGCTATCGCTCAGGCATTAATCGGTCAGCCTAAGTTGGTATTACTGGATGAACCCACGGCAGGTTTAGACCCCGCGAATGCCAAGAAAATTCGCCAGCTGATATCGTCCATCAGCGCTGAAACCACATTTATTATCAGTTCTCATAATCTACAAGAGTTAGAAAGATTATGTAATACCGTGTTATATCTTGAAAAAGGCGAATTACAGCAGCAAAACCACAGCCTGGAAGATAGCAGGGAAAGTTTTCTCACCGTGCATGTACAAGATGTACCCCAGCAAGTTTTCATCGATGAAATTAAGCAACTGTCTGCGGTAAAAGAGATTCAATCTGATCAGAAAAATGAATTTTTAATTACTTATGATGGCCAAAACACACCGGACTTTGACCAACATTTATTAAAAACCCTGGCGGATAAAAACTGGCCCTATCGCCGTTTGATTAAAGGTAAAACGCTGGAAGAGAAATTATTCTCTTAAAGAAACCCGGTGTTTATGGCTGTTCATCGGTGTGATGCAAGGCAATAACGGTTTTGGCATTAACCGATTTATCCAGGTATTGCTTCTTGGCGATTAAATAATCTGCATCTGAAAAAAATGCAGCCATTACCGATTCTGATGGGAAGGCAAGCGTAAACACCCTATTGATAGGCTCCGGCGTTTTAGATTTTAGCACTTCTGCAATTTTAAAATCAAAACCAAAGTCACCCCCATAGCGATGTAAAATCGGCAACATGGCATCACGGTATTGTTGATACATCACATCATCGGTGACGTTTAATCCCATAATTCTTTCGTAACTCATATTCCCTCCGGCAGCGTTTTAGGGCTATTAGGTAAAGCTGGGGTTATTTCATCTGAAATCGGCGTAGCAAAATCAGGAACAGGGGGCGGCTCAGCAGTATTTTTTTGCATAGCCTCTAACGCTGCAGGTTTATTTTTTTCCGTATTAAGGCAGCGGCGATAATTCGCTGCACGCTGATCTTTATAATCCACATGATCAAAACCTGCACCTATGCCAACTCCGGCAGCCATAATATAGAAAAATGTGCTGGCACCACTGGTGGCTATACCTGCGCCAATACCGGCCAAAATGCCATAGGCCAACCCCTTGGTTTTACCTTTATGTGGATAAGCAGTATGACTTTCGGCTTGTACAGAGCAATGCATGCTCTGCCTAACGGTTTCATGATTGTTCTGTGCCCACACGGCATGGGGTACAAAACACAGCAGTATTAAAAAGCTAAATCTTAAAGCCGATGAAAATAATAGGGGCACGTTTTGTCTTCTTTTTATCATTTATTTATCGCTACAACCATCCGTTAATGTCTGCATAAAAGCAAGCAAGTAGGCTTTACCGCTCGGATTTAAATGTTTAACCATTGTGTGAAATGGCAGCGCAGGAAAAGCAGGCAGCCCAAATTGTCATAAGTGAAATCGGTAAACAATGCATGGACATGTTCGGCAACATGCTTAAGGCATGGCATGCTGCACAGTTGCATTTGTCTTCACCCTCAAAGAGTGATAACCCCATGTTTATTCTATTCACTTAGCTGAACAACAACACAATACAGATTTAAAGCGCGAGATTTTAGCATACTCCTTAAACAACAAGTCTTTAATCTTCATCAAAAAAGGCTGTTATACTGCTATTTTCCCACGGATATCAAACAATGCACGTTTTACGGCTAATCACTTTTAACCTGTTGTTGAGCTTATGCCTGCCACTTCATAGTGAAACCGTCACCTTAGCCGTAGCCAGTAACTTTAAACACACAGCTCTACAACTTAAAAAAAGCTTTGAAGAAACACACACGCACCGCATTCGCTTGGTATCAGCCTCATCAGGCAAACTTTATGCGCAAATTTTACAAAAAGCCCCTTTTGATATTTTTTTATCGGCTGATCAACACAAACCGCAGCGTCTTCAGCAGCAGGGGTTAATCGCCGATAAAAGGCGTTTTACCTATGCCATAGGTCAGCTGGTTTTATTCTCAGCGGATAAAGAGCTGGATGTTAAACACTGCTTGATGCAGGGCTGTTATAAAAAACTGGCGCTGGCTAATGCCCAACATGCGCCCTATGGTGTAGCCGCAGAACAAACCTTAAAAAACCTAACGTTAAAAAAAAGCACAAATAAACGCCTGATCCGAGCAGAAAACATCAATCAAAGCCTGCAATTTATCCTCAGTAAAAATGTTGAACTCGGATTTATTGCAGCTTCCCAATTAAAACAAATAAAACCACTACCAGCCCCAGACAGCAAAAATATCTGGCAAGTAGCCGAATCCCTTTACCCGCCGATTTTACAAGATGCGGTATTACTAAAAACCGCTGAAACCAATCCAGCCGCATTGGCCTTATGGGACTTTTTGCAAAGCTCTGCCGCACAGGGCATTATTAAAGCCGCTTCTTATCACATTCCATCAGCAGATACAGGTCAATAATGTTATTAAGCCAGGAAGATTTACAGGCTATTTGGCTGACGCTAAAACTTGCCAGTCTGGTTACCGTACTCCTGCTCATTATTGCCACTCCTATCGCCTGGTGGTTGTCACAAACGCACTCACCACTTAAACCTTTTATCAGTGCGATTGTTGCGCTGCCGTTGGTTTTACCGCCTACCGTCTTAGGATTTTATCTACTGCTAGTGATGGGGCCTGAAGGTTTTATAGGCCAGATCACTAACAGCCTGGGGCTGGGGCTTCTGCCGTTTACGTTTGCAGGTTTGGTCTTTGCTTCACTGTTTTATTCCCTGCCCTTTGTTGTGCAGCCTATACAAAACGCGATGCTGGCGATGGGGAAACGCCCACTTGAAGTTGCCGCGACATTACGCGCCAGCCCTATAGATCAATTTTTTAATGTGGTGTTGCCATTATGTAAACCCGGTTTTATCTCGGCGGCTATTTTAGGTTTTGCCCATACGGTGGGTGAATTTGGCGTTATCCTGATGATAGGCGGCAATATTCCAGGAGAAACTCGGGTTGCATCGGTACAAATTTACGACCATGTAGAATCCTTAAACTATGCCAATGCCCACGCCCTATCGTTGGTACTTTTAGTCTTTTCATTTATTGTTTTATCCGCTGTTTATAGCTTAAACCGCAACATTAAACCTTCGATTGCGGGACTATAAAATTGCGGTCAGATAAAAACTCTCAAAAAAAACAGTTAGCCATTAAGCTAAAATATACGGCCAGCCAGTTCAAAAATCAGGCTGTCGAGGCCGCCTTTGTTTTACAGCTGGATATAACCATTCCCAGCCAAGGCATTAGCGCTATTTTTGGCCCATCAGGCTGTGGAAAAACCACGTTATTACGTTGCATCGCAGGTCTGGAAAAAGCCCAAGGCACAATCCAATTTAATCATCACATCTGGCAAGATGATAAAACATTTTTAGCCAGTCACCACCGCCCTCTGGCCTATGTTTTTCAAGAAGCGAGTTTATTTGATCACCTCAACGTGAGAGGTAATTTACGGTTTGCGCAAAAACGCGCCGATAAAAACGGCCCACCACAAGATGTTCAACATCTGATACGTTTATTAGCCTTGGAAGACTTACTGGATAGACAAACCCAGCAACTCTCCGGAGGAGAGCGTCAACGGGTCGCCATTGCCCGGGCCTTATTGATTCAACCACAGCTGCTATTAATGGATGAACCCTTAGCCTCGCTGGATAGCGGGCGTAAACAGGAGATTTTACCCTTTTTAATTAAACTGAAAAATGAATTAGCCATCCCGATTATCTATGTCAGCCATGATGTTGATGAAGTGGCGCGTTTAGCCGATTTTATTGTGGTGATGCAACAAGGCCAGATCATCGCAACAGGGCCTTTAAAACAGGTGCTAAATGATTTATCACTACCGATTCAACTGGGTGATGATAGCGGTTCGGTGATTGATGCAATTATTACTGAAAGGGATGAATCATGGCAGTTATGTAAAGTCAGCTTTGATGGCGGGCAGTTATGGTTAAAGCAGCAACAAAATACCGGTATCGGCGAAAAGGTCAGGATTCGAATCTTAGCCCGCGATATCAGCCTGACTTTAGAGAAAAATACCCATAGCAGCATCAGCAATATTTTACCGGCAAAAATTAGCCAAATATCCCTGCAAGAGGATGAACCTATGGCTCTGATAAAACTGTATATAGGCACAACCCCGATATTAGCTCGATTAACCCGGCGCTCCGTACATCAACTACAATTAAACATCGGTGACAACGTCTGGGCTCAGATTAAATCGGCAGCGTTAATTCGCTAATACACATCGACGTTTATAGCCGTGATGCCAACCTCGCTCACACAAAAAACAAACACAAGACGGGCTTAAACGTCTTAAATAGTGTATAAGTGCCCCCATTGTTCACTATCGAATTTTGCTCAGAGGTTATACATGGCAGATAAATTTTTCTTTCAAGGCAAGCTCCAGAAAAAACCCCAGCAAGTAGGCGAAAGTTTTAAAACCAAGCGCACTACTAGACCCGGCAGCAAAGAAGCGCCCCTTAAGCTAACTGTAGTGACGCAGGAGCGTCAGGTTGAAGTACAGGCTCTAGTTGATGAACGCAAACTGTTTGCCACGATAACGCTGATCAGCGATGGCCAGGAAGATATCGCGGAATTAAACAGTTTAATCAGCACACCTAAAACCATCGTGCTGGAAAAAACCCCTAATAGAAATGACCCCTGCAGCTGTGGCAGTGGTAAAAAATACAAAAAGTGCTGCGGTTAATCCGCCCTGATTCAAGGCCAGACTATGCATATTCAAGACATTGCCCTCTCTCATAATAAAAAGAAAAAGCTATTAAAGCAGATCTCAGATTCAAGCGTTTTATTTGAAGATGAATCCGGTGATATTGTTGTGAATGTTGAGAACTATAAAAACTTCAAGCAGGAACAGGAAAATTGCCTGCTGGAAGATATTCTCGCTGATGAAAAAGAGCAACTGGATTGGAACGCACAATACTTTGTATTTAGCTAACAAAGCTAAATTGCTTATGCCCGCTTAATCAAAACGGGCCTAATGCATGACTTTATTAATGGCATCATCCAGCTTTTCTTCCTTAAAAGGTTTTAAGACATAGCCGCAGGCACCCGCTTCAATCGCATCCATGACCATTTTCTCCTGACCATGAGAGGTCACCATAATAATTTTTGCATCCGGATGATGACGGATAATATCACGGGTCGCCTCAATGCCATTGACCTCAGGCATGGTGATATCCATCGTCACCAGATCGGGTTTAACCTGATCAAAGTGTGTAATCGCCTCGTCTCCATTAATACAACAATCAACCACATGATGACCCAGATTTTCTAAAAGAAAAGATAATTTTTTAATCGTAATGGATGAATCATCCACCACCATAATATTTAATGATTGCATGCTTAAACCGCCTCAAGATAGTTTAATTCCTGATCAAATAACGCCTTGGGACCAATACAATGAACATGCATCTCACCAAATGACGTGTATAATTTTGCACTGATAAAAATCGCATTTTTATCCCGGTAAATACTTTTTGCATCACTGATCACCACAGGAGGGCTTAAAATGATGGATTTCCCTCGGATCTCAAAATTAGCCAAAACATTACCCAGAATAATATTAATCATCTCAGCAATAGTTTGGGAAATATAATGTTCCGTATTAACTTCATCAAAGTCTAATTCCTGAGTAAAATCAGACATTAGCTGATCGGCCAGCCCATGCTCAAAACTAAACGCAAACATCACTTTTAAATGTCCACCTACGGCCATAATCGACGTCAACTGGCCTAATTGGAGTTGCTGAATATCTTTAAATTGATAAATGATTTTTTCAACCTCGATGGTCGTTTCAGCACCCAGGTATTGTTCCGTACGCAAACAGACTTCTTCTAAAAAACGACGAATTTCAGGATTAAGTTGCACCATATAATAACCTGTTAATTTATTTACATCATCAGTCAGCACCTCTGCACGGACTTATCATGACTTAAACACTATCCAGACAGAAGTATTTAGAAAGCATATCCTTAAGCTCAGATAAACTGATAGGCTTGGCTAAAAAATCATTCATTCCTACATCATCACAACGTATTTTATCGGCGCTTAATACATTGGCCGTGACCGCTACAATAGGAATGGATTGATATTCACTGGGCACCCGACGAATGTTCTCGGTACAGCTAAATCCATCCATCACCGGCATTTGTAAATCCATTAAAATTAAACCCACGGATTCTTCATGCAGAAGAGACAAGGCTTCTTCGCCATTACTAGCAGTGTAAAAAGGCAGATTTAACGCGCCCAGAAAACGCTGCATAATTTGCTGGTTAACCGGGTTATCCTCAACAATAAGAATGGATTTATTGGGTATTTTTTCGGTAACATTATTTTGCGCCTGCCCCGGTTGTAAAGGCATCAGTAAATGAAATACACTGCCGCCATCGGTTAAACTATCCAACCACAATCTACCCTGTAAAATATTCACCCACTGCTGACAAAGAAATAAACCGACACCCAAGCCCTCATGACTACGCTGAAAACCACTCTCTTTTTGAAAAAAAGGTTTAAAAATAGATGACTCATCCTGCTTGCTGATACCACAGCCACTGTCTGAAATGTCCACCTCTAGCTGGTTGTTTTCATCGATTTTAATCGTGCAGCTGATCGGCCCCGATGGGGTGAATTTAACCGCGTTATCCAAAAGCTTTTCCAAGATCATTTTCAGTTTATCGCCATCAATCACATAAATAGAATCTGGCCTCAAGTCTTGTTGCCAAGATAATGACAGCCCCTTAACTTTACACAGTGACTGATATTTTTGTTTTAAAGCCAAAAATAACTGAGTGATATCGCAGGCTTTATTCTGCATATAAACCTGCCCAGCCTGCATTTCACTAAAATTCAACACATCATCAACCAACTCACCGAGCCTGTCACTGCCGCTTTTTATTACAGGAATGGCTTGCTGCACGGCTTGATTGGGCTTTTTGTCGCTAAATGTTAATAAATCCAGACCACCCGTAATAGCATTTAACGGCGTGCGTAATTCATGACTTAAGGCGGTCATAAAATCATTTTTTAACAGATTCGTCAGCGCAGCATCTTTTAATGCCTTGGTTTTTAAGATGACCTGGGCATGGGTTTCAGCCAATTGGTTCTGCATATTTTTAAGATCAGAGATATCAACGGCAATAGAATATTTGGCTAAACGCCCATCCGGCCAAAAAATAGCCTTATCCTGCATTTGATACCAGTGATCATCCACAGGATTAAAATGTTCATAAACCAGGGGCTTAAAATTCATAGCCACCTGTTGCGGAGCAGAATCTGCAGGCTCAGAGGCACATAAAGCCTGCATATTACAATGAGCACACGGAGAGGATTCTTGATAAATCAGTTCATAACATTTAGCACTAGGCTGAGATTGCCAATCGGCTTTGTAGCGTTGATTAACAAAAATCAGCTCATAAGTATGCATATCGGCGACATACACCGGAAAAGGCATGGCATCAAATAAGCTAATAAATAATTGATGCTCAGCAGGCAGAGCAGAATTAAACGCCATAGAGACAATCTACCAATAAACGTTCATGCTAAAGATTAGTTGAATCTTATTAAAAAATCCAAATTAGCGTCTCAAAATCTATTTATTGGTTTTCAGGATATCGGCCAGATTTTTTTGTACCAAAACACGTATTTCCTGCGCTAACTGCTTATAAAAACTGCGATTAGGTGAATTAGGACGCCAGACTAAAACATGGCTGCGTTTTAATGGCTCTTGCTCTAAATCTTTGACCAATAATTCACCGCCATGAGAAAGTTCCGAAGCGATATATAGAGCCGGCAAAAACGCGATGCCCATGCCCATACCCACCATTTGCCGTAAGCTGTCTAAACTTGTGCCTTCGTAATCCTGTAATACATTGGCACCAATTTTCTGACATAACTCCCTGACTTGGCGATAAGAATGGTACTGCTCCTCTAAGGTCAAAACATTTTCATCACGTAGTGATGCCAAACTGACCGTTTCTTGCTGTGCCAGTTTATGCCCGGAAGGCAAAACCAGATGTAACGGCTCTTCAAACAACGTTTCAACACTGAATTTTTGTGAAACCAGGGGCAGTGGTAACAACAGCAAATCCAGCTTACCTTCTTGCAACTCCTGCTCCAATATCACCGGCGAACTCTCACGCACATAAAATTGCAGGTCTTGATATTGTTGATGTAAATGCGGCAAGATATGTGGCAAAGCATAAGGCCCAACCGTAGGCGATACGCCTAATCGATAGGTGCCATTAGCCCCTAATACCGTGCTATTAACCTTATCCACCAGGCTATCCAGCTCTTCAACCACACGCCTGGCATTGGGTAATAAACGCCGGCCTATTGGTGTTAGAATGGCACCGTTACGTGAACGTTCGAGAATTTTGGCATTTAAGGTTTCTTCTAACGCATTCATTTGCGCCGTTAATGTCGGCTGAGATATGCCTAACGCATCAGCGGCTCGTCGAAATGTCCTATGCTGGGCGATGGCGATAAAATATTCCAACTGCCTTAATGTCGGTTTATTAAAAGGCATAGGCTCTCCTGTTTTTCAAACACATAAGACATCATCACGAAGATGGCTTTTCTAATAAGCGGTTTTTAGCCTCAATCCATTGAGACATATATTGGCTACTTTTCATCGAATGATGCAACAACATACGACCAGTAAAATTACTTAAACGATGCACATCCAAATTTTCTAACAGATCAGTAACGCGGTTCATCAATATAGGCCTAAAAACTGTGGCATCAAAACGTTGTGACAAAAAATCATGACTCTGCGATTGTAACGCCTGCCACTGTTTTTTATTTTCATGTAAGCTAATCGCGGCTTCGGAAAAATCATTAAAATCATCAGTGGCAATAACCGTTTGGGCATCAGAAAATAAACCTTCCACACCAATACGGGTGCTTACGGCCGGTAAACCACATTGTGCTGCATCAATAAACTTCCCCTTTAGCCCTGCACCAAAACGTAATGGAGCCAATAATACCCGCGCCTGAGTTAACACCTCAGCGGCATCTTCAGCCCAGCCTTGAATCAAAAAACCCTGTTTTTCATTATGTAATTGAGTGGCTTTTTTAGGTGGGTAGGCGCCATAAATATGTAATGTTGCATGCGGTAGTTTTTTGCGTATTAATGGCCAGATAGTTTGTTTCAACGTTAATACCGCATCCCAATTAGGTTCATGGCGAAAATTACCGATGCTAATAAAATCCCGGCGCTCATCAAAGCCTGGATGAACACGTTGCTCAGGAACGATCATATAAGGTAAATACAACAATAAATGTGCAGGCACAGTAAAACAGCGTTTTAATAATTGCATTTCAACGTCACTGATCATCAAGCTTAAATCGCAACGTAATATCGCAGCAATTTCTCGAATCGCCTGTTCACCTAATAAAAGTTCATCAGGTACATCAACGATCACCTTTCCAGGCTGCTGTTTCGCAAGTTTCTGCCGGGCTAAACGTAAACAATGTAAATCTTCGGTATCCAGAATACGTAAAGCATCGGGGCAAGATTTTTCTACCCGCCAAGCAAACTGTTCCTCCATCATAAATCGGTCAAACAAAACCACGCTGGGTTGAAGTTGTTGAACAAAATCATCAAAGCTGGAGTTATTCAACTCAATGGTAACAGTCTCGATATGCCATTGAGATAAATCTGCCGCATGCTCGCTGGCTAATGCAGGACTAGCAAAACTTATTTGATAGCCTTCAGCGGCAAAACATTCCAACAATTGCAGCATACGAGAACCGGCGGCAGTGGAGTTGGGTTCAGGCCAGACATAGCCAATAACAAGAAGATTTTTCATAAGCCGCAGTA
Source organism: Pseudomonadales bacterium (assembly GCA_013215055.1). Classification (GTDB taxonomy): domain Bacteria; phylum Pseudomonadota; class Gammaproteobacteria; order Pseudomonadales; family DT-91; genus CAKMZU01. Next base: position 5,108 of record JABSRQ010000082.1, on the reverse strand, counting down.
TAAGTCGATACGGGAAAGACAGATAGCAAAAAGACACAGAGGGATACCATCTATGTCCAAAAAATAATATTCTTTATTGTGCCATTAACTCTATTCGTAAATAGAATTAAGCCGAACTTAAAAGGGTTTTATACAAATAAGCCCATTTCTTCGCCTAAGCGGCACTTAGGATCATTCGGTTTATCAAAAGCAGAACCTAACACTTCAATTTCACCGCCCTTCTCTAAGAAGGCCTGCACCTGATTGGCAATACTGGCACGATCTTTTTCACGATTCATTTGTTCAGATTTATTATTATTTTTTTTCATCTTCGGTGTTCCTAAGCTATCACTGCAATTTAAATGGGAATCCTTGTGCGATTTATCGATAAACGTCTTGTTTAAAAATCACACTCCACAGACAAAATATAACGATTCGTTATTGTTCATGTCAAGCATTAAATTGCACAAAAAACACCCATTACCCATACATTTTCACTCACTAAAGATTTACCCCAACGCTGCAAAAGTATACAGTAGCTATAAAAAAGCAGAGGGACACTACATTGCTTGCTTATAGGGTTGTAAGCGCAGAAGCCAACATCAGGCAATACCAGCAGCGTATACCGGCAAGTTTAGATACGTTAAGTATCTTGCAAAGTCCCACGCATGATGTATTTCATCATCCATGGAAGTTGATCGCAGCGTTCATTGTTTTCGCCTGTTTTATTACCTGTCTACTGGCCCCCAACGCTTCTGCAGAGCCTGCATCTGTAACCCCGCTTGAAGTAGAGTATCTCATCGATAGCGCACAAAAATATCAGGCTAAAGAGCTATTCCATAACCCTGCCTTTCAAATACTTAAACAAAATAACTTCGCCTTCTTTAAACCGTCCCCTAACTGGCTACGGTTTAAACTAAAAAATAATACAGACACACCTCTTGCGTATACACTGGATTTAGGCAGTCATTTTATCAACAAGGCAACACTTTTTTATTATCAGCAAGGGCAGCTGATGCAAAGAGAGGCAGGCTTAGATCTTCAACACACAAGAGATGTGTTACAAAACAAACATATTAACTTTTCTCTTTCTGTGCCAGCACAGCAACAAACGATCTATTTAATCCATCTGGATAGCCACTTTTTTAATCGCATTAAACCTGTGCTGCTAACCGAGCATGGTAATTACGAAATCCAATGGTTAGAAACATCGACCAGCTATACGTTGATTGGTATTATTATTGGTGGCATCTGTTATTTATTACTGATTTCATTAGTTATTAAAGAACGCCAGGAAAACGTCTACTTCATTGCCTACCTTATCAGTTCATGTATTCTCATCAGTTTTATCCATAATGATATATACAGTGTTTTTTCTAACGCCCCCGGTCTATTTGAGAACTTCCTGACATTGATCATGTCTATCAATGCGGTAAGTTTTATCACCTTTTACCAACGTTTTTTTTCGGTCGCATCCATCTGCAAGCTTGGTTTTAACCTGCTTAACGGTTTTTCCGTGTTCTATACCGCGTTATTCATTAGCACCATTGTTTTTCAGCATACAAATTTTTTCACTATTTTCAGCATCACGACCTCGATATTATTAGTTTTATTGCTTAGGTTTAGTTGGCTCAATTGGTGTAAAGATATCCGCTACACTCTGCCGTTCACCCTTTGTCTGCTTAGCGCCATTATGATTAATGGGCTTTACATTTTAAGCAATTACAATCTTATCGCAGACTTCTTTTTATTCAAGTTTGGCTTTGCTATTGCAAATTCAATGCTGGTTTTTGTATTTGCCATGAACCTCGCAAATAGAATTATTGAGGTACGTGACCAGCAGTTTGAGGCGGCCTCTAAAGCTGCAACAGCCATTGCAGAATCCAATGCCAAAGGTGATTTCCTGGCCAAGATGTCACATGAAATTCGCACCCCGATGAACGGCGTATTAGGCATGGTTCAACTATTAAAAGAGACGCCATTAAACAAGATTCAGGACGATTATATACAAGTTATAGAACAATCAGGATCCACCCTGGTAACGGTTATCAACGACATTCTGGATTATTCAAAAATTGAAGCCGGAAAATTACAGTTAGACTACAGCGCCTTAACGATTCAGGAATTAGTCGATAATATTATCCTCACATTTGAAGAACAGAGTAAAAACAAACAACTCATTTTAAAGAGCAAAATACATGACACGGTTCCAAGCTATGTGATCGGTGACATTAATCGCCTTAACCAAATCCTGATCAACTTATTATCCAATGCATTAAAATTCACCCAACAAGGCAGTATTTCAGTTGAAGTACAGGCGTTATATCAAAATAAACAGCAGCAACACATTATCCGCTTCAGCGTCACTGACACGGGCATTGGTATTGAGAAAAAACGCTTAAATTCACTATTTAATGCATTTGAACAAGCTGACACATCAACAACGCGTATCTATGGCGGCACCGGATTAGGGCTAACGATCTGTGAACAGCTGATTCATTTAATGCAAGGAGAAATTGGCATTCACAGCGAACCAGAAAAAGGCAGTTGCATCTGGTTTGATATACCCATGACAGAAGCTGAAAAACCGCCGCAACCCAAAAAAGAAAGCGCCTCAGTTATCCGCCGCGCTACAGATAATATTGTTGTATTCAGTCAAAATAAAAATAATCATTTATCATGTACCACCGCTAAAGATATCTTAGTCGCCGAAGATAATGAAGTTAATCAAAAAGTGTTATCTGGCATGCTTAAGCAATTAGGTTATCAGGCAGACTTTGTGAATAACGGTCTGGAAGCGTTAAATAGAGTGAAACAACATCATAATCGCTATCAATTATTATTAATGGATTGTGAAATGCCCATTATGGATGGTTATACCGCCAGTGATCGCATAAGAATTTGGGAAACCGATAACCGCTTAAGCAAATTACCTATTATCGCGGTAACCGCCCATGCTTTAGATGAAATGCGAGAAAAAAGCCTGGCCCATGGTATGGACGATCATCTCAGCAAACCGATTAAATTAGCTGAGCTATCTGACCATATCAAATATTGGTTAAGCACAAGTCAAAGCCAATAATTTGTCGTGGCGCAAAGAAACTTCCCAAAACATGACAAGCTATCCACATAACTTAATTTACCGCAGGCCTTATGATAAGCTTGGCGGCTGCATTAAATTGATCAACAGAAAATAAAAAGTAATACCAGCAGAATTAATTCACAACGGGAAAACTATGTACGATTACATCATCATTGGCGGCGGCTCAGCTGGCTGCGTATTAGCCAACAGATTATCAAAAGATGCAAAAAACACCGTTTTACTGCTAGAAGCTGGCCCTAAAGATAATCACCCGATGATTCATATGCCAGGCGGCTGTGCTGAGGTATTAAAAAGTAATAAATTGAATTGGAAATTTGAATCAACTGCACAAAAACACTTGGGCGGAGTAAAATACGAAATTCCACGTGGCCGCACCTTAGGTGGATCAAGCTCGGCGAATGGCATGGTTTATATCCGTGGCCATTCAACTGACTATGACGATTGGGCAGCAGCGGGTAATGAAGGCTGGGCTTATCAAGATGTATTACCCTATTTCCGCCGCTTTGAAGACCAAGTTAGAGGCAGCGATGACTTTCACGGTGCAGGGGGTGAATTATTTGTGGGTGAAGCGCCTTCCGACAACCCGCTGTTTGATATTTTCATCAATGCAGGTGTAGAAATAGGCATTCCTGCAAATAATGATTTTAATGGTGCCGAGCAAGAAGGCATAGGTCGTTTTCAGGCGACCATCAAAGACGGTAAACGCTGGAGCTCAGCCGCCGCCTTCCTAACACCTATTATGGATAGACCCAACCTAACCGTTCAATGTAACGCCAACGTTGATAACATCATACTTGAAGGCAATAAAGCCGTAGGTGTGGCATATACATTAAAAAAGAAGAAAATTGAAGTACGCGCCAATAAAGAAATCGTTATCGCCGCGGGCACGATTAAAAGCCCACATATCCTGCAATTATCAGGCATAGGTGATGAAGCAGATTTAAAAGCGGCTGGCATTGCTTGTAAAATCAAGTTGCCAGGTGTCGGTAAAAATCTACAAGAGCATTTAGATATCATCATGCGTTATGCCATCAATGAACCATTAAGTTTAAACGGCATAGACAAATTCCCACATAATGTAAAAGTGGCTTGGGATTATTTTGTACATAAAAAAGGCGTAGGTTCTTTCAACAATATTGAAGGCGGTGGATTTATCAAAACCAAGCCGGAACTTACTAGACCGGATGTACAATTACACTTTGTGCCTTGTAATATGACCGGCTTAACCGATGGTCTACCCAAACAACATGGCGTCACAGTGCATGCCTGTAATTTACGCCCATACAGCAAGGGCACTATAAAACCGCTATCAGCCGATCCACTGGCCAAGCCTGAAGTGGATTTCAATTTTATGTCGGACGAACGTGACTGGCCGATAATGATCGACTCATTCCGCCTACTACGTAAACTGATGGCAGCCAAAGCCTGGAACGGTTTGGTCACAGAAGAGATTCAACCCGGCATTCAAATAGAAAGTGATGAAGACATCAAGAAAGCGCTGGGGCAAACCACAGAGACCGTCTATCACCCGGTAGGCACTTGTAAAATGGGTGATGATGATATGGCCGTAGTAGACAGCCAACTGCGTGTACACGGGATTGAAGGTCTACGTGTGGCCGATGCATCCATCATTCCAACATTGATAGGCGGAAATACAAACGCGCCAGCTATGATGATTGGTGATAAATGTTCAGACATGATGTTAAAAGCTAACGCCTAACACTCATGCACCACTATATAAGCCCAGCCATCGTGCTGGGCTTTTTTATGTCCAAAGTAAAGATCAGTTATCACATGGGCGTAAAAGCATAGCAATCCACAGGGATGTGGTGAATGCATATATTACAAGTGAAAATACCTGTATGGACCGCGCAGCGGCCCAACATATAAAAAGCGGGTTGATGTACAGGAGTACAAATGCAGCGGGTAAAGGATGCACATGAGCTGTCCCCATAAAAAAACCCCAATAGAATAATCTATTGGGGTTCTTAGAATAAAAGCTTGGCGATGACCTACTCTCACATGG
>JABSRQ010000081.1 GCA_013215055.1 Pseudomonadales bacterium | reverse complement strand
TCGCCATTAAAGCGAAATTCATGGCTAGTGGTAAAACTTTTTTCTTGATCAGGGCTACTGATCAGAAGCACCGGCAATCGATCATCATCGTCGGTATTCAAACTCGATGACTCGCCGCGTCTAGCGCCGGTATAAGTAAATTCGTGCATGGCATCGAGGCGGTATTCGAAAGCAAAGATGCCATTCCAGAATTCTCTGAGCAGTGGGTCCCTATAGCTATCCTGATGCACAGAATAAGAAGACGTCAGGGTTTGATCCGGTGTTAAGCCGGCTACCGCGGACCAATAATCCAAGGCAGCCTGAGCCTCAGCACTTGACGGCTGACGCAATATGCCCTGAATATTTTGTGATGCTGATCTTGCCTTATCCAGGCTTAAATTTGTGCTGATTTTATCGCTGGCAAGCCAACGCATTTGTAAACGGCCGTATATGCGATCAGAATTATTCAAATCCTTTCCATCAACTTGATTATGGTAATAGCCCTGGCGCTGATCCAGGCTTAGGCTCAGACGCGAATAGAAGGTATCGGAAAAAGCGATATTGCTGGCACCACTGAATTGAACAATATCATCGTTACCCAGCTTCAGACGCCAGCGGTTAGTTGTTGTCGCTTCGGGTTTATTGGTCACATAGTTAATGGCCCCGGTCATGGTATTCCTACCAAAAAGAATAGCCTGCGGGCCACGAATCACTTCTACCCGATTCAGATCCACCAGGTCATAAATACTGGCTGCACCTCGGATATAAACACCATCGACATAAACACTGTTACCCGCGTCTTGAGCGATGCTGCCAGAAAAGCTGGGAATACCGCGAATGATGCCTGCGTCTACATTAGGAATGTAACGTTCGAGTTGTAGGTAATTATTTACCCCCAGCTGATCAATCTCCTGTTCGGTGATAATCGTCAATGATGCAGGGATATCAAAGGGGTCTTCTTCCCTTTTTCTCACCAATACACGTATATTCCTCAACTGCTGAAGCGAAAGGATGACAACAGTTTTATTAGCCGTCGCTGCTAGGTCGGCAAGTTCTTCGCGACTGGTCTCTGCTCTAGACTCTTGGTCACGTTTTTCCTCGGCGCAGCTGACCGATGAAAGCAGTGCAATCATTATGAGCAGTATAAGATGCGGAAATTTTTCTAGGAAAATGACCATGTTTATAGTCTAGATCAAGTCGCCTATAAACGAGGGGCATCAAGGCCTATTCGACCGAATTCAGTCATATTACTAAGTCACATCAACATTTGTACTTCAAGGTTTTAGTGAATAGGGGGGGGCATGCCCCTTAATACTCCAGATTGCTTGTCAATGTTGTTATCAATGGAAACTGAAGGGCTGCAATAGCCTCATTACTGGCTAACCATCTATCTAAGCATTGAAAATGTGACCGGCTGGTTTTGGCACACACCAGCCCGTCAAAGAGCTTCCAAAGTAGTTTAAAAGGAAGTTGTTAGGAGCGGTTTAACTGGCCTATCACTGCAAGTGATCGCTCTACATATCCCATTACAATATGGCGAAAATCTGCAGCCTATCTACAGTCCACAGAAAATCACCCGTACCATTTATTGTAATGGTAAATGTTCAAATTTAGGGCATTAAAAACCCCGCTTTCGCGGGTTTAGTGCTGGCTGTTTTTAAGTTAAGGAATCTAAAACTAGCTTAGCATTCTACTCTACCCATTTCACGAATATCCTTAATCCACATCGCAATGCTCACCGTCAACGATTAAGCGAATAGGGGATTAATCGGCCATATACACTCATTTGGTGGTTGAAACATTGGCGGGCTTGGAGCAAGCCCCTTGCAGTTGGCAGGCCTTGCTGGAATTTGCTGCTCTGAGTGTAAATTGAGGGCAGGCGGTGAATAAGACGATAGCGGCCACTATGCAATGCCTGCAATTCCAAGATGTCAGTGATGGCCTGGATGTGGCAGTGTGTCTACAGACTTTCATGGCATTTGTTTCTGAGCAATGTGCCTATATCTGTGAATGCTAGGCTTGCAGAGCCCTGTCATAAAATGACGTCAGCCATGGCCTTGAGTCGTTATGCGGTATTCTATGTCGTCTAACTGCTTGTAGAACTTATCAAGCATGACTTTCATGGATATGTTTTCCTGTATAAAGCTGGCTAAGAAAAAGGTTAGCTGTGTCGCAAGTACGTGGTCTGGCGGGGTTGAATGGTTTATTGCGTGAGGATTTAGAGGGGCGTAAGGCATACATGAACTCCTGCAGATAGGCAGATAATGGGATTTATCTGCCATACAACGTCTACGAATAACTTTATGTATATAGCATAGACATCAGGCATTCAGTAAGCAAACCAGCAAGGCGGATTATTTTTTTCAGGGCCGCTGGCCTGAAAATTTTTATGTTGTTGATTGATGCCACTGAATAAGATATCTGACATGGCCTTGGCCTGTTGTTTCAAACCTTGCATTTTATACTTGTACATGGGGCCGTTTTCGAATTTCCGATACTAACTTATGCTTGGGGCGGACATCTTATTCAGTCCCCGTGTCCAGCGCATATTATGTACGGCCATGCGATAGAAAATCAGTTTGATATCCAGACCCCGCTGGTGACCGTTCCTGCAAGTTTTTCCAACCATCGCCATTGGCATTCACGCGGTTATCCAACAAGCAGGTACCCATGCATTGAAGCAACTCCCGTCATCTATACCATTGCCGTCAGCATCGACGATATCTGCAGCCCATGTGGAATAGACATGTCTACGTTGCGATACTACGCAGCGCGGGTTTATAAATATTCAATGTGGATTCCCCTAATGGTGAGGTGAACTTGGCTGCAGCCAGCCGTAGGCGTGACAGAATAAAGGCTATTGTGATTTTTCAGGGACAAGCATAAGCACTGCCATATGGTAGGTGTTTTTAGGATGCTTTTGATATAGTTTGAAAATAGGCACAACAAAGCACGATCATCACTCAGATGTTATGGTTTATTTGTGCCTAAGCAGAGTGTAAGGGATATTAACGGCTAATTCTGTTGCGCCTTGAAGTACAACATGGCGCTGGTGTTCAGTCATTTTCCGAAATTCAGTAGAGTAGGGGGCAATAATTCTAACGGCATGCTCTGAAAATCACAGGGGATAACTGATTAAATCCAAATGCATTCATATCTGATTAATTACCCGCAGTGGAGCAACTTCCCCAACATATAACAAGCTGTGACAGCCTGAAAATAAGTAGATATAACCCAGTGCTAGAGTTTTAAACAGCCGCCAATTCAAATTATCCATTTTAAAAAATGGAGGCATATAGCCTCCAAAATTACATACTTTCAGTTTCTGTGCTTAATCACATCACTCAGCGACATTTAGAAGATAGCTTGCTTCAGCCTGCATAAACTGTGTATCAGCAACTTTATTTACTGTAATGGTTGTTGTGCCCGTAGTTAATAATGTCACTTCACCCGTGCTTGCATCCACCGTTGCAATACTGGGATTACTGCTGCTATAGCTAATCGCTCCACTGCTCGGTAGCGTGTTTAAGCTATTGGTGTAGGGCGAATCGACAGCAAGCGATACATCAACGGGGCCAACATTGTTGAACGTTATGGTCTGCGGAATAAATACAGCATCAGTGATGGCTCTTGTCGTCTGACACAACACCATAGGATCAACTCCTGAGGTGGGGCTGGAGATTGACTGAGTGATGCTAGAGATATGATTCCCTATAGTCACTCTGCCGACATTACCGTTGGATGAGTCCGTGTTTCTTCTATTGCTGTAGACGTTAGAGTAGGAAAGATTACCTAGTATCAGTGTGACTTTATTAAAGGGGCCACTACCTGCAATAATGCCATCACTGGTTTGTAAATAGTAAGAATCATTCACGGAGAAGTGACCGCTTTTGGTTTGCACTACCCCAACATAACCGAGGCCTAAACAGTAACTATCTACCTTGGCGTTAAAATCAAGCCTATCGGTATAGTCGATAGGGGGGCTTAAGTTAACAATTGCCGCCCAGGAATTATTTTGATCAGTCAAAGAACCATAGTAACCCACGGTTTCAGGGAAGGGGTTAGTCCCAACCACTGAAGCTGTACGTGTATCTAAACCGCCCAATTCACCTTCACAGCGTAAGGTAAAGAGGGTTGCTGCCGGTAAGCCATGCAACAGCGTACCCGATACCGATTTATCTCTATCCAGCAAGATAAGTTCAGCGTTTTGATCATTATGGATTTCACACGCTATGGCAAAGCTGGTTGACCAGCTGAAAGATGAGCCAGACGTTTTCTCAAAGCTGTGCATCACCATCGATTGGGCTGTATCGATGTTTAACGTGTAAGTCACTTGTGTCAGCTGATAAAAATCATCAGCAGCCTTAGTTGCCGTAATCACGGCAGCCCCCATGCCCATCATACTGATCAAGCCGGTATCCATATTTACCGAAGCGACTAGCTCATTACTGCTGCTATAGGTGATGGAAGCGCTTGTCATACCGCCTGAGGCGATATTGCTGAAATCCGGATCAATGGATTGTACTTTTCTAATAGGCCCAGGCAGATCGAAGTTGATTGCCTGAGGCAACAAGCCGGTATTTTTGAAGGAAATATCCGTTTGGCATAACACCATTTGATCCTCGCCCGTCGTCGTAGAATAAATGGTCTCTATCGTTGACGAGTCATTATTACCGATTTTTACACGATATACACGGCTATTAATATCGTTGTATTGATTCGAGAAAACGTTAGAAAAACTTACGTCATCAGCGATCAACGTGGCCTTTTGGTAGGGGCCATTGCCTGAGATAATACCCGAATTATTTTGTAGGTAATTGCTATCGTCAAGTGAGAAGTCACCCGTTCCGGTTTTTACAGCACCAATATAGCCCAGCGAACTACAATAGGTATCTACTTGTGCATTGAAATCAGACTGGTCAGTAAACGTAATCGGGCTAGTTAAATTCACAATTGCGGCCCAGGAATTATCCAGACTAGATGTAGAACCATAGTAACCCATAGTTTGAGGGAAGGCCTGTGTAGTGACGGTAGACACTGATATGTTAGAAGTCCCACCTTGTTCGCCAATACAGCTTAAGGTCAAAGTAGCTCCTGCAGGGTAGGTATGTAACGCACTACCGGCTGAAAGACTCTCACCCGCAACCGTAATCACCTCAGCGTTCTGGTCATTGCTAATCTCGCAGGATACGGCAAATTCAGAAGACCAGCTTAAAGTAGCATCACCGGTTTTGACAAAATTCAGTAATTGAATAGGTTCAGGCGATTCAATATTTAAGTTATAGCTGTCTTGTGCTATTTCAAAGTGATCAGCAGCCTTTGTCGCAGTAATGATTGTACTACCCAAACCAACAACTGTGACCGTACCCGAAGCTGCATCTACTGTCGCCACATTCACATCACTACTGCTATAGGTTATCGCGCCATTACCCTGTCCGCCAGAGGCCACATTGCTATAGTCGGCATGAACACCAAGCACTTGTCTAATGGGGCCGGCAACATCAAAACTGATACTTTGTGCAAGAAAGGCGGTATCGCTTACCCGCATATCCGTTTGACACAGGACCATTTGATCAACACCCGTGGTTGGGCTAGGTGTACTGTAGTTTGTGATTGATGAACTGTGATTACCGATCTTGGCTATAGCTACATCACCAGCAGAAGAATCCGAATGCCTTCTATTGGTATAGACGTTTGTTAAAGTTACATCAGCCGGAATAAACGTCACTTTTTGAGAGGGGCCGTAACTATCGATAATGCCCTCCTTAACATGCAGGTAGTAAGTATCGTTAATCGAGAATGTACCGGCCTGGGTTTTCACAACCCCCAGATAACCTAATCCACTACAGTAACCATCAACCTGCGTATTAAAGTCGTTTCTATCGAGATAGCTTATCGGGCTTGTTAGGTTAACAATTGCCGCCCAGGAATTATCTGGACTGTTACGTGAACCGTAATAACCTACCGTCTGCGGGTAGTCATTGCTCACCACATTAGTCACTGACAAGCTGGATGAGGTACCCGTTTCTCCAACACAGGCTAACGTAAACGTAGTACTAACAGGTAATGCGTGCAGTAAAGCACCCGTTGTAAAGTTAGATGTAGCAACCGTGATGACTTCCGCATTTTGATCGTTAGTGATATCGCAAGACACTGCAAAATCAGTAGCCCAGCTGAGCGTAGAGTCACTGTTTTTGATGAAGCTCTGTAATTGAATAGTTTGAGGGCTATCAATGTTCAATACATAGCTATCTTGAGCTGGCAAGAACATATCGCCAGCTTTAGTGGCTGTTATGGTCGTCGTTCCCAAGCCAACAATATTAACCGTACCGGTAGAAGCATTCACCGTTGCTACATTCACATCACTACTTGCATAGGTAATTGCACCACTACCAGGGCCCGCTGATGTAACATGGGTAAATTCAGTCTGCATACCCAGCACTTTTCTGATAGGCCCAGCCTCTTCAAAGCTGATACTTTGAGGTAAAAATGCTGTATGACTCACCTGTATATCGATTTGACATAACACCATCTGATCAACACCCGAGGTAGGGCTGGATATTGACTGATTGATAGTTGAATTATGATCACCAATAACCGCTCTACCTGGATTACCATGACTTGAATCCGAGTTACGTCTATTGGTGTAAATATTGGTAAAGGCTTTATCGGCAGGAATAAACGTGATTTTTTGTGATGGCCCGTTACCAGCAATAATGCCGTCATTGTTTTGGATATAATACGTATCATTTATCGAGAAACTACCGGTTTGGGTTTTTACCGCTCCGATATAACCCAAGGAGCTACAGTAAGCATCCACCTGCGTATTAAAATCAATTCTATCGGTATAACTGATGGGGTTGGCTAAATTAACGATTGCTGACCAAGAATTACCCACACCATTAAGTGAACCATAATAACCGACGGTTTGTGGGGGCATGTTATTATCTACCGCAGTGGCTGACAAGGTGGCTGCTACACCATCTTCTCCCAGGCAAGTTAAGGTAAACACCGTATTTACAGCAAGCCCATGCAATAATTTACCTGCTGACAGACTGGCGGCATCGACATCAATTACATCAATATGTTGGTCATTGCTGATTTGACAAAACAGTGCAGAATCCGTGACCCACTGTAAGGTGTATTCACCGGTTTTACTGAAGCTTGTCATTTGTACCGGCTTGGGTGCTTCAACATTGATAACATAGCTGGCCTGAGCAGGCATAAACATATCACCCGCTTTATCCGCTGTGATAGTCACACTGCCTAAACCTAGCAACGTTACTTCACCTGAAACCGAGTTCACCATCGCCACATTGACGTTACTACTGGTGTAGGTCGTTGACCCAAGGCCCCCACGACCTGTAGCGATATTGCGGTAACTTATATGTATGTCTAATATTTGCCTTATCGGACCCGCCTCAGCAAAATTGATGGTCTGGCTAAGGAAGGCACTGTTGCCGACAGGCATATCCGTTTGACACAACACCATAGGGTCAGCACCCGAAGTTGGGCTGGAGATTGATAGGTCGATGGACGAGTTATGATTACCGATAGTCGCTCTACCCACATTACCGTTGGATGAGTCTTCGTTTCTTCTATTGGTGTAGACGTTAGTAAAGCTCACATCATCCGGAATCAATGTGATTTTTCGGGAGGGACCGTTACCAGCAATGATGCCGTCACTATTTTGAAAGTAATAGGTATCATTCACGGAGAAGCTACCAGACTTGGTTTTTGCCGCACCCACATAACCTAAGCTAGAACAATAGCTATCGACTTGCGTGTTAAAATCCACTCTATCGACATAATCAATAGGCGTAGTCAGATTAACAATAGCCGACCAAGAGCTCTCGGGATTATTGTTATCGCCATAATAACCGACTGTTTGTGGGAATGGATTCACACCCACGGCAGTCGCTGACAAGCTGGTAGAGGAGGCCGCTTCATCTTGACAAGTCAAAGAAAATACCGTGTTTTCCGGTAAAGCATGTAAGAGACTGCCTGCAGACAAGTTGGATGTTGCCAAGCTAACAACTTCACTGTTTTGATCGTTGCTGATATCACATGATAAAGCAAACGCAGTTTGCCAACTCAACGTGTTAACACTGGTTTTAGTAAAACTTGTTAACTGAAGCGGCTGCGGATTTTCTACATTCAATACAAAGCTATCTTGGGCTTTAACAAACAAGTCAGCTGCTTTATCCACCGTAATCGTAGTCGTTCCTAAACCTATAATTGTTACCTTACCGGTAGAGACATCTACAGTTGCAACACTATCATCCGAACTGCTATAGGTTATCGCTCCCTTACCCAGACCAGATGCGACCTCATTGGAGAATTCAGCATCCAACCCCAACACCTTTCTGATCGGCCCTGTTTCTGCAAAGCTGATATTTTGAGCTATAAATATCGTATTACCAATGAGTAAATTCGTTTGACATAACACCATCTGATCAACACCCGAAGTAGGGCTGGATATTGACTGATTGATAGTTGAAGCATGATCACCGATAACCGCTCTACCAGGATTACCATTACTTGAATCCGTATTGCGTCTATTGGTGTAAATATGGGTAAAGGTTTTATTATCCGGTATCAGAGTGACTTTATCCGAAGGGCCACTACCGGCGATAATGCCATCTCCATTCTGAAAGTAGTACGTATCATTCAATGAAAAACTGCCCGTTTCAGTTTTTACAGCACCGACATAACCCAACGCACTGCAGTAATCATCCACTTGGGTATTAAAATCAATACTATCGGTATAACTGATGGGCTTGGTTAAATTAACAATGGCAGCCCAGGAATTATTCAAACTGGACATCGAACCATAGTAACCGACTGTTTGTGGGAAAGGGGTAGACGTTTGTCCATTAGCCGTTAGATCAGAAGACACACCATTCTCATCAAGACAATGCACAGTAAATATGGTGTTCACAGGTAATCCATGAAGCATACTGCCAGCGTTTAATTGTTCTGGCTGTATATCAATGTTGGTATCATTCTGATCATTAGAAATAGAACATGATGCTGCACCTGCTGAGATCCAAACTAGCGTATTACTGTCAGATTTAAATAACTGAAAATTAGTAATTTTGCTTATAATATCGGTTCCGGTTCCGGTTCCTGTATCCGTTCCTGTATCCGTTCCTGTTCCTGTATCCGTTTCTGTTCCACTACCACCACTACCACTACAGGCCGTTAGAAATAGAGTCATAAACAACAGGAAATATTGTAGGCAAGCCGTCATGGCGATACTGCTCCAAAGAGGATTTAACTTTTAAGTCACGACAATTAAAATTTCGTGAATTTATTGAGTTTTCTTATGAAAAGAAGAATAAACGTTTATTCACACAGACAAATCTAGCTTAGATGTAAAAAATAAACGAAACTGAATCGCGAGAATGATAAAAACGTCTATACCAGCTCGTCAATAGGTGGTTACAAAAAGGTACAGGATAGTATCTCAATTAGTGATCTATTCGAAACGTTTTCTTTTAAATTGAAGAAAAAAATTCCTTTACGCTTATTCTTATTAAAAACACAGAAATGTTAGAAAATTCACTATTGAATTGCACGTTCAATTGTTCCATTTTAGTCATTCTTTTGTACTTCAATATGATCCAGCTATTGCAAGAGAGCCTATTTATTACAGTTTTTTTATTAAACTTGGATGGGGACATTTCATTATGAATAATCATGGGTAAATTTTGCATGAAATGTAACGGCTGACTAACGGGTCTTTAATCAAGGCGATGATTTTAACTTTTTCACCGCACTCACATCAGACATCGACATCGACATCGATTTCGCCTAAAGCGCCTACTCTGGGTAAATACTCTATTTAAACGCACAGCCCATTTGATAGCTGTGGCAGTGCTTTTAAAAAACTGATTGACAGGCCAACGCATTTGAATTGGGTTGATGAGATAAGGCCAATCCAACAAATATCAGTCATTGGCTGCTAGCAAAACACCTGCTTATCAGCGAAACCTGGAGTGACGACATCACTCAAATCCAGCAAGGTGACTCCATCACCCGAATTATTACCACCACGGTAATGGGGCTTTCGGTCGAACAACGACCCTCAATTTCGATTAACACTATTCTCGCAGCTTAGGCTGATTTGGTGTATTTAGTAACAATGATTTATAATTTTCGATTTCATCTAGGAATCATCTGTAAAGATATTGGTATGAGTTATATACATTTAAATTCCTTTAAACAATGGTTTCTTATTCTTAGCGTAACGGTTTTATGCGCTTGTAATAGTGAAAGTTCTGAAAAATATCAATCAAATATTAACGGTGATGTTGATGGGAATAACATTGCTAATCCCATCGGAAATGAAGGCTACCCTCGATTATTTTTAAAAGATGTAATTGCCGATATTTCTGACAATAATTTGGCAAGTTGTTTAATTTCAACGTTAAGTAGTAAATATGCAGACGAGGTATCTGCTATTGACTGTAAATATATGTCGATTTCTAATGCAGATGGTTTGTCGGTATTTACTGGGTTAACGCATCTTGATTTAGAAGGGAATCAGCTGAGCTCTTTTGATGTTTCTGAAAATGTTGCGTTAATTGTTTTGAAACTAGGGATAAATCAATTAAATTTTATTGATGTTTCCGCTAATACTGCGCTTACAGAATTAGAGCTGTATGGAAATGAATTACGTTCTATTGATGTTTCGAATAATACCACACTGATTGAGCTTTCATTGGGACAGAATCAGTTAAGCGATATCGATCTGTCATCCAATCTTACTCTGATTTTTTTGTATCTGAATGCGAATCAATTGAGTGTTGTAGATGTCTCTGCCGCTACGGAGTTAATTGGTTTAGCTCTGAGTCATAATTTGTTAAGTACTATCGATGTGTCGAAAAATACCTCACTCATGAATTTGATTTTAGATAATAATCAATTAACCAATCTTGATGTTTCAGCCAATATAAAGCTCTCAAACCTTATTATGAATAGTAATCAGTTGAGTGTGCTTGATATTTCTAATAACACCGCTCTGAATAATTTATTTCTATCATATAATAATATAGAAACACTCGATGTCTCAGAAAATACAGCGCTTACAACCTTATTACTGAGTGATAATCAGATAGCTGCGTTAGATATATCTGTAAATATGGGGCTGAAAATATTAGATTTGAGTAGAAATCAATTAATTAATATTGATGTTTCAGAAAATACAAATCTGGAGAGGTTGTACCTTCCTAATAATCAGTTGACAGTCATTGATGTCACTTACAATTTAGCATTAACTGAATTATCTTTAACAACTAATTATGTGAAAAATGTGAATGTCTCTAATAATATTGAGCTAACCAAATTTAATATGGGGAATAACTTATTAAGCTCTATTGATATTTCGTTCAATAGCAAGCTGACAGAGTTGAATCTAGTTAATAATTTATTTGTTCATTCATTGGAGGGTGTTAATAATATTATTGCTTTAGATGCGAGTATTCAGCTTAGAAATAATGATTTCGATTTGAATGCCAAGGCAATTTTAGAAGAGTTAAAGCTAAGTTATACCAACTTAAGCTACTAGGTTTAAATTTAACCTCTTCTTTACTTGATGGAGCGTTATTTTGAAGTAGTGCTTGGTATAGTTGGCTTCAATAAAAATTGAAGCCCTTGCGCTTTAATGCTCACTGCTTGAATTCAAGGTCCTTACGATTGACCTTAGTGACGACAAAGTCGACACGTCGATTCAGCGATCTGCCTTCGAGGGTGTCATTGGAGGCTCTCGGTTGAGACTCGCCAAAGCCTTTGCTTGATAGGCGGCTTTCGTTGATGCCGTGAGATACCAGATAGTCATACACCGAACGCGCACGGTTTTCCGATAAATTCTGATTGAAGGTTTCGCTGCCAATGCTGTCAGTGTGGGCCTGAATTTCTATATCAAGATGTGGTACTTTCTTAAGTGCATCAACAACGCCAGTCAGCAATTTATAGGAGCTGGACTCCAGGCTTTTGGAATTGCTGTCGAAGCGGATACTATTTTTAAATTGTGCGTAGAATAGAGAACAGCCTTCAGTGGCCTCATTAAAACATTGTGTATCTGTTATTGTTTGCTCAGCTTGTGCGACTTCGATTGCTTCGGCGATAACGGGTATTGGTACTACAGCCTCTGGGGGTATTTCTTTGGTTTGATAGCGCTGGCCACCAAACCTAAAGTTTACCGACAGGCTAAGCAAGCCGGCATCGGCACTGAAGCGTTCGTATTCTGAGCGCAAATACCAGCGTTCTAACATAGCCCATTCCAGGCCGATGCCCATGGCGGGTAAAATACTGTCCTTTGATTCTACATTCAGCAGTGGACTGCTGGAGCTGCTGCTGATCGATGCAACACCCACTTTAACGAAGGTGTCGATAGGTAGCGAGGTATTCAGCCATTCGTCAAATGGTAAAAAATAGCCGACAAAAAAGGAGGGGGTTTTGGAATGGATAGATTCTTCGTCTTCGATAAGGCTGCGGTTACTGCTAAAGCGGGCTTCGCCTAAGTCGGCATAAGCGATTTCTGTAAACCAGTCTTGGGCGAAGTGATAACCTATATAAGCCTTAAAGCTCAAATCATTACTCTTATCGACGCGCCAACTTGAATCGCTGGTATCCGGTGCTAAAAATGATGCACCTAAGCCTGCACCCGCATAAAAACAGGGCGTAAAGGCTTTTTCGCCGCTCTCGGGGTTAATGAAATTGCCGCAGCCAAAATAGCTTTTGGATTCGCCAAGGCAGGGTAGTGCCGTAATAAGAAGCAGGCTAGAGAGAGAGGCTTTTATAAGTGTTTTCATAGTGCCTCTTTCCTGCGGCTAAAAGTTGAAGCTATCAGAAGTAGCAAGAAGCCTAGGTTGCCGCCGTAGCCTCCAGACAAACTACTATCGCCGGTTTTCACGCCTGATTCTGCTTGTTGATGGTCGGAGATATCATCTGCGTTTAGGTCCTCAAACTCGACTCGGTCAGGCAGGCCGTCATTATCGCTGTCGATGTCGCGGAAGTCTGGATGCTGATCATTATCGGAGTTGGGCAGGATGACGATGTCGTCATCAATACCGTCAATATTGTGATCCGGGCCACCGCTCAGGTCGGCATCATAGCTATCATCGATACCATCGCGGTCACTGTCGTTATGGCTAGGTTCCTTGGCTGAACTCTCTTGCCAGTCGGTTAACGTGTCGTTATCTGAGTCGATATCCAGATAATCTGGAATGCCATCACCATCAAAATCTACCGGATGAAATCTATCGGCGACACCGTCTTGATTACTGTCTTTGCCACCCACTATGGACACATCGATAGAATCATCAATACCGTTATTATTGTCATCTCCTAAACGTTTGCTGTTGTAAGTTGCTTCGATAAAATCGCTGATGCCGTCGTTGTCACTGTCGGGATCAAAGTCATTGGTAATGCCATCCCCATCAGTATCGATTTTGCCTTCTATAATATTACTGATACCATCGTTGTCATTATCGGGGTCCAGATCATCGGAAATGCCATCATTGTCTTTATCGATTTGGCGTAAACCGTAGAGCGTAGGCTGGGTGTCGATGCTGTTATCGACGCCGTCTTTGTCGCTATCATCGCTGACATCCACACGTCCATCTGCATCGATATCAAATTCAGAGAAATCACCGCTGAGAATCGTAAAGCTGCCATCAGCATGGGTGATATCCAGATAGTCAGGGATGGAGTCCTTATCGGTATCAATAAGAGGTTGTGGTGTTATGTTGCCATTGTCTGACAACCCGTCACGGTTATTGTCGCTACCTCCACTTTCATCTACATCAGGAATGCCATCGTTGTCGGCATCCAGATCATGCAGGTTGGCCGCGCCATCGCCATCATCGTCTGGTAAGGCATGCTCGATGATGCCGTCGGCATTATTATCGATGCCGGACGTCAGCGCGGCATCGAAGGCATCATCAATACCATTGTTGTTAATGTCCTCACCGCTGGCGCCGGATTCAATCGTGTCGCTAATGCCATCTTGATCACTGTCAATATCGAGGTAGTTTGGCAGGCCGTCATTATGTGTTTGCTTGGTATGCAGGCGGTCATCGATATGATCGTTATTGCTATCGCTGCCGCCTGTATATGCCACATCGAAAGCGTCATCGATACCGTTGCCATTGCTGTCTTGGCTGAGGGTTGCCTCCAGTGTGTCGGGAATCCTGTCATTGTCGGAATCGGTATCCAGATAATCGGGCAGACCGTCAGCATCGCTGTCGATGGCTTTGGCGTTGTCTTTGATATTATCTGCATTGTTATCGATACCGCTGAAGTCGGCATCAAAAATGTCGTCGATGCCATCGCCGTCGCTATCGATGTAGCCGGTGCGACTTTCTATAATATCGGGTATGCCGTCATTATCACTATCGATATCCATGTAGTCGCTATCGCCATCGCCATCGCTATCACCATCGAGTTCTATGACATCGGGAATATGATCGTTATCACTGTCTTTATCGCCATGGTTAGGTTTTCCATCCTGATCAAAATCAAATAGCGGGTCCAGTGGTTGGCCAAATTGGCATACGCCAAGCTGTTCTTTATTGGTACTACATTGTGCACTTTGTCCATCGCCGCGGTTGTCTTGATCTAGATAGTTAGGGATTCCATCGGCATCGGCATCTCCATGGGGCTCGATGCCGTTTGATTCAACGGCATCTGCCAGTGTGTCGTTGTCACTGTCATTGTCCAATGCATCGGGTATGAGGTCATTATCGCTGTCTAGATAATCGGTGATATCATTGGGGTTGGTTAACTCGGCTAATTCAACGCTATCAAATACGCCGTCACCATCGCTATCAAGGTCGTATTGGTCTTCTATGGTGATGAGTATCGAGGTGCTGTCTTCTTGCCCGTCACTGTCTATGGCCGTTACAGTCACTGCATAAATGTTATCGGTATTTTTATCGTTGGGGTTTTCAAAATCTTGTGTGCCCAAGGTAAGTTGTCTTGTTGAGTCATTGAAGTTGAAAACTAGCGCATCATCACCACTGAGTTGATAGTGAATATTGCCAACAAATCTGCCACTGACGTTTACGGCTTCGCTAATATAAGGCACGCCTTCCATTAGTGTGGCATCGATCAGTTGTTTGATGGTAAAGCTGGAGGCGTCCTGGTCGGTAACGGTTACCGTCCAGCTAGTGCTGTCTGTGCGGGCATCGTCAGTCTCGGCTATCAGGGTGACGAGATAACTATTGTTTTTATCTGCATCACTCGGGTTCTCGAAATCTTGAGCTAGCAGTGTCACGGTGCCATTAGTTGACAGGCTAAAACGTGAGGCATCATCTCCCATTAATGAAAAGGAAATATTACCTAAGTTATCTCCTGTGATTTGCGGCGCAGCCGATGTATAGGCCCTGTTTTCAGCAATGCTGATATCGGCAATAGGATCTATCGAAAAAGCGGCAAAGGCAGAAACCGACAAACAACAACTAACAACAGCACCACATGCTTTTAAGAAGCGGTACATAGATGACCTCAAATATAATTATTATTTTTTGAAGGCTTTTGTTAAGACATTCTATCGGCTCTGATGGGTAATCAAAAGTTATCTTTTGCTGACTTCAAGGTTGTTCAAGTGTTATCTGAATGCCTTCCTAGCAGATGGGCTTAACAACCCTCCTTAATGTTTAAAAGTGTATCATGAAGCCATTTCAAACTCACTTTTGTTTTTTCTTATGTGG
This sequence comes from Pseudomonadales bacterium, assembly GCA_013215055.1. Lineage (GTDB taxonomy): Bacteria > Pseudomonadota > Gammaproteobacteria > Pseudomonadales > DT-91 > CAKMZU01. Next base: position 7,865 of record JABSRQ010000081.1, on the reverse strand, counting down.
TTTTTGTAGAATGAAGGCTTATTTATTCAAAGCCTTATAAAGCGGGCAAACCAAAATATCAACATCATCACCACTGCGGTATTTGGCTAGGATGCGCTCGGATTGTCTGGCTATCTGTCGCCTGAGTTCACGTCTTGCACCCTTAATACGTGGAACCGATGTTGAATCATAAGAACTGGTTTGATGTCGCATCCAGGCCATCACTGCCATTGCTGCCTTATCCTCCAACGTTACCGATGAGCTACGCGCTACGGTGCCGCTACCCACAGGCACCGCGTGTTCTTTTACCAACACGGCTAATTGTCCAACTAATGTTTGATATTTTTTATCGAAGTTGAGGAAGCTAATAATCGCCTGCTGAAAGTCTTCGCCGAAGACTTCTTCCTTTTCCTCGCGGCGCACTTTCGCCTGCGCTAATTTCTTCTGATGTTTGGGATCGGCACGCTGTGCTTTTACCAGCGCTTTGGCTTCATTAATGTTTTCTTTTGCCGCCCAAACGCCGTGAGAAAAAGACTTGCGGCCTTTCTTTTCCTGTACTGTCCACGTCGCTCCTAAGGATTTTAGCTTACGTGTAATTGAGGCATCGCCGGCGGGTAGGTTCTCCCAATCAGCAGGCACGGTAAAGACCTTACCGGTTTTATCTTTAAGGCTGCGATCGGATTTAGTGATTAAAAAAGTGCGTGTTTCTGTTGGCATTTATTATTTCCATTGATTCATTGCTTTGATAAAAAGCAATATCAGGCCCGTCTTGTTGAGATCAGATGATGTTTTCTTGAAATAAGTTAATCTGCTTAGGCCCTATAAACGTTAAGCTAATCGACTTTTTCGTGAGCTGTTTAAAACAGATTTCTATCCCGGCTGCTCAGTTCTCGCGGTTTTTCTGTGTGTAGATGCCATGCAGCAGGGCCGTCATTAAGGCAGATAAATTATTATGCAAATCCGCATCTGCAAGCACCGGCCCAGCACCCGGGCAGGCCACACCGTAACTGCTCATTAACAGCAGCTCTGCAAACTGTCTAGTGGATTGCTGCGTTTGTTGCAGCTCGATAATGCCATCTTGTTCGGCTTTTCCAAGCAGATCTTCCAGCAAAGATAGTATCGTTTGAGTATCCTCGGCAATGATGGCGCTATAGGTCTCGGGCTGTGTATTGACCAGCTCCATAAAGGGTGTCGATTTATAGCGTGAGCAAGAGTACGTTGCGATGAAGAGATTGATGAGGTTTTGTTTAAGGCCAGCCTTGTCATCCAGTGCTGCCAGCCCGGCTGCCAGTGGTTCACGAGCAACGCTTTGCACCACCACTTTAAACAGCGCTTTTTTGTTTTCAAAATGATGAAAAATGGCGGCTTTGGATATGCCTACCTGCAGGGCAATATCATCCATTTTGACCGCTTTATGGCCTAGATCCATCAGCAGTAGACGCGCCGCAGCAATAATCTCCTGTTTGCGGGTATAGGCCGATTTTCTTATCGTGGAAGCCATTCTTATCTTGTTGATTCATATTTAATATCGTGTGGGCATCTTCTCATGTGATGCATTGAATCGCCAATAAATTTTAATGCACATCAATCAAAGTGTTATTTAGATATGTAGCTTGAGAAGGGCAGTTATCACCACTACTGACTTTTTGTTGATAAAAGTCAGTATCGGTAATAGTATGGAGGCTCTACTGCGGTTAAGGGAGAAAACCATGCTAGAGCTAATAGATCTAACGGGAAAAAATGCACTGATAACAGGTGCCAGCAGTGGCATTGGTGAAGTCGCAGCGACACAGCTGGCCAAGATGGGCGCCGCGGTGTATCTGTTGTGTAGAAATGAGGCCAAGGGGCAGGCTGCAATACAACGTATTTGTTTGGCTTGTGGGCATAGCCGGGTACATCTTATTGTTGCTGATCTGGCTGAACAGGCGCAGATACATAGAGCAGCCAAGGAGTTTTTGGCACTGGATGTTCCTTTGCATATTCTGTTGAACAATGCCGGCATAACCAATACGACTCGCAGAGAAACTGCGGATGGTATTGAGCAGACGTTTGCTGTGAACCACCTAGGCTATTTCCTGTTAACCCGTTTGTTGTTGGACAAACTCAAACACAGTGCCCCGGCACGTATTGTTAATGTGGCATCCCATGCCCATCACATGGTTAGCGGTATGCAGTTTGACGATCTGGAGTTTAAGCGAAACTACCGAACGTTTAAGGTGTATGGCCAATCCAAGCTGGCTAACCTGCTGTTCACAAAAGAATTATCAAGACGCTTGGCAGGCACAGGGGTCACCGTGAACGCTGTGCATCCTGGGGCTGTGGCGACGGCCCTGGGTGCACAAAATGGTTGGCTGGGTAAGGTGATTTCTTTTATCGCCAGCTTCTTCTTACGTAGCCCGCAGAAGGGGGCCGAGTCATCTATTTATGCCTGTGCATCACCACAGTTACAGCAGGTTAGCGGCAAGTATTTTTACAACTGTAAAGAAATTCAAGCCAAGCCCTGGGCACAGGATGGCGCGGCCGCAAGAAAATTATGGCGAGAAAGCGAGCGGATGCTTACTCGCTGATCATGCAATATTGTTTGGCTGTTTTTGTTTGCTTCCATACCGCAGGGTAGCAATTTATTTAAATAATCTGAACGCCGACAACACAGTGCAGCACGTTTGGCGCTTTTGTTGCGGAGTCGGTGCTTGTTAAATTATCTCTGGTAATGATAGCGACACGATATAATTGTTAGATTATTGTCGTCAACGGCATAAACTATCCGGTTTGTATCATCTATTCTGCGTGACCAAAAGGCTGAAAGGTTTTCCTTTAGTGATTCTGGTTTTCCAATACCTTCAAAGGGTGAACGCATGGTCTCTTTAATAAGCTTGTTTATACGCTTTAGTGTTTTCTTATCCTGGCCTTGCCAATAAACATAATCCGACCAAGCTTCATGCGTCCAAGATAATAACTCAATCATCAAGTAATCCATGATCTACAGTTTGATTCTTTCTGTATTGTTTGATGGATTTATCAAGATGGGCAGCGTTTGCAGGGCTTTTCAATAAATGCACCGTTTCCATCAAGCCATTGAACTGGTCTAGAGACATAACTACGGCATCATCAGCATCTCTGCGCGAAATGATCGTGTAGTCTGCGTCATTAACCACTTGATCTAAAACACTTTTTAATTTATTCCTGGCTTCAGAGAAATTTATTACTCTCATGGTAAATTACCACTCTTGTACAATATATAGACCAAGTATAACTTGTTCAATATATTGTTCAAGTGTAGAGGTTCTCTAGGATTTAATGCCTAGATCAGCGGTGAGTTAAAGTGGCGCGACTTTTGGGAATGCGTGACACTTTGACGAGCCTGATGCAGCTACTTGTTAACACTTTTTTGGTGAGCGACATATTCATCGAGTAATTGACGGATCATTTTTTGATACTGCATATGATTTTTTTCTGCAGCAGACTTGAAATACTCGATGCTTTCCGTGCTTAACGAAATCGTAATCTTGGTATTGTCATTTTTCAATTTGAGCTGACTCGGTGATGGTAAAAAATCAGCTACAAGTTTAATTTCGCCAATCTGTTCATCAGTGTACTGGATTTGCTTGCTCATAAATCTTCTTCCCCTTTCTCCAATAGCCTGCACCAAATAATCGAATGCAGCTGTTTCTGACTGTAAAGCGTACAGTGAGAATGCCTGTTTGATCTTCATTTAGACCAAAGCAGAAATAGCGATGTTCATCCTGGCTATGGGCTACATCCTCAGCAATGACTCGGTTTTCATCAAGAAAGGCATGTTGAGCTTCATTAAATGAAACCCCGTGATTTTCTTGATTGTAGAGGTTTTTGGCCTCATCCCATTCAAAGTTACTGTCTGTCATGAGGTAAGAATAGCAAAAGTATGGCTAATTAGCCATACGCCCTATATAAATGAGGTGCTAACAGCGGCATCAAAAGGCGATGCTCTCATTCATCTCTAGCGGAAATACTGTTCACGCTTTTATGCCGCTGATAGTTTTGTCGCGGTAATCACAGCCCATGATAAAACCCGCTTAAATCATTTCTCCATGGATGGATATGTAAAGCCGACAGGCCTCTGTAAAAAGTTTAATGGAGTGAATCATGCGAAAAAACCATCAATCAGCAGATGATGTTTTTTATCGATAAAGGCGTCTGATTTATGCTTACCCTCGCCGACTCTTTTAATGCTCGACGAGTGAGCAATAACATCATCAAACCGGTATGATACAGCGGCCGGAGTTTTTCAATCGTGTGATCACAGCACTTTGTTAGCGTCTTGTTAAGACTCTAATAAAGGTTGGCAAGTCCGGTTCTTATTATAAAGTGGAGGTAATGGTAGTTCATGGGTGTTAATGGCAGTCAATTGAATAGCAAATATGACGATCAAGGTTACTTTGTTATTAGAGATTATTTTAATGCGTCTGAAATCTCAGCACTTAGAAAAGTGGTATTGAAATTTCATGCACGATGGACGCAAGACAACGAAAAATTCTACAGGGAAGAAGCTTTCAACTCTTCTTTAATTACCGGCAGTCAGTACTTGGCGTTTGACGACAGGGTGAAGCTATTTAATTTTATCAGTTCAAAGAAAATCATGAATCTTGTCGACTCGGTGATACCGGAGAACCCGGTTTTTATGAATACCCAGTTATTCTTTAACCCGGTTAATCCTCAACAAAAAGATTTTTGGCATCGAGACTGTCAATATGATCATGATGTCGAAGCGCAAAAAAAGGTCATTCGTGAGACGCAAGTATTACATCTTCGTGTGCCTTTATTTGATGAGCTAGGCATGGAGCTGGTGCCTGGAACACATAAGCGCTGGGATAATGAAGAAGAATTTAATGTGCGACAGGAAGAGGCGGGCAGGGTGAGCAGTGAAAGCCTCTCTACCGGTAAGGCCATTCGGTTAGCCGCGGGCGACGTATTGGTTTTTTCGGCTGATATGATACACCGTGGTCTGTACGGCTTGGATAGGTTGGCGTTGGACATTTTAGTGTTTGATTCGGCGGCCGATTATATTGACTATATTGATGACGATTGTTTACCGGAAATTTCAATGCTGGATAAAATTGACGATACAAGGTTGTTTATGAATGCAATGCACTTAAAGTCGGTGGCTTGATTTTCACAGCCTTTTTTAGACAAGTGTTAGTTAGCTATGCAATATCAACTAGTAGCTGTATCAAAGAGCCGTTGGTTTTATTTCTGCATTAAAAACGCGAGCTAGTCTCGCGTTTTAACTTTTATGAATATAAATAATACTGCATTGTGCTTACTCGCTAGAGCGCCAGCACTGAAAAATAATTGACCACTAACGGCTCTGTGCCCGTATTGCGTAGCTCATGATATTCCCCAGCTTCCACCACAATGGTATCTCCGTCTTCTATTTTTTGAATCTGTGCATCAATCTGGATTTCACCGCAGCCTGAGATAATCATAAATATTTCTGTCATATCATCATGTTTATGGCCGCCTGCAATTTCTCCTGCAGGAAAGCTTGCCTGTGCCAGCTGCATAATATTCGGGCATTCCCGTGCCGATAAAAGCACTTTTTTACTGATATTTTCATTATGAGAGACCGGAGAATCACTGATTTTATCAAGTTTTAAATATTTCATTCATTTTTTTCATCAGGAAAATAGTAATAGTTAAGTAGCTGGCTGTTACTATAAAGTAGCTACCAGACATCGACAAAAGAAAATAACATCATGAATGTTCAGCCATTTAAAGCCCTGCTTGCCAGTTTCATCATTGCAGCTGTCATGCCTAAGGCATTTTCACAGCCGGCCGTTGTTGAGCATTTATCTCAAGCGATTACTTATCAAACGATTAGCCATCAAGACAAAAGCCAGATTGACCCGCAGGCATTTACTGGCTTTGTGCAATTTTTACATGCCACTTACCCGCAAACATTTTCCAAGCTGGACGTCACAAGTATTTCTAAACATAGTCTGATTATTCATTGGCCAGGCAGTAACAACCGTTTAAAGCCAGTGATGTTTGATGCACATTATGACGTTGTGCCCGTTGAAAAAGGTACAGAGGGGGATTGGCTATATCCTGCCTTTTCCGGTGCCATTGCCGAGAAACAAATTTGGGGGCGTGGTGCTTTGGATGACAAGGCTTCAGTTATTGCGTTGCTGGAAGCTACCGAGCTATTACTCACGCAGGGTTTTAAGCCGCAACGTGGAATTTATATCAGCCTTGTACATGATGAAGAGATTGGTGGGGAGCAGGGCGCTAAAATAGTAGGCCAGTATCTATTGGAGAAGGGCATTCAAATGGAATACCTGATTGCTGAAGGTGGCACCCTGGTAACTGATCATCCGTTATTGCCATCTAACCCTGTTGCCATGATTGGCTTGGCGGAGAAAACCTATCTTACTTTAACGCTCTCGGTAGAGGCAAAAGGCGGGCACTCTTCTATGCCTGCAAAAGAAAATGCCATTGTCATGCTGGCAGAAGCTGTATCCATCTTGCATAACAATCCCTTTCCTAGCCGGTTGCGCCCGCCGGTTGACGATATGTTTGCTGTCTTGGGTGACCATGTTGATGGTATTCAGGGCTTTTTATTTTCTAACCAGTGGTTAACGCGTGGCGTATTAGCTTATGGCTTGAGTAAGGATCCTGTCATGGCAGCTATGGTGCGGGATACTACGGCTGTAACCATGTTTAATGCAGGTGTGAAAGAAAATGTTGTGCCGCAGAAAGCTGAAGCCAAAGTGAATTTTAGATTATTGCCGGAAACGGATGTTGATAACTTTATCGTGCAAGTTAATAAGCTGGTGGATAACACCGCTGTCAGCATCAGTGCGCAGCAGTGGAGTCATTCATCAGGCATTGCAGATATTGATGGAAAAGGTTATGCCGCCCTAACTCAGGCCATAGAAAAACATGTGCCTGATGTTATTGTAACGCCGTCGCTGGTGATGGCTACCACTGATAGCCGTCATTACAGCAAGCTTACGGATAATATTTATCGTTTTCACCCATATAGTGTCAGCATTAACGATACCAGTATTATTCATGGTAGCAATGAGCGTATTAGTATTGCCGCTATTATTCAGGCTGTTGATGTGACGAAAACGTTGTTACAACAAGCTTCACAGCCTTAAAGCAATCTAAGCAGCTGTTAAATATCGCGGTTGTGCTTTCTATACGCCAGCTATATAACGCTTGAACCTTAACGTCGAATAAAACGCGCGTTATGCTGGCATTGAATGCAGTGCGAATTCCCTCATTATTAACCGAAGTTAATTGGCAGGGCGGCGTCTGAAATTAAACACACGACATTAGGCAGTAGAACAGGACGTTATTTTCGACATGGCTATTGGCGTTGCATACTCGAGTTACGGTTCAAACTTGTAACCCATGCTATAAATTGAATGCACAAATTTTCTGTCTGGTGCGATCTGTATGAGTTTTTTCCTGATTTTCATCATGTGGCTATCAATGGTTCTGTCATTAACGACACGTCCGTCACCATAAGCAATATCGATTAAATCATCTCTGGTGAAAATTCTACCTGGCATGGTGCTGAGTTTTGCAATGATATTGAATTCAATCGCGGTAAGTTCAATGGAATTACTTTGATAACTCGCCAGGCTGTTAGATTTATCTAGCAACAAACTTAAGTTGCTATCAATACTAGGCTGAATAGCAACATAGTTATGTCGTCTAAGCACAGCCTTAATTCTGGCGACAAGTTCTCTTAGGCTAAAGGGTTTGCATATATAATCATCGGCCCCCATTTCTAAGCCTAACAATCTGTCAATTTCATCACTTTTTGCTGTCACCATGATAATGGGTATTTGCGAGAAACTTCTTATTTCTCTACAAATAGTTAGCCCATCAACCCCTGG
>JABSRQ010000080.1 GCA_013215055.1 Pseudomonadales bacterium | reverse complement strand
AGTTAAGAACCCCAGGGCTGGCTTTTGGTCAGAGCCTGTTATTTCGCCTGCCCGATAGTCATTTATTTCTAGGTGTCAAACAATCCTATATTAAGGCGGATATAGAACCAGGGAATCTGAATGCGATTGTTGATGGTGTGCCCGACTGGGTGCCCGATGAGATTGCAGACCCGCTTCGTGACTGGTTACGCAATAATTTAACTGTAGAAACAGCCAACTCTGCGCTGGGATTGGTGATGGCCTACGATAACCGGGATAATATATTTACGCCACGCAAGGGTTATGATTATCGTCTGGAATACAATGTTTATCATGAGAACTTTGGTGGTGACTTTAACTACGAGAGTGTGAAGTTTGAAGGTTTGAATTACTGGCCATTACGGAATAATTTAAATTTTGCACTGCGCCTGGCTTCTGAGGTCATTCTCGAGAGTGATCAGCGCCTGCCTTTTTATGCGCTTCCAGGCATCAATATGCGTGGTATTCCTGCGGCACGTTATCAAGGTGAGGCGGTCGCTCTGGCCGAAGCGCAGTTGACCTGGGATGTGAACTTTCGCTGGGCGGTAAGTATCTTTGGTGGTGCAGGTCGGGCAGCCGACAGCCCCGGTGAGTTATCCGATGCTGCTAGTCGTACCACCAAGGGCGTAGGTTTTCGCTATCAAATTGCCAAACGTTATGGTTTCTATTCCGGTGTCGATATCGCACGAGGCCCGGAAGAGACGGCTTTTTATATTAAAGCGGGGGCTTCATGGTAGATATTATCTTAAGCTGTTATTTTGTTAAAACGGCTAAGTATTATTTTTAGTCTCTTGATGTACAGCTTATTAGAAGTATTATTGCCAAATTGCTTAGAATTCATTAACTATTAAAGCAAACACCAGAAGAGCTGCATTTGATCCACAATGGTGATAGGCATGCTTGGGTTATTTTTTCCATGTCTGAAATAGCTGGTATGGGTGTTTCCGTGTTGCAGTGTTGCTGTGTTGCTATAAGGTGAGCTTGCTACTAATGCCTTGCTAGTGATTAAAAGTGTAAATATGGCTTTTAAGGCTAGTATTTAAGGGGTATTAGTTTTACAGCTTGCATGACAGAGGAACAGCAATCAAAAACACTAGAAAAGGCACAGTCGGCTGAGAAAATTGAGAAGCACAGCTTGAAGTGCTTGCAAAATATGGTGAAGGTAATATTGTATCGATATCAACAGTTACGGCTGTGATTAGATCGAAAAAACAGCAAGTTAATAAATACAATTAAGGATAGCATTATGGCAAAGACAATGCAGGCCTGTGAGCCAGTCGATATAGAGTTTTTTCAATCTGGCGATGTCGGTATCAGCGTGACTCAGGTACTCCCCTGCAGTAAAGAGCAGTTGGCTGAAAGCCTGGCCGGTGATGATAGCTGGCTTGAATGGGCCAAGGGCTTAAAAAGAATTGTCTGGCATGAGAAGACGACCGATATGGTTGGCTCTACGCGCAGGGTTGAAATGGTCGGTGGCGATGCGGTTGAAGAAACCTTTTTCAAGTGGGATGTTGATGCCGGTGATATCGCCTTTTATGTGACCGAAACCACCATGAAGGGAGTGCATATTTTTGCTGAGCGATATCAATTTAATCAAGTAGGTGATACGACGACCTTAACGTGGACGGTAGCGATTCAAGCGTCAGGTTTTAATGGCATTGTGCTGAACCTGCTTAAGCCTGTGTTGAAAATGGTCTTTAAAGGTTGGCTTAAAAACTTGGCGAAAACTTTTAACTAGCAAGCGGCTATTTAAACCCGTCTTTAGGTACAAAAGTGCCTAATTCTTTTATGCTCAGGTAAAATGATTTAAGTTCCACTAAGCTGATCAGCGAGTCGGCCAGGGAAAACGGCAGGGCTGTTATGATCGGGCCCCGGCCGTATTCCTGCATCCAATTGTCGCCTTAAAATGCGCAGCTTATACGCTCACTTCTATCAAGAAATCCGCTATCACTGGCATGATAAATGTTGGCATCTAGCTGCTGATACTCCAACTCACCGCCCCTGGTTTCCCCGCTTAAAGTATATGAAGTATTAATGCCGAATTGCTCCAAGTTTCTATGTACAGGATACAAGTATGCAGTTTGGGTGAGAGAAACGCAGTGTAAATAAAACTAAGAGCTTAGCCTGATAAACCTTTAAGTTCTAACAGGCTAGCATTGGTGAGGAATAACCTACGGGTTAGCTACCACCTGCACGCCCAGAGGTACGGAGCGCTCGATGTCTCTGACGATGCAAACCTTGCCGTTATATTCGATAGCGGCGTTTTCTTGATATCACAGGCCTTGAGCATGATTTTCTTCCTGAAAAAAACAGCATAAACGCTTTTTAACAAAACAGATTCATCTTTAAACATGGCAATCTGATAAACAAAAAAGGCATTGTTTAATAATCAGCCATAATAAGGTCCGTATAAATAATATTGGCTTTTGCGGGTATTAAAACTTCTTTCGTTTGAGCCTTTGTATCCACTAACCACAATCCATAACGTACATCAACATCTGTGGTAAAACTGCTAGCCTCACAGGATTTTTCACTATTATCCTCTGCAATTATCAGGCAATCACTCCAGCTAACCAACCACAAATCATTTGTATCGTAAGGGCTTATGGCACTATACCACCCCGTCAATGATACATCGCCAGGAGCTGTATTCGCTTCAGGTTCAATAAGCTCTGCAACCACGGACCTAGCTGCAACAGCGCCAGCCTGCAATTCAAAAGCACGAAGAACGCCTCCTAAAACGGGGCTATCCAGATAGCGCACAATGCCATAAACCATATCCTGATTTAAAGACAAAACAAATCCCGTGATTTGTTGAGTCGAAGCGTTAAACTCATTCAACTGTTGATTCGCATGGTAGGTAGAGAATTGACTGCCATCTGTTTGTACAAAAGCTAAATCATAAACAGGCATAGAAGCGACTTCTACAACTTCTGACGATATCATGCTTCTGGCTGACATCGCCGGAAAAATGGGGGCAGGTAAAAGAATAGGTTGAGATATGCCTATTTCGTTTTGGCTTATACGCAAAAAGGCTAATGTGCCAGCATCATCATTTAATACATTTAATTCCACATCATGATAGTGGCCAAAAGTAATCTGTGTGATATTTTGGCCTGTGACCGTCATGGTATGCAATAGAGAAGCCGGTTCATTATAATATGTAAGGCAAACTCTTCTATCTGCCTCAGTACAATCATTTAATGCCTCTGCGTACGGATCACCAACAACTGCACTGGCAACCTGCCTAGCCGAAGAAAAAGCAATCAATCCGTTTTTTGTATAGACAGGCTGCGTATCATGCGCAAAATTGGCAATCTGATCATTCGCAATAACCCTGCGTAGCTTGCTACTAACAAATGAATACTCGTAGATATTCCAGCTATGATCGGTGCTACTGGACTGTGGACCATGTGCGGTAAATAACAACGATTGTCCATCCCCAGAGACATGCAAATCTTTCACATCATATTCTTCGCTGGCAAAATAATCTTTTAAAGGTAACCCCACGTTGGCATCAACACTTAAACGATCCAGGATTTCCAATCTGGCGTAGGGATTAACATGAAAGGGGGCTCTAGCATCCAAGGCTAATCGATTATCGATTGAGGCAAGCGCGTTTATTTCGCGGGTTATATAGGCATAGTTACGCTGATCAACCTTGGGCAACCCTGAATCACTAGGCCCTGGATCAGGGCTTGGATCTGAGCTTTCACTGCCACAAGCCATCAATATTAATGATGCCATTGAACTCAACACTAACGCTTTTATTTTTAACTTTTTTATCATGGCGTAACCTTAACTTTCCCTGTCCCAGAAATATTACAGCGAATCATACAATAATGCGCACTATACAGCGATATATGTGACTGATTCCCAACTGATAAAATACCGTTTTTTCTCCTTCAACACCTTAGTAAGGTGTATTCTCTTGGCACGTAATAACAATCACATTCAATTGCAATCGTCGTTAATCTCGATACATGGATTCCTTATAAAAGACATGTTCAGCGACTGCAATGCCACTTGCTGTACGCTATCGGTAGATAGTAAAGACTGAGAATTTAATGCGTATGAATTTTATCAGTCAGTTTTTAGTCCTAAAATGATGCACCAAAAACATAACTAAAAGCCTAAGAAAACAAGGTGTAGTGGAAAGTATAAGAAGTATTAATGCCGAGTTGCCCCAACTTTTTTGTACAGGATACGTGTATCCTGTTTGTGTGTGAAACGCAGTGTAAATCAAACTAAGCGCTTAGCCTGATAAGCCTTTAAGTTCTAACAGGCTAGCATTAGGCGAGGAATAACCTACGGGTTAATGGATTAAAACCCTGCATCAACGATTAAATAATCACACGTTTAAATAGCGGTGCTTTTTCCCCTACTAGCCTGGAAGTTAATTCATATTATGAATATATTCGAACAGATTCCTGATGATTTAAGCCAAGAGGTCTTTGAAAGCCTCGTTAAGGGAAAAAATATTAACATCGAGCGTATTATATCGAAGGGGCAGTGCTCACCTGATACGGGCTGGTATGACCAGCAACAAAATGAATGGGTTATGATATTAAAAGGTGAAGCCATCATATCGTTTGATGATGATACCTCTGTCACGTTAAAAGAAGGCGACTATTTAGATATCAAGGCACACCAGAAACACCGAGTGGCATGGACAAAGCCCGATATCGAAACGATATGGTTGGCCGTGCATTATTAAACGTATAGCCCTCAAAAAATGGAAGAGGTTTGAATGCTATTAAAGCCAATCACAGCTGCACAGTTTGACGCCGTATTTAATATACTGGAGGAAAATGCCCGCTGGTTTCTAGCCAAAAATATTAAACAATGGCCTTTGCACTGGTTGGCCTCTAAAGAAACCGAGATACGCCTTTCCATTGATTCAGGCCACTATTATTACACTGAAATCAATCATCAAATGGCCGCTATTGTAGAAATCAAACAGGAGCCCGAAGAGCTATGGAATAACGACTCGTCTGCAGCTATCTATATGCATAAATTAGCCATTCAACGAAAAATCAGTGCATCCGGCCTGGGAATAAAAATGCTTGATGCCATTAAAGATCTGGCCAGTGATCATGGGGCAGATTCTATTCGCCTGGATTGTGTCGCGCACAATTTGAAACTACGCCAGTATTATGAGGCCTATGGCTTCACATTTAAGGGTGAAACAAACAATGGCGACATAGTATTAGCCTTATTTGAATATCCGCTGCATCGCTGATGCGGCAATACAGCAAACTCCGGTTATAAATGATCGGCTCGATTTTTTGTAAACTTCACGATGCCTGAGCGTGAGGCCAAGGTTTCAATTTGGGCAGTACTGAGGCCCTGGCCTCTGTCGAAATCAATGCCAAATATTTTGGGTATAAATGCCGCTCGGGAAAAAACCGATTCAAACCACGTCTTGTATTCGGCATTATCGGCACGTAAAACCGATGCGTAGCCCTCAACCCAAACACCCTTGATACACAGCCCCATAGGCGCCGTCTCTCTGAAATTTAGCCACCAGACACGGCCTTTGGTTTCTGCCAACACGATTATCATCGTATGCCCGAATGAGTGATAGGCCATGGGGGTAATAAACTCTTTGCCGGACTTTTTCCCGGTGAACCTGACCAGCATAAAACTTCTGCTCAGTAATCCATGCAATGGCGAATTTAAAATCATTTTCACCAGAGGGTTCATCTTAATAAAAAAATTTGACACCTTGCTCATTGGAAATCCTTGGCTGTTATGCACTTAATAGTATGTATTAATAACATGGTATATATTGGATACTTACATAACAAGAAGGCACTAATTGGTTAGCAGGTATGCAAAAAGTAACTAATAACATTGAAGATAAACACGAAGACTGCCCCATCCGGGATATATTAGAGTTGATTGGTGATAAATGGAGCCTGCTGATCCTGTATGTTTTGAATGAGAGGCCATTCAGGTTTAATGAACTGAAGAAGGTGGTAGGCAAGATCTCACAGAGAGTACTGACTCAGCGCTTAAGGACGCTTGAGCGCGATGGCTATGTATCGAGAACGGTCTATCCGGTGAGCCCTCCCAAGGTGGAATATGCTCTGACAGACTTGGGCTTGTCTTTATTGATGCCGTTATCGCAATTGGAGCAATGGAGCCGTGCATCCTATCAACAAGTCCAGGGAAATAGAGAAAAATACGATAAAGAAAATGCGCAGTGAACGCCAGCCCCCATGAGATTAATCGATAAGCCAAGAATAGTTACAGCCACTCTTAGTTAAAGCGGCATTATCTATCTAACAATTTCACTCAAGATTAACTGGTTTCTGGAGTTTGTTATTTTCTCTTGACGCTTTTTCACATGCAGAACAGCGAAGCTTTTTTGTTGAATATAGCTCAGTGATCAACTGGAAATTTATCACAGCTAAAAGTATAAGAAGTATTAATGCCGAATGGGCTCAACTTTTTATGTACAGGATGCAAGACTGCAGCTTGGGTGAGTGAAACGCAGTGTAAATAAAACTAAGTGCTTAGCTTGACCGCGGCATTGGCTTGGAATTTTGTAAACATTAGCTGGATGTGCAGCTGTTGCCGGGCATCGATCTCCAGGAGGGAGAGAGTGTCTAGCGTTTTGCTGCGCCGCTGAAAGATCAGCCCATCGATATCTTGATCAATAACGCCGATATCCTGGTGAGCCAGAGTCTGGACTCGCTGTGCCTCGACGATCTAGAACTCCAGTACGAGGTCAACGCCATGGGGCCGCTTAGCGTGACGCGCACTGCTGGCTAATCTCCGCGCCAGCAGCAAGGTAGCTTTGATCACCAGCCGCATGAGGTCGATGGCGAACACCGGCTCTGGCAGTCAATATGGCTATCGCATGTCCAAGGCCGCCCTCAATGCCGCCGGCGTTTCGCTGGTGTAGCACCTGCAGTCGAGGGGCATTGGCGCCGCTATCTTGTAGCCGGACTATATGCAGACCGAGATGGTGGGCTTTCGCGGCGACGTGCCGCCGGAAGTGTCCGCCCAGCGTCTCTGCCAGCGCATCGAGGAGTGGCTCCTGGATAACAGTGCTACTCTTCTGGCATGCCAGTGACAGACTCTTCCCTGGTGAGCTGGGCCCTGATAGTGAAGGCATGCCGCCTCTATTGCGAGATAGCAATCACCTGACCAACCAATCTGATCACTTGATTTGATCACTTGATCAGATTACGATAAATCTTTATTATGGCTACAATCCATACAGAGAGGTAATCATGTCTGTTATTAAAACTGCTGCGCGACTGGCGCTGTGTACCTTCTTGCCGAGTCTTGCACTGACTGCGGCATTGCCGGCGGTCGCCGCCGACCGCCCCAATATCATTGTCATGGTCGCCGATGACCTGGGCTGGAACGATGTCGGTTATCACGGCGGCGATATCGACACCCCGTCACTGGATCGTCTCGCCAATGAAGGCGTTCAGCTGGATAGGTTCTATACCACGCCTATCTGTTCGCCTACCCGTGCCGCGTTGATGACAGGTCGCGACCCGATTCGCTTAGGCGTCGCCTACGGGGTGATCATGCCCTGGGATAACACCGGCATTCACCCCGATGAACACTTTATGCCCCAGAGTTTTGAAGCCGCCGGTTACCAGACCGCGATGGTGGGCAAGTGGCATCTGGGTCACGCCCAGCAGACCTTTCACCCCAACGAGCGGGGCTTCCAACATTTCTACGGCCATCTGCATACCGAGGTGGGTTTCTTTCCCCCCTTCGCCAACCAGGGCGGCATCGATTTTCAGCGCAACGGTCAGACCATCGACGATCAGGGTTATGAATCCTATTTATTGGCGGACGAGGTCAGCCGCTATATTCGCGAGCGAGACCAGGCCAAGCCCTTCTTCCTCTATATGCCGTTTATTGCGCCACACACGCCACTGGATGCCCCCCAGGAGCTGCAGGATAAATACAAGGACATCAATACCGATCTGAAGCCCGCCCGCTCCGGGCCCACCGATGTCACCCGCCGCTTGTCCAAGCTGATGATGCGCCCCAGTGCCCGCCCGATGTACGCGGCGGTGGTGGACGGCATGGATCAGGCTATCGGCCGTGTACTCAAGACCCTGGATGAACAGGGCATTACCGACAATACCATCGTGCTGTTCTTCAGTGATAACGGCGGTGCCGCCTACTCGGTGGGTGGTGCCGACAACGTGCCGCTGCGCGGCGGTAAGGGTGAGACCTTCGAGGGGGGTATCCGGGTAATCTCGCTGATGCGCTGGCCCGAGGGCATCAAAGCCGGTACCAAGATGGATTCCATCATGACAGCGATGGATGTGTTTCCGACACTGGCGGCTGCCGCCGGTATCGAGACCAAAAATCGCCGCAAGCTGGACGGTCGCGATATGACTGCAGCTGTGCTCAAGGGTGAGAAAATTCCCCGCAAGGATCTGGTGTTTTTCGGCTCTGAGACCCCGATTTTCGGCCAGTTTTACCTGACTGCCTTTAACGATGAGTGGAAACTGGTACAGGAAGTACAGCAGAACCAGCTCAGCACCGACGTCACCAATCGCCTGTTTAAAATTTCCGAAGACCCCAACGAATACAACAATCTGGCGCAGAAGTACCCGGAAGTGGTGCAGGAGCTGAGTGACGCCATCATGCAATGGCGCGCGCTGTATCCGATCAACGGCACCCGCGGTCATCTGGTGGCGCCGCCGGGCTGGCGCGCCCCCAAGGACTGGTCGACCTACCCCATGGCCATCGAAGACCTGCAGCACGGCCCAGCACCGGGCATGCCGCCAAGCTTTGCGCTGCCTATGCTTGATCGTATGCACGGCGAGCGCGGTAGATTGATCTACGACTGTAAGCCCAAGTGGTGGCTGGCAGGTTTCTGCATCGGCGGTGATAACGGCCCGAATAATATCGAGAACCACACACAGGATCTCTGATTAGCTGGCGGACTTGTGTATCGGCGGTGATAACGGCCCTAGCAATACCAGCAATCCTATCGAGAACCACAGGCAGGATCTCTGATAGAGTGACGAACTAATAACAAGGGCGCTTCGGCGCCCTTGTTATTAGTTGAGGATGAACGGGCTGAAATTTGCTACTGCAGTTTCTGCACTTCCCCTTTCCATGGCAATCGTATGCCGTGGGTGCATGGATGCGAAGCAGCGGTGACAGCTTAAAGGATGACTATGAAGTACGGGGAAGAAATTGAACTCAACGAGTCAAAGACCTACCAGGCAGCTATACCTTAACCGCCAAAGAGATCATCGAGTACGCCCGCGAGTGTGACCCTATGCCTTAAGTATAAGAAGTATTAATGCCGAATGGGCTCAGCATTTTATGTACAAGATGCAAGACTGCTGTTTGGATGAGTGAAACGCAGTGTAAATCAAACTGAGAGCTTAGCCTTATTAGCCTTTAAGTTCTAACAGGCTGGCATAGGGCGAGGAATAACCTGCAGGCTAAACCTGCATGGATAACACGTAATATGCACTAGCAGCATTAACAAGGAGATACGTTTATTTAAAGTGCTAGATGCTGAAAGTGATAGGTCTATTGCCAATAAAATTTCTTGTCCTATCAGCACCATTAAAAAGATGTGAGTTATATTCTAAAGCTACTCAATATCATCAGCTGCTATGAATTGGGCAAAGATGAATGAAAGCTTTTTCTTACATCTAAATCATCAGCACTCAATGCGATTTAGAACTGATAACTCAATGAAGCGCCCATGGTTCGACCTCTATCAGACCAGGCATTATTGAAAGCCAGCATATGAATTTCACTGTCATCATTATCCAGCAGGTTTTTAACATATAAACTGGCATCCATGGACGAGCCCAAGACCTGTTTAAACAGGATATTATAATCAACAAAAAATTCAGGGCCGTATTCAGTTTCAATGAAGTCACCGGAAATCCCTTCTGATTTAGTTTCTTCTGTTTGAATACGACCAGACATCTGATCCCAGAAACGCAGATGTAAATTACTTAATATATTTGGATTAACATCCCAGTTTAAACCCAGGTTCAGCATCAAATGTGGAAAGCCTGTCATCGTACCGCTGGGTGTAAATGAACCTTCGCCAAAGTTATATAGCGTATTATTGAGGTCGTACTCAAGCGCTCCTGAGCTTCCGGTCATGCTGGAAATTTCACTGGATAAAACTTTAGAGATATCACCATAGAGCTGCCATTCATTGCTCAATAACACGGTCCAACCCAACTCCACACCATAGCTGGTGATGTCATCGGTATTTGCATAATAATTGATAAACTCCTTACCATTGACGGAATTAGGCTCAAATAATAGCTGAAAAGGTTTTTCTATCGTAGTGTGGTAAAAATTAACATGGCTTTGTACACGTCCAACGGTGTAGTTAAATTGAAGGTCATGGCTATATACCTCCTGAGATTCACTGGCACCTTGCATATAATGAAGCCCGGTATTATCTTCAAATAAAACATCGGATTGAAAAGCCTGTGTTTGACCTAAGAAACCTACAGCGACAGGAGGGCGTATATAACCGGTATTGTATGAGTATTTAATTTGCCATTGACTGGTGGGAGTCCAATTAAGATCAAAACGTGGAAGGATAATAGTATTGTCTTCTCGCAACGTATTTTTATCCACACGTACCCCCAATAACAGCTTCAACTTGCCCGGAATCACGCGCCATTCATCCTCAATAAAAAAGGATTTATTTTCATCATTACTCATCGGTACCACCAGTTTATCCGAAACAGGTTTAGCAGAGCTATCAGTAGTAGTCACGTCATACTGCTCAACCAAAGTGAAAGCTGAAATATCAGTGCTTTCCTGTTTATAACCCACTAAGAAATTATGATTGGCGATATCTTTCCAGCGGGAAATCAATTCAAAACCTAACTTCAGCTCCTCACTGCTTTCCGAATTCTGAACTCTTTGCACTGTAGGCGTATATTCCGGCGTGACTAATAACTGTGTTCTATCCATGAAATCGGCAAATACTCTGGCCTCTACGGTAATACCGGGTTTTACATCCTTGATATAAGCGGCATCCACATAATAATGATTACGCTGTCTGAAGGCATCATCGGAACTTAACTGTGATGGATTGTAGGCTCTACTGATATTGCTTTGCGAAGCTCTGGCCTTAAGGTGAAAGTTTTTAACCCGCACCTTGCTATAAAACTGAAAGCTGTTTTGAATATTGTCCCAATGTTCGGTCCACGGTTCTAAAGAGCCCCTCTCTAACCCCATACCCTGCATAGGAAAACCATCGGATTCAGATAAGGTGAGTGATGCCATCAGATCGACTTCATCCGTGATCGCCTCACCTGCCAGAATATTAAGATGACTGGCATTATCCTCATAGGATTTATTGGCTGTGATTTTTAAGCCATCAATTGCAGCACCGTCTTTGGTAATAATATGAATAATACCCAGTGCGGCATCTGAGCCCCACAGAGTGGAACCTGGGCCCCTTACGATCTCAATACGTTCAACATGTTCCAAACCGGGCATTAAAAACTCTGCGCCCATGCCTTTATCAAAAATGCTGTTCATATTGTGGCCATCAATGAGCATCAAAAATTGATCGTTATCGGCGATAAATCCACGACTACCCACCACAGCCCCCGAAAACTGGCGGTTAACAAAAAAACCGGTAGTACGCTCCAGTACCTCTTTAACACTTCTCAACCCCATTCTTTCGATATCCTGACGACTGAATACGGTTACAACACCTGGCGCATCCTGTCTGGAAGAGGGACCTCTAGTGGCAGTAACGATTTTGCTGTTTAGAATTTCCTCAAAGCTTTTTTCATACCATTTAGCAGGGCTTTTTATAACATCCACAGTCTCTGTTTCCTGCATTTCAACACTGGAAACCTCTGCTGTTAAATGAGATGAAAAACTGACCATTGATAAAATCAGAAACATACGTTTTTTTGACACAGGACTAACCTTTTGAACTGCAGGCAATGTGCATTTAAGCACTTTTATGGTTAATTATTATTATCCCCATAACTTGCCAATTGAAGAATGGTTACAACTGTATCAGAAATCTAACACATTTAATAAGTGTCACTGACGGATGACAACAAAAAAGCAACAAAGACATTTCCTTAAACATTGAAATTATAGTCTATGTATGAAGGTTTCATTATCAATATGTTTTGGCACCATAAAACCAAGAAAAAAAATATCAATAAAAAATATAAGGTCATAAATAACATTACACACAGAAACCATATAAAATGTGTTAGTTAACCACATTTATGCAGCATGGAAAAACTGTAGCCTTAAAAAGGTTAAGCATCCGTTAATCGATCAACCATAATGCCCGTACAAGGGTCTACAAATATTCCTACCCTAAAAGGCATATGCAAAAAAACCTGATAAACATAGCTGTTTAGTCAGTATAAACAATAACATAGAGGTAGTTAGCATCGGGGGTTTTACTTTATAAACAGGCCGTAAACGATTAACACAAGGCTAATCGTGGCCCAATTCAGTAATACATTCTACCGAGGCAATATCAACTCCCTGCACCTTTTCACCAAAGTAAAGTCTCGAAAACCACTTTGCTTGCTCAACATCGTAATCTTTAAGTGCCTGAGCACTGTCTAAGGAAAAATAACGTCTGGCTAATTTTTCAATCAAGTATAAGAAGTATTAATGAAGAATTGATTCAACTTTTTTATGTACAGGATGTAAGTATGCTTTTTGATTGAGTGAAACGCAGTGAAACGCAGTGAAACGCAGTGAAGTTAGAAAACTTACGTGAAGAGATCAAAGGAAAAAAAACGTGGTCTGCATACTTAGCGGCGACAATAATGACATCAACCGAATCGAAGAAATCAAACAACGGGCCTTAATGCATTAAGGCTGACAACCTTAGTTCATCATAATGTCTGGCACAGAGAGCCGGTGCTTTGCGTGAGTATTTACTGGATGAGCTAGGATAAAATGCGATATTGTGCACTTTGAATATAAGAAAAACATAAGCCTGCGGCGGGGACAGTGATCATCGGCATAGAGTGAAAAAAGCCACTGAATTGCCAGCACTGTTAAAACGCATGTGAAATTTTGACATTGAATATATCAATGAGAATAAAACACTATTGTAGTGTTTAATTAAAGACAGAAAAACTAACGGCTTATAAAAAACTTGAGAGCTTTCCAGCCTGGCAGATATCAGCGCAGGCCGGAAATAAGAGTTAAGCTCTACTTAAAGCTTTTTAGTCTCTTCAGCTGCAGCCGATTCAGCTACCTTGGTCTCTGCAACAGGAGCAGCTTCTGCAACAGGAGCGCCTTCTGCAACAGGAGCGGCTTCTGCAACAGGCGCTTCTACCGCAGCCGTTTCAACAACGACTGGCGCTTCTACCTGAAGACCATCACTGCCTACACAGTTCCAGCCCCAGCTCACTTGCTTGGAAGCAAGTTCAGCGGCTTTATCTGCACAGAACTGAGTGCTTGAGGCTGCCTGCCACAAGGTTTTAGTGCCCGAAGATTTTTCATAGGTCACTTCACAAACAGGCGTGGTTTCGGGTGTATTAAATACACGAATGGTACGAGTATGATCACCGTTTTCACAAGAGTATTCGATATCTGAAGTTCTAGCATCCAGGGCTTCACCATCAGTGTGCTCTTCAGAAGCTGAAGAGGTAGCAGGACCACTGCCGGTAGCAAGGTTTTCTTCAGACATAACCGCATCCGCATCTAAAGGCGTCACTTTAACACCCGAATCAGTGGTTTGTGCTTCTGCAGTTACCGCAGGCTTTGTCTCAGCAGCTATTTCAGCTTCTGGTTGTGTCTCTGTGGTAGAACAAGCCGTGTTTAATAGCGCAACAGAAGCCAAAGTTAAAAATATTATTTTTTTCATATCAATCCCCTAATTGATTAAAGTGAAACATCTAGACAGTGGTTAAAAACTCGTCGCCATTATCTATTAACTGAACACGTCAAAAAGGGCTTGCATCACAGTTCGATAAACTGATTTCATACAATTTCAAAAATGTATTGTGGTTAACAAAGCCATAGCGTTTAAAACCGGTTAATAAATGCTTTGTTGCCAATTCCGCGGGTTTATACTGCTATCTGCGCTCAGGGTGAATTCTCTGCGCCCTCTCTCTAGTTCATGCAGGCTTTCTATCATGACACGCCAATGCCCTTCACTATAACGCTGATAACAAACAAGAGCACCAGTATCGACATAAATATCATCGAAGCCGAAAGAGAACTGGATTTAAAGAAAAATATGCTAAAGGCGGATAACAGTGAACCCAGCAGGAAGTGAAATATATCATCCCTGTTTTTCTACAGCCTAGACAAAAAAATCAGGCCATTACCACGCTGATCAGGAAGCAAACGATGCGAATATAAAAGCAGCAATATCAACAGATAACTGGTTTGACTGAAGATACTCATATAATCGCCGATACGCCCCAGCGTCACCAGATCAAAAGCAAAACCCAGGACAAAAAACTGGCCTGAATGTAACGATTCAGATGAGCGTAATTTTCTTTAACGGCAATATATTTACAGGCGACGTATTCCATCGCGACAGTAGACAGAGGGAGGAAGTATAAGAAGTATTAATACCAAGTTGATCCAACTTTTTATGTACAGCATACAAGACAGCTGTTTTGGGTGAGTAAATGTAGTGTAAATCAAACTAAGCGCTTAGCCTGACAACTCTTTAGGCTCTAACAGGCTAGCACGAGGCAAGGAACAACCTGACGTTGTACTGCATCGCTTACCCACCTATAGCCTGATAGACACTGATTGATTAACAGAATATCCTGTTAGATTAACTATCTTTACACTCTATTGCTTACAAGCTGTTATAAACACTTGCTCGCTATGCGACACTTCAAAAACCAAGGCAATGAGGCGTTAAAGCGTCTAGGTATAGACATTATTACCTAGACTCAAACATGCTTTTTTTAGCATAGAGAGGGTTGTGATCTTGGACTATTCGCGTGCGGGTTATCGAAGTAACTGCGGGTTACCACAAGCTATTTTACTGGCTTAAACGAAAAACCCTGTGCCCTTAACTATTGACGAAAAAAAGCTACCGAATCCAAGAACAGTAGCCTAGCTACTGTATAATTAAAGACTACTAGCAATATTTATAGAGTTACCATCATAGATACTGTTAGGGATATTGGCTCTGGCCTGTACTGTGTATGTAGGCTCATTGTTTTGATATCTAAAACTTTGCATTGACAGAAAATTATCAATTAAAAACCCCTGTATTTTACAGCCATCCGGCATTTCTTTTATATCTGATACATTCTTAACTTTTAAGCCTTTTCTTTTTAACATCATGCCCATAAATGCATGAGATATAATATATGTATGAGCTATTGAATCAATTGAATTTTTTTTCAAAAGGAATTCTAGTAATAAATCAATGACCGTAGAATTACCTAATACAACCTTGTTTCTGTATTCTGCTTTAATTGCTAAACGTGACGCTTCATTTACAGTTTTTTTTTATCTTTAATGTTTCATTTAGGAAAGCACCATCATAACTGGAATCACCCATCCATCTTTTTTCAGGCTCAGTAACCCGAATTGTACCGATAACCTCTCCATTATATTTTGTAAAAATAGAGGTAGAATTTTCATCGTATTCATCATATTCAAAGTCTGTCTCTGATTTCACCCAACCATATTCATCAACATAAACTTCCTTCCTTAATCGATGTACTGCATTTGCTTCTTCCTGACTTGAAACTACCCCTACCTCTATGGAGGCTGATAAGTTTCCACTAACGTCTAAATCAAACATTGAATTCATAATCACTTCTCTTAAGCATTAAATTAAGTGTGTAATTATCTGAGAATGTGGATCTGACGGACACGGGGCGAAAGTCTAGTGTACTTTGAAATAAAAATGCGATATAAATTGGATTGCAGAAAATATTATTGAGCCGATGTATGTCCATCAATAAAGAACTATTCGATCTTATCCCCAAGCTAACAGGTATACAGTGTATAGATGATGTTAAAGATTTAGAGAGTGATATAAGTAGTCTTATAGGGAGTAGCGGCCTTATATTAGGTGGCAGAATAAAGGACCCCGTCGACAAAAGTGTACAAGACTTTATTTCAACCACACGTATTCGACAGGACTGGCTAGAATTGTATCAAGAGAAAAACCTACAACTTATTGACCCAGTCGTTAACGCCTCACTATCAAGTAATAACCTAGTTAACTGGAGTGATTGCTATAACTCACACACTCCAGCATTTAAAGAATTTGAATCCTTGGCAGATGACCATAATTTAATGAATGGTGCATCCCTTTCAATGGATCACTCTAATTCTTTAGTCATCAGCACCATTACATCATTAATTTTTGATCAAGCCCCGGATCAAAGACAGCTTGAATTAGTTAGCTTTATCGCTCCCATGTTGAATTCGGCAATAGGTAAACGACACTTTTGGCCAAAACCCAAACTTACTGACAAGCAACTAGAAGTTCTTAACTGGATGAAAGAAGGAAAAAATTCTTGGGAAATTTCCATAATAATGGGAATAAAAGAAGGCACGGTTAAGTTTCATGTAACTAATATCATGCATATTCTGGGTGCCAATAATAGAACTCAGGCTGTTGCCATTGCAATTAGCTTAGGAGTCATAAGCCTTTAAGCTTAGACAGGCTTTGAATTTCATTATATGTTCTGGCTGTGATGCGACTTTTTGCAATTTCAATGTCGCTTAACAAAGAAATCTCATTCAGATTTTTATAGCCTAAACATAAAAGATTTTTCTTTGATCTTACCGAAATAGGTAATTCCTCAACGGCTAGATGCACAATATTCATACCATGATTATTTTCAGTTTTATATCTTAAATAGGGTATATGGTCGATTAAATCATCCGCCACGCCTTTTACTGCAGTGGCAGTAAAGCATTCCCTCTTAGCTAAATCTGGTCTCAGGTATACTAGATCCTCATATACATTCAAAATAATACTGATAATCCTGCTTTTAGAAATTCCATATTCATAGGATAGATTTAAAATGTTATACGTCGTTAAATATTTATGAAATATATCAATGTTACGATTTCGATTCATTTAAAGACCAAAAATATATTATTAAGAAGAATCTAATTCTAATTAATATAAGCGACACTACCACTACACCTAAGTTTAGTAGTAATTTTTCATTGAAAATGAACATCAACTAAGAAAAATAAACTGAGTCAATTTCATAATGATGTATTTACTCGTCCCTGTAAATACAATGCAATTTATCTCCTATGGAAGTGGAATTAACAATTTTTTTGAATATTCCATCGTTCCTTATATGCAGCCAAACGAAATAATATGGATGTGAATGTAAAAAAAATCGTGGAATATTCACCTGAATTTGTTCATAAATAATTAATGTATGTGAAGCAGGCTTAAAAACTAAAACCAGAGCTATTTACAGACTTTTAAAATTTAGGTAATGGCGTAAATTAATTTATATATTTCCATGAAAATAAGAATAAAGGAATGAGAAGGGAAAAATAGCAGTCTTGTTTTCATGTCTTTTTTTATTTCATAGCCGCTATGCTTCAATCTTATACTGAGCGTTAGACTGTAAGCCTATAAACATAGGCTTGTAATTGTAGGAGGGAAACGAACTTGAGCTCTATTTTCCTAAAATGTCTTCAACGATGCTTTTCTGGATGATTCCAGGGCTGACACACCTTCCTCGAAAACAACATAAACCATTGAAATTTAATGAAAATCAAACTTTAACAACTTAAAAATCACTAGTTTTTCACTCAGACTAGCCGAAAGGCTAGTGTAAATTAATTTTTTAATAAATTATCCTTTTCAGATAACTAATAAATAGCAACTTGAGTATGCGTGGTTGAATTGAGCTTACTTAGATGTCTAGATGCCATTTATATCATTACTCCATGGAATATCCGTATTTTTTGTATACCGAAGACAAGTATCGGTACAAATGATGAATTGAGGGGCAGTGCTTCATCCAAATCATAGAGTAACTGTGAGACTATGCGATACAGAGAGAGATAATGTTCGTAGTAGATAAAAAACAAACGATCTTGATTGTCGATGATATTCCCTCCAATCTGGAATCATTGAAAGCTGTGTTAAAGCCTACGTATCGAGTTATTACAGCCTCGAATGGTAATGCGGCTTTGGATATTGCTTTCAAGGAAGACAAGCCAGACATGATATTGCTTGATATCATAATGCCAGCTATGGATGGCTATGAGGTTTTCCAACAGCTGAAAGCCAATCCTGCCACTGCGCCGATACCGATAATTTTAATCTCGGCGAAAGATTCTCAAATTGATGAAGCACAAGGTTTTGAGCTGGGTGCGGTAGATTTTATAACCAAACCTATTAATCCTCGCAGAGTCTTAGCCAGGGTTGCAGCACAAATGGCACTCTATAATCAGAGTCGAGAGCTTGAATTAATGGTTAAAACTCGCACTGCCGAGCTGGAACAGACACAATTGGCTGTCATTAGTCTTTTGGGGAGGGCCTCAGAATTTAAAGATAATGAAACCGGCTCGCATGTTACTCGCATGAGTCACTATGCACGCTTATTAGCTGAAGCCATCGCAGGTGAATCTAACTGCTGGACTCAAAATATTTTCCACGCTGCTCCGATGCACGATGTCGGTAAGATAGGTGTTCCCGATGCAATTTTACTTAAAGCCGGGCCTTTAAATCCTCAGGAATGGGCGATAATGAAAAAACACCCTAGCTTTGGTGCGGCCATCATCGGTGATCATGAAACTCCTCTATTAAAACTCAGCAAGGAGATTGCTCTGACCCATCATGAAAAGTGGGATGGCAGCGGTTATCCTCAAGGCCTGAAAGGTGAAGCTATACCCATCAGCGGTCGCATAGTGGCTATCGCCGATGTATTTGATGCTTTAACTACCGAGCGTCCGTATAAAAATGCCTGGTCAGTTGAAAAATCTGTGACGTATTTAGAAGAGCAGTCTGGCAGTCATTTCGACGCTGAACTTGTCACCTTGTTTATTGAAAATATGCCCGATATATTAGAGATAAAAAGCTGTTTTCAAGAAAACAACCTCAGCACATTGGCTATCAGCTAAGTTACAATAGCTACATCATTCATTTGATTCAAACCCTGTCGTTTTTTGATTGGTTTGGCCGCATTGACACTGCCTCCCAGGCCTTATTGGGCAGGTGTTCATCGCATTTTTGTTCTGGGAGAACAGCCGCCGAAAATATGGTTTTATTGGCTTTTAAATATCGGTTAACATTAAAAGGATAAAACCTGCGTTTTATCGGGCCTGACTATAAAACGCCAGCTTTGCCCGCAGGCTCACCTCGGTATTGATGCCAACGCTGTAATACAGTATTTCCCCCGAATGATTAACAATAAAGAAACTGGGCGTGGCGTTGGCCTGCAGACTGCGCGTCCACTGCCCATCTTCATCCGCCATGGCCGAGAAGGCATAGGCCTTTTTCTGCAAATAGCTATCCACCATGGCTTGATCGCCACTCTGTAACGCTATTGTCGCTACCGGCCTATCCTCGTAGATATTGCTGACGGCCCGGGATGTGGTTCTACAGACGCCACACCAGCTGGCCCACACATAAATAAGCATAGGTTCACCCTCGGCAAAGGCCTGCTGACTATAGTCTGGCAGTTGAGCGTTGAGTTGCTGCAGCAACGCTGGCGAGACCTGCTGACTGTCGTGTTGAGACAATCGATAAAAGTCTACGGCATGGGTGATGAGCAGTAATAACAAGCCATAGCCTACCAGGCTTTTTAGCCACTTCATCGGTCTGCTACTGAAACGCGAGTTCTTGCTAGAGGGCACCGCTTCGTGTGGTTTCTCAGACGTGTTTTCAGAAGGATTTTCAGGCTTCAAGGGTTATCTGCTTATGCTGATGAAGGTAAAGGGGACAGAACAAAAGTAAGCTATGCATCTTATGCAAATCAACAGGCATTAGACAGTAGAATTCATCTTCCAGCTAAGGAATATGCTCAGATCCACTAGAATTGATAATCCACCTTAAAATTATAATGCGTGCTGGTATTGGAGTAATTCTCCCACTGCGTGTCTGCCAGTACAAATTCCCCGGCAAATCCGATGCCGACTTTAAGACGGTATTCTACGGCAATACTGGCGCCCAACATTCTGCCATCATAGGCCAGTGGAATGACACCGTTGTCCCCGCCTAATCCCTGCTCCCCGCTAAGATCTCCCCATTGATAAAAGGGCCCGCCATAGACGATAGTCGTAGGCGAGACGCGATACCCAAGAATCCAGCCCACATCATAGATGCCGGTCTTATGCTTCCAATAATCTCCCTGATCGGCCACATTATTATGCTGATTCGAGTTTCTCTCGTAGCCCAGACTTAGCGCCTGAGAAAAGTTACCTTGCTCAGCCTTATCGGCCCTATCGCCTGCAAACTGATATTTGCCAGCCACACTTACCGC
Organism: Pseudomonadales bacterium; assembly: GCA_013215055.1. Classification (GTDB taxonomy): domain Bacteria; phylum Pseudomonadota; class Gammaproteobacteria; order Pseudomonadales; family DT-91; genus CAKMZU01. The sequence goes on along the minus strand of JABSRQ010000080.1, from coordinate 3,338 downwards.
ACCGCTACCCTCGTCTTGTAAAGCGATCTCAAGACCGTCAGCTACCGTGACACCAGCCTTAACATAAACATAAAAGTTGTCCTTATGGGTTTCTGCCTCCGCCAGGGTAATGACTGAACGTGTACTGGAGCCCGCTGATAAATTAACCTTCAATGGCTCAGAATGAACTTCCGGATTAATTAATCGGGTCGTAGACATACTCACCTTAGGTGGCAAGCTACAGGCGGCTACAAACAACGATGCAGCCATAGCGATCAGTAAATGTATCTTTCTCATCATTACCCAGGTATTCGGCAGGAGATTTTGATAAATCATTCCCTCTAGGGGTGGATTATTCATAGTGATAACTATGAAAATAATACCCGGATAGCAGAGAGAATTTATGAGCAAGGGATAGAAAAATTAATGTATCAAATGCCTAGAGCCGCTATAAAAACTGGCAGCTTCGATGCGAGTTATGATGCAGTCCTTCGGTGCGGGCAGACATGGAGGAAGGGAGAGAAATAGAGAGTTTCGTTAGCCCCTTCCCTCCTCCCAGGTGTAAAAGCAGAGACGCTTCAGTTCAGCATAGTTTTACTGTCATCGACGGTGACCGATTCACTGTACTCTCTATCCTCGCTGGCAACGGCCTTGTCGCCATGTAATAACATCATCAAGGCCGGCGCCAGCAATAAGTCCGTTAACAGGGCCAGCATGATGATGACGCAGATCACCAGACCAAACACCACCACGTTTGACAGCGTGGCAAAGATATCGCTAGAGAAACAGGCGGTCAGCACCAGCGTGGTGATCAACATCGCACGTCCGGCTCCCTGCAGGGTTTGCTCAATCGCTTTTGAGGCGCTGCCACTGCGCCGGTAGTACTTCGAATAATGGTAAATAAAGTGCAGGGTATCATCGACGACGATGCCCAACGCAATGCAGCCAACCATGATGCTGGTCATATCCAGCGGCAAATTAAATATCACCATCACCGACAAACCCAGAATAATAGGCAGCACATTGGGGATCATGCTCAATAGCCCTATGCGCCAGTCCCCGGCCATCAGCATCATAAACAAGCTGATGACAATAAATGCGACCACATAACTCACCGCCATACTGTTCAAGGCCTTGGGAATGGTATCGGCAATCAGTGCGGCACTGCCGGTGACGGTGACGTTCATGGCCTTGGCATCGGCGATGGCGGTATCGACAAATGCCTGCTGGAACTGTGCACGCAGATGATCGACCAACATCCGATATTCTACGCCATCGGCATAAGGGGTCTTGATCGTGACTCTAGCCAGACGCAGATCAAGGTCGGCGACGCGATTCAAATCATCGGAACCGCTGTTTTCAAATAGCAGGATCTCCTGAGCGATCAGGTTTCTGTCATCGGGTAAGCGATAAAATCCCTGGTCATTATTGTTCAGTGCCTGATGAATCTCCTTGATAATATCGACGATGGAAAATACTCGGGACACCTCTATGCCGGCAACCGATGTATATTCAATCTTCGCGATCTCGCTCTCCAGGCGTTGCAAGAAGGCCGGATTGTACAAACCGAATTCTTCGCCGGTATCGATAATAATCTCTATCGCTGCCGAGCCACTCATCGCCGCATCTATGCTGTTTAAGTCTTGTTTAACGATGGAGCTATCGGGAAAATAAGACACGGTATCGTTGGAGAAACGTAGGGCAGGCAGGCTGGATGCCGCGGCCACGCCCAATAACAATGCCATCGCGACAATCTGTTTCGGGTATTGACTGGCTGTGCGGGCACAAAGCCCAAGAAGCTTTTCGCTAAACCTTGAGACCCCTGCGGCTTTGATATCTTGATTAATCGGACAAAGTGCCAATACGGCCGGCAAGAAGGTAAAGGTGTAAAACAGCGCAAATAACACGGCGATAGCGGCGAAGATGCCCAGCTCGGAGATCATCGATAATTCGGCAAAGGCGAAGGATAAGAAGCCGGCCGCCGTGGTAATGGAGGTCAGCAATATGGCCGGTGCGGAATAGGCAATGGCATGGGCGATGGCGGCACGCTTATCCTGATTTTCTTCCAGCTTTTTATAGAAGTGGGACAAGACATGGATGGCATCGCAGGCCCCTACGGCAAACATCAGTACGATGATGCCGTTGGTGGTGCCCTTCATCGGCACACCCATCAGCGCCATCACTCCCAATACGGATAGAATCGAAAACTCGATGATGAGCAGCGGCAATACCACCGCGGAAAGCCTGCGAAAAAACAGCGCCAGCATGACGATAATGGCGAGTGTGGCGATGCTGGATGCCTGAATGGTATCTGCCATGGTATGGGCATTAAAGGCCGACAAGATCACCGCGGTGCCGGTAATCGCAGGCTGAAGATGTTCGAAGCGTTGCAGCACGTCAGCTATTGCCTGTAGCGCCTGTTCGGTCTCGGCCGTGGTTATGGCATGAAAGCCGCTTTGTTCCTCTGATGCTAGCCCTGATACTGTCCCAGATATTTGGCCTGCTGCATTGGCCACCTGCGTCTTCAGCTCCAGCGTCACAATCAACATCGAGCCGTCGGCGGCAATCACATTGCCACGATAATTGGGGTGCTGCGTCGCCAGCTGATATAGTTCCTCATTGCTGCGACTGCGTTGTGGCCAGTTTTCCAACAGTTCCTCAACGACAAGGTCATCTTCTGTACCATAGGTGTTGCGGGCATTATGCAGGGTATTGATCTGCTTCAGATAAGGAACCTCCTGCTGCAAGGCTTGCTGTAGCTGCTTCAGTGATGCTAACAAGTCATCATCTAAGCCATTGGCTGTAGGCAAGCCGATGATAATCATGTCATCACGGCCAAAGTCCTGTTGGAACTTCCTGAAATTCAGCAGCACAGGATCATCCTGATGCAAGGTGGCCTCGGTGGACATATCGATTTTCAGCTGAGCTAACGGTACACAGAGAGCCATCAACAGCAATAAGCTGAGAGCCAGAACAGCCCTGGCGTGATCAAAAATAAAATTGGAAAAGCGAATGGACTGTTGTTCCAGTCGCTGTCGGATATGGGCCATGGTGTATTCCCTGTTATTATGAATATTCATGCGTGAAAAGCTGCGGTAAAAGCATTATCCTTTCGAGCGTTAAAACATGACATCCCCCATCGTGCACAGGGCCTGTGCAGATATGGATGAGGGCTTACAAGGAAGAATCCTGCCTATGATGCCAAATCTCATAACCACCGTGAATATGCCATGAACTGGGACAATATACGCTTCTTCCTGGCCGTTGCCCGAGCCGGCTCGGGTGCGGCGGCCGCCAGAGACATGTCGGTGAAGCACACAACGGTATTACGCCGTATCGACCAGCTAGAAAGCGATATG
>JABSRQ010000079.1 GCA_013215055.1 Pseudomonadales bacterium | reverse complement strand
ATATTGATAGTGCCAATCTCTGCCGGCTGGTAGAGAATGCCGATGAATAATTTGATATTAATCGTGTCAGCACCCTGCGCTTAGCCTTAAGTGCTTTAAAGCATAAAAACGTCGATATTATTTTACTCAGTCAATACAACGCCGCGGCACAATGCTGCAAATCGTTACAGCGTTTACGCCAAAAATACCCCTGCATCCCCGTACTTATCATCAGCGAAGAAAACGCCGCTGAATTTGCCTATAAGGTCTTAAACCTAGGCGCTGCCGACTGCCTGGAAAAAAATGCCTTACATGAAAAAAACTTAATCCAAAGCATCTTCTTTGCCTTACACCGCCAGCAATCCAACCACCAGCTGCAAAAAGAGCTTATCGAGACACAGAAAAAGCAGGCGGCGCTGGAACATGAAAATCAACAATTACAGCATCAGCAACTTCAACTCAAAGATCAGCAAAGTTTATTAGAGTATCTGATTGATAAACGTACCGCGCAATACAAAACCTCACAAAATGAAGCCGAAGAAAAAGCCGAGATTGCGCAACAGGCTAATAAAATAAAATCCGATTTCCTCGCCACCATGAGTCATGAGATCCGCACCCCGATGAACGGAGTTATCGGCATGTTAGGGTTAATCCTGGAAACCCCTCTAGAGCAGCAGCAACGCGAATATGCCGAGACCGCACAACATTCGGCAGAATCGTTATTGGTGATTATCAACGATATTCTCGACTTTTCTAAGATAGAAGCCGGAAAAATCGAGCTGGAAAACATCGATTTTAATCTGCAGCAATTGATTCATCATATTGTTGATATCATGCGGTTTAAGGCCGAAGAAAAACACATCGATTTTCAATTTATCTGGGATAAAAACATCGATGCCTTTTTATTAGGTGACCCTGTACGATTAAGGCAAATCATCAGCAATTTGATGGATAATGCCATCAAATTCACCAGCGCTGGAAAAGTCAGCATCGATATCCGCTTAAAGACGCAAACACCCGATCACTGCCAAGTTGAGCTTCATGTTATCGATACCGGTATAGGTATTCCGGAGCCTGTATTAAACAATCTCTTTAAAGCCTTCAGCCAGGTTGATGCCAGTACTACCCGCAAATACGGCGGCACCGGTTTAGGCTTGAGTATCGCCAAACAATTGGTTGAGTTAATGCAGGGTTTTATTCAAGTTGAAAGTGTTGAAGGTCAAGGCAGCCACTTCTGGTTTACCCTGGAATTTGATAAACAAGAACAAAACAGCTTGCAGCGACAAGGCAATGCAATCGATTTAAGCCAAAAATCGATTTTGATTGTTGATAATAATCAAACCAATCAACAACGCTATGCCATACAGCTGCAACATTCTCAATGTGCTATTCAAGAAGCCAGCGATGCCATGGAAGCCATGCAATTACTGCGGCAGCAGGCTTACGATATCGCCATTATCGATATGGATATGCCCGACATCAACGGTCTGCGTTTAGGTGAAATGATCAAAAATGAAAAAAGCCTATGCCAAACCCATCTCATTTTAGTCAGCTCATCCGATAGCATCGGTGACAGTCAACGCGCCAAAGCCATCGGTTTTGATTATTATTTACATAAGCCTATAAAAAAACATCAGCTTTTTGACGGCATCAGCAGCCTCTATAGGCAGACAGATGATGCTGGAGGCGCGCCAAGCAACCCAATAAAAACAGCCCCGCATCCACACAAAACATACAATAAACACCATATTCAGGAAAAACCCAAAAACCACCTGCAGGTATTAATTGTTGAAGATAATCTGGTTAATCAAAAAGTAGCCAGCAAGATGCTGGAAAAACTCGGATACGATATTCTCTGTGTCAATAATGGTGCCGAAGCGCTGGAGATCATCAAACAGCAATATTTTGATATCGTGTTAATGGACTGCCAAATGCCAGTTATGGGTGGTTTTGAAGCCACAAAAAAAATTCGCCAATGGCAAAAAATGGAATGTATTGCCGCCATCACCATCATCGCGATGACTGCCAACTCTATGCAGGGCGATAAAGAACGCTGCCTGGAAGCCGGCATGGATGATTATTTATCCAAACCCATTATCTATAAAGATCTGGATGATAAGCTCAGCCACTGGTGCCAGGAAGACAAACTACGCCCACGCTTTTTTAACCCCCACACCCCTAGTGCCCCACCTAACCGCCCCACACCCTCACAGCATTAAAGCCATTGCTCGCCACGTAAGCACAGACACTACCCAAGCTTCAGGCAATCGGCTAAGATAAGCACAACAAATTCTGCCTATAGATTAAGGCGGTAAAATGGAACTGTTTTTTAGGAAGCACCATGTTTAAAAACCTTTCACGACCTTTTTCTCTGATACCAGCAGCCGCTCTAACACTGATGGTGGGCTGTAGTAATATCCCCCATGATGAAGACAGCCTTTATCTTCACGGCTTTATTGCCCCTTTAGGGCAAACTGCACTCAGCCAATTACCTGCCAATAGCACACTTAAAATCACGTTAAAAAGTGGCGATACCATCATTGATGAAGAAAACCTTAACAGCGGTGAACACTGGCCCACCGCCTATAAACTTAAGTTTCGTCCGGCTAAACTTGATGAAAATGAAAATGACGCGCCACTGATCCTGCAGCTGCATATTCAAGCTGAAGAAGGTCAAAACCTGGTTTATCAAAAAACCGTGCAACTGGATAATCCTGAATTATTTGGCAGCGACTGGAATGTATTAGTGACGCCATACAGCATAGAAAAACAGCAAAGTGAAGGCGAGGCTACTACCAATACAAAAGATGCCTATAAAGCACTATTTGAAACTTATCAATGTGAAGATGGCAACAAAGAAATCAGCATAGCCCTTAATGCCGATTACATCGTTATTCAAAACGCGCTAGAGTCTATTATTCCACGCACCGCTACCTCCCCAGAACCGGTATTTATGGCTGCCAATACCCGCTTTCAATTTGATGAGAATCGCCAATTTATCTATCAATCAAATAATAAAGAAAGCCTGTGTCAGCTGAATGATAACAGCTTACACCTATGGCAGGCGCTGCAAGAAAAAGTCAAAATAGCCGAACAAAAGCAAATAGCTGCCGATAAAAAGGCCAGTAAAGATAAATAGCTTTATTGGGGGCTGCCTTTGATATAAAAGCCGGTTACTACCGGTTTTTTTTCGCCTGCCAACAAGTCCATCCAAAAAAAATGTGGTAACGATCCACTGGGCTGCTGGGCTCCCGATTTTGCCGTCGTCGATAATAACTGGGCCACAAGAACCTTCCCCGATAATATTCCCTGGCACTATGCCTTCTGTGTGGTAGAAGATCAGGCCAATAACCTGGAAATAATCGCAGGCTCTTTACCGCTAAGCTTTACCCCGCCCTTCACCTACGCGCTGGGCCATTCCTATAGTGAAGATCCCCACTTTATGATTTGCGCCGAAGCCATGACAACCGAAGGGACTTATAACGGGTGGCTGCCCAGCTGCTTATTATCCGGTGGAAGTTCAGGAGGCCCATAGATACAACCGATGGAAGTGGTCAGCACCGAGGATGATAGCCCCACAGGTTACGGCCCGGTTATTTCGGTGAATTCCTGGGGTTAGACTACAGGCTAGGGCTTGGCCGGGCCTAATCTCTCCGATAGTTCGGCTGAATGTTTATATGATATGGCTAGCCTCTATAGCCGTGCAAACACCAGAGTGACGCTAAGCAATGACCGTAATGTTGTGAGCTGCAAAAATTAACTTTGCCAAATCAAGCTATACACCGGGTGCTGGCGTTTAACATAGACGTTTTCATGTACCCGCCCCTGATACAGGATGGATCCGCGACCCGAGGCGCGGATCAGACTTTCAATCAGCGCCTTGGAACATTGCATCTCATGTTCACCCTGATGAAAAAAGATGATACGTGATGCCTGTTTTGCACATTTTTGATAAAACTCACGCGGTGAAAAACAACTACGTGGCAAACCCCAGCCATCATTTAAATCCCTAAAAAGAAACGGGAAAAAAACCGTAATCAAATGATATTGTTGATCATTTTCCCACTGCAGCCAATTACCCTGATGATAAAACACAGCAGGCTTGGATAAATAGGTATTGATGCTCTGACAATAATATTCGGCATAATCCCTGCGCCTATATAAATTTCGGTACAGACGCCCGGTGTCCACCTCCAGGCCATGTAATTCAAACTCAGAGAACTGCAACACATCCGCTAAATAGAAATATAAACTGCTAGCATAAAAGAAGTTTTTACAGCCTATATCCAACACCTTTAAACCCGCCCCACCTTGTGTGGTGTTGCTACGTTCTGCCGCTGATAATTGCAAGGCCTGCTTAGGCAGGCTCTGTAAAAGCAGCCCATAAAAAGCCACCTCTTTCAGGCTGTCGGCATTTAATTGATCGGCAATTTCCGGTGGAATAAAAGCCTGTTGAAACAGCACATGCCCCGGCTTTTCCAATGCCCCATGCAAATGTTCACAATACGGTTTTCGCCGCCATGAAAAACCATAAATCCGCCCGATAAAATGTAATTTATTCCAAATATTCAGCATCACCTGCATGCCTAATTCCCTTAAGCCATTTATAGCACTGTCAATCCACTTACCATAGGCTAACTTAATACAGCTAAAGCCCATAGGCAAAATTCGCATTTCCAGCCTGCTCAGTTACACTGAAATAATAACGTTAATACAGTTACCCCCTATGAACGCAGAGTTACCTGCTCCGCAGGTATTACACCAGCTTTTTTCAGCCATTGAACAGACACAAGATGGCCTGGCCCTGTTCTGTGGGGACGACAAACTACAGTATTGCAATCAGACCTTTGCCGCCCTCTTTGCCCATGCTGTTAATGATGCGGTAGGCAAAAGTTTTGATGACATCATGCGCTATTGTTTTGACAATAAAATAGGGCTAAATATAGAAACCGATAATATCGATGATTGGCTGGAAAAAGCCCATAAAAAACGCCGCCGTTATAAATTCCGGCGTTTTGAAACCGATTTTATCGATCACCGCTGGTTTATGATCACCGAACAACGCCTCGATAATGGCAGTTTATTAATCTATGCCTCCGATATCACCGGCCATATCAACACCGAAAACAAACTTAAAAGAGTCAGTAAAAATCTCTACCAATTAGCCACGCTTGATTCCCTGACCCATATCTATAATCGCCGCCACTTTTACCATATGGCTAATATCGAATTAGAGCGCTGCTATCGTAATCAAAATCCTGTCGCCTTATTAATGGTCGATTTAGATTTTTTCAAGAAGATCAATGACCGCTATGGCCATGCAGCGGGTGATCAGGTTTTGATCAAATTCACCCAGGAAATGTCTGAAAATCTGCGCAGCTACGATGTTTTTGGCCGCATAGGTGGCGAAGAATTTGCAGCACTGCTGCCTAAAACCGATCTGCATACGGCGGTACATATTGCTGAACGTATACGCCAACAAATCGCCGAGATGAAGGTCGTCTTTAACCAACATGTAATCAAGCTAACGGTATCTATAGGTATCAGCCTGATCAATGAACAGCAATTGGAGCTAGAGCAGTTAATTGCTGAAGCCGATGCCTATCTATATAAAGCCAAAGTACATGGCCGTAACACAATAGAAGCCTGCCCAGAAACCATTCATCTGCAGCAAAAACCATAAGCCCAGCATTTAATGCCCTGTAATGCCCCGTCTAGCTATTTTTCTGTGATGCGATTATGCTAAAAGCCAATAGATCTATGGCAAAGGCTGCCGTAGCAGATGTTCCTACTGTACAAATAGCGGAACATATTCAAAGACGTTAGGGAATAACATGGCTGACTTTAATATCATCTTTCAGGGTAAAGTATTACCCGGTTTTGAGCATAATAAAGTAGTGCATGCACTGGCTAATGTGCTTAAAATATCCTCTGCAGAAAAACAGCAGCAGTTATTATCCGGTAAAAAATTCATCCTGAAAAAATCCGTCAGTGCCGATGTCGCAGAAACCATTATCAACAAACTTGCCAAACTGGGCGCAGAATGTGAGATGGAAGCGCGGGAGCCCATTGCTACAGTGCGCACAGAACCGCTGCTGAGTTTTGATCAAGACGACAGTGATGGCGATACCGCAGTCGCCGAAATAACCCAAACCGTAAACGCCACTAAAACTCAACAGCACACTGCAAGCACACTGAGTCTTACACCTATTGATAGCCCTGCAGAAGTACCCACTGGCAAGGCACAATTTTCAGCCCGCGATATCGCACCGGTTTATGAAACCGCCTCGGTAGAAAGCTATGCACCAAGCTCAATAAACCCTGCCCAACAAGGTGAAGCAGAACTGATCATTAATCAAAACACCTCAGGCCAGGGCGCAATGGCAAGTGTACCCGCAGAGATTGAAGGTTGGTGCTGGGGAGCATTTTCCATGGGCTGGATTTGGGCCTTTGGCAATCGTACCTGGATAGGTTTGTTAACCTTAATCCCCATCGTTAACCTTCCCGTCATGATCATGATGGGGCTTAAAGGCCGAGAATGGGCCTGGCGTAATAAACGCTGGTCTGATATCGAACACTTTCAAGATGTGCAACGTAAATGGAGAATTGCAGGCGGAATATTTTTCTTACTGAGCCTATATTTAGGTTTTAGCACCATGAGCGATATCATCGACATCACGCCTGAACAGATGCAAGAGTTTGAACAAACCAATCAAGCGCTTAGGGAAACCTTAGATACAATTGAAGATCCTGAACAAAGAAAGCAGATGCATTAGATAGGCTTGCCTATTATCGGCTGAAGAGCATAAAACACACACAGTCAGGCAAAACCTGTGAAGCGTTTTTTCAAGCTACTGAAGGTTTATTAGCCAGAAGAGGTTATGCCAGAGACAAGGCGATGACCTTGGAGGAATATCAACAAAGCCTGGAAAATACGCGGGTATCACAAGAACTAAAAACCATCAGCAGCAGCTATGGGCAATGGTTATACGCGGGAGAAGAACCTGATAGTCAGGCAATGCAGAAAATGCATCAGGCTTTTGAAGACATTTTTGCCAAGCGAAAAAACTTAAACAACCGCTAAAAGGCCTTATTTTTTCAACTTGGCTTGCAGCGCTAACAGTTTTTCATTGTTGGGTGATGCCGTTAAGCCACGCTGCAAATATTTCTTGGCCTTTTTCTTTTGTCTGCGCTTTAAGGATTTTTCCGCTAAAGATACATAACGTTCGGCTACTTGATCCAAACCTACTTGCGCCTCGGTATTACCGGGGTCAAAACGCTGCACCTGACGATAAAAATACACCGCATTTTTTTCCGGCGGCAACATCAACCGATCATTGGAATAAGCAATAGCGGCTTTTTCAAGATTATTTTTAACCATCGCCTGTTGAAATAAATAGCCGCCAGCGCCTAAAAATCCGATTAATAACACAATAAAAATCAAGGTATCAAAACGCGCTAACAGGCTTTTTCTGGGCATTTTAATCTTCGATAAATCGAAGCCGGTATCATCATCACCACCTTCTAATTGATCCAGCGCATGTATCAAGGCCTTAGCATTGGTAAAACGTTGATTCGGATTTTTATCCAGCAGCCTATCCAGAATACTCTGATACTGAGACAAATTATCATCCAGATGTGGCAATTCCATCTGAATATGATTCATAGAGGTTTGAATATAAGAATCATCTTTAAACTGATTATTGCCGGTTAACATCTCGGCAAAGATCACCCCCAGGCTGTATAGATCACTGCGATGGTCTATCTCTTTGGCTCTAGCCTGTTCAGGGCTCATATACCCCGGAGAACCCACCATATCACCATCACGGGTCAGGGAGACATCGGTATCTTTTTGCTTGGCGATGCCAAAATCGGTTAAAACTAAAGTACCTTCTTTATTAAACAGGATATTGGCAGGTTTGATATCGCGGTGTATCACACCATGTTCATGCACATGAGCCAGACACTCGGCGATCTTGTGAATAATAGCAACGGCTTTATCTGCACCAATCGGTCTGGCCAGGCGCTGCTCTAAATCTTCGCCATCGATATATTCCATGGAAATAAACACACGGCCATCGTCTAGACGGCCAAGATCATGAATCTTAATCACATTGGGATGATTTAATGAGGCGACAAGGCGGCCTTCATTCAAAAAACGTTCGGCAAAGTTTTCGTCTTTGCGCCCATCCATGATTTTTAAGGCTACTTTTCTTTGCAAGGCCGTTTGCGTTGCCAGATACACTCGCGCCATGCCACCTTTGGCAATGAGATTGTGTATTTGGAAACCCGGAATATTTTCGGGAACTGAGTCGGACATGATATCCATTGTATTAGGGCAATAAAATTGCCAACGGTTTCACATAATAATTTTTATAGATCATAAAACGCTAGAAAGCCAAGCACAAGCACTAACCGTTTTCAGATAGCCCCTGTGCAGCAAAAAACGGGGGTTTAACCCATATTTTCAGGGCCCCAGTATGCGCGCATAGTCTGCACCTTACCGTCGTCGTTAATTTCAAATACATCGATTGGGTTGATTTTCGTGTCTCCCATGCTCACTTCAAAAGCAAAAGCTACCGAATTACCCGCCACACGAATAGGTTGATCACATTTTAACTTGGCACCGTATTCAAATGCGGTGGTATAAAAAGCTAAAATAGCTTCTTTGCCAGTACGTACTTCAGAACCCACTGGATCTTCAACGGTTGCGTCATCGGCAAACATATTATCGATAATGCTTAAATCAGCCTTATCAAAAGCTTCTACATAACCATCAACTATTGCTTGAAATTTCTCTGTACTCATCTTAAAAACCTTCTATTTAACAAAATAACGCAGCCGTGATAATACACCGCCTATCAACAATGAAAAACAGTTAATTGACTCACTGCGCCAAGCACGATTAACTTAAGCCCTGATTTATTGATAGGCCCAACCATGATAAAGACCACAGACGACAATCATCCGGCTATTCAAGCCAATATTCAATCAACCCAGTTGGCAGCCCAAGGTGATAAACAAGCCTGGCTGGCACTGTATGCCGATGATGCTGTGCTGAAAGATCCCGTGGGTACATCACCATTGGAATCTACCGGTGCAGGCCATAAAGGCAAACAAGCCATAGAGGCATTCTGGGATATGATCATCGGCCCGGCAAATATTCAAATAGAGGTTACACAACGTATTATTTCAGGGCCAAAAAACTGCGCCGTATTACAAAAAGTGACAAACACGATGGCTAATGGAAAAACCACTCAGGTGGATATGATTGCGACTTATGAAGTGAACGAGGCAGGATTGATCATAGAGATGTGTGCCTATTGGGATTTTGATGAACTGATGGCACAAATGTCCTAGCAGGCTATAGCGCTACACAGATAACATTCTTGTGTTAATATTAAAATCCCTCCCTCCTAAAACCCTCTCTGGTGCGCTATGCAAAACACGGCTACAACAGCGATCGATATTAAAAAACCTGACCTTCTGCATTCATTGATGGAGCCCAGAGCCATTCTTGAAGTTGCGGCTTTATCGGTCTATTGGCAATTTAGCAAACCCAGTGATATCGGCGATTCCCGCCCGGTGATGGTGATCCCAGGTTTTATGACCAGCGACAGCGCAACCTTTTTATTACGTCGCTACCTGAATCAAAAAGGCTTTGAGACCATAGGCTGGCAACAAGGCCGCAACCTAGGGTTACATGAAGAGGTATTGGATACGCTGATAGAAACCGTTGAAGAGAGTTATAAGAAGTATGGCCGTAAAATTTCTTTGATCGGCTGGAGCTTGGGCGGTATTTATGCCCGTGCACTGGCACATAAAATTCCGGATAAAATTGCCAAAGTGATCACCCTTGGCACACCGTTTGGCTTAGAAACCAAGATGGACCCCGAAGATATCGCCGTCTCCGATAATGTGATGCGTTTATACCGCAAGCTGAATCCGACCCAGGACAGTGACCCACTTTCTCAAGGTGAGGCCTTCTGGAAAGTGCCACCGCCGGTACCTAGCACCGCGATCTATTCCAAATCCGATGGCGTCGCCCATTGGTATTATTGCCAGGATGAAATCGAAGGTGAGCATAATCAAAACATCGCGATTCCTGCAAGCCATATGGGTTTTACCCATAATCCATTGGCCTACCCTCTGATTGTCGATTTACTCGGTAAACCCAGAAAAAGCATTCGCCATAATTGGCTGGGACGCAAGCTCTATCAAACCGGTTAAGTCACGCCATTAACTTACAGATTGGCGATACCAAAGGGAATATGCACCATGGGAATATTATCGGCGGTAGCTTGTAAATGCTGTCGCTGATCATCAAAAAACATATGTGGTTTAAACACCGATAAAATATGTTTTTTATCCATGCCGCCCAAGAAAAACGTCTCATCAGGCATAATGCCCCACTCTTCCAGGCTGGTTATGACCCGCTCATGTGCAGGCGCAGAGCGCGCGGTAATAATCGCCGTGCGTATCAGGCGTTGATAGTCTTTTTCATTCTCCTCTCTTTGCGTTTCTAGCTGCTGCAAGGAAGACAGTTTTTTAAATAACGGCGCTAATAAACCCGGGTTATGCGGAATATGTGATTTCACCGTCTCATGCTCTTGAAACTGGGGCAGGCCCTGCTGTTTAAAAACCGTTTCAGCTTCATCATCGGCAATCACACCATCAAAATCGAAGGCCAGCCGTAGCTCACCCTCATCATCATCATTCACCACCGAAGGTAAAACGATACCTGCCGGCAAACCCGCCTGTATCGCCTGATGCACATCATCTTCATTAGCCGATAAAAACAAAGAGGCATTAAAAGCCGAGACATAGGCATAAGGTGATTTACCGGTCATAAACGCCGCCCTACTGATATCCAGATCATATTCTTTGATGGAACGAAAAACCCGCCGGCCTGTAGTGGGGGAGTTTTTCGATAATAAAACCACCTCTACCGGCATTTCATCGGGGAAGTTTTTATTGATCGATAAAAAACGTTTCACAAACGGGAATGCCACCCCCTTGCCTAACACATTATCAATGTTCTTTTCTTGAAAGGCTTTATAGGCAGCCGGGCCTTCTTCGCGAAAGACCTTGTCAGATTCGGATAAATCAAATAACGCGGAGGAGGCAACCGCAATAACCAGTTTGTCTTCAATGGGATAAGGCATGATAAAATAAATGCATAAAAAAGAGGCAGTCTAACAGGCTTGATCAACGACAACCAAACCTTAAATATGCGTGATTACACACTTATCACACCCTAATGGGATTTATGTTTAGAGCCGCTCGCAGTAACCACAGAGGCTCTAATTTCGTCAGTCGATTGATTTTTTAATTGTCCAAAAGCACTGACACAAGCTTCATCATGGGTTAACGTGCGGTATTTTAACCAGGCTTTTTCCAGTAATGTATCAGCGCCCTTTTTACCACTGCAAACGGCCATAAAATGCTTTTGTTCACGGGTTTTAGCTTTTAGCTCTCCCTCTTCCAACTCCTGTAAAATGCTTCCGTATTGCTCCAGAATCTCAGACTGTTGCAACGTGAACTCCCCGGAACGGGAAAAACCTACCGGAAAATGTTTATTATCCCGAAACTGACAGCCAGCTTCAAATCCACGAATATCCATAAGATACCCCATATTTACAGCGATATTCAATGAACTATAGACCTATTTCACAGAAATAACGGACATAAAAAACATATAATACCCGCTTAAAACAAAGCTAATTAAAAACACTATTTTTTAATTCCAGAACCTTCTGAAAACAGGGTAATATGCAGCATCGCTTAAACGTCGCATAGCAGAACAACATGACAGATTTTTTAGTTAACGGCCCCGAAAATACATCACATAGCTTTGTTTTTGCCCATGGCGCAGGCGCGGGTATGGATCATGAATTTATGCAAACGGTCACGAGGCAACTCGTAGAAAAAGGCATTCGGGTGATTCGCTTTGAATTTCCCTATATGCAAAAGCGCAGAGAGCAAGGCACTAAAACCCCACCGAATCGCCAACCTCAGCTAATCGAAGCCTATGCCCAAGCTTTACACGATGCGCCGTTAACAGGAAAAGTTATCATAGGCGGTAAATCCATGGGTGGGCGTATTGCCAGCCTGCTGGCGGCAGATCTGCCAGAAGATATCAGCATCGATGCATTAATCTGCTTAGGCTTCCCCTTTTATGCACCTAAAAAACAAAGAGAACCGGCCTTCTCCCGCGGTGAACATCTGCACCACATGCAAACACCGACATTAATTCTACAAGGTGAACGGGACCATTTTGGTAAAGCCCATGAACTGGATGACATGCCCTTTGCCGATCCGGTGAGCTACACCTTTTTAGACGATGGTGATCACAGCTTTAAACCCCGGGTTAAATCAGGGTTTACGCTGGCACAAAATATTGAAAAAACCGTAAATTTGATGGCTGAATTTATTTTATCCCGTTAAAGACTAACGCCTGGCTGCGGCCAAATCCTTTTTACATTCACCCAGCTGATATTTAAGGTCCGCATTCGTCTGCAGCATCTGCTGTTTGGCTTCTTTTAATTCAGCCATATTCTCTTGCTGTTGCGCCAATAAATCATTGGCCGCATTTAACTGATTTTGAAACTGACGTTTCACTTTTACATAAGCCATGGCGGCAGCTAATACCGCCGTCACAAAAGAGATAATGATGGTCCACAGCATACGTGGGCAACTCCTGAAATTTAAAATTATTTGTTAAGGGTTAATCGCCAATAATTCTACGTCAAATATCAATACCGAGTTGGCAGGAATACCCCCGGTAGCGCGGCTGCCATAAGCCAATTCAGAAGGAATAAATAAACGGGTTTTCTCCCCCACCACCATCAATTGCAAACCCTCGGTCCAGCCTTTAATCACCTGATTTAAACCAAATGAAATCGGCTCACCACGATCAACCGAACTATCAAATACCTTGTCGTTGGTCAAGGTACCATGGTAATGCACCAACACCTTGTCCGCAGCCGCGGGGTGCTCTTCACCATCACCTGCGTTTAAAACCTGATATTGCAGGCCCGATGCGGTACTGACTACACCCTCTTTTTTGCCATTTTCAGCTAAAAATTCTAGCCCTAGTTGACGTGATTCAGCAGCCTCGGGGCTATTACTTTGGATCTTTTTCACCAAGAAAAAAATCCCTATAATCACCGCCACACCGATAATAAAATTGATCATTCACTGCTCTCCAGCTCACTAGACATAAATAATAGCGCTGCATAATAAGCTTTTTTTGAGAAAATCACATGCACACGATGCATAAGGTGAAGAAAGTTGAATGTATAAGAGTGAAATTAGCGAATGCTATCAAAAATCGGAATGTCAGACGTATCCAGCCCCAGCTTATGCAAAAGCTCGGCTAACCACATTTTAAAAATGTTAGCCCAAAAGCTGATTAACAATGCTCTGATTTGCATTGGCCTGTGCCTGTACGGCAATACCTGCCTGTTGTTGAATTTTGTTATTCACCAAGGATGCCGCCTGCTTGGCAAAATCGGTATCTTCAATTCTGGAACGCGCCTCGGTGGCTGAAATTCGTTGTTGGGACAAATCATTGCTGGCACTGACCAGGCTATTTTGAAAGGCACCAAAGGCCGAGGCCTGCGATGACACCAAACTTAAACTGTCATCGATACCGGTTAAAAAACTGCTTGCCGAAGCCACCGTGGAAAAATCCAACTCCCCCACACCTGCAGCGGTTATGCCCTCATCAATATCGGTCACCGTTAACGCAGAAGTTTCTCCCGCATTAGCACCCAGTTGAAAATCCAACTGCTCGTTGGAACCTATAATTTTTTGGCCATTAAAATTGGTTTGCCCACTCACCCGGCTGATTTCATCTCGCAGGGCATTCGCCTCATTCTCCAACGCTTTACGTGATTGGCTATCAAGTGTGGAATTACCCGCCTGCAGCGCTAACTCACGAATACGCTGCAAACTATCCGTTACCGAGCTTAAAGAGGCAGAGCCTGTTTGAGATAATGAGATGCCATCGCTGACATTGCTGATCGCCGCATCAAAGGCATTAATTTGTGAGGTGAATTTCACAGCGATGGCTAAACCTGCAGCATCATCGGCGGCAGAATTAATCTTTAAAGCACTGCTAATTTTGGCAAAGGCGTCCTGCTGCTTATCCTGTAAACCAAAAGCCTGGCTTAATAACTGCGAACTGGAATTAATCGTAATAGCCATAAAATACCCTCAACCACCTTTATGTACAAACAATACAACAGGCACCACAGGCACAAGCGCGTAACACGCTCTCACTATTAAGTGTATGCATAATTTAGCCATGCATCAGGCACTAGTTGGACTATTTGGATATTAACGAGCTTACCCATAGAACGTAATTTATTCAGGACAGACGCCCTCTTGATAAGACAACACCGCAACATCGGCACAAGCGCCACAGGCATTACCATAGGTCTTTTTCTGACCATCAGCAGTCACACCACAAACAGGCGTATAATCCATGGTACACATTTGTGGTCGGGGATCACTGCAACGAGCCAGATTTTCATCCTCAGCCACATCCTCTTCCACAGCATGCACACCACAAGCCGACAACATTAATAACACAAATCCCGTTAACGCCGAATATTTAACCAAACGTTGCATATTAAACCTCTTCATTGATCAAAAATTGATTCACTTTAAACATTATCACTTAAGTATAAGAATATATAAGCAAAATTTGGAACGACAGAATGGAAAAAGGTTTCAAAATCCAAAGCTTATGGTTATAATCTGCGGCCTGTTTTGAGAGCCCGTGTAATTACACAATCAGCTTAAAAAACAATTAAAGGAAAATGGGCCTTTAGCTCAGTTGGTTAGAGCATCCGACTCATAATCGGCAGGTCCCCAGTTCAAGTCTGGGAAGGCCCACCATTTTTCTTTTTAATTTCAACTACTTACATCTAAGTAGAAAGTGAAAAACTTGCACTCATCGTCTAAATCGTCCACATTGTGTCCACACAGCTTTAGAATCGATTCATAATCAGGTTTTTCTTCTTCACTTCTTTTCATCTGCGCCAGTGGGTTACGTTTTACCGCTTCAGCCAAATGTGATGCAGATAAATGCGCATAGATCATCGTCATATCAATCGTTTTATGACCCAGTATTTCTTTCAAATCTAATAAACTTCCGCCATCCATCATCACATGACTTGCAAATGAGTGACGTAGTACATGTGTTTTTTAGCCTTTTGGCAATTTCAGCCCCGCACGTTCAGCCGCATTCTTAAAAGCATCCATTGAATTACTGAACAATGGACCATGTCCAGCTCCTGTAAGAATCTTTTTCTCTAATTCTGCAGAGATAGGCACACTGCGATCCTCATCATTCTTGGTATCTTCAAAGCGAACCATCCTTGCATGTACATCAGCTCGCGTTAATCCCTGGGCTTCTCCCCACCGGCACCCGGTTTCCAAGCAAATTTCAGTAATGACCTTCACATGAGGGTTTCTTGATTTATCCAATTCCACAAATAAACGATCGATCTCATCAAACTCTAAATAGGTCACTGACGCCTTTTTAAACTTCTTTTTCTTAACATGATCATAGGGGTTGGCTTTGTCCCACTTCTTTATACGTCAGGCAGCCAGATGGACGCTATCAACTGCCAGAGAAAATTGCAGCTGAAACGGGCCAGATTGTTATCCGTTATGAGCAAGAGCTTGATCAGTGCGGAACCTATCCACAATAGTTTAATTGGAACAAGTTAACCGGCCAATCTATAAAGCCGGTTTGTGTCAACTCCAGCCCTAAGAGATCAAAATGAACCGATAAATATTAGGGCTGCTTTGAGATGTGAAGCAGCCATTTAACTGACTCCTTTTAAGTTGTGAAGATACATCAAGGAAAGGTTTCTGACAGCTCGATGAATTCGCGGTTATATTACTTATACCCCTCGTCGGAAATTAACTAACTGTCCAATGTTAATATATATGCAATAACCAAACATCATGTCCAGACACGGTAGAGTAGTTAGTTGACTCAAGTTTACCTTTCAAAGCAACAGAAAAAAATGGGGCCTTACCATCTGCTAGCAATCGAGGCAACGTGACAGCAGGAAAGGAAAAACTACAACTCACTTTATCCTTAACGGGTCGTAGGCCTAGAGATAAACAGGTATAACCTGAGCAAGAAAGAATATCTCGTACAGATACATTATTAAGATCACCAAATTCATCTTCTAATTCTTGTTGCCTATCCCACACAGACATTTCCCAATCTTGATCGCAATCAAGCGTTGTTGAAGTCCCCTTTCCAGCCCCCTGTCTATAGATAACGGTAAAAGTATCAGGGGTAACTTTTCTAGTTGTCTGAAATAAATCAATAACGGGGGTATTGGCATCAATAAAACCTTTAACATCTTTACGTTTTACAACAAATTCAATACTCCAAGCTTCTTCATTATCAAAAACACTCTCACCTAGTAACATCCTCGTTCTTTTTTCACAGGCCTCACTTAAATGAATATCGCCATTATTCGGTGTTCTCTGAACCGTCCTGCTACCAGAAGAGTCGGGAACAATGCTGTAACTCAAGGAATACTGTTCATTATCGAATAAATATTCTGATATGGATAACGATAAACCTGTTGAACCATCAAGAAGAAGGCTAATAACCTCACCACATTCTGGCTCAGGAATCTCCGGAATATCAGGAATATCAGGAATCAGATTATGTTCACAATGTCCGTTTTCTTCAACTATGCCATTCGGACAAACGGAACCATTCAAATTCATTTTCTCTGCCAATCGATACGGTAAGAAAGATCCGGTAAAATCTACGCGGTCAAATGTAGTAGCAGAATCAAATCTTATTTCCTGAGTTAAATTTTTTAAAGATGATTCAGTAATTACGGTTCTAAAAAAAGCCATATCTTTAAATATGAGGTTATCAAAAACAGTATTATGAATAGTGGAATTTTCGATAAATAGCCTATCTACACTGGTTGTTTGGTCGAAATATGTAGAAGTAAAGTCACTATCAGAAAATTTTACACTCCCAATACCAGGTCTAACCTCACTTTCAAAGATCGCACCAGAGAAGTTTGAACCAGTGAAGTCCATATCAGTAAACCCATGACGGTAGAAGAAAATGCCTGAAAAGTCGCAACTCCTTGTATCTGATAGTGAATTATAAATATCACACTTTTTTACTGGATCACTCTTGCTATCAGTACTATTTGAATCCCCTTCACTGATAGAGTTATCAGTATTTCCACCTTCTCCACCGCAAGCTAAGACAATGAAAAATGTAGATAAAATCAATAGTTTTTTTACGATCGAATTAATCATGGAGCAATCCATTACAAATATTTTATATATCTAGAGAACTGAGTTATTGACTGGAAGCCTTGATATAAATCGCATAACAATCCTTTCAACCAAGATATTCCAATACTCCAATATCTTTAGCTAGAACATCTAAGATGCATCTACCTGCCTATATTACTCATGTTTGTTGGGTAGAACCATAGGCTCACTTGTTCTAACATTATTTAATCCAACAATCTGGCCTAACAGGTTAACCTTATTATGCAGTTAAAGGCTAAAGGCTCAGGGTTTCCATGGATGTCTGTATGGCCAGAGTCAAAGCATACCATCGATTTCAAGCTGGAATCGCGGTTATGGGCCTTATACTCTTATACTCACACTCTGAAGGGCTGCAATAATCCTCATTGCAGGCTGACGGTTTAGCTAAGTGGTTTTAACCTCAATGCCCGCTTTTGACACACACCAGCCCGTCAAAGAGCTTCCAAAGTAGTTTATTTGGAGCAAGTTAACCGGCCAATCTATAAAGCCGGTTTGTGTCAACTGCGGCTGTTGATGATTCCAATAAGTAAATAGTTTCTTTAATCAGGAGGGCCACATCATAGCTTTTATAGTTTCCTTTCTGCGTTGGTCACATTAAACAGATGTAAATGATATAACTATTTCTATTAGCTGACGTTCTGTTTATCATGCATTTGAAAATAATCATGAATGGACTCTGCGATGTATCACTATTTCAGACTTATAATTTTATGCTCAATACTGGCTTCCTGTGGAGGAGGTGATTCCTCTGCTGACGGTACACCTAACACTAATGCAGGTACGAATACTGGCACAGTTACCGATACAGTTACAGACACAGTTACAGACACAGACACTGGTACCGACACAGTTACCGATACAGTTACAGACACAGACACTGGTACCGACACAGGTACTGATACAGATTCTGACAGTAACTCCCCAGCGGAAATCTTAGAATCGGATACGCTGACAATAAAAAGAAAGCGCGAACAACATCACGACTGGGTAATTGATACATTAACCTATGACAGCCAAGGTAGAATAATTAGTTCTATTTACCAACGGAGTTCATCAGAAAAGAATCAAACTCGACACTTCGATTACAATGCTGCCGGGAAGCTTTTGACTGTCACATTCGATTATCACGCATACGGTAAAGAGCCATTCATCAATATTTATTACACTTATGATGAACTTGGAAATTTAATCAAAGAATATAATTTTTCCCGAAGCAACACTGTCGATTTTGTTTACGATGATATAGGAAATTTAATTGAAAAGTATGGCGATTATAATTCTGATGGTATTTACGAAAAGAGTGAAATTTATACGTATAATACTGAGCAGCGTCTAACTAGTTATATATTGAATGAAGGCATCGATGGATTTTTTGATAAAAAAGAAATCTATAGTTATGAACAACAAGGAAAAGTTTCAACCTACAGGCTGTACACCAATAGCAATGAGTTTCCTGAAAAAATTGAATCGTATACTTATGATGCCGATGGAAACCCCCTTACATATACTCTCCTTCAGGATGACCCAACGTTCTCTAAAAAACAGGATTCCTATAAATATACTACCAGTGGGAAGGTATTAAGCATTAGTACTGACTACGGATTAGATCACATCATTAATCACATTCATCGATACAAATATGATGATAAAGAGAACCTGATCGGTGAAGAGGGATTTAATCCTATTTCAAATATCCTATCTGAAACGTATGTTTATACTTATGACGAACGAGGAAATCGACTAAGTTCTACCCGTGACTATGGTGGCTATGATTCTCCAAGAAAAAAAACGACTTATACATATGATGAAAGAGGAAATCTTTTAACCACCAGCTTTGATACGAACGCTGATGGCACCATAGATAGAGTCTGGAGTAACACATACGATGAACTTGGCAATAAGTTGAGCTTTGATACCGGTTATGAAAAGGACGAGTTTTATTTTAATCGAGTAAACTATGAGTTGTCAGGAAATAAAGCAATTATTCCACTGATCACGCCCTCCCCCTATAATGATCTACTCGAACGCATGCCAATTGGAACTCGACTTGATCTTTAGTTTTAAGCACATCAGGCATGCTACAGGTTAAGACTAGTTCGGGTTGGATGTTCAGCAAAAAAAGATTAAAGGCCGTGGCTAAAATCGTTGGTCTTCCTCCAGTCATAATGGAAACACTCTAACAAACGCATGTTAATGCCAGCTTTAGAGTTGAAAGCAGCCCCAGAAGCCCAGTATTTAACTGGGCTTTTTCATGCTTTCGATAGACTGCTTCTGACACCAATCAGCCTTAACAAGGCACGCTGTGATACCTCTTCACAGCTCACCTACTACTGACTTCAATCAAGCTCGGCTCAATAGCTAGCATGAAAGGCTCTAATGTCTCAGGCTCACTACTAAGCCAGTAATCAACATTCTCAGGCAGTACTATCACAGGCATTCTATGGTGGTACTCTGCACACTTCTCGTTAGGTTTGGTGGTCAGAGTCACAAGCTGCTTCTGTTCTCCCTCGAACCACACACCAGCCATGTATAACGGTTCTCCCGAGGCTTGTGAGAAGTAATTCTTTGCCTTGTTCCCTTTAGTTCCAGTCCACTCATACCAGCCTGTACAAGGCACTAGGCAGCGCCTGAGAGCGAAGGATTATTTGAAGGTTCTCTTACTTGAAACAGTCTCAGATTGAGCATTGATAAGCAGTGTTTTAGACCATGAAGGCTTGATGCCCCATGAGGCGTTTAGCTGTTGATAGCCAGCACCTGACTTGATGACTGTCGAGATGATATCGGTAGGTCGCAAGTCCATGTTGTCTGTCGTGGTGAAGTCGATATTGAAGCGTTCAGATACTGCTGGAGTGATCGACTTTGCTGATACTGCGAAACGTCCGCACATACATTACCTTTTATGTTGAGGTCATGTGCAGTCTAGTCGAGTTGTTGGTACGAAGGAATCATGTTGAGTGTCTGTACTGAGGCATTTTCTTGTGGTTCTTAGCCGGTGCTCTTCTAGTCTAGGGTTGCCTACATTCTTGCTACTAAATTTGCTACTATCGGGGATAAACCTCATTCATCAACCTAGCTGCAGTGCTAATCATCTGGTTTGTGTTGTCGGCTTATCGGCCGGGTTCTATTTAACGTGATTTAATTCTAGAAAATATCCTTTTGAATCTGCATTTCTGATAGATACATGACAGTGTAAATACCTAAGTGAAAAATTTAAAATACATTAACGTTGCTCATCAGTAATTTTCAGCCTCGGGGTCAAGCCTCAGTATTAACCTCAGGGCAGGCCTTATATTTGACACTCACAGGATTTATCTTTTCGGCTTCCCGGTGCATAACTCACATCAAAATTCTCTCCCACTTTCGAAAAACAGTAATACCCTACCAGGTAGACACAGAGTATAAAGTGGATAAACCCCCATTTTCTTAAATCTTGAAGTACAAAATGTCGATGTCGTTGAGTGGTAGTTGTTTGATTTATAGCACTGAGTTAATTCAAACGACTGAAAGCTGAACTCAAGTCATATCAACTCTGAAATTCAACGTTCAACCAAATATTTTCTCATGTACTTTCAATGTGTTTTTAACCTTTTTTAACGCCAGCAGTATTCTATCGGCTACCGATATCGATGAGTTTTCACTGCCCAATATAACGGCTGAATGCGCAGCACAAAGATTCTCAGCATCGGCCCATCTCGAAGCTAACTGCTCAGCCCAGTCTCGAAACTCCTGCGCGGCACCCGCCCGTCTTTGCAAAGTCGCCGGTAAAGTAATATGAAACGTGACTTCTGGTTTCTTCACTTTACCCAGCAGTCCTGGTAAAGGCATGTATGTGAGAGTGTCGTCTACATGAATCGTCTTTGAAGCTTTGTGATACGCAAGTACCGATGAAAAATGCAATTGTTCGTTGCTAGCTATAAAATCGACACCGGCAGGAATCGAAAACTCAAAATCATCCGCAAATAAGCGCGCAAACGCATCCGATTCAGTTAACTCTGTTTGCCAGGGCAAATGAGGAAATTTATCGTGGTGCCTCTGTGTGCCATAAAGTTTCGTATGTGGATATTGTTCGTGCGCCCTCTCTACATGAACAGTATGAAAGGGGTGTAAATTAATAATGGCGTCAATATCCGCTCCACCTTGACTTAATCTATCAACTTGCTCCTTCACATCACCTTGTAAAGTATAAGCATCTAGAAGTACAAACTTACTATTCAAGCACCTGACTAAAGACGCATGTGTACCAATATTTAAAACTCCGCCGATTTTAAAGTCACCACGTATATTCCAATAATCGTTTGAAACTTTCTGTAAGTATTCACTCATAATTTTTACTAAGCCGTAGGTGGAATTTTTAGCGCAAGGGATAAAGCTATTACAACTCGATGATAATACCGCCTTGTGTATTAGGGTTCAATTATAAATAAACCCTACTTTTGTCTCTAAGCTCACCTATATATAAATAATCCACGGCATCACAAAAAACGACTTTAGCGCATAGATTATTCATTAACTTTGAATGCATTATCAACTTAATGGGGTGTCCGGTTTGAGTTGACAAGAACAGTCTATAAATAATTGAGAGTACGTAAGATGCAAGGAAATCATTGCCGTGTACCTGATGACCATATGGTGCCAATTTACAGGTTTGTATGACTAAATAGCGTGGCCATAAAAAATGGCGGCAGTATATTTTTGAGCGAGTAAAAATCATTCGATTTTTGCTTTTTGCAAATCAATATGCAGAAGGTTGGATGTTTTATTCAACGAGCTGTACATAACGACATTATAAAATTATCAATAGTCCTTCTTGTTACCTCTAAATGTAAAGTTAATGGTGCATTCATCTGAGCAGATATGCAATTTACTGCATTAACCTTTTTCCATGACCTTTTCTGGAGAAAAAATCAGGTTGGTATAAAACTTGAATTATCAAAAAAGAAAGAGGTTGAAGCATAACCGGTCATTCATTCTTTATTTTATGATTCAATTTATTGTCAGGGTTGGAATATGAGGTTAGTGGAATCTGGTTGGTCATGGCGTGAAAGGTTTTTTTGCACGTTAGTACTGCTGTTGATGATGCTAAGTGCAGGGTGTCAGTATGAACCCGTAGAGGTAGAAGAAAATGATGATGATGGCCTTGAGCAGGATGTTGAAAGCAACCAGGATGTAACAACCAATGTGGTATTTCCGAGATTACCTTTGTGTGATGGAGACTGTAGCTGCGATAACGTGGTGATGAAGCTAAATGATACGGGTATTATTGCATCTGGAGAGTTGTCGAAAGGTAATGATACCTACTGCTCATCGTCATCTGAAACGACTCAGGATTGTCACCATGGCAGAGATAGTGACGACTCGCTAAATAAGATGGGGGCAGGTCGTGCCGGTTTTGACTTCAGCAAAATTGATGTAGCCGGCAACCTGTTGGCGAATGATGCAAGTGAATGGCGTTGCGTTCTGGATAATCACACAGGCATGATGTGGGAGGTTAAAACTAACGAACTTAGTGATGATATCGGGCATAAAAAACATACCTTTAGCTGGTATAACCCGAATATGCTTGACTACTCAACGCCCGACAAC
This sequence comes from Pseudomonadales bacterium, assembly GCA_013215055.1. Lineage (GTDB taxonomy): Bacteria > Pseudomonadota > Gammaproteobacteria > Pseudomonadales > DT-91 > CAKMZU01. The sequence continues at coordinate 1,049 of JABSRQ010000079.1, read as the reverse complement.
GGAAATTGTAATCTTGCCCAAGGCTGTGATACAGATGCCTATATTCAGGCGGTGAATACTCATTCTTTGTGTGGATTTAGTGATTGGCGCCTACCTGATAAAGTTGAATTGCAGGACCTGGTTGATTACGGGCATCCGTTTCCGAGTATAGACGCAAGCCACTTCCCACATACATCCCCAGGATTTTATTGGACTTCAAACATCGATATCGATGATATCAATAGCGTCTGGGTTGTGGATTTTTATTATGGACACGTTGCGGGAAGCAGCAGTGACGAGGCAAGATATATTCGATTAGTGCGTGAGCACAGCGCACAAGGGAAGCCAGTTCTTGTATCAAATCAGACTGAAAAAAATATCAGCCTAAGGCGTAAACTGGCCCCTAAACAGCATTGTAACTCACGCGCCATATTAACCGCGCCTATTGCCCGATTTAAGCAAGATGCACAAGGCAATGTATTTGATACATTTACCGGCCTTATTTGGCGCCGTTGTGTGGCCGGACTGTCGGGTGACTTGTGTAATAACGGGCAGCCATTATATCTGACATGGAAAGCTGCGCTCGAATACTCTTCAAATGAATCGCTTGGGCTGAGCGCCGCAACGACCGCATGGCGAATACCTAATATCAAGGAGCTACAACAGACTATTGAAATTCAATGTGAGCAGCCTGCACTTAACCCCTTTGTTTTCCCCAATATACCACTCAGTCATGTTTGGAGTAGTACACCAAATATAACTCATGATGAACGTAGTTATTATTATCAATATCAAAATAGCCTTATTTTTCATGGTAACCGTGAAGCTCTGCATTTGGTTCATATGGTGAGAGATTGTAAAAATAATGGGGGGTGATTTATGAGGGATAAAACCATATATGTTCTTAGCGTAATATTATTGTGTTTGTTCTGTAGTGAGTCTGTTTCCTATGAGGCAAAGGGGTTCACTTCTTTTTATGGCATCAATTACCAATTTATTGAAGTTAGTGTTGACGATTCTTCTTCTGGGATGGAAATGGGGAAGTATGCACAAACCTTTGGGTTTTATTT